>NZ_JBFUHE010000010.1:0-288955 GCF_056402535.1 Mucilaginibacter sp. P4_A11
ATACAAGAATCTATTGTCCTGTTATTGAAAATTTTAGATATAAAYGATTGCTTAAGTCCTTTTACTTCTGAATTCAAATTAGGATATTCATCATTGTTATAACTTGCTATGGTTGCATCGTACATACATGTTTTGTACAACATATATGGTACCATTCCAACGTCTTTAGTTAAATGGATATTTTCGCATCTTGGAAAGATCGTCAAAAATCTTTTCACTGTTGTTCTCCCCTTTTTAATCTCGCGAATACCGACCGCAAATACCTGCTTTCATCTAAATTGAATGCTAACATAGCCGTTATAAGCAAAATAAAAACTATTATTAAATGCAATATAATACTCAATATATGATTGGCAGATGAAGGGATTAATTTACTAAAGGCTGATAGAACTGCTGTAATTCCAATCAATAGGCCAAAATATTTGGCAAAAGAAATAAGCAGTGTTTTTCTTTGTATCGGCAATTTGTAAAACATAAAACCAGCTACCAAAAAATGCGATATTATTAGAGAATAGGCAAATGTATAGATTCCCCAAAAACGATATAAGGCTATATTCGTAATAATCATTAAGATCTGTGCGATGACACCGGAAAATGCATAAAGCTTACCCTTTGTTACCGAAATCAGCGCCATGCCACAAATTAAATATAAGAACACACAAATAGCACCTAATGAATAAACACCTGTTAGAGCCTCAATTTCGGTTAAAGCCTCTTGTGTCATTGCGCCATGAGCATACAGAAGTTCAACTATGGGGCGGGCGCAAACAGTCAGCATAGATACCAGGACACATAAAGCTATTAATCCTAATTGTAACATTTGTTTAAATTCTTTAACAAACTCATCATTTCGTGATTTTGAATAATTGGTTGATAAAACAGGGACTAAAACAGTTGTTAAAATACTGGTTAATACACCTAATGGTATTTCTGTAAACTTTTTAGCATAATCCAACACAGAAACCTGCCCCTGTCCCAAAACACTCGTTAATGACTTTTCTACCAAACCACTTATTTGACCAAAAAAGTAAGGCAAGAAAAATGGAAGCGAGAACATTATGAACGGCTTGGCCATTTGCCATAAATTACCTGTACGTAAACGAAAAAGAGGAATTTTAAGTGACTTTATTTGATAAATGAGCATTGCAGCTAAAACAAATAAACCTACATAAGCAGATATCACTAAGGAATATATTCCAAACGTCGGTACCAAAACCAACAGTAAAATTAAATTGATTACGGCAGATATAAACCCCGCAATTTCGGGTATATAAAAAGAATTATGAGCATTTAATATACTTGTCCAAATCTTAGTGATCTGCGTTAGTACAAAAATGGGGGCTACCAGCCTAATCATGTAAACGAGCATTTCAAAGTTTACTCCGGAGTACGCGGGAGCCACGGTTTTGGCTATTGGCGTAGGGAATAAAATAATTACAAAAACTATAACGAAACTTATAAACGTGGTGAGATTAAATAATGCTGAAGTTTTTCTTAGTGCTTCTTCCTCGCTTTCCGACTCTCTGATAAAGATATACTTTGCTCTGAATGTTTCATCAAGTGGTCCCCAAACTGCTAAATTCAGTACAGTGATATAGTTAAAAGCCAATATCCAGGTGTCTCGTGATACAGTTGCTCCAAAGTATTTCGCAGACAACACTAAGTTAAATATAGCTACGGAAGTCCTTATTAATCTTAATAAAAAGAGGACAGCGCTTGTTTTTGAAGATGACTGCATATCGTATTTATATGTTCGCTGTATTAGATGCAGTAAATTTCACGATAAGTTGAATGCTAATATGTGTATCTAAGGATTGATTTAACAATTGATGACTTATTTATTGGCGGAAACTGTTTTAAAAAAATAAAATTTCAGTAAAATCAGTGTTGTTGAAATTGCAAAAGCTAAAAAGAACCCAACAACCAAGGCTTTCAATTTTCCTATCTTAACTATTGATAATGGCAAAACAGGACTATCAATAATTTGAATAAGAGGGGTTTCATTGCGCAATTGTATTTTGGTAAGCTCTAAGTTTTTTAAAACTTCCGTATATATGGAAGAGCTTGTTTGGACGTCAATTTGCTTTCTTTGAGAGGGGACTCTTAAAACAGACACTAACGGATTGGCATTCGGCGAAGCATCCGCTGCATTAGCAACGCCATACATCGCCCTGTTTAATACATTTCGCACACTGTCAACTTGTTGTTGTAACACATTTACATTTTGTAATAATTTTTTGGTTTTGGTTTGAATATAAAAAGTATTTACATTAGATGCTATAGTGTTTGCAAAGTCTTTGGCAAGCAACTCATCCGTCAATGTAACACTTACCTCAATTATACTTAATTTCCGATCCGGCTTTGAAACTTTTAAATAGCTTTTATTGAATAAATTAACAATATCAGTGATTATGCTATCTTGCTGACGATTAAACGTTGAGGGATCGCCATTAAAATTTATATTGCTTAATCCATTTTTCTTGCTCCATTTCTCCCTCAGGTGATTTGCGGCGATAAATCGTTCTATTAAACTTTTCTGTGAACTGTTATTTTTACTCTTGCTTAATAATGTTTTTTCAATCATCAATCGAGACTTATACAGCTCTATTATGTTATCGTTTTGAAAAATATCGCCGCCCCCATTATTTAAATCTATTCCGKCAATTGAAKCTAAACTTGAATATTGTCCAAGTCCTGCTTTATTGTCATTCTCCAATACGAAATTAAGCTTTGCAACATAGTTTGTCGGGGCTAAGTATCCATAAACAAAACCGGTTAAGCCACCAACTAAACTGACAATAATTATTATAAAAAAATACTTTTTTAGTACCCCGGAAATTATTTTAAATGATGAAACGATATCACTTGTAAAAATTTCCCGCTCTGCATTAACAAAATCTACCTTTTGATCCATTTTTACTATTTATTCAAACTTAAAATCCCTAAAATGATAGCTCCTAATGATGCCAAACCTGTAGTAAACCCTAAAATTGATTGGGCTGTGTTGCCTTTACTTTCTGATTTTTTAGGAACATATATTTCACTACCTGGTTTAACTGAAGGATGATTATTGAAGAATAGGAATTTACGTGTACCTTTTACCGTTCCATTTGGATAAACTACATATGCACCGCGTCTGAGGGCATCAGGTCCGTAACCACCAGCGTTTGAAACGAAATCGTTAAACGATTTTGACCTATCAAATACCACGGCACTCGGATAAAGTACCTGACCATTAACACGAACAACCTGCTGCTGTTTTGGCACCCTTATAATATCGCCGTTTTCCAGAAGCAGGTCGGTTTTAGAGCCTGGTGATTTCAGGATTTTATCCAGCTCAATACCTACATAATTATTTCTTAACTGTGTGGTGTCTGAAGCATTATTTGTAGAGTCTTTGTAAGACCTTTTTAAACGGTTAATTCGGGCCGAACGTTCTGCATTAATCGATAATGTATCAGTTTTATTTTTGTCGATACCTAATATTGCAAAATTATCGCGTTTCAATGAACCACCCGCTGCGTCTGCTGAGGCAGTAAGTCCACCAGCTCTGGCAATCAGGTCAGATATCTTTTCGTTTTTACTTTTAATGGTGTAAGAACCAGGGTATAAAACCTCTCCTTCTACTTTTACCGTTTTTTGTTTTTCGTAGCCTGGCAAGCTGTATACAGAAACAATATCAAAAGGAGTAAGCACAAAATTAGCATCAGCCGGCTTCAGGTTCCCATCAATATTCACGCTAAAAACCTGCGATACCGAACTGTTTTTTGATGATGGGTCAGCATCAGTTACCCTCCGCGCCACTTCAATACGGTTTGTACTGGCGCCTTCCGCAAAGCCACCTGCTTTTAAGATCAGGTCTTCGACCTTCATGCTTTCGGAAAAGGCAAACTTCCCCGGTTTTCTTACATTCCCATTAATGGTAACCGTATACTTATCCCTTAAATCAAATATAGATGAGATGCTAACGATATCCTCACGTTGTAATGGAACGTTGACTGTTTTATTAATAACATCTTTAACATTAAAGCCGATTATTTCGGTACTATTGTCAGGCTTTAAACGGGTAACAGTACCTCGTTCGGTAAAAGCATCTTCTTTTAATCCTGAAGCTTTTTCGATTAACTGCAATAGTGTTAACCCGCTTTGTAGTTCATAATCCCCAGGGCGGAAAACAGCTCCTTTTATCACTACCCGGTTTTCAAACCTGTATATAATAGGCTCAATAGTGTATTTATCGCCTCTTAACGGAATGTAATTTTTATAGTCAGCTTCTAATACGTCGGTTATTTTACGCTGCTGATCACTTACCTGCGATACTTTGATCCTCGCGGTATACGCACTATCGGTAAAGCCGCCTGCATAAGTTAAAATGTTATCCAGACTTTCTCCTGGTAAAACTTCAAATAATGCGGGTATTTTGATTTCTCCAACAAGCTGTACCCGTGTTCGGTAAGTTGGTACACGTACAATATCTTGGTCTTGTAGGGTAATATTATTTCTCTGGTCGCCCTTTAACAGAAAATCATAAACATCCAGATGCCTGATAATCCTGTTGTTCCTGATGATCTCTATCTGCCTTAAACTACCATTATCGTTAGGACCGCCGGCTGTATACAACGCGTTAAAAACGGTAGCGAGTGAGGGCAGTGTATAGGTGCCCGGTTTAGCTACCTGCCCTATGATAATTACCTGGATACTGCGGATATTACCGAGTGTAACTTGCACACTTGTACCACGGCCAACAGCATAATTATTGGCTGCAAGTCTACTTTTAATTAAGGCAGTGGCTTGTTCAATAGTTTTACTACCAACATTTAAAATGCCAACCCCAGGGATGTTTATATTTCCTTCTGGTGATACTTCAAGTTTCCAATTTACTAATGAACTGCCATAAACGCTTATGTTAAGTTGGTCATTAGGCCCAACAATATAATTTAGTGGGGTAGCCAGTTTAAGGTTAGGTTCAAATGAACTGTTTTTATTTTTAAAAATATCAGCACCAAAAATTTTAGGTTTTAGGCTTTCAAATAAATCTTTGTTATTATAAACTGAATCGGCCGAATCTGGTTTATAATTGAGCTGCCTTCCCTGCTGGTTAAGCGTTGAATCGGCTTGCTTGTTGGACGATTCGTTGTTTTTATTTCTTAGCTTTTTTATGCGAAGATCTAACTTTTGAACTTGCGCAACCGGCATCCCCCGGCTTTGGGCTTGTTGCAGTAATTCAGTGTCGGTTAAATCTGCTTTTTGAGCTTGTTGCAACAGTTGAATCACCTGCTGGTCTGAAAGATCGTCGACATTAATGGAAGAAATGTTCTGTAAATTGGTTTGGGCAGTGATATTAGTAACCGCTCCTAAACTAAGCAAGGCAATTAATAATATAAGAAGGCGAAGTTTGTTCATATGTAAAAAATCATCAGAGCAAAAAAATAATACGCATAATAAATGCTATTATTTTCTGCAAAAGTAAACCAATTTCTCATTTTAGGGGGTAAAGTAATTTTTTTAATTCGTAGTATAAATGGCGCTTTTATCAAGATGCTAAAAATGAGGACTAAAATGGTTCATTAATTAAAAAAATAAGTGAAGTTAATCCTTGCATGTAAGTTAAAACTTGAGCCGCTTTTGTACTCATAATTCAGTGTGTAAACCGGTGTGGCCTYGGCCGAGATAAGGTAATTTTTAATTTTCAAATTGGTATAAAATGTACCTGCAAGATCCACCCAATGAAGGTTACTTATACGGGCATCAGTAAAAGCCTGGTAGTATAAATCATTGTTATGCAATTGCCTTTCAAGCATGAGACCATAAGAATTGTCATTTTTAAGGTAACTTATATCAAAAATAAAACTACTGCTTCCCGGGCCGATCCCTGCACCTATATATCTTCCGTAATTGGTATAACCATCTCTTGGGCTCAGTAAGTGTACATACCAGCTTGGTTCGTCTCGCAACAAATAAGTTGGCGCCCGTTGCAGCTGTGTAATTTCCGATTTAATTTGTATAAACCCTCCCCTGCTAAGTTCAAACAGTTTACGCCCCCCAAACGTATAGGCCGCCGAATGTTCGGGTTCTTCCAGAAAATCAGAAAGGCTTCCAGCGCGATCATTACGCGCCCATTCAAAGTAAATTTCGGCTTTATATAAGGGCAAAAGTTGCCTTATATTGAGTGCGTATGCAAAATCCTGCTGATCGCCATTTTGACCATTGTTGATGTTGTTAGCTTTAACAGAAGACCCTGTAATAACCGGAATTATTTTACGAATAATGTTTCTGTTATGATAAAGTGAATCCTTATCGAGATAGTCATAAGCCGAAGCTCCAAGGTATAAGCCCTTTAACCATTTTGGCTGCCAGTTGACACTGTATGCAGAAATATACCTCGAAACTTTAGGCTTGGGGCTATATAAGTTACTTCCATATATTAATTTGCTTACATCATCAGGAGCAAAACCTGATTGTTTCAGGTTGCCTCCTATGATCTGCCATTCAAATGAACCAATAAAAGTTTTTACCGGTTTGGTTGAATTAAATGTCCAATGAAAAAAACCTGGTGCCGAATTACTCATTATGATAGAATTTCTTATTCCCGGGCCCCACCATAAATTTTCTGTAGATACACCTGCTTCTATGTTTTTATAAGCCAAAGTAATTTTTGATTGTCCTGGATAAAGATGCTTTAATGATGATGTACCAAATCGTTCCGGGGCGTCAATGCTATTTATCTGGATAAAGTAAGCGCCCATAAGTGAAGGTGAATTATTATTGGCTTGAACATCGGCAAAAGTTGAAAAGCCTTTGTTTTGTGCGTAAACCAATTCGGGCTTTACTTGTACGGTCAAAATTCCGGCTTTTAACACAAAGCCGCCGCTAAGCATACTTTGATATCCAGCGTTTGGGTATAATGAAGAGTTATTGTAACCATAAGGGCGGCTTACATTGTACTCATTTAACCAATTAACTGGCAGGATGCGCAGGCCTGAAGGCACTCCCATGAAATTGAACTTTATATATTGATGGCTGGCAATCAGCGGCTGAAGGGTAGAATCAGCAATAGTTGAAGCCAAGGGCCTGATGATAAATGAAGATTTATTAGCCGTATCCCCCGCTACCTGTTCCCTGCGCAATAACTCTTCAGTGTAACTTCCAACAGGTACTGTTTGACTATAGCTTTTTAATGAAATAGAAAGACACAATAAAACGAAGATATATAAGGATCGGATAGTTATATTAATGCTCATCAAAAAAGAAAGGTTTAGGAAATTAATAAATCAACCAAATGTTAATAGTAAAATATCTTTCTGTAATATTAACAGAGACATAGTACTTGTATATAAATCCTAAATCAATGTTATATCTGTACAACTGATATTTCAGCAACAATTATCGGCTTTTTTTTTAAATTCCAAAACGTTTTTTAAAGTTTAATAAAGAAACTACAATTTGATTACTTATACGTTTGGTTCTATCAAAACATTACAGTGATCTTCCAATTGATGAAATTATTTATGCTATGTCCGATTGAAATATTAAAAAAGCAATAGAGACGACCTTTCTGGATTCACGGTGGTCACGATAGCTACAAAACAAAAAGAACCGATCAAATTTGATCGGTTCTTTTTGTTTTGTATCACATGGGATTACACTATAACACATTGGATATATTTCATTGATAGTCAATGCAATATAAAACTAACACTTGCTATTTTGTTGATATTCTTCATTTCTGATAGCCCAAGCAGTTTTATCTACCTCAAATTGAACCTCAAAAGTCTTTATCATTGCTAAATAATCGGATTTCGAAAATTCATATGGAGGTACATTGTCAAACCACTTCACCTCTGAACCAATACTTTCTGCTTGCCAATCTTTTGTAATATCCAAACCCATCCTGTTCCATTTCACAATGTCCTCAAGACATTCAACTTCGACAACTACGATAATGCAAGAAAAGTCCAAGTCATCCGGGCACATTAAAATCGGGCAAATACTTTTAGAATTTAACGCCGGTAAAATTCTATTCCAAACAATTTTACTTTCTGCATCAATTTCCATCGCAAAAAGCAAAGTAGGTATAGTACCCTTGTACATTTCTCCTGGGTATTTTAATTCTAACAACTCATCTAAAAATTCGCCATCAATTTTTAGATTCAAAAAGTCATAATACCCCACATAATMGCTTTTATCTATTTGGGTAGTTATTTCATTCATATTAAAACTATTTATGAATTAATATAAAACAAAAAAACCGATCACATGTGACCGGTTTCTGAGTGCGGAAGAAGGGACTCGAACCCCCACGCCGTGAAGCGCCAGATCCTAAGTCTGGTGCGGCTACCAATTACGCCACTTCCGCGTTTCTGATTTAACAGGCTGCAAAGATAGCGTTTAATATTATACTTAAAAACATAATTTTCATTTTTTTGCTATCATGCTCATTTAGTAGGAATTAATTTTCCACAGCCCACTTATTAGCTGTTCAAAGTATGCTGGTGCATACAAAAGCCGGCTGCCGTACCAGGAAAACATTTCACCATCTACCAAAATTATCCTCGCATTTGGTAAAAGCTCCTTAAACTCTTCTACATGTTTTTGAGTATAGGGATACGGCTCTGATGACAAAAAAACAAGATCCGGATTGGTATCTATCAAACCAACTGCATCAATCTCCGGGTAACGTTCTGATTCTATCGCATTGTTAAACCCGCATCTTTGCAGCATGCAATCGATAAAAGTATTCCTACCAGCAAGCATATAAGGTTTCCGCCATATGAGATAAGCAACCTTTAATGTAGTTAAGGGAGGTTTTATATCGTTAAAACGATTGTTTATTTCCTTGCAAAGAATGGTGGCCTGCTCCGACCGATCGGTAATATCACCAATGCATTTAATCATCTCCAAAGCCGAATGAAGATCAGAGATATCGCTGACCCAAACCGGGCAGATATCCATCAATTCTTCTACCAGGAAGCGGTCGTTTTCCTCTTTATTGGCGATAATCAAATCGGGGGCCAACAACCGGATCTTCTCAATATCAAGTTGCTTCGTCCCTCCTATTTTGGCTGTTGACTTAGGCTTATCTGCCGGATGCACACAAAATTTGGTAACGCCTATTACCTCTATATTTAGTCCGAGGTAATATAGCAATTCCGTTTGCGAAGGAACAATGGATATGATCCGTTTAGGTATTCCGGAAAGTTCAACCGTACGGTTCATCTGATCCCGGAATACAGGCATACTAAAACGCGTTTTTCTCGCCCCTAAACACGTTCCATACAGTAAGGAAGATGATTTTCATATCCAGCAGGAACGACCAGTTTTCAAGGTACCAAACGTCGGCCTCCACACGCTCAAGCATCGCCTGGGTGGTTTGGGTTTCCCCCCTCAAGCCTGATACCTGGGCCCAGCCTGTAATACCTGGTTTAAGAAAATGCCTAACCATGAATGTATCTATAAGCTGCGAATATTGCTGAGTATGGCTTATCATATGCGGCCTTGGGCCCACTATAGACATGTTGCCCAGTATCACATTGAAAAACTGAGGTAATTCGTCGATACTTGTTTTACGGATAAAAGCCCCTGATTTAGTTATGCGAGAATCGCCTCGTGTAGCTTGTTTTTTATCCGAATCATGATTAACCCGCATACTACGGAATTTGTAGCATTTAAACGGTTTATTATCCCTGCCCGAGCGTTCCTGTACAAAGAAGATTGGTCCTTTTGATTCGAGCTTTATTATGATAGCCAGAATTGGGAATAGCCAGCTAAAGATAAAAAGGATAACAAACACTGAAAAACAGATATCAAATAAACGCTTGATCGAACGGTTCAGCATATTCTCCAAAGGTTCGGGCCTAACCGAGATTACCGGGATATGGCCGAAACTTTGTATAAACGTTGGCTTTTTAGCGTAGTCATAATATTCGGGTATAAACTTAAACCTGATCAGGTTTTTGTCGGCATCGAGCATCAATTGCTCTATTTTTTCTGCTTCAGAATTTGGAAGTGTACAAAATATTTCATCAACTCTATTGTTAAGCACATAGCTTATACAATCATTGGTACCACCCAAATAAAGGCTTTTGTCAAGTACGCTATTCAATCCATCATCAAAAAAACCGACAAGATTATAGCCCCGTTCAGGATTTTGCTTAAAAAAACTATGCAAATCTGACCCTATGCGCCCTCCGCCGATAATAATAACCGTACGTGTATCAATAAGTGACGCGCGGTCGCTTTTACGAATGCTCAGGAATATTAACTTCCATAAGCCAAGCAGGAAACCGAATAACGCCAGCGAGTAAAAGAGGTACTCACGCGTTATGAAATATGCGTTAGTACCAATTAGTATAATGATAGTGAAACAAATAAAGCTTACAAACAGCAAATAAGTCTTGATTACGCCGCGATAAGTTTTAATTGAATCTTTATTAAGTACATGTTCATATAGCCCGGTAATATTTGCAGCTAACAGCCAAATGAGGTTAAAAACCAACACTATAGGCAGGTATTTTCTGTTATTAATCCAGAAGATGTATGACCGGTCTTCGATGAAGTAAGAAATTACCATGCTCATATTAAGTATAATATAATCAATGGTAAGGTTCACTGCTTTAATAAAAGTAGCGTATCTGTGAATCATGTATATGTGCTTATGTAGTATGCAACCCTGCTAAAATTACTATAATTATTTACAAATAACAATGTCATAATTAAATGGAGACACGGTTACAAATGTATTATTTCCGCAGCCACAAAATTAGGAATTATGAAATTTATTCAAAATGAAATCTCTGTTAACTGTGAAAAATAAATGAATTTTATGTGAAAAAATAATTGTAAAAACAACATTTACAACCGTCCGTTTACAACATCCTTGTTTAAAATACCTTTAATGTCATAAATTACCGATGATGAGGTGTGCTTTAAGCCATTGTAGTCGATATCATAAAACTCACGATGCGCCACAGCCATTACAATAGCGTCATAAGCGCCGCCTAATTCCTGGTAGTTCTTTAATGTAAAGATCCCATACTCTCTTTTTACCTCATCCGGATCTGCCCATGGATCATATATCTCACAGGTTGCATCAAAGCCGTCAAAACCTTTAATGATATCGATTACCCTTGTATTGCGAACATCCGGGCAATTTTCTTTAAAAGTAAACCCCAGCACAAGGATCCTTGAATTTTTAACCGCAATATCATTTTTAACCATCAATTTAATAACCTCAAGTGCAACGTAACTGCCCATGCCATCATTAAGCCTTCGCCCGGCCAATATAATTTCCGGATGGTAACCCATTTGCTGCGCTTTTGCTGCAAGGTAGTACGGATCAACCCCTGTACAATGCCCCCCTACGAGGCCAGGCTTAAAATTCAAAAAATTCCACTTGGTACCTGCCGCCGCCAATACCGCATGGGTATCTATATTCATTATATTGAATATTTTAGCAAGTTCATTTACAAAAGCTATATTGATATCGCGTTGTGAATTTTCTATTACTTTACATGCTTCAGCAACCTTAATAGCAGGGGCCTTATGCGTTCCCGCTTTTACTATCGATTGATACAGGCCGTCAATAAAATCGGCAGCTTCGGGTGTTGAGCCCGACGTTACTTTTAAAATATTAGTTAACGTATGAACCTTATCCCCCGGATTTATACGTTCCGGCGAGTATCCCGCAAAAAAATCGCTGTTATATTGTAACCCCGATTCTTCTTGCAATACCGGCACACACACCTCTTCTGTTACACCAGGATAAACTGTGGATTCATAAATAACCACATCTCCCCTATTCAATACGCTTGCAATTGATTTACTTGCCTTGATAAGCAAGCTCAAATCGGGGCGGTTATGCTGATCTGTCGGTGTGGGTACCGAAACAATGTAAACATTACACGAAGCAATTTCCGCTATTTGTGAGGTGAAAATAAGTCCTTTATCCCTGTCTTTTAAACTTAAAACAGTTAATAATTCATCGGTGCTGGTTTCAAGAGTACGGTCAAAAGCTTTGTTCAGCTCATCAACCCTGCTTTGTTTAATATCAAACCCTTTTACGGGATATTTTTTCGCAAATTCAACAGCAAGGGGTAGCCCAACATAGCCAAGACCTATTATAGCAATATGGATATTTGCAGGAGCCTGAAATTTATTAGTGATCGGACTTAATTGATCAGACATTTAATTAGTACGGTAGAATATGATAGACACCTGTAAAGTTAATCAAATATTACCAAATCCCGCACTCCTGGTTTAAAGAACAAGCAGTCCTGTCTGATCAAAACTGACTTTATGCTGTATAAATCTGATAAACACCTGTTATTGACCGGCTTTGTGCAGAACCAACAAGTAAGGTGGTTATTTTCTTTTCAAGCATTAATTGCTCAGCATAGCCCACAAATTCATTATCATCGATAATGACCGGGTTAACAGTCATGATTTCGGCTATGGTTAAGGTTGAGGTGTCCGGATGTTTAAGCAATGCCCGGCGAAGGTCGCCATCTGTTACAACTCCGCTTATCCGTGATGCATCACCTACCATAACCATACCTAACCTACCTTCAGACATCCGCAGCAACAGATCCATAAATGAAGCTTCTTCATTTATAAAAGGCAGCTTGTCGGTACGCATCAGATCTTTAACTTTTACAAGCAGTTTACGCCCAAGACTGCCCCCCGGGTGGAAGCGGGCAAAATCATGCTGCTGAAAATTTCGCGATTCCATTAGTGCTATGGCCAGGGCATCGCCCATAACCAGTGCCGCCGTAGTTGATGACGTAGGCGCCAGCTCAAGCGGGCAAGCCTCCCGTTCAATTTTTATGTTAAGATGATAGCTACAGTTTTTGGCAACGGTTGATGCGGGATTACCAGTTATGGCAATCATGATATTCTTATTCCATTTTAAATATGGAATGAGCTTTAGCACTTCATCAGTTTCACCCGAATAGGAAATCAGTAAAACAACGTCAGTAGAACTTACCATGCCCAAATCGCCGTGAAAAGCCTCACCCGGGTGCAAAAAGAAACTTGGTGTGCCTGTGCTGGACAGTGTAGCCGCGATCTTTTTGCCGATAAGTCCGGATTTGCCAATGCCAATAACAACCAGTTTACCTGTTGATTTAAGGATAACATCAACCACCTTTGGAAATTCGTCGTCAATTAAACCGGCCACATGTTGCAGCGATTCTATCTCAATATCAAAAACCCTTTTTGCTATATCTTTCATAGATCCCGACACTCGTACAAAAACTTACCCAACCAACGGCGCTAAAACTTTATCCAGATCATGAAGCTTAACCATGTTAGGGCCATCACTCAACGCGTTGTCAGGATCAGGATGTGTTTCTAAAAAGTAGCCGTCGGCTCCAAAAGCTTTTGCAGCAAGGGCCATCATGGGCACAAAAGTACGATCGCCACCTGTTTTGCCGCCAGCTCCGCCAGGGCGTTGAACCGAATGGGTACAATCCATACAAACCGGATGACCTAATGCCTTCATGTCATAAATATTCCTGAAATCGACAGCCAAATTATTATAGCCATACATATTACCGCGCTCGGTTAATATTACCTGGTTGTTGCCGGCTTCAATAACCTTTTGGGCGGGATAAAACATATCATGCCCCGAAAGAAACTGTGCCTTTTTTACATTAACAATTTTACCTGTCTGCGCAGCTGCAACCAACAGATCTGTTTGGCGGCATAAAAATGCCGGTATCTGCAATATATCTGCAACTTCGGCTACTATGGCAGCCTGAAATGGTTCATGAATATCTGTAGTAACAGGTAAGCCAAAACGTTCTTTAACTTTTAAAAGCATTTCCATGCCTTTTTCCAAACCGGGACCACGATACGAGTGGATTGACGTACGGTTGGCTTTATCAAATGACGATTTAAAGATCACCGGGACATTATATTTCTGCCCGGCTTCGGCCACTTTTTCGGCAACGGTATATAATAACTCCTGGTTTTCCATTACACATGGACCAAGAATAAAGAACGTTTTTTGGCTTATTTGTTCAAACAGCATATTGTTAGGGTCTATTATCAGCTACAAAGATGCTGATTTTTTTGAGAAGTAGACAGACCGGTCTGTCTACCCACTCTCCCACCTTTCACTACTGATAAAAATCTTAAGAAAAATTTGCGTAAGCAATTGCTTACATATAAATTTGTAAGCAATTACTTACATATCATGTTAATTAGATGAGAAGAGATGTTTTCCAAGCCATTGCCGATCCAACCCGCAGGGATATCATTAACCTGATAGCGTTTAAGCCGATGAACCTGAACGCCATAGCGGATAATTTTGATATAAGTCGCCCTGCTATATCACAGCATATTAAAATTTTGACCGAGTGTGGCCTTATAGCCATAAAAAAACAGGGGCGCGAACGATATTGTGAACCCCGGCTTAAACAGCTTAACGAAGTTGCGCAATGGGTGGAGCGTTACCGTAAAGTTTGGGAAGAAAAATTTGACGCTCTTGACAACCTGCTTGAAGAATTAAAAAATAACGATAACCAATAAAACCAACAATTATGACAAAGCAATTCTGGATCAACCTGCCTGTAAAAGATGTAAATGTATCAAAAGAGTTTTTCAGCAAACTCGGCTTTAGGTTTAATTCGCAATTTGGTAATGGGCCAAATTCTGCCGCGATGCAGGTTGGCGAAAAAGATGTTACTGTAATGCTTTTTGACGAAGCCACCTTTGAAGGTTTTGTAGAGAACTGCGGCCTCGCCGATACCGCCCAGGGCGTAGAGGTACTGCTATCTATCGATGCCGAAAGCAAGGAAGAAGTTGATGAACTGGCTCAAAAAGCTATTGAAGCCGGCGGTAAAAGCAACCATAAGTCCCGGGAAATGGATGGCTGGATGTACGGCTGCCTGTTTACCGATCCCGACGGTCATAGCTGGAATGTACTTTATATGGATATGAGAAAAATGCCAAGGGGATAGAAAATCATTTTGTCGCTAACGCCCCCTTATCTCGTCGTTTTTGCACGCTATTGCCCCCTCCTACTGTTGCTAACTTTGAGATATCAAAAGCAACAAATTATAACCAATTAAAAACAAAAACCAATGGCAACATTTAAAGCAACCCAAAAAGTAACCCCTTTTTTATGGTTCAATGGTAATCTTGAAGAGGCGTTGAAATTTTACACTTCGGTATTTAAAAATTCAGAAAGTGAGTTGAGCTCTCTTACTGATGCCCGCAACGGCCACAAAATCATCGTTGGAACATTTCGCTTAGAAGATCAGCATTTTTTGGCCATGGATGGTGGACCGATGTTCAATTTTTCGCCTGCAACCTCCTTTTATGTAAACTGCAAAACCCAGGAAGAAATTGATTACTTGTGGGACGCCCTGCCTGCAGGCGGCGGCAAAACAAGTCAATGCGGCTGGCTGGACGATAAGTTTGGGGTTACATGGCAAATTGTTCCCGAAATTATGAGCGAATTATTTTACAATAGCACCAATCCCGAAAAAGCCAAAAGAGTCATGAGCGCCATGATGCAGATGACCAAAATGGATATTAAGCTTTTGCAGGAAGCTTATGATAATGATTAACCAATCACCTAAATAAAAACACCATGATCAGCACAAAAAATCAAACCGGCATTAAAGCMGAACCAGGTAAACAGGAGCTTTTTATAACCCGCGAATTTGAAGCATCACGCGAACTTGTTTTTAAAGCTTTCACAGATCCTGATCTTATTGTTAGATGGCTCGGCCCGCGTGAACTAAAAATGCACATTGATAAATATGACTGCCGTAGCGGAGGCTATTACCGCTATATTCATACCGACCCTGCCGGTAACGACTACGGTTTTCATGGGGTGATCCATGATGTAACCTCACCGGAAAGAATTATCCAAACATTTGAGTTTGAAGGATTACATGAAAGCGGCCATGTTACACTCGAAACGGCAAGATTTGAAGCCTTACCCGGCAATCGTACCAGGGTAACCATACAGTCTGTTTTCCAATCTGTTGCAGATCGTGACGGTATGCTGCAATCGGGTATGGAGCGTGGGGTAAACGATTCGCACTGGCGTTTGGATGAACTGTTTGAAGCCGGAGAAATTGCATAGAAGCTAAAAGCAGAAGGCGCAAAGCTTAAAGCTAAGCTTCTGGTTACAATCAAAAACTTGTAATATTAAGTCCCCTTTTTGATTGCTTCAAGTATCGTTTTCATTTTCCCCTGAACTGCGGTAGTACTGATCTCGTGTTTCATAACCATCAGGCATTTGCGGCACAGGCAATCAGGGTATGTTAAGCGGATATAATCGCGTTCCTGGTCAGTGAAGCTGATACCCTGGCACTGGCACAACAGGATACTGCCCACTTTGCATTCAAAAGGTTCCATACAGCGCGGGCAGTGTTTATTTTCGTGCTTTGTCATACTAATTATTAAAATCCGGCGCCTCTTCGGGGCTGTCAGTCTGAGCCCGTCGAAGACTCGCGCGCAGAGGCCTGCCCACCATGCTTCGAATGGTTCAGCATGACATCCTTTTTTTACTTGTCATATCATTTACACCTATAAAACTGCAGTGTACCTTCGAGAGGTGCACTGCAGTTAAATCATTAAGCAGTTACATTATTGATCACGCTTTCGCGGATGGCTTTTGCAGCCTCAACCATTTCTATTAACGCCTTTTTAGTTTCATCCCAGCCGCGTGTTTTTAAACCGCAATCGGGATTCACCCAAAGCTGGGCATCGGGTATTACGGCCTGTGCACGTTTGAGTAAATAGATCATTTCGTCTCTATTTGGTACACGCGGTGAATGGATATCGTACACACCGGGGCCGATTTCATTAGGATATTTAAAATCGGCAAAAACATCCAGTAGCTCCATTTGTGAGCGCGATGTTTCTATCGTGATCACATCAGCATCCATATCGGCTATGCTTTTAATGATATCATTAAACTCCGAATAGCACATATGTGTGTGGATCTGTGTGCTATCCTGAACGCCGCTTGCCGAAATTCGAAAAGCTTTAACTGCCCAGTCGAGATAATTTGCCCTGTCATCCCTGCGAAGCGGTAACCCTTCACGAATGGCGGGTTCGTCTATCTGAATGATCTTGATACCCGCACTTTCCAGATCACATACCTCATCACGGATAGCCAAAGCTATCTGCGTACAGGTTTCCGAGCGCGGCTGGTCATTACGTACAAACGACCATTGCAAAATAGTGACCGGGCCGGTTAACATACCCTTCATCCATTGCGAGGTCAGGGACTGCGCATAGGCCGACCATTTTACCGTCATTGCTTCCGGCCTTGATACATCGCCATAAATAATGGGCGGTTTAACACAACGGCTGCCGTAGCTTTGCACCCAGCCATTCTGTGTAAAGGTGAAACCGGCCAGTTGCTCGCCAAAATATTCAACCATATCATTGCGTTCAAACTCGCCATGTACCAACACATCCAGGCCTATTTCCTCCTGCCATTTTACTGCCTTTTCGGTTTCTTCGGCTATCAGTTTATCATATTCGGCTGCGGTTAATTCCCCTTTCTTTAAACGTGCGCGCCAGCTTCGAACTTCAGTTGTTTGCGGAAATGAACCAATAGTTGTGGTAGCAAAAAGCGGCAGATCAAGTAAAAGCTGCTGTTGTTTTTTACGATCAGCAAAAGTACTTGTACGTCGTACATCATTTTCGGTGATGATGTTTACCCGCTGCTTAACAACTTCGTCATGAATAAGCGTCGATGTGCGGCGGGCCTCATTTGCTTCCCGGTTTTTAGCCAATTGATGCAGGCTGCTATCACCAATCACATCGGCCGACAGTTTTCCAAGTAACACAACCTCACTTATCTTTTGCCGCGCAAAGGCCAGCCATTGTTTAATTTCGGGAGTAAGCACTTCTTCATTGGTTTCATTTTGAAGATCACATGGCGAATGGATCAATGAACATGAAGGAGCTATCCAGATACGATCGGCACCCAGTTTGTCTTTAGCGTATTTTATAATACCCAGCGAATTAATAAAGTCGTTTTTCCAGATGTTACGGCCATCAACCACACCTAATGAGAGGATAGTTTTTTGCGGAAGATGGGCTATCACCTCATCTAATTGCTGAGGTGCGCGAACTAAATCCACATGCAAAACATCAACCGGTAACGCTGTAGCCAATTGAGTATTATCACCCAGGCGTTCAAAATAGGTTGCCAGTACTATCTTCAGGAAAGGAAACTCTTTCCTCAATTGAGCGTAGGTATCTTTAATTGCCTGTTGTTGTTTCTCGGTTAAATCAAGCGCTAAAAATGGCTCGTCAAACTGCACCCATTCGGCACCTAAAGCTTTAAGCTTATTTAAAATATCAACATAAACAGGCAGCAAGTTTTTGATCAGGTCTACCCTATCGAAACCAGCTTCTTTTTTTTTGCCTAACAACAGGTACGATACAGGGCCGATCAATACCGGCTTGCTGGTGATGCCCAACTGTTTGGCCTCATAAAACTCATCGATAACTTTGGTTGAGAAGAGTTTAAACTACTGATCTTTATAAAACTCGGGGACTATGTAGTGATAATTGGTATCAAACCATTTGGTCATTTCCATGGCTACAATATCCAAACCTTCTTTTTGATAACCGCGGGCCATAGCAAAATACAGATCAAGCTCAGTATTCCCCTTTTGCTTTATCACCTCATGGTAACGTTTGGGAATAGCGCCAAACATCAACGAGTGGTCAAGCACCTGGTCATAAAACGAAAAATCATTTGAGGGGATCAGGTCAATCCCGGCCTCTTTTTGCAGCAGCCAGTTTTCTTCCCTGATGTATTTACCAATAGTAAGTACATTTTTAAACCCGGTTTTGCCTGCCCAGTAGTTTTCGCAGACTTTTTTTAATTCGCGCCGGCTACCAATGCGCGGGTAACCTAAATTTTGCGTTAGCATTCTTTTAATTGATTAAATGAATAAATCGGTTAAAAGCCCTTTCAGCTAAGCTTCGCAATGTTTTGTGGTAAGTAAAAGGGAGAGAATATATGGGTACAGGCTATCACTATGGGTAATAAACCCAAACAAGCAAGCAATCATAACCCTGACCAAAGCTTCATACCGCGAAAGCACTGTCAATTCAGTATTAGGCAGGTCTCCTGACTTGTAACATTTTTACCACCCTTCCCAATCGCAACGTACGATCAGTGGGTATCATTGGCAAAAACTTTTTTGTGTTACTTACAGTTGCGCGACAGTTCGTGATTTGCACACGATTCCCTATTAATCTACAATTAAGTAAAACCTATACCGGTTGATGAAGTAAAGTAAAGAACTATATCAAGGCAAATATAGGGATATGCCCGCTGAATATTCAGGTTATTTATTTGTTAAAGTATGATGTTTTGATAAAGCACTCTGTGAAAGACGGATAGCAGGTCTCCTCTATCTACCATAAGTCACACAACGGTCAATAAGCAAGTGAGCTTAATAAACCGTTGAATTGTACCATTCCCGATGCAAATTGATCCTTAACTTTGGCTGCTTCTATGAGTCAGAAAACGCATTCAAACCCACCGGGATTTACCTGGGTGGTATTAACCACCAGTCTCGCTTTCGTAGTAGCACAGCTTGATGTTTCTATAGTCAACATTGCTTTACCTGAAATTGCAAAAGCATATCACGCCGGTATCAGCACCCTGCAATGGGTAATTGACGCATACACCCTCGCCTTTGCTGTACTCATGTTGTCGGCAGGCAGTCTCGGCGATCTTTTAGGATCGAAAAGAATATTCCAGATCGGCTTGATCATCTTCGGTATTGCATCAGCAGGCTGCGGTTTAGCTCCCGATGCCATTACACTTATCATTTGCCGTGTGGCGCAGGGAATTGGGGCCGCTATGATGATACCAAGTTCTCTTGCACTGCTCAATCACCAGTTTGCACATATGCCGCAAACACGTACGCGTGCTGTTGGCTTGTGGACAGCCGCCGGAAGCTCTGCCATGGCGGCAGGCCCTACAATTGGTGGTTTACTGATAGCATTTAGTAGCTGGCGTTTCATTTTTATAGTTAACATTCCCATCTGCATCATTGGTTACATCCTGAGTTTTAAAATGGAGCAAACGGAAAAAACGACAAAAAGGAGCTTTGATTTACCCGGACAAATCACCTGGATGCTATCCATTACAACCCTCATCAGTGTGATCATTGAAATACCAAGGTTTGGATTTGGCCATGTGCTGATTTGGGGAGGACTTATTTTGAGTTTGTTGCTTTTCGGGATCTTTCTATGGATTGAAAACAAGGTCAAGCATCCCATGCTGCCTTTCCACCTGTTCAGGTCAGGAAGGTTTAATGCGTTATTAGTGCTGGGTGCCGTTTTAAATGGGTCTTATTATGGGAGTGTTTTTATTTTAAGCCTTTACCTGCAAAAAGTACTTAATTATCCCTCCATTATGGCCGGGCTGGCATTTCTTCCGCTTACTGTAGGCTTTGTAATTTCCAATGTGATCAGCAGCCGTATTATCAATCGCTACGGGATCCGTAAACCTATTATTGTGGGCCTGATCATGTTTGCCGCTGGGTTTGCAGGCTTATTTGTAGTGCACCAGCATACGCCTTACATTCAGCTTTTCCTACCCTTCCTGGTCCTGCCGATGGGTATGGGCCTTGCCGTACCTGCCATGACCAATGGTATTTTATCAAGCGTGGATAAAACACTATCAGGAACAGCTTCGGCTATCCTGAATACGGCAAGGCAAACAGCAGGCGCCATCGGTGTTGCTGTTTTTGGTGCCATGGCTGCCGGTGGTACGTTGAATATCTTAGGCGCCGTATCCAAAAGCGCGGCAATCTCTATTGGCTTAACAGCCTTTGCTATGATCTTGGTGATCCGAGGTTTAAGAAAGTAAAAGCCGCAATATCATCCTAATAGATAATTGAAGCCGGTAGGTAATTGTCGGTATCACTTATCTATCGGATGATATAAAACTTCTTTATTACCAATTTTTATACAGCAACTTCAGCGGTTAAAGTAACAGCCGTTTCCTGCTGCCTTTGGTGCGAAGCCCTGGCTTTGATGAAAAGTAACAAGGTAACAGCTGCCAATATCGCGAATGAAAGATATGCGGTTCCTAAGAGCTGCTGATTTTTGATAGCCATGAGGTTAACAATTCCATAGCTAAAAAAGGATGTAACTATATACAAAGAACCTCCCGTTACACCGCTTGCAATGCCTGCATTTTTTGAAAACCGGCCCAAACAGTACGCAAATATATTATTGAATATAAAGCCTGATAACAAGTGAACTAAAGCAGTAAAGGCCATTAGCGTAAACAAATTTGTTTTAATACCTGCTGTAAACACCATTAAAGCAGCAAAACCTAATTGTAAGGCAAGTGCTATCGATACTTTTTGGATGAGCGGTTTTTTAATCAGGGTTTTGGAAATAATGCCGCCCGCCATGAGTGATACCCCCGAAAGCAGCGAACAATAGCCAGTTACCACCGGCGAAAAATGAAATACGTGCTCAATGATAAAAGGACTGCTCATTCCGTAAACCACCAGCATTGCATAGCTTAGCGAGATCAGGATCAGGCCCAAAGAAAAATCGCGGGTTTTAATGGTTGACAGGTAAACCTGCAGAATGCTTTTTGCCTTAAACGGATGATAGTTTTTTAACGATTCGCCGCCGTAAACCAATTCTAAAACCAAAAGCGAAAGCGTGGCAATCCCCAGGAAAAAAAAGTTTGACTCCCAACCGAAAGCGGCTTCAAGATATCCCCCGATAAAAGGTGCAACGATAGGTGCAGTTGCCCAGATAATAGAAAAAAGGCTGGTATAGTGCTTAAGTTGCTCGCCGGAATACATATCTACAAAGTATGCCCTTTTTCCTACTACAATAAGAGCTACAGTGATACCCTGCAAAACACGCATCGCATAAATAAGTTCAATGTTATGACTAACAGCTATGCTAAAACTTGCCAAAGCAAAAACCAGTAAAGAGACAGTGCCAATACGGTAGCGGCCAAAGCTATCAAGCAAACTACCAACAAATAACTGGCTAACACCCGAGCTAATCATAAAAGCAATCAACGATAGCTGTACCGCCGAATTATTAACCGCCAGTTCCCTGGCCATTGAAGGCAGCGAGGGTATATAAATATCAGTTGCAAAACCCGAAAGGGGGATCAGCGCAAATGCTAAAACCGTGCTAATGCCCCTGTGATGTTCTTTTATAAGTTTCATAATTTAATATTAAAAATTTAACGGTGCTCAAAGTCAGTATTAACAGAATACCCTTCTTATTTTAAAACAAAAGTAGACTAATTGGTTTATTATATAAAACCATTCAGTCTACTTTTATCCATAATTACATTACTATGTCAATTGCTTATTTAAGGTACATTTAGAGACATAGATTAATAAAATCAATGTAAAAAAACTCCCAACACTTTTACATCTACAAAATCAAAAACATCACAATCAACTATTTATCAACCACATACACTAAAATACAACATATTCACAAACTCGCCTCCGATCCGGTTAGTAAACTTTTTAAACCATTTAGTCTATATTTGCATATTAAATAATTGAAAATGAACAAAGGGGAGCAAAAAAGGCAATTCATTATTGAGCAGGCAGCCATTCTATTTAATGAGAAAGGAATTGCAGGCACCTCGGTTGATGAGGTGCTTGAAGTAGCAAATACCAGCAAGGGCTGTTTTTATGGTCACTTTGAGAGCAAGGACGAACTTGCCCAGGCGTCTGTTGATTACCTTTTAGGGAAATTAAACGACAGAAGGAATAACACGATAAGCAAACATAAAACTGCTATTGCTAAGATCAATGCTGTTTTGGATAACAGCAAAAACCCGCTCAAAAGCTATATTGATGGAGGCTGTCCGATAGTTAACTTTTCTACAGAGACGGACGATACTAACCCTACCATTAAAAAGAAAATAAAAGATATGGTTACAACAGCCATAACTACTATAACCAATATCATTAAAGACGGAATTAAAAACGGAGAACTCTCAAACGCCATAAACCCCGGTGAATTTGCAACAAGAATGCTGCTTTCGATTGAAGGAGGAAATGCGATTTGCAGGGTATTAAACAGCACAAAGCCAATGCAGATCATGATCAAAAACCTAAAAACGGAATTGGCATCATATGCTATAGAAAAAGCATAAACTACGGCTTCGCGATAGCCTCATTGATCAGTTGTTCGGCCTGTGCATTACCCGGACCCGGTGCATCAAAGCTAAGCATCTTACCTTCTTTATCAATCAGGATATATTTTGGGATAGCATTAGCTACATAAGATTGTGCAACAACGCTGTTTTTATCGTAAAGCTGCAGCCAATCCGGCTTTTCTTCTTTGAGCGCATTTCGCCATTCCTTCTCCCCATCGTACACGGCAATGCTGATAAAGGCTGTTTGCTGGTTAGTTTTAAATTTATCGCTTAGTTTTTTAAATGAAGGCATTTCCTGACGGCATGGCCCGCACCAGCTTGCCCAAAGGTCGATGTAGATAACTTTCCCTTTAAAATCAGCTAAGCTAAAAACCTTCCCATGATCATCGGTCAAACTAAAAGCCGGAGCCGGTTTACCAATTTGTACCTGCATTAGTTGTTGCTTCTTTTCAATGAAACTATTGGCGAGATCCTTTTTTAAAGCAGCATTGCTAATGGCGCCAACAAATGGCTGCGTTTCTTTTTGGGCTATATTTAATTGTTCAATGGAATTAGCACCACCAATCCTTTTACCTACGTGACGGTTCAGGTAATAATCTCTGACTTTACCGGTAAAAAGCTGTTTGATTTTTTCAAGTCCATAACCTGGTTGTTTTACCGATGCAGAATCACGCAGTAGATCCAGGCGTTGTTCATAGGCGTAATAAAGTGGCAGTACCCATGATTTGTAATCTTCCGATACCAAATATTCGTCATGTGATATATCTTTTGAAAAGACTGAAGGTTTGCTTTTTGCTACCAGTTCCCGCATTTGAACCGCATCGTATTTGCTCATTTCAAGGTGCTGGAGCATCATATAAAAGTTTAAGCTTTGATTATCCAGGTCAATCATTTTCTTAAACGTATGGAAATATTTATCCTGCTTTGCCGGCTTGTTAAATACTACATTTAGTACCGAATCTTCCAGTGCTTTGCTTTTTTTAAGAAATGGGATTAGTTCGTCAGTTTTAAGTTCATACCATGCTGTCTTGTCGTTCCGGGCTACCAGGATCGAGTCTAATTTTACCCGATATTGATTACTTTCTGCACCGATGCCGCTTATCTTTTTGGTTTTTGCCAGGCTGATAAAGTCGCTGGCATCTCCGGTTATATGGAGATCATACCCCGGGGCTACATAGATCCGGTTGATTTGAGTATTGTTTTGCTGTATACTGGTACGTTGAGGCCTGGCTATTTTGTACGTTTTTAAATAAAATTCACCTGAATCATTAAGTCTAATGGTATCCAAAACAAATTTTCCGTTGGCGTCCTCAAAAAAGATTTTTAACATCTTTTCGGCCGAGTTGGTAAGTTTTCCTTGTATGATAAGCGGTTGAACAGCGTTTTGAGCTACTCCCCTGCTGATAAAATAAAATGATAGCAGGAGCAGGATTATTTTTTTCATAGATGTAATTGGCAGGTTTAAGCAAATATAAAGTCGTAAGTTCACTTGAACAATACTTTATGGATTAGTTTTAATATTATCCTCCCAAAACAACACTGAATATATGAATGATTTATCAGGCAAAGTCAGCTTGGCCATAAAATGCCTTTTTAATTAAGCAAGTGACGTTCGTCATGCCTTAAGATCATTTGTTCCCTCGCGCTTAATAACACCATGATAAACAGCCCTAATACAACGCAAATAACTGCGCCGAAATTAGCAGTCAGGATGCTTGAACTAACGTTCTTTTGCCCGCTTTGTAACAGGCGATTACTTTCTCCAACCTGTATTGCTATCAGTTGATCAAGCGATTTCAGGGTCTGTGCGAAAACAAACTCTGCGTTGTTTTTATCTGTTTCCTGTTTCTGCAGATTGCGCAATTGGGTACGAAAGGCTTTCCATTTTGCAGATTCGTCGCGGGTTAATTGTGTAGCCTCGTATTTTTTTGCCAGCACTTCTATCGCAGCATAATTACCATTGATTGTAGCCATGTTATCTGAGCCCGAAGCAGTCGCTAATTTATTTTCATAAAGCCGGTTGCTTATTTCATGTACAAACGTAGCCGGCAGCAAACGATCGTTCATGATGGACGTTAAGGTTTTATCCAGTTGCTTCACATTATCGCGGCCATTCCAGTTGGCCAGTAAAAGCATAGCGGTAAGCACGGCCAAGGCCAATACCATTCTCGCTTTATTCTTTATAATATAAGCCCGTGTCATAGCAGTAAATTGTTTTCTTAAAGATAAAGATAAGGGCGGGTATTTACGAAATACCATTCCATCACAAATGCGTCACTCGCACCTGCTAATATATAGCTCTTTTAGATTTAATCAACCTTAAAACCAGAAGATGAGCCCCTGATCTGGAGATTAGTTTTAAGAATAATAGAATGTGATGCTGTGCTAACCCCTTTGGAATTAAGTTTTTTGAGTAACACGGTGATCACGTTATCGGCAATTTCATCAACAGGCTGAGCTATAGCGGTAACAGGCGGCGAGTATAGTTTAAAAACGTCATAATCATCAAACGATATAACAGCCATATTTTCGGGAACCTTTATACCCAAAACATTAAATACTTTTAACCCACACGTACCTACATGGTTGGTACCAAACACTACTGCGTCAAGATCCTTATGCTTTTTAAAAAAAGCAGTCATAGGTTTGATGATCATTTCCTCATCCTGGTTAAAAACAATTTCTTTAACCACGGGCGTAAAGCGGCTTTCTTTCAGCGCATCCTTATAGCCTTGTACACGGGCCAGCATTTGTGTTTGCGAGGAAGCGAAAGTAACAAAGGCAATGTTTTTATACCCTTGCTGTATTAAATGCCTTGTGGCGTTATAAGTACTGAAAAGGTTATCAACCTCTACATAATCGGTATTTACTTTTGGTAAATGCCTGTCGAACATAACCACAGGCAAACCATCCTTAAGCAGTTGCTCTACATCGTCCTCTATACCTTCGGGCGGGGCTATAATGTAACCGTCAACATGCCTGTCGCGGAACATATTGATCAATTCCTTTGTTTTTTGCGTATCGTTATCTGTACTGCAATAAAGTATTTTGTAACCGTTTTTATAAGCCCTGTCTTCGATAAGCCGGGCTATGCTGGCAAAAAATGGATTTGAGATATCTTCAACCATCAAACCAATAGTATTTGACTTGCCGGTACGCAGGCTTTTGGCAAGAGAGTTAGGTTTATAACCCACTTCTTCAACGTATTTGGTAACACGCTCAACCAGATCATCGCCTATCCGTTTTTCCTTGGCACGCCCGTTCAGTATAAATGATACCGTAGTTTTAGAAACCTTTAATTCATTGGCGATATCAACAATAGATAGTTTTTTCAATGGCTTATAATTGGCTAAAATCAAATATAAAATATAATCGCTCAATAACCATAGTTTATCGAGCGATTATTGGCCGAAATATAAAAATAAATCGATTAAGCTATTTTGGTTAAACTACTTGCTTGTTAAGTTTTGGGTAACTAATGCCGAATAAAAATATGACCACATAACAAATGATAGGCAGATAATAAGCCGTAGCCACATTATGGTTGGCAATCAGGCCCATAATCGGCGGAAACAATCCTCCGCCAACAACACCCATTACAATAAATGACGATGCATTTTGAGTTTGTGCCCCCAAATTTTTCAAACCAAGGCTAAATATAGTTGGGAACATGATACTGAAGAAGAAGTTAATAAACAACAGTGCAACAAATGATACTACACCAAAACCCTGAGCCACGATAATACACATCAGGATATTGCCTAAGGCAAATATCGCCAGTAATTTATTTGGCGCTATGTAGCGCATCAGGAAAGTGCCTATAAACCTGCCGGCCATCATCATCACCATGCTTAATGAAAAATAATAGCCCGCATGTTCGTCGGTCAGATGCATGATCTCGTGACCATAATTAATAAAAAACGCCCAGGTGCCTCCCTGTGCCGCTACGTTAAACAACTGAGCTATGGCAGCAAAAACAAAATGCTTTTTCCTGAACAGGCTTTCCTGGATATGTCCTTCGCCCGCAACGGCATATGAATCAGTAGCCACAACATGCGGATCCTGCAATGAAGGTACTTTTAAAAATGAAAATGCCACACCTACCAACGCTATCACCGCTCCTATCACTATATACAAGTGTTTTACCGATATCAGGTCGTTAGAATGTTCCTGGCCGCCTTTTAAAACAAAATAGCTGCCCAATAACGGACCAATAACGCCGCCCACACCGTTAAAGGCTTGCGAAAAGTTAATGCGCTGGTCGCTGGTACGCTGATCCCCCAAAGAGGCAACGAAAGGATGGGCAACTGTTTCGAGTGTTGCGAGGCCACAGGCCAGGATAAAAAGTGCTACTCTAAAAAACTCAAACGATTTAGCATCAGCCGCCGGGACAAAAAGGAATGCCCCTGCAGCATAAAGCCCGAGACCTAAAAGCACGCCGTTTTTATAGCCAAATTTTTTCATGAACATACCTGCCGGAATTCCCATTACTGCGTAAGCCCCAAATAATGATAATTGGACATAAGCCGAGCGCGATTTTGAAACGTGCAAAACATTTTGAAAATGCTTATTCAGTGTATCTCCAAGAGTCATGGCTATGCCCCAGAGCATAAACAATGAGGTTACAAAAATGAGGACTACAAGGAACTTGCGTTCAGTAAATTGGGGTTTGGTATCCATTGTGCAGGTTTGTGTGTTAATTGGGCAGGTAAATTAGTTTAAAACTTCTATGTACCAAAGGCTTATTATTTATTTTTCGCGCGGACATTGTAAATAATTTTCACAAATATGTCAGTCACGCCACCCGGCAATCTACTTATTGTCAAATCATCTTTGCAGGTCCCACTTCTTTTTGAATATTAGCAATGGCATTTCAATATATCTGTAAGATAATTCTGCAAACAGAAGAGAAGCCGCTACACGGAGCAGCGATATGATAATGAAATTACTGATACTGCTGTGAACCCTGAAATGTTCAAATACTGCAAAAATAACGTAGTGATAAACATAGATGCCATACGATCTTGTTCCCAGCCATTTAAGGATCTTGTTAGAGAACAAAAAATGCTCCGGGCTTTTTATTGCTATAAATATTGTTCCTGCACAAAAAACGTCTAACAATAAAAAGCCTCCGTTGCGAAAAATAAAACCAGCGTTCAGCACAGCCAGGAAACAACTAAAAACAACAACGCAGCCGGCAATTAACCAGTTGCGGACTTTATTGCTCAACAAAAAGTTTTTAAACGCAGTTGCTGACATTGCAACCGCCAAAAGTGCCCCTGTTAAAATACTATCAACGCTGCAAAGCGTAAAGCGCATAGGATCAATGATCAGCAAGCCGCCGTAAAATGAAGTTTCAAAATGCCCCTGCCAAAATCGATATATGGATGCGATTATTATCAACGTTAACAGAACTTTTATTTGATTTCGCCGTGAAAATTTGAATAAAAAGAAGGAAGTTACTAACGGCCAAAAAAGATAAAAATGTTCTTCAACAGATAAAGACCAGAGGTGCACCAGATGTCCGGAAACTTTTTCAGGCAGCAGATTGATAAAATAAAACAAACCCGCTATTGTAGCTAACAATTGATTAGCTACAGGATTACTAACCTCTATGTATGACCAAAAGGCGTTGGCTAATATTATGCAAATTAATAAAGGAGGAAAAAGCCTCAAAGCCCGGCGAAGGTAAAAACGCCAGATTGATATTTTACCATAGGCGGATGATTCGGCTTGTAATAAAGAGGTTATTATAAATCCGCTTAATACAAAAAAAAGTTCAACCCCTAATAACCCGCCTTTAATAATGCCATAACTCATGTGGGTTAGTAAAACAAACAGTACGGCAAGTCCCCTTATATTGTCTAAACCTGGGATATAAGGAAAAGCTTTTTTTGGCGTTTTTTTTAAATGATTAACATCAACTGTTATTAACTGCGAATCAATCCTGGGCTTATCAATTATTTGATAATCAATATCTAATGGCATAAATTATAGGTAGGCCCTAAAGATAATTAAATAATGTTACCTTAAAAGTTTAACTCAAAATAGTTAACGGCCGACTTAAACAGTACTTACTCCATTATTACAGGGTTATTGTATGGCTCAACCAATAGTTTAACCTGATCCTTACCCAGCAATGCTGCATCAAACTCTATCCTGATATCTTTAGATTCGCCTTTCATCAACGAAAAATAGTTATCATTCATAATGGCCGGTAAGATCTGCTCACCCGTACCCGCTTTTGTGGCTTGTACCCGGATAGCAAAGGCAGCTGTATTTGATGATGAAGGATTAGTGACCTTAGCATCCACATAATACTTGCCATCAATTTGTTTTACAGTCGACGATACTTTCAGGTTGACTTTTGCCAATTGGTTAAGGGCTGTAAAGTCTGTCCGTTTATTCCCCCTCCAGTAAAAATTGTCTGATACAAGTTTTCCGTTTTTATCTATCAATTTCAGCTTAATAAAATGAACATCGGTAAGTCCACTGCTTTTTGGCGCGCCGCCATAAACCTCAAAATCCCAAAGCGAGTAACCCCAGCCCGAACCGCGCTGCTGCCCATACATACGCACATACCGGCCCTTCACCTCATCAAATGTGATCTGTTGCACGCCAACATGACCATCGCCGTTTTCGTAAACATCCTTCCAGCTTTTAGCATCATCGGATACCTGGATCTTGAACGCTTTACCATAGGCTTCTTCCCAATTTAATTTAACACCATTAACTTCCTGCGTCTTTCCCAGGTCAATATAGATCCATTCTGCATCATTGGAGTTACTGGCCCAACGACTCCCCGCATTGCCATCGGTTACAGAACCTGCTTCACCCATAGTGGTTGACGATGCAAAAGCAGGTTTATTTAAAGCAAGGTTTTCGCGGTTATCGGCAAATGCCATGGTGAAACAATTTAAAGCTGTATTCGATGGCGCATCAATGGCTTTTGACAAGCTGTATTGTTTCACTATCTGCCCATCGCTGTTATAAACATCGACGTACGCAGTAAGACCGTTTTCATCACTACGCGAAGTGTTGATCACTTTAATGGCATTATTTACCGGGTTCCATTGAATGTGAAGCGGTTCGCAGGCTTTTTTTGCGCCCCAGTAAGCGCCGGTGAGATCATAATAGTAATCATACGTTTGCCATACCAATGATGGATAGGCCGACTGACTCATCCAGGTCATGATGCCCGATGCGTCTTCCCAAATATTATCTTCCCAGCCTTCGTACATCGCTTTATTGGTTTCAATGTTTAGCAGCTGCGCTTTGCGGCAATAATCTTCAATGCCAGAAGCGGCGCCATAGCGGTTTTTAATGCCATCATCATACCTGTCGGGCCCCGCGTTGCCTGCAGAAGGGCCAAAAAAGTGCAGGTTCCACATCTCGTTTCGCGGCCACCATTTATCCTTTGGTATAAATCTTTTAAAGCTGTCGAAATTGGTAAATACCGCTGTGCCTATCTCGCTGCGTAGGCCCCAGCCCTGGTTACCGCCAAACCCATTAGGGAAACGGCTGAAATACCAGCGCGGATCAAAGTTTGTCCATGGCCCGCTGCCTGTCAGGTTACCGGCATGCGAATTGGGCTGATAATACCTGTCGTTACCATCATAAGCGCTGATGTCCTCCCGAAGCCAGTTGTTGAGCGGCGGTAGCGGTTCCCCCTCATTATCACCGCACCAAATGGCAATGGAAGGATGGTTCCTGAACCGTTTTATTTTTTCGATGGCATTGGCGTTAAAGGTATTCACATCATTGGGCAGGTTGGGGATGGAGTTAAGCCAGAAATCGTCCCAGATCATGATACCGTATTTATCGCAGGCATCATAAAATTCTTCATCCGTGGTTGAGCCTATCCAGTTACGAATGATGTTAAAATTCATCTCTTTATGCAGGCGCACCTTGGTATCATACTCATCTCCCCGGCAGCGCAGCATGTACTCGGCCATGCCCCAATTACCGCCTTTTAAAAACACTTTCGTCCCGTTCACATACAAGTGCAATACATGGCCCAATGTATCGTAGCTATATTTTTTTATACCGAATTTAATCTGTTTAATGTCGGATATTTCATCGCCCAACTTCAGGCTTAGTTTACAGGTATACAAATTAGCATCACCGTAGCCATTAGGCCACCACAGCTTTGGGCCGTTAATCACCATCTGTTCAAAATGTTTTGGATCGATTTTAATTTCTGCATTGCTGTTGGCTCCGACAAATACCTTTTGGGTAAACTGGATGTTTCCGGGATTAATCACCCCTGTTAACGTGCCCGTTTGAAACACATCGGTACTATTTTTAACCCCCACTGCTATTGAAACTTCGGCACGGGCCGTGGTAGGTACCTCGGTACGGATCCATGGATCATTAATAGTAAGGCTACCTGTATTAGTAAGATAAACATCATCGGTGATACCACTGTTAAGGCCTGGTACATAAGGCATCCAATCCCAGCTGGCACTGGAAATATACGTAGGGCTGGCATAATTTACCAGTGGGTTTAGTGGACAATAAACCAAAACAGCCAACGTGCTTGCCCCGGCTTTATTGACCAGCTTTGTCACGTCATACATACCCCGTTGCATAAAACCATCCAGAGCGCCAATCTTTTTCCCGTTCAGGTAGATCTCTGCCTTACGGTTGATCCCCTTGAAGTTAAGCCAGATCTTTTGTTTGTTAAAACCTGCAGGTACGTTAAACTCCGTACGGTACCAGAAATTACGGTCGTACTTCTTTTTATCAACCTTATAAATATTATCGCCAAAGTTGGGATCTTTCTCCAAACCGGCCGCCACATATGATGAAAATACAGTTCCCGGAACAATGGCCTTTACCCAATCGGTAGCCACGTAGCCGTTTTTGTAGATCTCAAGGCTATCAGCTCCCAGATCGGCCTGGGCTTTTACTTTCCAGGTTACTTGTTTGTTGGTGTTGTTAAGATAAAAGATCTCCTGTGCCGATGCAGCATTGAGCATCAGCAGCATGGAGGTAATTAACAGGGATAGTTTTTTAAACTTGTAAAGATTGTTCATAAAATCGTTTTAGCTTATCTTAAAAAAGCGCTATTGCTTGGTTCCTACTTATGACAAGTTTAAAGTGGCTGTCATGCTGAGCCTGTCGAAGCATGGTGGGCAGGCCTCTCCGCGCGAGTCTTCGACAGGCTCAGACTGACAACCCAACTTTTTGTGATCTCATATTTGGAGTCAGCTGAATTTAATCACTCGCAATAACGCTTTTTATTGTTCTTTTAATTTTTATTGAGGCTTTGAAAGCGAAAACGGCCGGTCTTCAAGTGCAAGTCCACGGTTTATAGCCGGCTTATCACCCATTTCAAAATGGAGGACACCCCCGTTCATGATATCAGCCTGAGTGATCCAGTTGTGCGTATATGGCTTACCATTAAGTGTAGCCGACTGGATGTATACATTTTGCTGGCTGTTATTATTGGCTTCAATCACGAACTTTTTACCATTTTCCAGCGATATGGTCATCTTTTTAAACAACGGGCTACCAATCACATACTGGTCGGTACCCGGGCAAACGCTGTAAAAGCCTGCCGCACTCAGTACAAACCATGACGACATCTGGCCTTCATCCTCATCGCCGGGATAACCGTTTTCGCCGGCATTGTACATTTTGTCCATCACATCGCGCAAATGCTGCTGGGCTTTCCAGGGCTGGCCTGCATAGTTGTACATGTAAAGCAAGTGGTGAATGGGTTCGTTGCCTTGCGCGTATTGTCCCATCTTAAAGGCGGCCATCTCAGTCATTTCGTGAATCACCTGCCCATACCCTCCTACTTTGATAGTACCCGGCTCTGTAAATACCGAATCAATTTTAGCGGTAAAGTTTTTCTCGTCACCCATCAGGTTTATCAAACCTTGCGTATCCTGAAAAACCGACCAGGTCCAGTGCCAGGCATTGCCCTCGGTGTATGGACCGCCCCAATCCATGGGATCAAAGGGTTCTATCCAGTTACCCTGCGCATCTTTGGAGCGCATAAAACGCGTTTTAGGATCAAACAGATTTTTATAATTATACATCTGCCGGGCAAAAACATCTTCATAAAATTTATTACCGGTGAGTTTAGCCAGCTGGTAGCCGCAAAAATCATCATAAGCAAACTCCAGCGTCCATGCGGTTGAACCAAGGGTTTGCGGCGTAAAGGGTACATAGCCGTTGGCATAATATTCCTTCCAACCTGGTCGGCCGTTGGCACTTCCCCACGGGCCTTTATTGGTGACCTCATGATAATAAGCCTCCAAAGCTTTTTTAGGATCGAAAGTGCGGATGCCTTTTACCCAGGCATCTGTTAGCAACGATATAGAATGGTTGCCCAACATCCCCCCTGTTTCTGCAGGAAACGACCACGCAGGCAGCCAGCCGCATTGTTGTTGAGCATCAAGCAGGGCTTGTACCAACTGACCTTCCATTTTAGGATGCAATACCGTATTCAGCGGAAACTGGGCACGAAAGGTATCCCAAAAACCATTATCAGTATACATATAACCATCATGTACCTTGCCATCGTAAGGGCTATAATAATATGGTTTGCCGTCTTTTCCGTACTCAAAAAACTGGTGCGAGAACAGGTTAGCATGATACATACACGAGTAAAAAGTAGCTTTTTGATCTTCCGTACCGCCTTCAATAGCCATGCGGCCAAGCAACTGGTTCCACACTTTGTCGGCTGCTTTGTGGGTATCATCAAATGATTTATACTTACCTAATTCGCTTGTTAGCGTAAATTCGGCTTGTTCAGGGCTGATATAGGACGAAGCTACTTTGGCCTGTACTGTTTCGCCATCTTTAAATTTGAGGTATGCGCCAACTCCTTCACCCTCTGTTGCTTCGTTTTTAGCAGCAAGCGTATTCTTTTTATTTTCCCAGGTACCGTAATCTGCGAAAGGTTTATCAAAAACAATAACAAAGTAATTCCTGAAATCTTTAGGTGCCCAGCGACAGTTGTTTACGTAGCCGGTTATCTTGTGTTCTGCAGGAATGATCTTTACGCCACTCATTTTGGTGTAGCCATCTAAAACAAGATATGAGGCTTTACCTTTCGGGAAAGAGAACCGCAAATGTGCACCCCGTTCGGTCGGCGACATTTCGGTAGTGATATTATTATCAAGCTTTACTTTGTAATAACTGGGTTGGGCTATTTCATTATCGTGGCTGAATTGTGCCGCCCGTTCATCTTCATTTACAACCAGTTTACCAGTAACCGGCATCAGCGAAAACACTGCATAATCATTTACCCATGAACTGCACTGATGTGACTGCTGAAAACCACGAATGGTATGCTCAAAATATTGATACTTCCAGCCGTCGCCATTTTTACCGGTTTGTGGTGTCCAGGTGTTCATCCCAAAAGGAAGCGAAGTAGCCGGATAGGTATTACCATAGGAAAACTCATATTTAGTATTGGTGCCCTGCCGGGTATTCACATATTTAACAAGATTGCTTTCCTGGGCAAAGAGGTTTCCGGTATAAATAAGCGCTGCGGCGCAAACAAGCGAGCGTATGTTCATTGGTTTATAATATGGTGTGGGCTGATGGATAAGAGCACATCATCCGCATACAAAAATAAAAAATAAATCGATTTAGCAAATTAAACTTCAAACTAATTCTTAGTGTTGGCGGTCGGCCGGATTTGTTTGAACCTGAATGCTCTTATTCAAATTTCACCCTGATAAATCTTGGCCTGTACAGGTTAGGATATTTCTTCAGGTCGTTTAAAAAATCGACGGAGTTAATGTTATAGCTGATCAGTAGTTCGCCGGGTTTTGATAAGCTTGGATGTGCCTTGGCATTATAAACCACAAAAGTTTTGGCGGTAAGATCGGGTTTGCAATCCCATAATTTAATGATCGGGCCAAATGGACCTACCGGGCTCGCACCTATCCGCATCCCCACCGATGTGGTCATCCCTCCTACCTGGAATATCAAAGCATAGCGGCCATCCGGCAGCGGACTAAAACTTAATTCATTTGATACACTGTTGGTGACATTGGCTACCTGTTGCATATCGCCTACCCAGGTTGTACCGTTGTAAAAAGTCCACTTGCTGTAGTCTTCAAAATCTTTAGGCAATACACGGGCAACCATCAAATGCTTGGCCATGCCACGCACCCCGTAAACGTAAATGTAACCATCGGGCTTTGGTGCGCCGGCTTCTTTGGTGTTTACATAGATCCCTGCACCAAACGAACCGCTTTCACCTTTCTGATCCATCAGGTAAAAAGGCGTATCCATTTGCTTCAGATCTTTATAAGGCGGCTTGCTTTTTGCCGGGATTTTTATCAGTGTATTGCCCACTTCTCTAAAGCCAAATGCCTCATTGCTTACGTTGTGTACCCGGTATCCAAAAATGTAGATATCGTTATTTAATGCCTGGTTTACAAAGCCGTCCCCAAGCCAGTAATAATCTTTAGCCTCTGTTTTAGGTGTATGCGGAACGAAAATCGGCTCAGCATTTCCTTTTTCATTTTTATCCCAGTAAAATTTCATTTGCTTATCTAAGGGCTCATTGCCATTGAGTTCGGCTACTGCATTATGGATCATTACCGCGCCGGGTGCCATGGTGTTATCACGCACCGCACCTATCATGCTATCGCTAAATATGAAAAGCACTTTATCTTTGGTTTTTGCCTGGCCTGTTTCCTTGCCATTCAAGGGAATAGTATAAATGCCATCCCCTCCAAACCAGCCCGAATCGCGTTTCAACAGGGCCGACCACTCAGGCGCAGCTTCAACCTTAAATTTGATATCGGTTAGATTAACGGTATCAGCTTTTTGGGCAAAAGCACCGTTAATGGAAACCAAGGCCGAACAAGCTAAATAAACAAGCGTAAATTTTTTCATTAAATGATATTTATAATACAGGTAAATGTTTGTGGTGATGGCTTTTATGCTTAACAAGCAATGCCACAAAACCGGTTAATCCCCCCATCAGCATTAAAAAACCAATGAAACCGGCTTGGGTAAATGGTAAACCTAAAAAATTATAAACGGGGTTTATGCGGATCTGCTCTATCAAAAAACGTTCGGTGCCATTAAGTACAAGGTACAGGAAAAACATACAACCGGGTGTAACTATCCGCTTACGAAAAACCCACATCAGCAAAAACATGCCAATACACAAAGTAGCCTCATAAAATGGAGTTGGATACACCGGGTTAGCCAGCTGGTTACAATAATTACCCAGGCAGTCGGGAATGGGCGTTCCTGAATTTATAGCATTATGCGGATAATTAAACGCCCACATCCAATCGGGTAGCCAGTTCAAAATGCCGGGTTTTAGATGCGTATTAATCTTCCCCCAATCGCCATCACCGGCCAACTGGCAACCAATGCGACCAATACCATAAGCAAGCATCATACCTGGTGAACCAATATCGGCAAGGTGCACCAACTTCATTTTATGTCTGTGCCCAATGTAGAGGTATGTGAGTGCACCAAAGATCAGTCCACCGTAATAAGCAAAACCATTGGCAGAAAATAATGTACCTAAAGGATCATACCTCAACCGGCCGAAATGCTCAACAACGTCAAACAGTTTAGCACCAATGAAACCAAAAAAAGCTACACTAAAAACTAACAAGCCCATTAATTGGTAAGGGTGCACCGTGTATTCTGTTGTTTGTGGTTGCGGCAATACTAATTTTTTTCTATCGCGGTAAAGCCAGAAGGCAAATGCGCCGCCAATTAGGATTCCGGCTGTTAAATTTCCATGCAACGACAGCATATACGCCCGCGGGTTTGCCGCAAAAACCTGGTAATTGAAAACAGCCCCGAAAAGCTTAAAACCAAATAAAAAGCCGGGTAAAAAATTGACGATCATTTCCGCTGCGGATGCAGGCTTTCCGATTACCGCCTTCCGCTTAAATGCATTGATTTTTCCAATGGCCTCATATCTTTTAAATTCTGAAGTAAAAACAATGTAAGCCAATAAAAAAGCCAGGGCCATAAAAAAACCAAGCGTTTGGATAGGAAACCCAATCCGGATATGGAAGAGATAAAATATCAAATCGCCAATGGTTGGAAACATGTCCTAAATTAAAGTTTGTCTGCCAAAACAAAAAGGAAGCCGGCACCACGGCGCCAGCTCCTTAAGGTTTACGCATTGGTTATTAAAAACCTGCCTGGATCCCTAAGTTGATCACCCGTTGGTTAATGTATGCATCACCTGCTGTGTTGGTGGCAATCTCCGGATCCTGTTGGTATTTTTTGTAATTGTCAAACGTTAATAAATTATAAGCACTCATGTAAATACGGGCATTATTGATTTTGAACGGTAACAATTTAGTCGGCAACTGATAGCCGATATCAACCGTTTTTAAACGAACGTAATGCGCATTTACTAACCAATAATCAGAAAAATAAGCTGTAGGGCTATTTACCGAAGTTGGGTTGGTACCTAACCTTGGGAATGCAGCATTAACCGGGTTTTCGGGCGTCCAGCGTTCCTGGTGTATGGGCTGAAACTGGCTTTGGAACGGTTCGATACCTGTGCCGATAACGGCAAAACTATAATTGAACGATCCCTGCAAAAGCACGCTAACACTAAAGCCTTTGTAAACAGCTTGTAATGATAAGCCAAGAATAGTATTAGGCAGATTAGGATTACCGATAGCCCTTTTATCGAATACGTTAATAACCCCATCGCCGTTCAAATCCTGGTATTTCAGATCACCGGGTTGTAACGGAATCCCATTATCAGGGATCGCAACTGATTTACTTCCCGAATTGATGGCGGCAATATCTGCGGCGGTATAGTACCCCAAAAAGTGATAACCATATTGCTGCCCGATTGAATGACCTGTTTGGGCAAGCCATGGGTAAGCCGGTGTAGCTTCATCTTCATACAAGATCTTGTTTTTAGCATAGGAGAACACGAAGCCAACATTGTACTGTACCTTGCCAAGGGTGCTATGGTAGCTGATCTGCCCGTCGAGACCCTGATTGCGGGTTTTACCAATGTTTACCGCAGGTAAGCCAACGCCCAATATTTCGGGCACGCTACCAGGGGTAATCAGTTGGTTGTAGCGGATATCATGAAAATAATCGGCGGTGATGGAGATCTTATCGTTAAACAAGTTGGCATCCAAACCAATGTCGATCTTTTTAGCGCGTTCCCAAACTACAGTTGGGTTGCCCAATGAACCTTCGTATATGCTATTATAGCCTTGTGCAGTTTCGCCAAAATTGTAGCCGCCACCCTGGTTATAAACCTGGTTGTATACATAGCGGTTACCCGGCGCTGCATCCGAACCAACCAAACCKTAACTGCCTCTTATTTTTAACAGACTGAAAACCGGTAAAGCTTTTTMAAAAAACGACTCTTTAGCTATGTTGTATCCAAAGCTCACGGCCGGGAAAATACCGAAGCGGTGATTGGCCGCAAAACGGTCGGTACCATTATAGGCTACGTTAAAGTCGAACAGGATTTTTTGTTTAAAATCATAACCAACTTTACCCGATACGCCACGGAACTTTTGTGGTACACCAACCTGTGCCCCATCAAGCAGCGGGTATGTAAAATAGGTTTGTGAAGTTTGGTTGAACAACAACAAGCCCGAAAAATGATGCGAACCGCGGAACGTCCTATCATAGTTAGCGTAAAGCTGCACGTTGTAGTTGTTGGTACTGATATCAGTACTGCCTGTTAACGCATAAGTTTGGTACACATAGGTAGCACCGGGTCTTAATGAATATTGATCAGTAGTTGGATCGTAATGATAGGCCGGAATCCCGCCATTGAAGATCTGCTTGGTGAACTGCTCGATGCTTGAGTAAGCAACACGACCGGTTACCGAAAGTCCGTTGGTTAAATCGTCCAATCGTTGGGTTGCGCCGAAAAGTACGTTAAAATCGGTACGGCGCGAATGCTGATAACCGCCTGTTGCCAGTCTCGCGTTAAGTGTCGGCAGGTGATCGGGGTTAAACGATGAGTAGGCGTATGAATAACTCCCATTAGGGTTAAGATATGGCGCGGTAAAAGGCGTTTCCTTGGTGAAGTTGTACACTTCGCTCACGGCGTTCTGGTTATAAGGCTGGTTCAGATCGGAGAAGCGGGTGGTGATATCCAATCGTAAATCGAGCGTTTTGTTGGCTTTTAAATCGAGGTTTGAGCGAAAGTTGTAGCGTTTGAAATAGTAATTCGTGTTAACTAAACTTTGCGGATCCGCAAAATCACGTACTAAACCATTCTGGTTCAATGCACCGCCCGAAATGAAATATTTCACCCCGGTAGTACCGCCCGAAATATCAAGGTTGGCATTGGTTTGATAAGTGTATTTCTTGAAGATCTTATCGTACCAATCCACATTGGGGTGCCCGTATGGGTCGGACCCATTTTTAAAAAGATCGAGGTCCTGCTGGGTAAAGCTCTGCGGGATACCATCATTACGCTGAGCTTCATTAATAAGCACAGCAGTATTGTATGAATCTAAAAATTGCGGTGTTTTGGTTGGCTGCTGAATCCCGCTTTCAACACGCAGGTTTACTTTAGGTGTGCCAGCCTTACCGCGGCGGGTGGTAACCACCAATACACCGTTAGCACCTTTTATACCATAAATAGCCGTGGTTGAGGCGTCCTTTAGGATGGAGATACTTTCTATCTCATTTACGTTGATTTGCTGCAACTGATCATAGCTGTATTCTATATCATCCACAATAATAAGCGGCTGGTTCCCTGATGGGTTCAATGAGCTTACACCACGGATATAAAAATCTGATGCATCCTTACCCGGCTGACCGGAAGACTGCTGCGAAAAGAAACCAGGCAGTTTACCGGTTAAAGCATTTTGCACGTTGGCAGTTGGCACTGTACGGATCTCGCTGGCAGAGATAGAGCTTACAGCACCTGTGTTGGTGATACGTTTTCTTGTTCCATAGGCAACAACGGCAACCTCGTCCAAACCATTGGTATTAGTCTGTAATATAATGTCCATTTTACGCGATTCGGGTATCCGTAGCTCACGCGGGATGTAACCTATAAAACGTACCAAAACAGTGTTGGACTGCCCCCTGAGATTTAGGGTAAACTTGCCGCTTGCATCGGTTACTGCGCCATTATTAGGCATGCCTTTCTCTATAACCGATACCCCCGGTAATACCCCGGTTATATCGCGCACAGTACCTGTTACGATCCTGCTTTGCGCGAATGACACCGACGGGAGCAGGATCATTAATATCTGGAAGAAAAGTATTATTTTTCTCATAAAGCTTAATTTTTTGGGTTTAACTGACAGAGGTTTGAGACTACCATCCTGGATTTTGTTTCATATTAGGGTTCTTCAAAACCTCGTCATAAGGTATCGGGTACAGGTACATCTTAGGCAATTCAAATTTGGTGGTAAGCGCGTTAACTACATTGTAGGTAAGGCTGGAACCAATCTTTACAATGCTTATCCCCTTTTGTGGCTGGTTCATAACCGCACCGGCAATTTTCCAGCGGCGGATATCAAAGTAGCGGTTCTCTTCAAAGGCCATCTCTAAACGCCTTTCGTTTTGAATGATAGCGCGCATTTCATCTTTGGTCATGCCTGCTTTAAGGCCATAATTGCCTGAGCCGATATCAATCCCGGCTCTCCTCCTGATGCTGATCACAGCATTATAAACATCAGCGGTAGCCCCTGCCGACTCATTGAGTGCTTCGGCATAACCTAATACCACATCGGCGTAGCGCAGGATCTGCCAGTCGATAACATGAGCCGAGTAGGCGTTGGTATTTTCAAAATTGCCCATGAACTTGCGCATATAATAGCCTGTCTTGGTTTGCTGCAATGAGCCATTAGGTTTGCTGATGCCGCCTTCAAACAATTGCAGATCGGAGTTTAGCCACCTTGTACCGTTATAAAGCACCGTGTAGCTTAAGCGTGGATCACGATTTACGTAAGGGTTATCCGGGTTATAACCCGATGCAGGATCGGTAATGGCTAAACCACTTTTCATAGGATAGGCATCAACCAATTGCTGCGTTGGACTCGTTTGCCCCTTGCCTACTGCGCCGGTAAATCCAACCGGGCCGTTAGTGGTTTCAATTGATGATGAATTATCAGTTTGGCGGATAAATATATTTTCAGTGCTGTTTTGGGTCAGGAATACATCTTTAAAGCTGGGCAGCAACGAATAAGCATTCAAATCCATCACCGCTTTTTCTGCTGCAGCAGCCTGGGCCCACCTGTCGGCACTGAAATCGGTGTATCCTGTAAGCGGATTAGAGGCATCGATATTTTGCCCGTTAAATAACGGACTTGCCGCATACAGCAATACCTTAGCCTTTAAAGCCATTGCAGCTCCTTTGGTTGGGCGGTGATAATCGGCATTAGGGTTGCTCAGCGGCGCGGTCATCAGGGTGTCCTTAATAGCATCGCATTCGCTTACAATGTATTTAATGCAGTCGGCAAAGGAATTGCGCGGCAGGGACACATTATCGGTTATGGTAAATACTTTGTTGCCCAATAATGGCACGCCGCCGTAACGTTTCACCAATTCAAAGTAATACAACGCTCTTAAAAAACGGGCCTCGCCTTTCCATACGTATTTCATGGAGTAGCCGTTGTATTTAGCCATCACCGGCACCACATCAATATTGGTTACAAACTCGTTTGCCTTACGAATCCCTGCATAATAATAGGCCCAAAGGTTTTCATCACTGGGGATAGTATACGAGTTATAAGATGCCGTTGAAAGGATGGTAACTACATTTGATGCACCTGAAGCCGAAGACATGGCATCATCACTCGCTGCGTCAAGGTAATCACCGCCTACCCTGTTGTGGCCGTTTTGCAGTGCTGCATAAATCCCGTAAAGAAACATCTGGGCATTGGTACCCAACGAATCCTTTTTATCAAACACGTAGTTAATGGTCACCTTATCAACCGGAAACTGCTCATATTTTTTACACCCGGCCATTACGGTTAAGATGCCGGCGGCTGCTAAAATTATTTTGTTGAAACTCTTCATGATCGTAATATTTTTATGATGGCCAAAATCAAAGCTTAATGTTAACACCGGCATTTATTACCCTTTGAATTGGGTAAGCAGTGCCATAAACCTCCGGATCGAAATCTTTGTAGCCATACAGTGTATACAGGTTTTCCCCGTTCACAAATACCCTTAAACCTGATAACCTGAGCTTATGCGCCCACTCATAAGGCAGGCTATAACCTACCTCGGCGTTTTTAAGCCTTACATAATTACCTTTGCGCAGGTACAGCGTTGAGTTAGCAGTGTTGTTGGCGTTACCCAATGATAAGCGTGGAGCAGTAGCGGTAGCTGCCGTTTCGGGCGTCCAGCGGCCTAAGATGGTTTCGTAAGCCTGCCCGCTGTAAGTAAGACCAAGGAACCCCACACCAGCAAAACCGTTCACCTGCGAATTGTTGAACATCAGCTCACGATTGGCAACACCCTGTAATAAGAAGCTCAAACTAAAGCCCTTGTAATTAAAACCACTTGATAGTCCGTAGTACACCAGCGGACGGTTACCGCCTATGGCCGAAACATCGAACTGGTTGATAATATGATCGCCATTAAGGTCTTTGTATTTCACATCACCCGCCTGGGCTGTGTAGCCGGTAGTTGTGGCGCTGGTAGCTGCGTCCTGCGCATCTTTAAAATAACCTATAGCGGTATAACCATAAATAGCATTGGGCGAGCGACCAGTATGTCTTAGCCATGGATAAGGATAAGCCTCCTCATCGCTAAAAATGATTTTAGACGACTGGATAGATGCATTACCTGAAATAAAGTAATTGAAGTTTTGGATATGGTTTTGGTAAGTTAAAGTAAGCTCGCCTCCCTTGTAAAGGTTGACGCCCAAATTTTCGTAAGGGTAAGCAGTACCCAACAATGCGATGCTGTTGCCGCGCACCTGCAGCAGGTCATAATACCTGTCATAGTAATAATCACCCGTGATATTGAAATGGTTATTAAACAGGGAGATATCTGTACCTACATCCAGCTTGCGGGCTTTTTCCCAGCGGATATAAGGGTTAGCAAGCGTATTTTCATAAACTCCCTGTACAGGGCTTTTTGAGGTACCTGTGCTGTATGAATAGCCGTTTGTAGCACCGTAGGTTTGCAAAAAGTTGTAATAGCCGTAATTATCTACGTTGTTATTACCTGTTTTGCCATAGGTAGCGCGCCATTTCCAGGAGTTTATCCAACTGAAGTTATCTTTAATAAAATCCTCTTTACCCATTTGCCAGCCTATGCCACCTGCATAAAACAAACCATATTGGTTGCCCGGCGGGTAACGATTATATCCGCTGCTATTGGCAGCCGCCTCAATAAAGTATTTACCATCATAGTTATAACCCGCTTTTAAAGCACGGTTTGTTGTTACCTGCGAAAGGTCGTAGTTTAACACAACCGAACGCACATCATACAATGCCATGCCGGTGATATTGCTTTTGCCAAAAGTCCTGTCGTAATTAACCGATGCCTGGGCAAACGAGTAGCGTGCGCTTGATACAGTGCTGTATGAATTGTTTTGAGCACCCGATGAGCCTACTGCCGAATAAGAACTATCCGCGTTAAAGGAATAAGCATTGTTTTGCAGCGAGCGGTTTAGAAAACTTTGCGATGAGAAAGCGAGGTTACCCTTTGCCTTCGCCGATAAACCCGGAGTTACGCTGCTCAGGTTATAATTAAGATCGAGGTTAGCAAGCACGTCATTACTGTTGGTGCGCTGATAGCCCGAAAACTCAGTTTGCGAAAGCAGGTTATTGGTATAAGTTGTTGTACCGCCAAATGAATTGTTTGGGTTGTAAAGCGGATAGGCATTATTCGGCAAGCTATAAAGCGTGCTCAATATGTTTCCATACCCTGCTCCCGGCTGTGTGCTTTGCTGGATCCGGCCAAACAATTGCAGGTCGACAGTGAATTTTTTGGTTACATTAACCGCCAGATCGGAGTTGATGATGTAACGGTTAAGATCATTATTGGTATTGTATGGCACAGACGACGCCGTTTTGAACATCCCCGCCTGGTCAAGATAGTTTAACGAAATACTGTATCGCGCTACCTGGGTACCGCCGTTAACGTTAAGCTTATAACTGGTCATGGGGGAGTTATCGCGTAAGATGGTTTTAAACCAGTTAACATCCGGATGCCTTATGGGGTCGGTATGGTTACGGTAGGCATTAAAGTCGGCGGCGCTGTAAAGAGCAGGTTTGCCGTCATTCTGTAATGCTTCGTTATACAAATAAGCGTATTGATAAGCAGGCAGCGGGTTGGGTAAACCCAAAGGCTGCTGAATCCCGCTTTGTGCTGTGAATGAAATATGCGGCGTACCTGGCTGCCCACGTTTAGTGGTGATTAATAAAGTACCGCGTGAGCTATTGATCCCCAGCATAATATTTGAAAGTGCATCCTTTAAAACCGAAACCGATTCGATACTTTCCGGATCAAGTGATGCTATCTCACGCTGAACACCATCAATAATAGTTATAGGCGCTTGTCCCCGTAAAAAAAGCCCAAACTCGCTATTATCATTAGCAGAATAGTTATTATGCTGTACTACCGCCCCGATAAAATCATTTACAGTTTGCACGCCGGTTTGCGGTGCGGCAAAGCCACTGTATTGCTGAGTATATAAGCCGGGGAGTTGTCCGGGTAAGGCGTAGGTATATAAAGTTGAAGGCGTAGTAGTAAGCTGGTTAGTATAAATAGTTGATATTGCCCCTACATTTTTTGATGTGCTGATGGTATCATAAAGCGCATTGATAGTTTTGGGCGCTTTTATATAAGTATCAAGGAGCCTTACCGTTAATTTAGCCGCATTTCGTACGGTGACTTCACGGGCATTATAATTTGCGGCGGTAAAAACCAATGCATCGCCCTTAGCGGCATTAATGGCAAACGCGCCATCTTTGCCGGTAGTTAACACAGCATTTTTCCCTTTATTGATTACCTTAACGCCTTGCAGCGGATTACCGTACTCATCAAGTACAATACCGCTCACCTGGCCGGGGCGTGCAGGCGCCTCCCTGGTAGTATCCTGCTGTACAGATGCATAACTGGTTTTGGCCAGCAGCAACAGCAACAGCGTGATACCTGTTAAGCATTTCTTTATGTAGCAATAAGCCATATTTTTTAGGTTTAAAATTGTTGGCAAAAGATTTAAATATCGTTTTAGCAAATACAGATTTATTAATTGCATCTGCCGTTTAGTTTATTTACTGGTTAACCGCATTTAAATGTATAGGTGAACGGGGCATCTGTATTACCATAGCCAACTTTCTTTTTACCTGTTTTATCGGTAAGGAAGTACTCCATTCTTGTAATGGTTTGTGCATCTCCCGCATTAAAGAATGATCTTGGCCAAAACGTGAGCTGATATTTTTTACTGGTGGCCGTAGTTTGTTTCAGCAGCGTTTTAGTGGTTTGCTCACAAACGTTTATCGTTTTGCCATCGCTTGTATAGGCCGTTGCGCACAGGTAAACTTCACTCTCGCCTTTTAAATCAGTATCGGCAACTGTACCATCAAAGGTTAAGGTCACAAAATCGTTATCCAATGACTTCGGCGGGTCGATAGTGGTAAGTTGTGGATTACAAAAGTCAACCAGGTCGCCGTTACCGCCGGTTACCTCAAAACAATTACTACCAAGCAGCGCGCTATAATAAGTACCGTTACCATCACTCGTAAAACCGTTGCCGCTGTCGGTGATGGTATAACCCAGTTTTACCAGCATGTTGTTATTATCGGCACCAACTTTTATTTTGACGTTAAGGTCAACAATGAACTCTACCCCGCCGGTATGGCTGTAGGCCTTATCCGTTTGATAGGCAACCCATTCCATATCGTCGATAAGGTTGCCGCCGTTGCCTAATGTTTTCTTCATATAGGCCGGCCAGTTAAGTCCACCGCCATTTTTGGGTAAAGTACCATCAGGTACCAGGGACATGGTTCCGTTACCCTGTTTACTGGTATAATTTATAGTGGTATTTTGCGCAGCTTTCCAGCCTTTAGGTACTAAAAAGCCAAAAATGAGGTAATCCGGACCGCCATCGCCTACTGTAGGGATATCGCAGTGAACAGTTATCGGCACAACCGAACCTACGGTAGCTGTAGCAGGCTGATCAACACTGGTTATTTGCTCACCGCAGCAGGCCAAAGCAATACCCAGCACCACCAAAGCACACAGCTTCCATAAATTTTTACCTTTTATATGTAGTAAATATGATCTCATAATTTATCTGTTGCTTTTGGTTTATTAATTGGCTTTTTCAAGCACGTATACATAGCTGTTATTGGTGCAACCGGGACTGAATGTTATGCTAAGCTGCCTTTTGCCATTTACTATGGGATAAGTAAAAGCGGTTGAAACCGGTTTATCGCCCGTGGCAGTAAAAGTGATCTTAAAGGGATACTGTGGGTCATCCAATGCAAAAGCTCCGTCTTTGTTAACCAGGAAGGGCAGCTTGTTCACCAGCGTATAACCTTTATCGGTAAAGTTGATCCTGAACTGGCTGAAATCAATAATAGAGGTTAAGTCGGTACCGTTACGGGTAGCTTTAATTACCCGCCAGTTACCTTTAATATCTTTAGGAGCCTCGCTTCCGGGTACTATTTTTTCGGTTTTACATGATGATACTGCTAATGTTAAGACAGCCACAAGCACCAGGTAAAACCGTTTTGCTTTGTAATTATATTTCATATCAATATTATTTAATGTCAATAATTAATAGCCCGGGTTCTGGATTAGTTCAGGCGATTTAGCTACTTCGCTTTGCGGGAAAGGCCACAGGTACATCGCTTTACGGAAATTGCGTTTGCGCACATCAAACTGTTTGTATGCTACGGTAGCACCGTCACGATCAACTTCCATACCTTTAGTAGTTATGTTGTCGGTTTGATCGGCAATTTTCCAGCGGCGCACATCCCAGAAACGGTGTTCTTCAAAAGCAAGTTCAATGCGCCGCTCGTTTTGGATAGCCGCACGCATTTCGGCCTGGTTCAATCCTGTCGGTAACTGGTACGGATTTAAACCGGCCCTTTGCCTTATTAATTCCACAGCATTGTAAACCTGCGTGGTTGGCCCTTCAAATTCATTAGCCGCTTCAGCATAGTTCAGCAGGATCTCGGCATAACGGATCAGCGGAAGGCAACGGGCTGTGCGGTGCATAAAATCATTAGCTACAGCACCCGGATCAAGCATTTTATTGGTGTAGTATCCTGTAGTGGTGCCAACATGCACAGCATCGGGTCCTGTGGTATTTCCGTTGTATTTGCCGACAAAAATATTGATAGGCGATGTGCCTGATGAAAGCCTGATTTGTAAAGGCGTTTGGTCATGGATGATACTGTAGTTCAAACGCGGATCCCGGTTTGCATATGGATCATTGGGGTTATAGGTTGATGTTGGATCGGTTATCGCTTTCCCATTGCTCATCGGGAAAGCATCAACCAGGCCCTGTAAAGGAAACGCGCCGTTTTTACCGGTACGTGTTGGTGGTTGCCATAAGTTCTCCAGATCCACGTTGTCGGTTGGGCGCATGAGCTGAAAAATATATTCAGTATTTACACGCTTGGTAAACAGCTTTTGAAAACCGAAGCCAGCAGCCGTAGTATTGTCTACATTTAAACTGTACATCCCCGTTGAGATAACCGCGGCAGCAGCCTGTTCAGCCAATTGCCAGCGTTTAGGGTCGTTATCAGGATAGCCTGCCAATCCAACCGTTTTGTCTTCACCTATAGACTTACCATTAAAAAGTGGGCTTGCAGCATACAATAATACTCTTGACTTTAAAGCAAGGCAAGCCCCCTTTGAAGCCCGGCCATAATTTACCCCCGATTGTACAGTCGGCAGGTCCTGCCCGGCCACATCACATTCGGTGAGGATATAATTTACGCAATCGGCATAGGTATTACGGGCAGCGGGGATCTTATCGGTATAGGTGTAAATGCTATCGCCAAGCAAATGCACGCCGCCATAGTGTTTTACCAGTATGGAATAGTACCAGGCACGTAAAAAACGCGCCTCGGCCTTCATTTGTGTTTTGACAAAGGTGTTGATAGGCGCTTTGGGCAAGTTTTTGAGCAACTGGTTTACCGACCGGATATTAGTATAACACGTTTTATACGCATCGTCGGTAACTACCGCAGCATTGATGGTGCCGGTTTCAAATGCCAAAGCAGTTGAACCGGCCGACGCCGATACCTCGGCTTCATCGGATGCAGCATCGATACCCCCGTTAGGTGTGGGTGAAAGTATTGGCCCGTAAGTAAACCTGCCCGCCGCAGCGCTAAAACCAACATTACTATAAATGCCGGCTAAAAATGATACAGTGTTGGCACTATCGGTGAACACGGTGCCCTCGGTTAGGTTTGATGTTTGTGTTTGCCCCAGGAAGCCATCCTTTTTACACGAGGTAAAAAACAGAAAGCCCCCCAAAACCGAATAAGCAAGAACCTTGAAGTAAAGTTTTTTCATACTATAGGGTTAGTTAACATCACGCTTCGACAGAAGAAGAAATATAAAATCGTTTTAGCAATTCTATATTTTAAACTGTGTAAGCTAAAGTTTAAAACTATTTGTTAATTGGTTTATAATTCAGATGTTGAAATCTGACACTAATATACTTTATAAAAACGATTTAGCAAATTTTTTGTGCTATTTTTTTATATTTTTCAAAATCGCAATTTCTTAGCTTAAATTTTAACAATTACAACATTTACAATCGGTTGAAAATGTTGTAATTGCTATTATAAATATACTCTCTATTTTACTCCGGCAAAAAAACGACTGAAAAACAACGCCTGGTAGTTGATGGAATTGCCCCAAAACTCCCAGGTATGCGCTCCCGGCCTTACTGTATAATCATGCGGCACTTTGCGCTCAAGCAGTTTTTCGTGCAGTTCCTGGTTTGCCTGGTAAAGAAAATCATCATAACCAACATCAAATGTAATGGCAAGCGAGTTTGGCTTTAAAAGGTATATGAGATTTACCACACTGTTTTGCTCCCATCTGGCAGGATGTTCACTGTATTTACCCAGCACGCGTTCTATGCCAAAACTATCAGGAAAAGGTCTGATATCAACCGCACCGCTCATACTGCCGGCCGCGCCAAATTTATCTAAATGCTTAAAAGCCAAAAACAAAGCGCCGTGACCGCCCATACTTAGCCCGGTTATAGCCCTCCCCTTTCGGTCGGTTATGGTTGAATAATGTTTGTCAACCCAATTTACCAGCTCTGTACCTACATAGGTTTCATATTGCGAGTCCTTAATGATTGGGCTGTCAAAATACCAGCCTGCAAAATCGCCATCGGCACAAACTATAATAAAATGATAAGTATCTGCCAGGCCGGCAACGGCGGGAACTTTTTTGATCCAATCGCTGTAATTACCGCTGAAGCCGTGCAACAGGTAAAGTACTGGGAACTTTTTGGTATTTGAATAATCGGTAGGCTTGATTACCACCGCCTTAATATCCTTGTTCATTGCGGCACTGTGGGTTAGCACCGTATCAACCGTTGCTGCAGCGGCTTTGAAACTGCAGGCAGCAAGGCCAATAAATAACGGAATAAAGAATAACTTTTTAATATCCATTTGTATATAGTGATTTTATTTTGAGGCAATGATGGTAATGCGATGATTTTGAGGCTTGTTTATCGCATAGATTTGATCAGTTAGTACGTCCATTTCTTTTTGCCATGCATCACGCAGGCTTTTGTAACGGGCACGGGTATAATTGTCCTTATTGCCGTTAACAAAAATGTCCTTTTTGGCATATTTACTTATGGTATCCATAGCCGCATTGGTATCATGAAACAAAAGACCTTTACCTTTTAAAAAGTCAAATTGCATCCAAACATACATGCGGATGCGCCGCTCAATGTCCCAGCGCTCTTCGTTCAGTTCCCTGATCTGGATGGCTTGCTGGTATTGTGGTGTGATAGTGATTTCGGCCAGGTTAATACCTGTGCTTAATTGCTCAGCCGACCAGTTACCCATTTTTTCGCCATCGATAAGCACGTCATAATTGGCGGTTTTTAAACCTTTAACGGCAAGCAGCTCCTGATTCATTTCTTTAGTAAAAGGTATGATCTTAAGTGCGTCTGCTTGTTTTTTCCTGTTTCCCCAGCTACGCGGAATGGTATCAATAGGATAAGGCAATGAACTGGCAAGGTAATTGAACGATACCGAATCGGTGGAAGATACCACATTGGTTATCTTACAATTAACTGCTTTAATAGCCTTTTTACTTTTAGCATCAATCGCTACATCAGCTACTACTTTGTTGCTGAAACCCTGGGCTTTTAAGAAAAGATAGGCCATTACCAGGTGTCCGTCATTATCTGGGTGTACCCTGTCATTAGGCGTTAAGCTGAAAGTCGAATCTTTGGCTTGCTCACGCAGGTTGATCTCTGTCATAGGGTGGAAAAAATCAACATAGCCCCAATTATTCCTTTTAGCGGCATTACGCTGAAAATCTATTACTTTTGAAAAAGCAGCGCTTTTTTTAGGATAGATATTTTTGGTAGTGAACTTACTGGTTTCGTCATAAGGTGAACCAAGGATAAAGATCTTGCGGATCTCCGGGCGTTGTTTCAGTTTGTTTTCCAGCAGCGCGTAATTATCATATGAACCTTGGATCCTTTTATCCATAAATTCCTGTGCATCGGCACGGTACCACTCAAAATACCCAGTATCGTTCATTCCCCAGGTAAGGGTTAAAACATTTGGCTTTTTGCTGAACACATCATCTTCAAAACGATCATTGATCTGCCCTACTACGTCGCCGCCTATGCCTGCGTTAAAGCAGGTTATCCGCATATTGGGGAAACGGGTCATGTAATACAGCCAGATGTACGAGTGGTAATGGCCTCCGTCGGTAATGCTGTTACCAACAAAAACTACCCTGTCGCCGGCGTGAAATGGCGCTATGCTTTGGGCAATTACTGCTCCACGCGTTGCTATCAGTACTAATAATAAAATCAACTTTTTCATTAACTGTTAATTATAATGTGTTCAGCAAAAAATAAATTCAATTTATAGGCTTTATAATAAAATCGATTTAGCAAATCAGGATTAAAAAGCGCAGCCATTTTTATCATCTTAAATATAATATCAGATTCCCCAGTTTTTATTTGGCGTAGCCCCCATGCTCAGCTCAAGTGTACCACCTGCAGTGATATCTTTATAGTCGATATAGCATTTGTTATAGGTTTTACCATTAAGCTTCGCTCCTTGTATATAAATGTTTTTCGCCGAATTGTTGTTGGCGATGATAGTAAATGCTTTGCCCTTTGCGTATTTAGGATCAAGCTTTAGCGTTACCTTATTAAATACAGGGCTGGTGATCTCCTGCCTCGTATCGCCGGGGCAAACAGGATGTAAACCGCTGGCTGCCAAAACATACCAGGCAGACATCTGTCCTACATCTTCATTACCAACCAAACCCTCAACAGAGTTTTTATAAGCGCGGCGGCAGATCTCGCGAGTCCATTTTTGGGTAAGCCAAGGTGCGCCAAGGCGGTTGTACAGGAAGGGTACATGGTGTACAGGCTCGTTGGAGTGATTATAATAATCGTTCCACATCATGTTATCGGGCGTTTTCTCAAAAAGGTTATTCAAATCGGCAATTACTTTTTCACGGCCACCCATCAGTTTGGCCATACCATCCACATCCTGTGGCACAAACCAACCCTGCTGATAAGGATTACTCTCAATACAGCCATACCATTGTTTAATGCGCCCCTCTGCAGGCCATGGCAACCAGGTTCCTGTGCTATCCTTTGGTCTGAACCAGCCCTTATCTGTATCAAAAATATTTTTAAAGGCCTCACCCCTTTCGCCGTATTTTTTCGCATCACCTGCTTTATTAAGCCCTTTTGCAAGCTGAGCAACGCACCAATCGTTATAAGCATATTCAAGGGTATAGCTGATGCTTGTGTTACCGGGAGTAAAACCTTTATCACCATTACCAAATTTCTCAACTGTACCCACGGCTAATTTGTAGGCATTGGGTACGTTATAGTTACGAATGCCTTTAGCATAAGCATCGGCCATGACAGCTACTGCCGGGTTGCCAAGCATACAGCCACTATAGGCATTCAACAATTCCCAACGCTCCAGGTAATCTTTCTTTTTTTCATCGGCAAGCGTTACCAACGAGTTAACCAGGTCATTTACCAACGATGGGTTAATGATAGTTTGTAAAGGCATCTGGCTCCTGAAAACATCCCATCCACTAAAAATGGTACGTTTTTTAAACGTTGCGGTATGATGTACTTTGCCATCGCCGCCCATATATTGCCCGGTAACATCGCTCACTATTCGCGGATCGATCATAGTATGATACAAGGCTGTATAAAACACCGTCTTTTGCTCGGCCGTGCCGCCCTGGATACTTACTTTTGATAAAGCGTTGTTCCATAAGTTAACAGTCCGTTGGTGTACTGCGTCGAAATTCCAATCTTTAATTTCCGCCTGTAAGTTGGCTTTAGCACCGGCTACGCTCACAAATGAAATTCCTGATTTAAGCAATACCTGTTCGTTGGTTTTAGTAGCAAATTCTGTGTAAAAACCGAGATGCTTACCTTGTTTATCCTTTATTCCCTTAAGTATCTCTGCATGGGCTACACGCTCCTGATATTTGTCGCTGGTTACATCATCCAGCTTGCGGCTCCAGTCATCGGGTATGTCGGCACTCCAAATGCCATAGTTTTTTAATGGCTTGCTGAATTGCGCATAGAAATATACAGTATAATCAGCCTTACCATCACCGTTACCCCAACCACCACCGTCAGGCGTACATTTCATAAAGCCCTCAATAGTATGATCATCAACTACTTTTACATATTGGAGCGTTGATGTTCCCCCTACCCTTCGGGCCAGATCTATCTGGATGCGTGATTGTTTATTTTGAGGGAAAGTGAAACGTAGCATACCGCTGTGCGGTGCTGCTGCAGCTTCGGCTTTGATATTGTTATCGGTTAACTGAACGCTATAATACCCGGCCGATGCTTTTTCACTGCTTTTATCGTAAGCAGAACGATATCCCACACCAGTGGTTCCTATTTTACCGGCGCTTGTTTTGAGCATGCCGGCGGTTGGCATCACTAAAAAGTTCCCCAAATCGCCGTACCAGCCTATTCCACTCATTTGGGTAAACGCAAAACCTTCAATACTTGTATGCTCATAGCTATAGCCAGAACCATTATCGCCTCCTGTTATGGTATTAGGACTTAATTGCACCAACCCATATGGTGTGGCAGCCCCCGGAAAAGTTTTGCCCAGGCCGTGATAAACACCTGCCCCATCGGCACTCGTACTGGCGCCGATAAATGGATTAACATAGGAAGCCGCGTTTTGCGCTTTCAGCATAGTTGCCGAACCAAGCGAAAGGCCCGCAGCAAATAAGGCTATGATACATTTTTTGTAGGCTGGTAACGTAGTTATGCTCATAATGGTAGTACCGGTTTTATTGTTTAAGATCCTGAAGGCCGAAACTGTGATTTATTATCGACAAAAAGCTTCATTTATCGTAAGTTTTTTATCACAGACAGACTTCAAAATTTAAAAATTGACTGGTATTGGTTAATTGGTTATTACACGACCAAATTATATAATAAAATCGATTTAGCAAATTTTTGTTAATTTTATTTTTTCAGACTAAAAGATCATCTAATGTATGTATTGCCAATGCCTCCGTAGCTACAACCATTTGCTAAACCAATCCAGTGTCATTTTGAAATGTTCCGGCGTAGAAGTATGGAAAAGTTTTGGCGTTACATCGCGCATAAGCTTGTCGGTCGCATTTTTTGATCTGTAGGTTTGTGTGGCCAAAGCATAGGCTATATTTGCGCCTGGCAGTGGGCAATTGGGGTCATTTTCTGTACCTAAAATCAACATTCCACGCGGTGCCATTAATCGCAACATTGACGGGCAGTCGAACTCGCCGGTAATATTAGGGAGTAATTTATCCCATACCGCTTTTACATTACGCTTGTTTAAGGAAGAATCGCCAAGGTCTTTAGCTGCCTGCAGATGCGCGGCTTGAATAGTTCCTACGCGGCCTTGCCATTTATCGTTATCTAATGACCATTTGAAACTTTGTACCGAAATATCCAGCACAATTACTTTTATCCGTTTATCCACCGATGCGGCAAGCCATGTTTCAATCCCTCCCATGGATATGCCGCCCATGCCAATTCGGTTGGCGTCTACATCGGGCCTGGTTGACAGGTAATCGGTTACCCGCCAAAGATCAAAGGCTGTATCAAACAAAAAGGGGTGCGTTTGGTGGGCCTTATCCTTATTTTCCCAGGCGGCAGTAGCTGCAGCTACATATTCCGTTGAGCCATGTGCGCCTCCGGCTATGCGCTCGCCGTGAAAGCGGGCATCAATAGCTACGCCGATGATCCCTCGTTTAACCAATTGGTACATTATCTTTTTGTTGTCTTCTTTTTTACCACCCGTGCCATGTAAAAAAATCACCGCAGGATATGATTGGGCCCCCGTAACAGGTTTGTAAATCAGGATGGGAACCCGTTCATTCTTTTCGCTATAAATAAACCCCTGTTCTATAATAACTGAATCTGTTTTAGTTACCGTAAAAGACGGATTTAAGGCAACACGAGGCCTTTCCAGCAGCTTTTTAAAATCGGTTGCAACCGTTTCAATGGGAGGATAATTTATTTGTTGTGCAAATGAAATCAGCGAACACAGCAATAACACAACGACTACGCAAAGCACCTTGGTTTTAGACAACATCATACGATTGATTTATTGGTACAATTTATAAAACATGCCGTTTATTGCATGTAACAATACTGACATGCAATATCACAATTTTGATATTGTCGGGTGTTATTGGCAGTTGACAAACGCCGTCTGTTCTGTTATTGATCATAAAACTTGTGGAATAATTTGAGCGACATTTTCTATATTTATGTGTCGTTTCTGTTTTACCTGTAATAGCTTCATTCCCCTAATTAATGAACTATGGACCTGCTTCAGTACATCAATTCCAAGATCAACTTAAATGCAGAAGAATGCGCTGCAATCAACGCTGCTTTCAAAAAGGAATTTTATCCAAAAGGCACCTGCCTCGTACAACCGGATAACCGATCGCCCAAAGTTTATTTTATTGAAGAAGGCCTGGTCAGGTTGTACTATATCAACCAGGAAGGAAAGGATATTACACATTTCTTCTTTGCTGAAAACAACTTTACCATGTCTGTAGAGAGTGTTTATTTTAACAACGCAGATCCTTACGGCCGGGAGATTTTAGAAGATTCGACGTTTCGAATAATCCACTTTAAGGAGTTTACCGACCTGTTTGAGAAGATTGCACCATTTAAGACTTTCTGTTTCCTGGTGGCAATGGAAACACTTAAACGGTTTTCGGACAGGCTTTTCTCGCTACAATTTCAAACGGCAGAACAGCGTTACAAAAACTTTACAGAGCACTACCCTAATATTTTATTGCGGGCCCCGCTCGGGGATATAGCCTCCTACCTGGGTATCACCCAGCAAACATTGAGTGTTATCAGAGGAAAAAAATAATTTCGTGCCAATTTCATTTTTTAAGATAGATTAAAAACACCCTCGCGTTGCTTCCCGTGCTTTGCATTATCAAATTATTAGATCATGCAAGCATATATTTCTATTCAGGGTTTTGGCGTTCATCATGTATTTTTTGCAGATGATTTAGGTATTGCATCCATCTTCTATGGTTTAAAAAGTAAATTGGGAGAAGCAAAATACCAGCATATCTCCCTTTTTTACTGCTCAATAAATAAACAGCACCTCTTTAAAAAGGAGCTCAAAATACTGCAAAAACATTTCCCTACCCAATTATTCATAAGCTTTCATTCACGAGCAGCAGCAGACTGTTGCGGTATCCGGCAAGAGGATATTGAAGCCATCCTGAATGCTAATACCATGCAGCAAATGGAATTTACCATCTCTGGTAATGAAGCCTTTGTTGAACAAATTAAGCTATCACTGTCCTTCCTGGGCATCGAAACAGTACAAATACAAGAACAATTCTTTTCAGAATAATAAAAATCAATAAAAATGAAACGACCCTTATTTTTCCCTGCATTTATTGCCCTGTGTCTTGCCGTAAGCTGCAAGAACAGGAACACACCTGCATCCGGCGGCGAACCTGCTGCCATTGCTGTAAAGACTGAAGAAGTCAAATCGCAAACCGTTAACGCTCAAATTGCTGTAAGCGGCAATATAGAAGGCTTTACTACCGTGAATTTAGGTTTTATGGTGCCAGGTAAAATCAATTACGAATCGGCTATAGAAGGCGAAAACATCAAAAAAGGACAATTGATAGCAAGCCTCGACCCAACCAATTATTCAATTGCTAAGGCACAAGCCGATGTACAGCTCAGCTCCACAGTTGATGAATTTAACCGCTTAAAGATATTACATGCAGGAAAGAGCCTGAGCGAAGCCGACTTTTCAAAAATCAGCTTCTCCCTGCAGCAGGCCCGCTTGCAACAGCAACTACAACAAAAAAACCTGAACGACACCAGACTATACTCCCCTATTAGCGGCGTATTGCTTAAAAAGCATGCCGAAGAAGGCGAAATTGTAAGTGTTGGCATGCCGTTATTCACCGTATCCGACATCCGGAAGATAAAGGTATTGGCTTATGTTCCCGAAGGTGAATTGCATGAAATAAAACTCGGGCAAACGGCCGATGTATCCATTACTGCGCTTGGTAAAACATTTGGAGGTAAAGTAATAGAAATAGGTTCTGCAGCCGATGCCACATCGAGGGCCTTCGCTATAAAAATTGAAGTGGAAAATCCCGGCTTGCTGATTCGCTCGGGCATGATCGCCGATGCCAGGATGACCGGCAGTAACAAAAAGCAAACTATCTTATTACCTGCCGAGTGCATTCAGCAGGATCTGGCTAACCAAAGCTATGTGTTTGTGGTAGACAATACTCAAAACAAAGCCTTTAAACGCCGGGTGAGCCTTGGAAGCATGTTTTCAAATAAGATTGAGATCGTATCGGGGCTATCCGATAAAGAAATCGTTGTTACCAGCGGCCAAAAAAAATTATCTGACGGTTCATTAATCTCTACCAATAAATAATTACGCCGATGAACATTATAAAAACATCATTACAGTACAAGCACGTAACGCTGTCTGTATTGTTCCTGCTCTTTGCTGTCGGCATAGATTCTTTGCTGAATATGCCGCGCAGGGAAGATCCCAAAATCACCATCAGACAGGGTTTAGTTGTCGCATATTTTCCCGGTGCAAATTCTGTACAGGTAGAAGATCAGGTTACTAAAAAACTGGAGCAATATCTTTTTCAATATGAAGAGGTAGATAAGTCTAAAACCTATTCAACCACGAAAGATGGAGAAGTTGTTGTAAACGTAGAACTTACCGAGCGGGTAAAACAGCCGGATATATTCTGGAGCAAGCTTCGCCATCAATTGCTGATCTCCAAACAGCTTGATTTGCCGGAGGGGGTAAAAGGCCCCATCGTTAATTCGGATTTTGGCGATACGGAAGCCCTTGTGATTGGTTTGGAAAGTAACAAGGCAAGCTACCAGGAGCTAAAGCATTACGCTCAAAAGCTGGAGGACTACCTGCGTACTATCCCGGCTACTTCAAAAATAAAACGCATTGGCGAACAGCAGGAGGAAATTGCAGTGTCCTCTACTTCTGAAAAGCTATCCCAGTACGGCGTCAATGCACAACAGGTGGTGCAGGTTTTACAGTCGCAAAACAGCATCAATGCAACCGGAGAGGTAAAAACCAATAGCAATAAGGCCCCCCTTTATACCAACGGCTATTATAATACCGAAACAGATCTTGTTAACCAGGTAGTGGGCACCTCGCAGTCTGGTTCTGTAGTTAAACTCGGTGATGTGGCTACTTTGAAAAGAGACTATAAAGAACCGCAGAGCATTATAACTGTAAACGGCAACAAGGCTATGATGCTTTCTGTGCAGATGCAGGAAGGGAACAATATTGTAAAATTCGGCGAAGAGGTTAACCGGAAAATTGCAGAAGCCAGAAAGGTAATTCCTTCGGATATTAAAATCACTACCATTGTTAATCAGCCGCAGGTAGTAGATGAAAATATTTCACACTTTATCAGGGAGTTTTTCCTGGCTATTCTTTCCGTAATCATTGTAGTTGTTTTATTGTTGCCCCTGCGCATTGCAACAGTGGCCGCCATGGCTATTCCAATGACCGTAGCAGTAACCTTTGCCGTAATGCATGCGCTCGGTATCGAATTGCACCAGGTATCGCTGGCAGCCTTGATCCTGGTGCTGGGAATGGTGGTAGATGATGCCATAGTTATAGCCGACAATTATGTGGAACTGCTGGACGAGGGTGTTGAACGATGGACTGCCGCCTGGCGCAGCGCCAACGATTTGGTGATCCCGGTACTGGCAGCCACAGTTACGATCATTGCATCATTTATGCCGATGGTTTTAATAAGCGGTACAGTGGGCGAATTTATCTTTGCATTGCCTATAACCGTTGCGGTTGCTTTAGCTTCTTCATTTTTTGTAGCAATGGTTTTAACTCCCCTCCTGTGCTATACCTTTATTAAAAAGGGCTTGCATGAAAAGGCAGCATCTGCCGAAGAAGCCCCCCAAAAGAAGCATAAGAAATCATTGCTGGATTTAATGCAGAATGGATATGATGCCCTGCTTGACTGGTGCGTCAAACATCCAACAATCACCATCATCAGCAGTTTGGTGCCGATTGTGCTTGCGGGATTATTGTTTTCGGGTGGTATAAGGCAGCAGTTTTTCCCCGCGGCAGAAAGAGGCCAGTTTGTAGTAGAATTATGGATGCCAACAGGGACAAAACTCGAGAAAACCAATGCAGCCATTCTGAGGGCTGAGGCATTGATAAAACAAGATAAACGGGTACTTCCCTATGCCACGTTTACAGGCACCGCTTCGCCCAGGTTTTATTATAACTTTTCGCCGGAGTTCCCGACGAGCAATTATGCCCAGATACTGATAAACACTACTTCAGAAGAAACCACAGACGCACTCTCTGAAGAGCTAAGTGCTAAAGTTGGGAAACTTATTCCTGAAGGCACAACCTATATCAAACTGATGCAGCAGGGTTCATCGCTAAAAGCACCTGTTGAAGTCAGGATCATTGGAGAGGATATTGATCATTTAAAAGCCATTGCCGAACAGGTGAGCAATATAGTGAAACAGGCAAAGGGCAGCCGTTTTGTCAAAAACGATTTTGCAGAAGATTATTACGGTATCGGCATAAAGTTGAAAGATGAGGCAAGTCGCCTGGGTTATACCACCGGGAGTATTTCTCAGGCGGTATACACCGGTTTCAGCGGAGCGGCTATTTCTACAATATATGAAGGTACCGATGCAGTAAACATTGCGCTGAGGCTGGATGAAAAAAACAGGCAAACTACCGGTGATTTGCAGAATACTTATTTAAGATCGCCTGTTACGGGAGCCGAAGTGCCCTTAAGGCAAATAGCAGATTTGGTTCCGCAATGGCAAACCGGGCGGATCATGCATCGCAATGGCGTACGGACACTTACCGTACAGAGTGAAACCACTCATGATATGCTCCCGTCAGAACTGCTGGCAGCGATAAGGCCTGCAATCAGCAAGCTGCAACTACCAAGCGGCTACCGCATTGAATACGGCGGTGAGGATTTCAATAAAAAGGAATCTATGGGGCAGTTGATTACGGCATTGCTCGTAAGTCTGGTGCTGATATTTTTTATCCTGCTGTTTCAGTTCAGGAACCTTAAAGAGGCTACCATAGTGATGTTAACTATTCCGCTGAGCCTGTTCGGAGCCATATTGGGCTTGTTTGTTACCGGGAACTATTTCAGCTTCACTGCATTCATCGGCCTGATCGCCCTGTCGGGAATTGTAGTGCGCAATGCCATCATCCTGGTTGATCACACAAACGAGCTCATTAAACACGGGCTTGACATTAAATCGGCCGCTATCGAATCCGGCAAAAGACGTTTGAGACCAATATTTCTTACGGCAATGGCAGCCGCCATTGGCGTATTGCCCATGATCCTTTCCGGCTCGCCGATGTGGGCACCGCTTGCAAGCGTACTGGCATTCGGCGTGGTATGGAGCATGGCCATGGCCTTAATATCTGTACCTGTACTATACATAGGATGGATCAAATCAAAACCGGGCGTAATTGAAAACCCATTAAAGCATTAATCAAATGAAACATACAATAAAATTGGGGATATTGCTCATGGTATATTTGATCTGGTGTACCCTATCGCTAAAAGCGCAGGAGATACCAACATATTCATTAGAGCAATTAATCGACTCTGCTTTACGAAATAACCACGCGCTCGCCACTAAATTATGGCAGATCAGGGAGAAGCAGGCAAAAATAGAAGAAGATAAAATCAAAAGATATCCTTTAACTACCTTAAACGGAAACTACCTGCATAGTTTTAGTTTAGGTGAACTGACCATTCCGGCAGGTACTATCGGCCCATCAAGCCCCGGCACAGATAAGAGTTTTACGGTTGGCGGGTATAATAGTTCCGTAGTCGGAATAATGGCCTATCAGCCGATTACGCAACAGGCGAAAATAAAAACGGGACTGCAGGCGGATAAAACCGATGTATTATTAACGGAAAAAGAAAAACTTAAAATTGAGCTGCAGATCAAACAGTCGACAGAGCAGCTTTATTACGGGATCCTGATAACACAAAAGCGTTTGGAAGAGGCCGAAGCTGCATTGGCATTAGCCAAATCAAAGTTCACAGATGTAGAAAACGCTATACTGGCGGGCAAAACAGTTAATACTGATAAAGCCGGTTTACAAGCTAATATTGCCGACCAGGAGCAAAATATCCTGAAATTGAATATTCAGGTACAGGATTACATGGGCGATTTAACAACAATTACCGGTATTACAGCAACCTTAATCAGGTTGGTGGAAATTGAGGCTGATATTCAATCCATGAACCCAGTAGAAGAATACCAGAGCATCGCTAAAAATTCAAATGTTGATCTGCAAATAGCTAATCTGAATAAATCGAAGGCCGCACTCGGTATCAAATCATCAAGGCAAAGTAATATCCCCGAACTCGGATTAACGGGTGGATATGCACACCAGTTTGGCAATGCCCTGTTACCTGTAAACAATACTTTTATCGGCTTGAGCCTTAAATGGGACCTGCAAAGTATTTTTTCAAACAAACAAATAACCCGTCAAAGGCAATTTGGATTAAAACAAGCTGAGGAGTACTTTATCAATACAGAACTGCAGGTAAGCAATGATATTAAAAAAGCTTACAGGAAAATTGACCAGGCACAGGCGCTGATTGCCGTAGCACAAAAATCGGTTACCTACCGGCAGGAAGAACTAAAGATCCAGCAGGATAAGCAGACTGCAGGCCTCAATAAATTAACTGATCTACTGAACACCAAAGCATTGCTGGCCAAAGCCCGGGCAGATATGTATACAGCACAACTATCCTACCGCATGGCTATTTCAGATTTAAAAATTTTAACCGGGCAGTAAAAGCAAAACCCCTATTAAATCAAAACAGCGGCTGTATTAATACAGTCGCTGTTTAAAATTGCTTTAACCAACTTTAGTTTTCTTCAGTATACTTCTTAAAGTTGTTGAGTATAGCCTGCCAGCCATTTTTTTGCATTTCGAGAGGATTTTGTCCTTCCGGGTCGAAAGTTACTTCAACTTCTGTTTGGCTGCCATTTTCATTGAATGAAACACTTGCCTGCCTGCCGTCTGGCATGGTATAGGTAAACTTTTCACCATCAACAACTTCATCGTAAGTAGCTTCAAAATCAAAACCAAAGCTTCCGTCTTTGGCTTCCATTCTTGCTGAGTATTTCCCCCCTACCTGCATATCATTTGATGCAGAAGGGCATTGCCATGAAGGATCGGCAAAGTTCCATTTTGTAATGTACTCAGGATTGGTGTAATAGTCCCAAACTTTTTTAACATCTGCATTTACAGTTGCGGTAACAGTGATCTTGCTGCTCATTTTATTATTTTTTTAAGGTTAGTAATAACTGATCAAGCTTTTCGAGTGTTGCCATCATTCCCTGCTCCATACCCATCTGGATAACGGTCTCCAGATCAGAAAGCGATTTATAGGTAACGATAGTTTCCACTAAAGCGTTCTCTCCCCTATCGGTAAAATTCACAAGCCACTCCGCACGGGGCAGGTCTTCATTTATTTCACCATCTGCATTACTGAAAGCATCTAATGCTGTATAATAATCAATTGGTTGGATTTTAACATATTCTGTTAAACCCCAGTACTCTGTGCCATTTGGTTCAACCATGGCATAGTGCCAGTGACCACCCTGAATAAAATCCATTGATTTTGTTTTGGTGGTTAACGGAGCGGGCGCAAACCACTGGTCGAGCAATTCACTTGTGGTATAGCAGTCCCAAACCAATGGTCTGTCGGCCAAAAACTCACGCTTAATGGTCAGCGTATTTTTTACTTTGTCAGCAGTGAAATCGAAATACAGGTTGTTTTTCATTTATGTGTTTTTTTTAAGGTTGATAAAAGATTATCGAGTTGCGCAAACCGGGTTTCCCAAATCTTGCGGAATTGCTCCAGCCATTTGTCTATTTCTTTCATTTTGTCAATCTCCAGTTGATAATAAATCTCCCGACCCTGATGCTCTGGTTTTATCAGTTCGCATTCGGTTAAAACCTTCAGGTGCTTTGAAATGGCCTGACGTGTAGTATCAAAATGCTCGGCAATGGCGTTAGGTGTCATTGCCTGTAATGCAATTAAGGCGATGATGGCCCTACGTGTAGGGTCGGCAACGGCCTGAAAAATATCTCTTCTCATTTGAAGTGTCAATTACATACCGGCTAAATAAAGTCGACCGGTTTATGTGAAAATTTATTTCCTGATCATAGGCAGGTATTTTTCCCAATTGTCAATAATTGCCCAAACAACAATTGCGGTTAATACCAATGCAATAGGTAAACCAGATGGGGCCATACTGATATTGGCCAACAGGATCCCTGTTAAAATAGGAACGAGCACAACAGCACCAAGGGCCCTTGTTCTTGCGAAGATCAGCAGCAAGCCACCAACAATTTCGGCGACACCCACCAACGGCATAATCCATCCTATTTCCATATAGGCCTGCATTACTTTCACCATACTTTGAGGCATATCCTTGGGCATTGGCATATAGTTTAAGAACTTATTAAGGCCCGCATTAATAAACATCAGCCCGGTTAACAGGCATAAAACAAATAAGATTTTACTTTTCATGATTGGTTTATTTTAAAAATAAGAAACTGATTGGTTGCAAATATATACGCAACTAATTGGTTTCGCAAATTTATTTAAAAAAATTGAGTTGTGTCAAAATTCAGGCAAGTTGGAATCAATAGAGATTGCAGCTTGATTGAGTGGTGATGAAATGTATTTTACATCGTGATTTAAAATATTATGGCCGCATACAAATCGGGCATCCTTTATAAACTCAGAAAAAGGCGGAGCTGTACGATAACCTCAATTATTGGAATTTTGTTTTTATATTTATAATTAAATTATTTAATTAATTATAAAACATAATGTACCCCTGGTAGTTGTAAAAGTATCATTTACTTAAAACAACGACATTATGTTTCACCATGTTAAAGACTTACAATTCAATGCCCGGGTATCCCGTCCCGATCCGCGTTTTGCTAATTTATTATTAGAGCAATTCGGCGGCGAAAACGGAGAACTGGCTGCGGCCATGCAGTATTTTACCCAGGCATTCGGCGCAAAAGTTCCGCATCCGGATAAATACGATATGTTAATGGACATCGCTACCGAAGAATTCAGTCACCTGGAGATTGTTGGCGCAACAATACAGATGTTGCTAAAAGGTGTAAACGGCGAACTCAAAAATGCTGCCGATAATTCCGAGATCATGCAGGTTATGAACGGAAAAGCGGCGAAAGAAAATATCATTCATGAAGCGCTGACCGCTAACCCGCAGTTTGTGATGATTACCGGCGGCGGTGTAACGCCACGCAACAGCCAGGGCATTCCCTGGTGTGCATCATATATTCACTCTAACGGCGATCTGACTGTCGACCTGCGCAGCAACCTGGCTTCCGAATCACGTGCCAAGCTGGTTTACGAACACCTGATGAAATTTACCGATGATCCATATATCCATGAAACGCTGTCTTTCCTAATGACCCGTGAAGTGGCCCATTACAAAATGTTCGAAGCAGCGCTGGAGAGCATCCCTAATAACTTTCCGCCGGGCGTTTTGGCGGCTGATCCGCGGTTTACGCAACAGGCTTACAATCTTTCTGATGGTGCCGTGCGCGGCCCATGGAATGAAGGCGAAATGCCGGGCTTGGGCAAGGAATGGATCTTTGTAGAAAACCCTTTGCACCAGGCGCAGGAAACCGAAGGTCAAACCAAATTACCGCAGGACTACAGCAAAGATTTGAAAACCAAGGATAAACTTGATAAAGAAATGAGCGCTGTAAAAAGTGCGGAAGTAAAAAACGCCGAACCAAAAGGCACTGCCCAATGGAGTACTTACGAACCAGTCAATGCATAACCTCAATCAAGATGAAGCGTGTAAAAAAATTGTATGGTTTAGTGATGACCTTTTCATTACCGATCATCATGGCATCCTGCAATGAGCATGATAGTCAGAAAAAGATCGGCAGCAGCCGGACTCCTCCAGCGTAAACAGGGCTGGAGGGCCTGCCATTCGCGACACGGCAACGATCAATAAAGATCGCCGGGATTCGGCTAAAAAACCGGCAAGTGATTCTGCAAGCAAAGGTAACGCTGACCCTTCGGGACACGTACCCGCTAACCCGGTGAAACATTAAGCTGATGAATTTGAAAAGGCAGCGGGTAATCAGCCCGGAAATCATTACGATAAAGTTGTGGTTAAACTGGATTCCAGAGGAGACCGGACATATCTATCAAACAACACCGAAAACGGCAATACCGCCGGTTAAATAAAAATAATATCTACCTGAAACAAACAACAACTACCTATGGAAATATCTGAAAAAGCGATCGACATGATCAACGACCTCATCAAGATCAATAATGACCGCGTAGCCGGTTTTGAAAAAGCGGGCACCGACCTGGAAAATGATGATAACGGTTTAACCGTTGTTTTTAATAAACTCGCCGGCGAAAGTCGACAATATGTGGCAGAATTAACGGACATTGCCCGGCAACATGGAGACGATGTAGCCGAAGGTACCAGTACCTCCGGTGACTTGCACCGCGCCTGGATAGACATTAAGGCAACGTTTACCGGCCATGATCTTTTAGCTGTGTTAAACGAATGCGAGCGTGGTGAAGATGCAGCAAAAACTGCTTACAACGATGCGCTTGATCCGGATAATGGGCTTGACTTTGAGCTTACACAAACTTTACAAAGACAACAGCAAGGCATTAATGAAGGTCATGACCTGATCAAATCTCTGCGTAACCAGGTGGAAACAGCTGAAGATGCAAATGACGACAACATTGACGATACCGGATCGACCACGAACAATGAGCCGGGTTACCCTAAAGTTACCAATGAATTTGATGCACAGCCATCGTATCGGGGCGCGGCTGTTGAATACCAAACTGCGGCAGGTTATGCGCCTGAACCGGAAAGTATCGAGCAAGAAGAAGAAAATTGGCAGGAAGAACAGGAAACCGGAAGTGGTAATTCCAAACTGATGGAGTTTTTTGTTAACGAATTAAAAGACTTACTTTGGGCCGAACAGGAACTTGTAGATACCCTACCGGATATGGCGGAAGCGGCTACTTCACAGGAATTAAAAAGCGCTTTTGAACTCCATTTATCAGAAACAGAAATCCACGTTCAACGTTTAGAACAGGCCTTTGCCATACTGGGACTGGAGCCCGAAAGCCGAAAATGCGAGGCTATGGCAGGGATAACCGATGAAGGTGATGAAATCATCAGCGCGACAGAGGAAGGTACCGCGCAGCGCGATGTAGGGCTAATTTTTGCCGGCCAAAAAGCCGAACATTATGAGATTGCTTCTTATGGCGGCATGATCGCCCTGGCTAAAACATTAGGCTATTATGAAATTGCCGAATTGTTTGTACTAACACTGGATGAAGAAAAAACAGCAGATGCCAAATTAACAGAGATTGCAGAAAGCCAGGCCAATTATGAGGCCAGCACTGAACCCGCAGAAGATTAACTATCTAAAAAAAATATAACCATGAGATCAATTTTGTACATCATAGCGGTTATTCTTGTTATAGGATGGGCTATCGGAACTTTTGCCTATGCAGCAGGCAGCTTGATACATATTTTATTGGTGATCGCTGTGATATCCCTGATATTGGGTATCCTGAGAAAGGACACAGTAGTATAATTATAGGGCCTGGCTTGCTATGCAAGCCAGGCTTATCAGATGAATTATCCCCCCGTTCTTAACTTGCCAGGTATTCTTCGGCGACATAATGAAAAAGACTTGCATTGTCTTTACCCATATCCAGGCATTCACCAAGAAGTTGAGCATAAGGCAAATAGGCAAGCTTTAACGCCATCATGTTTAATATCTGGCTGGCACCCACTTGTAAGTTTTCGATCACTGACATATAAAATAAGATTGACATATCGCTTTCAAAATGCTTATCCTGGTTAAAAACCACTTGCTTATGCGCTTCGTCAATAACAGCATTCATGCCTAAACAACTATGGGTTAGCCAGGATTCCTGCATTAACTTGAAGATTGTTTTGAGGGCGGTCATTTGCTTTTTTGTATCATCAAGATCCTCCTCTAATGCCATTTTAAGATTTTCAAAGGTAGCTTGGTCAACCAGTTGTGGAAGCCGGTCTATTAAACTCACCTTTGCGTTATAAAGGATACTAAGTTGTTCAATAAAAACATTGCGTAACGAAATAATACTTAGTGATTGATTTGCCTGTGATTTCATATTAATGGGCAGATAGCTGAATTTTTTGGGAAGTGATAATAATGTTAATTGTATTTGCAGATACATAAAAACTTAAACTTTGATAAGCTTAATTAGCTTACTATCGGCTATGAGTTATTAAGACCTGAAAAAGCGACAAAAAGTTAAATAGATAAAATCGAAGGGGCGATCAGGCGTTCTCGCTATCTGCTGGCATGCTTTGCCCAGTTAGCCGCCGTACCGTTTGAACAAGCACATCAAGGTCGAACGGTTTACTGATCACTTCGTCGCAACCAAAGTCCCTGAAGTCAAGGTTTGGCTGAACATAGGCCGAAAATATGACCACGGGAATGTGTTTCAGCAAAGTATGCGCCTTGAGCGTCCTGCAAAGGTCGCCACCATTACCATCACTCAGGCGGAAATCAATCAAAAATAAATCAGGATGGTATCTCTCAGCTATAAATACAAATTCGATACTTTTGGTTGTAGATTGAACATGGAATTGTTCGTAAGCAAGTACTTCTTCAACAATCTGAACAATATCCAGGTTGTCGTCTAACAACAAAATCTTTTTCATGGAAACGCTTTCAGTATGGGGGAAGCTTAAAAAGCTGAAAGCGATAAAGCCGCGCGGAAAAACGGTAACAATGCCCATCTTCGCAAGTCGACCGGGATCAGGTCCTCAATCCATACATTTTAAATATCGTTATATTGTTTTGGATATCCTATTTATTTTTAATTTATTTATTTTAACAATAATTAACAAGCTCATGTCATAGCTCGAGGTTATTTTCATCAAAAAAGACAAAACTAAGAAGATAGACGAATGGTGTAATTAGGGCCGCTTAGTTTTAAATGCACCTTTCTTTATGAGTATCCAGCGCTTTTCTTCAACCTCCATTTGCGAAATATTATTCGTTTAAATACTGACCGCGGGAATACCTGTCGAGTAAAATCAAAAAGTAATTTTTCACTTTCAAGGTCACTGCTAATCTCAATTGATCTCGCCTCCGGAAGTAAAACTATTTCCAATAAATAAAGTTGTATTTCAAACCAGCAGCCGGGCCCATCAGTACCGGTGGAGAAGATATTCTTGAGATGGCAGATGGCCGTGTGCCACAATATGCATGGATATCGTAGGATTGAGACCGAACGAGATCTGCCGGATAAAGTCAAAGCACTCTTCAATTTCGAGGTTGACAGTATGAAACTGCTGAAAATCGCATTTAAGCTTTACGCAGACCCGTTATCGAGGTTTAGGTTCAACTTATTATAATTTTCCGCTGCACCCCACGTATTGATAAAGAAATCACCCAAAAATGGGATAGACGCCTGGGTCATTCGGCTTGATATCAACGTGCTTTCAAAAATGAGAAACTGATCAACATCACTTTTGCGGTTGATGCGGCTCATTCCGTATGCCCTTTATCGGGAGTAACTTTACTCCTGATAAATCATTGCAAATGAAAGCGGTAGCGTATAGTATCAAGCCTTTTGAAAAGGAGTTTCTGGCAAAAGCCAACCAAAAAAAGCACGACATTACATTAATATCCAATGCCCTCGGGCCGGATACAGCCATGTTTGCTGAAGGAAAGGACGCGGTAATAGTTTTTACCAATGATGATGTAGCCGCCCCGGTAATCGAAAAGCTTGCCGGTTTTGGTGTAAAACTGATCATAACCCGTTCAACCGGTACAGATCATATTGATAAACAAGCTGCTGCGCAATACCATATCAATATTTCAAACATTCCCTCCTATTCGCCGCAGGCTATTGCCGAGCATGCCGTAGCGCTCGCATTTGCGTTGAACAGGCAGATCATCAGGGCTGACGAGCATAGTCATCATTTTGATTTCAGGAACGATGAATTGATGGGGTTCAACTTCTCAGGTAAAACGGTGGGACTTATTGGTCTCGGTAATACCGGCAAAGCTGCTGCAAAAATATTCAGCGGCCTTAGCTGCAATGTTATCGCTTACGATCCCGCATTCCCTTCGGATGTTTCGAACATTAAACCCGTCGCGCTGGATGAGTTACTGGCAACTGCCGATATTATCTCGCTTCATTTGCCGCTTACGCCGGCAACCAAACATTTTATCAAAAACGAGACTATCAGCCTGATGAAAAACGGGGTAATGCTCATTAATACTTCAAGAGGTGCACTTATCCGTACCACCGACGCCATAGCCGCCCTGAAAACCGGCAAAATAGGTTACCTGGGTTTAGACGTATACGAGTTTGAGAAAGGCCTGTTTTTTGAAGACCATGAAGATGACCTTATTAAAGATCCTTTATTGCATAGCTTGTTAAATTATCCTAACGTACTGGTTACCCCGCACCAGGCTTATTTGACCAAAGAGGCCTTGCAGGAAATAGCCGATCAAACCATTCGTAACCTTGACCAGTGGCAGCAAAACAAATGCTCGGGCGAGGCCTGTGTATGTGCCAACAGTTGCCGGGTTAATACTTTCCCTACTACGCTTTAAAACTTAACCATTATGGAACAATCACTTACAGCCAAATACAATGTGGCTGCGCCGCGCTATACCAGTTACCCAACCATGCCCTATTGGGATACAATTGCATTTAACAAAGAGGAATGGATACAAACAGTAAAGCGCTCTTTTACTGAAAGCAACGGGCAGGATGGTATCAGCATATACATTCATTTACCTTTTTGTGAAAACCTGTGCACTTACTGCGGCTGCAATACCCGCATTACCAAAAACCACCGGGTTGAGGAACCATACATCAAAGCTTTGTTGCTGGAATGGGCCATGTATAAAAATATCTTCGGCAAAAAGCCTGTCATCCGTGAGATCCATCTTGGTGGCGGCACGCCTACATTCTTTAGCCCGGCAAACCTCAAAACGCTCATCAGCGCTATCCTGCTTAATGCTGATATACATCCGGATGCAGGTTTCAGTTTTGAAGCTCATCCGGCAAATACTACTGTCGATCATTTACAGGTTTTGTATGATCTCGGTTTCCGCAGGTTAAGCCTGGGGATCCAGGATTTTGATCCCAAAGTTCAGTTCATCATCAATCGTCAGCAAAGTTTGGAGCAGGTACAGGCGGTTACCGGGCAGGCGCGCCGTATTGGCTATGCCTCCATCAATTATGACCTTATTTATGGTTTGCCCCTGCAAACTTTACCCGGACTGGCTGCGACTATGCAGCATGTATCCGAATTAATGCCGGACAGGATTGCTTTTTACAGTTATGCGCATGTACCCTGGCTAAAACCCGGTCAGCGCCGTTTTACCGAAAAAGACCTTCCAGACGCAAAACTCAAAGCTAAACTATACGAGGTTGGTCGCTCATTACTGAAGCACTACGGCTATGTAGAAATAGGCATGGACCATTTTGCCCTCCCCGGCGATGAACTGTTAATGGCCGAACAAAACGGCAACCTGCATCGTAATTTTATGGGTTACACCCATCAGCACACCCAATTATTGGTTGGTCTGGGAGTATCATCCATCAGTGATTCGCAGTATGCTTTCGCCCAAAATGTAAAAACAGTTGAAGAATACCTGGAGCTGGTAAAAAATGGTGAACTACCCGTTTTTAAGGGCCATATTTTAACGCAGGACGATATGATCATTCGCAGGCACATCCAGGATATCATGTGTAAAGGGCAAACCACCTGGAGCCATCATACGGAACCTTGTGAAGCATTACTTGAAGGGATAGAACGCTTACAACCTTTAGCTGAAGACGGATTAATAGAACTTAACTCCTGGGGATTGAAAGTAACGCCTGAAGGCAAAAACTTTTTACGCAATATTTGTATGGCTATCGATGCGCGGCTATGGGCTAATAAACCGGCTACGCAGTTGTTTAGTATGGCGATATGATTTAACCGGCAATTTTCCTAAGTCTAAACAACATCTCCGCCGCGTCATTGCGAGGCACGAAGCAATCCCCTATTAGCAGAGCCGATCTGTATAGTTCGCGATTGCTTCGTGCCTCGCAATGACGGTTTTTTTTTACAACAACCAAGCTATCAATCATCTACATACCCCAATAACCGATGATTGCTTAGCAGGGCTCAGATACGGAATATTAAGATTCAATCCCCGCAAAATAAACCAGAAGCCGAGGCAAACCATCAGGTAAGGCATGGCCCGGTTAATTCGTCGCCTCACTACTGGGCCAATAAAACCCGAGCTGATTGTAGCCACCAGCATCAGCGGAAAAGTACCCATTCCAAACCAAAACATATACCCAGCGGCATCTACAGGCGATGGGCTGTTTACCGCCCCTACTAACGCCAGGTAAACAAAGCCGCAGGGTAAAAAACCGTTGAGCAGCCCAATAACCAAATGACCAGCCCGATGCTTTATGGCGTATTGCAGCAGCCTGTTAATTGGCGATAACATAACAGGAGCCAGTTTCATTTTAGATGATCTTCTCAACTTAAATAAACGTGAGAAACCAGCTATAATGATCAGCAAACCGCTCAGCAAGCTTATCCCCTGCTGCAGGCCATAAAGCCACAATTGCTTACCAATTATGCCTATCAGTAAGCCTAAAAATGTATAAGTGATCACCCGGCCAATATTATAGAGCAGCTTATCCGCAATGATAAGCCACCAGCGGTTTTGCGAAACAGGTACGGCAAAAGCTAATGGCCCGCACATGCCAATACAATGCACACTCCCAAACAATCCTATAAAAAATGCGATCTGGTTATTGCTCATTTGATGTATATCTCCTTATGGTACAGGTACGTTTTATGGTCGCTTTCCCATTCAAATGTTAATTGCCAGGGGCCTTTGGCCATGCCCTGCAAATCAATTTCGGCTGATTTACCGGCTCCGCTATCCAATTTAAATGACCTGTCCATAGCCTTATCAGACGGACGCATAAAACTTACCTTTCCTGTTACCGGGTGGGTGAAAGCTATCGTGAGCCGGTCATTGTTCTGTGTTATTACCGGTTCGGCGTGATCTTTAGTTACCTGTTCTTCGCGGCTATGATCTTTATTGAAACTTAATCCCTTTTCGTAGTACTGATGGTCGTAATCATCGGTCGGCGCGTTGAACATGTAGATGCACATGCTCAGGATAAACAGCATAAATGCCGCCATCCCTGCAATAATTCCTTTTCCCCAATTCATTTGCTTAGTCGTTTATTGGTCCTATAAAATTGGTGCTTACCGTTTGAATAATTTGATGGTCAACTATTAATCGTAAACGGATTTTTGTTTTAGCATTGTGGATCTGTGAGGCGGGCAGCATAACAAAAAACACTGTTTTCTCTGTTCCTCCTTTGGCAATAACAGCAGGCGCCTGGATGTATTTTATTTTGATCGAAGGGTCATCGGCCACAATAGTTATGTTTTTGCTTTTATCCGTTTTATTGATGATCTCGGCATTATAGATGTTGCTGATATACCCTCCGGGTTGTTGCTGATAAAGCATGCCGGCGCTACGCATAACCGTCATATCCATATCGCTGCGACTGAAAATAAAGTAGCTCAACACAGTTACCAAAACTGTGATCACCGCTGTATAAGCCATCATACGTCCTGTAAAAGTTGGCTTCTCTTTTAGCCTGATCATATTTTCGGAGAAATAGCCGATCAGGTTGCGGGGCTTACCTATCTTGTCCATTACCTGGTCGCAGGCATCAATGCAGGCAGTACAGTTAATACATTCAATCTGCGTTCCCTTACGGATATCGATACCTGTTGGGCAAACTGCAACACACAAACTGCAATCCACACAGTCCCCCTTCAGATTAAAGGGATCAGCAACCTTGCTTAATTTACCCCTTGGTTCGCCACGCACATCATCATAAGCCACCACCAGCGTATGCTGATCTATTAATACACTTTGCAACCTGCCATAGGGGCATATCACCGTACAAACCAGCTCACGTACCTGGCTATAAACCAAATAAAACACCAGCGTAAAAATCCAGATACTGGCAAAACCCACCCAATGCAGTGTAATAGGTTCCACCATTATCCTGATCAGATTTTCGCTGCCGATGATATAAGCCAGGAAAGTGTTGGCTATCAGGAATGATACCAGTACAAACAAAACATGTTTAAGCGTTTTCTTTCTGATCTTTTCCTTAGTCCAGGGGCCGGCATCCAACTTTTTGCGCTTGTTGGCATCCCCCTCAATCATGATCTCTATCTTACGGAAAACCATTTCCATAAAAATGGTTTGCGGACAGATCCATCCGCAAAAAATCCGCCCAAAGGCAAGAGTAAACACTACAACACAAACAAGGAATACCAGCGAAGCCAGCATGAACAGGAAAATATCCTGCGGCCAAAACACCTGTCCCAACAGTACAAAATGCCTGTTCATAAAGTCAAGCAGCAGCAATGGCTGCCCGCCAATGCGTAAAAACGGTCCGGAGAAAAAGAAGATGAGATAAAAATAACTCAGCCAGCTTCTCCATTTGTAAAACCTGCCCTTGCGCACCAGCGGATACATCCATTGCCGCTTCCTGTTTTCCTTGCCCGCCAGTAATCCTTCCATTGCTTAAATGATAAATATGCTATACCTTTTTTGCCGCCTTAGCTGTATCATCGCTTTCTTTTTCACCCTGAGGCTCTTTAGCGCCTGCCGGATTGGTACCATGCAATGATTTTATATAGTTTGCCACATCCGAAATCTGTTTTGGCGATAATTGCTTCTCCCAGGTAGGCATCCCCTTGGCTTGTATACCGTACTTGATGGTTTTAAATACCTCATTGATCTTGCCGCCATGCAGCCAGTAATCATCAGTAAGGTTGGGGCCAACAACACCCTGGGCATGATCACCATGGCAGGGCACACAACTTTGCTTAAATATGGCTTGTCCGGAGGCAAGTACCGCCGGTTCCGCATCTAACTTTACTGTATTTTCGTCAACCCGGTTGGCCGCTTTGCTCAGGTAAGCTTTTTTAGCGATATCTGCCTGCGCCATCTCGGTATTATACTCTTCGTACTGTAGCTGCCCGAAATGAAAAACATGGTAGTTTAACAGGTATCCCACAGAAAAAATGATGGTAGCGTAAAACAGGTACATGAACCAGGCCGGTATCGGATTATCCAATTCCTGGATGCCATCATAATCATGCTCAATAAGCAGTTCTTTTTCTTCGGCAAGCGGCCTTAACGATAACAGCTTATTCCAAACCTCGGCCTTGGGCTTTTTAACCTTTTTAACGGGGGCCATTTCAGCGGCTATCTGGGCTTCCGTGTACCCCTGCGATTTGAGAACTACCCTGGCAAGTACTTTAAAAGTCATGAGCAGCACGAGCATCGCCACAACAAATAACAACAGCATGCCCACTATTATCCAATAAGCTATCTCATTTTGCAGATCGTCGGAGATCAGGTTATCAGCAACGGCCATGCCCGGCTGTATCAATAATACAAATGGTATTAAAAACAATATGCGGTAGTGTTTCATAGCTGATAAGGATTAAGTGATTCGCCGTTACCGTCCTCCAATGGCAGGTCGCTCATATGATCGATATGTTGTTTTCGGAGGCGCAAAAGCAGCACAGATACTACAATAAAAAACACCAGGAATATGGCTAAGGAAAAAAGCAGGTACACCTGGATACCATTGATGCTTTCTGTAAATTGTTTAAACATGGCTATTTATTTACTGGCGGTTTTGTTGGCTTTAATATCTGTTCCGAGGCGTTGCAGGTAGGCAATAATGGCTATTACCTCTTTATCGTTCTTGATTTTGATATGATCGGTATAAAGGTTGGCCGCTATTTCTTTGGCCTGATTGTCCAGATCGCGGTTAGCTATTTTTTCATAACCCGGCGCATAAGGTACCCCCAGCGTACGCATAGCATTTATTTTAGCGGTGGTTGTGGTGGTATCAAGTATTTGGGTTAAAAGCCAATCGTAATTTGGCATGATACTTCCCGGCGACATCAGTCGCGGGTCCATCAGGTGATTATAGTGCCAGGCGTTGCCATACTTCCCTCCTTCGCGGGCCAGATCAGGCCCGGTGCGTTTTGATCCCCATAAAAACGGATGATCGTAAACAAACTCTCCGGCCTTGCTGTATTCTCCATAACGCTCGGTTTCCGACCGGAAAGGTCTTACCGTTTGTGAGTGGCAGTTTGAGCAACCCTCCCTGATATAAATGTCCCTGCCCTGTAACTCCAATGGCGTGTAAGGTTTAACCGCAGCAATAGTTGGGATATTTGATGAGATAGTAAGCGTAGGCATCAGCTCAACAAACGTACCTATCAAAATCACGATCAAAGCGGCTATCATCAGCTGGATAGGTTTACGTTCCAGCGTGCGGTGCCAGGTGCCTTCTTTGGCGGTTTTCGGCAACGGTTCAAGTGGCATTGCCTGTGCTGCTTCGTTAGCAACGAGTTTACCTTGCATGGCGGTGCGGACCAGGTTATAGGCCATCACAATTACACCCAACAGGTAAAATCCACCACCTACAGAACGCATCACGTGCATAGGAATAATGCGCAGTGTACTTTCTAAAAAGTTTGGATATTTCAGGATACCTTCAGGAGTAAACTCCTTAAGCATTAAACCTTGAGTAAAGCCGGCCCAATACATTGGCACTGCGTAAAACAGGATCCCTAAGGTGCCGATCCAGAAATGGAAGGACGCCATTTTTTTAGAATAGAGCTGGGTTTTATAAATGCGTGGTATCAACCAGTAAAGTATAGCAAAGGTTAAGAAACCGTTCCAGCCCAAAGCACCTACGTGTACGTGGGCAATGATCCAATCGGTAAAGTGCCCAATAGCGTTAACTTGTTTCAGCGAAAGCATAGGGCCTTCAAAAGTTGCCATACCATAAGCAGTAAGACCAACAACCATAAATTTCAGGATAACATCGTCGCGCACTTTATCCCAGGCACCACGCAGTGTAAGCAGCCCGTTGATCATACCTCCCCAGCTCGGAGCAATCAGCATAATGGAAAAAGCTATCCCTAATGATTGCGCCCAGCCCGGCAATGTGGTATATAACAGGTGGTGCGGACCGGCCCAGATGTAAATAAATATCAGCGCCCAAAAGTGCAGGATGCTTAATTTGTACGAATAAATTGGTCTGTTAGCCATTTTGGGTAAAAAGTAATACATCATACCCAAATAAGGCGTAGTAAGGAAAAATGCTACCGCATTATGTCCGTACCACCATTGCACCAGGGCATCCTGCACACCGGCATAAACCATATAGCTTTTAAAGGCAGATACCGGAAGCTCAAACGAGTTGACGATGTGCAATACAGCTATGGTAACAAAAGTGGCTATGTAAAACCAGATGGCTACATATAAATGCCTTTCCCGGCGTTTAAATATGGTACCAAACATATTGATGCCGAACACTACCCATATTATTGTAATTGCAATATCAATGGGCCATTCCAATTCGGCATATTCGTGCGATGTGGTAAGGCCCAGCGGTAATGTGATCACGGCCGAAACAATGATCAGTTGCCAGCCCCAAAAATGAATGTTACTAAGCAAGTCGCTGAACATCCTTGCCTTAAGCAGTCGTTGCAGTGAATAATACACGCCCATAAAAATGGCATTACCCACAAAGGCAAATATCACGGCGTTGGTGTGTAAGGGCCTGATGCGGCCAAAGGTGGTATACTGGTTGCCCATGTTCATCCCCGGGCTATACAATTGTATAGCAACGATGAGGCCCACGGTCATCCCAATTATTCCCCAGATCACGGTGGTGATGCCAAAATTCCGCACGATCTTGTTGTCATAGTAAAATTTTTCGGGCTGCATAAAGTGTTTTTATTATGGTGTAAAACTATTGCCTTGGCTTAAGCGGCAGAATGATGGAGATTTGCGCAAAAGATGACAGATATCACTTTTCGGTATCGATATCCTCCGGATCATCCAACAGGACGCGTACCTATCCTTGTTTTGCCCCGTTCGCTGGGCCCAGAAAAATGCAATAAGAAAAATGAATGCGAACGCCAATCCCACACTATCAGAAAACATACAACGCTCGTGATAACTTCATTTTGCTGCGAAATGTGTGGCCAGGCTATCGGTGGACGAATGATACAGGAAGCAAGTGAGGGGCAAATTGCACCTGAGTTATCAAAGGATTTCCTGTGGTTAGTTTTGATATCAGCCTTAATGGCAATCCCTGTAGCCCAATGGTCGACGCATGAATGGTTGGCTGGTTTTGCTTTTCATACCGAAATGACCTGGTGGATATTTGCATCATTGCAGGTATTGCCCTTTTGATAGTGCAAACACCGGTTAATACCCAATCTATCCAAGCCACTTTGGCTAATCCGATGAAGAACCTGAGAACGGAGTGATTTTAAGAAATCGCAAAGTTCCCATTTACTCTTTAACTACGTGTTTTTTTGATATCAGTTATTCTTCAAAGCTTTTGTCATAATGCGATAATAACATTGCGATATTTGAACAAAATTTTAATTTTGCCTTATATGAAGTGTTTGACAATCATATTTAGCATCTACATGACCTTATTGGCCGTTTTGCCATGCAGGGATAAGGATGACTTTACAGATATGATAAAGTCTTACACTACTATCAGTTCAAGCCACTCAGGTAATGAAGAAGCGGGTAAAGAAACCTGTACCCCATTTTGTACCTGTTCCTGCTGTTCAACAGTGCGAACCATCTCAACTTATCAGCCTGTAACGGGTTTATTTTTGCAGGAAGTTAAAAAATCTTTTGGCGAGCCAAACGTTCCGGCGCTCCCCGAGCAAAGCATTTCTATCTGGCAACCGCCTCAGATAGGTTAATACGATTCCTTTTTAAAGTTCATTTTTTTTCGGGATAGCACTATTGCTATTACTGGGGAAGTATTCGTATTAATCCAAATTTTATGTTTGATAAGATCATTGCGTTCTCGATCAGCAATAAGCTGGTTGTGGGGGCATTTATAATATTACTGGTAGCTGCCGGGAGTTATTCACTCAGCAGACTACCTATCGACGCGCAGCCTGATATTACCAATAACCAGGTGCAGATCATCACACAGGCACCCACATTAGGTGCACAGGAAGTGGAGCAGTATATTACTGCTCCCATTGAGTTGGCTATAGCCAACGTTCCGAAAGTCATTGAGAAACGATCCATTTCACGTTCGGGGCTCTCCGTTATCACCGTTGTGTTTGAGGATAACGCTGATATTTATTGGGCCCGCCAACAGATCAGTGAAGGGCTGAAAGAGGCAGAAGATCAAATCCCAAAAGATACCGGAAAGCCCGCCCTTGCTCCTATTACAACCGGACTTGGTGAAATATATCAATATGTGATCCATACCAAACCTGGTTATGAGCACAAATACAGTGCGACTGATTTGCGTACGATACAGGACTGGATTGTACGAAGGCAGCTTGCCGGAACGCCCGGTATAGCTGAGATCAGCGGATGGGGCGGTTATGTTAAGCAATATGAGATAGCCATTGATAATGAAAGGTTAAATAGCCTGAATATTACCGTCGGCGATATTTACACCGCACTGGAAAAAAACAACCAGAATACAGGTGGCTCATACATTGAGCAACGCAGCAATGCTTATTTTATCCGCGGCCTTGGCCAGGTAAAATCACTCAGCGATATTGAGCATATTGTAGTGAAAAACCGTGGGGATGCCCCAGTAGTGATCGGTGACATTGCCAGGGTACAGTATGGCAGCGCCAATCGTTATGGCGCAGTAACCCGCAACGGACAGGGCGAAGTTGTTGCCGGTGTAGCATTGATGCTTAAAGGTGAAAACTTTAATGAAGTGATCAAACGCGTTAAAGAGCGAATGACACAGGTGCAAAAATCCTTACCCGAGGGGGTTGTTATCGAACCTTTCATTGATCGCACTGAACTGGTAGGCCGGGCAATCGGCACTGTAGAACGCAATCTTATTGAGGGTGGCCTCATCGTTGTATTCATATTGGTGCTGTTATTGGGCAATCTCCGCGCTGGTTTGGTTGTGGCATCGGTTATTCCACTGGCCATGCTTTTTGCCGTTACCATGATGTACATCTTCGGCGTTTCGGGAAACCTGATGAGTTTAGGAGCAATTGATTTCGGCCTGATCGTAGATGGTGCCGTGATCATTGTTGAAGCTATTGTACATCGCATTACGGAATCTAACCGCTTTTCAGGAAAGGATATCCTTGATCAAAAAGAAATGGACGATGAAGTTTATAAAGCATCGTCAAAGATCCGCGACAGTGCTGCCTTTGGGGAGATCATTATCCTGATTGTTTATCTGCCGCTTTTTGCGTTGGCTGGCATAGAGGGAAAGATGTTCAGACCGATGGCCGAAACCGTTGCTTTTGCCATCCTGGGGGCATTCATACTCTCATTAACCTATGTACCGATGGCCAGCGCCCTATTTCTGAGTAAGAAAACTCATCACAAACGTAATATCTCAGATCGCCTCATTGAAGGCTTGCAACGCATTTACACACCGGCGCTGAATGCTGTGCTTAAAGCCAGGAAGCTGACTGTGTTTCTTTCGGCTGTTTTATTGGGATTGGCTATCTGGGGTTTTTCAAAAATGGGCGGCGAATTTATCCCAACGCTTGAGGAAGGCGACCTTACGGTTGAGATAGCGATGATGCAGGGTACTTCGCTCTCGCAGGTGGTCGAAACTTTTGGCAAAGCAGAAAAACTGCTCAAGAAAAAATTCCCTGAGATCAAACAGGCAGTAACACGCATAGGCAGCGCCGAGGTCCCTACAGACCCCATGCCGTTTGAGCGCGGCGATATGATGCTTTCCATGAAACCGAAGGATGAGTGGACTTCAGCAACCGATCGTACAGAAATGATGGAAAAGATTGAGGAAACATTAAAAGACATTCCGGGAATCAATGTGGAGGTAACGCAGCCCATGCAAATGCGCTTTAACGAGCTGATGACGGGAATTAGGCAGGATGTCGCGATCAAAATATTTGGCGACGACCTGGATGTGCTTTCTGCGCAGGCGGATAAAGCTGCAAAACTTATCAGTAATGTAAAAGGCGTAAGCGAACCTGTTGTTGAGCGGGTAAGCGGCTTGCCGCAGGTCGCTGTTACTTATGACCGCCATCAAATTGCCCAGTACGGCCTTAATATCGAAGATGTTAACACAGCCCTGAGCACTGCCTTCGCCGGACGTGTAGCCGGTGTGGTATTCGAGGGCGAAAAGCGCTTTGAGATCGTACTGCGCTTGCAGCGTGAATTGCGCTCAAACATCGTCAATATTGAAAACCTTTATATTCCGCTGCCGAGCGGTAATAAGGTGCCGCTTAGCCAGGTGGCCTCCATTAAAATTGAAGATGCACCCTCACAGATCAGTCGTGAAGATGGCAAACGAAGGATCTATGTAGGTTTCAATGTTCGTGACCGCGATGTTGAAAGCACAGTTAAGGAAATTCAGCAGCTTTTGGATAGTAAGTTACAAATGCCGGCAGGCTATTATACCACATATGGCGGTCAATTTCAAAACTTACAGGAGGCAAAAAGCCGCTTAATGATAGCAGTGCCCATTGCGCTTTTATTGATCCTCGTGTTGTTGTTCTTCACGTTCCGTTCGGTAAGAGAAACCCTGCTGATATTTTCTGCCGTGCCATTATCTGCTGTTGGCGGTGTTGCCGCTCTTTATTTAAGAGATATGCCCTTCAGTATCTCGGCAGGCGTTGGCTTTATCGCTTTGTTTGGTGTTTCCGTTCTTAATGGCATTGTGCTCATCGGCTATTTTAATCAATTAGAGACCGAAGGTATCAGCGATATCATTGAGCGCGTTAAAAAAGGTACACAGGTTAGGTTACGTCCGGTGATGCTTACCGCAACCGTGGCTTCATTGGGATTTTTGCCGATGGCCATCTCAAGCACAGCGGGTGCCGAGGTACAAAGGCCACTGGCCACAGTTGTAATTGGCGGGCTAATCTCGGCAACACTCCTAACCTTACTGGTGCTGCCGGTTCTATATGTTTTATTTACTAAAGACCGCCAGCGGAAAGCGCATTCAACCCTACCCATTCCAGCAAAAACCCCTCTTATACTCTTACTGTTGACTGGCGGTTTGCTTACAAGCGAAGTTTCACAGGCCCAAACCGCAAAACCCCTTACTTTAGAGGAAAGTATTCAAACTGCCATTCAAAATAACCCTCAATTGCGGCGGTCTGCGCTGGAAGTGAGCCAAAACAAAGCTTTACAGGGCACGGCCTTTAACCCTGAAAAAACTGTTATAACCCTTACCCAGGACCCAACATCCGGCGGTAATATTGACAACAGTTTGGGAGTTACGCAAACCTTTGCCTTTCCAACGGTTTACAGTGCACAGCGCAAAGTGCTGACCACCCAAACTGCCTTAAGTGAAAAAGCAAAGATCATTAGCGAGAACGAACTGGTTAGACAGGTAAAATTAACCTGGTACCAATTGCTGTATGCCCAAAACAAATTCAAGCAACTCATTAGCCAGGACAGCCTGTATAAACGTTTCGCGGAGCGGGCGGCCTTACGGTATAAAACCGGTGAAACATCCTACCTGGAACAACTATCGGCAGTAAACGCCTATAAGGAAATACAGGTAGCTAAAAAGCAGGCAGAGGCTGATGTATTGATCAGTCGGCAGGAATTGCAGCAGTTAATGGCGATAAGTTACCTGCCCGTTATTACACCGACACCTTTGGTAAAACTAACGTTTATAGCTTCGGATAGCAGCACAGTAATTGCCCATCCACAATTAGCTTATTACCAGCAGCGCAGCACCCTGGCCGATGCTCAAGTGAAGGCCGAAAAAAGCCGTTACCTGCCCGATCTGACATTGGGATATCGCCAGCAGTTATTAATTGGCGCATTTAACCCGGCCAACATCAATCGCGGTTACTTTCCGGGAACACGCATTGGCGGATTTGAAGCAGGCATTGCCGTTCCGTTATTTTTTGGTGCGCAGAAAAGCAAGATAAAAGCGGCGCAGGTTGGTCAACAGATAGCACAGGCCGAGCAGCAAAACGCAACCCTACTGCTCACCAAACAATATAACCAGGCTTTGCAGACATTGGCAAAGTACGATGAGGCCCTCAGTTATTATGATGAGGCCGGGTTAAAGCAGGCTTCCGAACAGATCCGGATAGCACAATTCGCCTATAGTAAAGGCGAGATCGGCTATATTGAATTTATCCAAAATATGACCCAGGCCATGAACATTCGCCTCGCCTACCTTTCTGCTTTGCGCGATTATAATCAAATCGTAATTGAACTGACATACCTTACCACAGGAGGAAAATAACATGATAACATTCCATTCTATAAAATATAAGACAGGCTTTGCCCTAAGCATATTAACATTAATCCTTTTTGCTTCCTGCTCACAACAACCTAAACCCGGCGACAAGGAGGAAACGAAAAACGAAAAGCCTGAAGCCAAAAGCAGCGGCATTATACTCTCAAAAAAACAACTGGACGCTGTTGGCATTCAGCTGGGTAATATTGAAGAAAAAAACTTAAAGTCTGTAGTAAAAGCGAGCGGACAACTGGAGGTGCCGCCTCAAAATAAGGCAGAGGTAACACTGCTTATGGGCGGCGTAGTTAACCAGGTATTTGTGCTGGAGGGGCAGCACATCAACAAAGGGCAGCAACTGGCAACCATTGAAAACAATCAGCTGATACAACTGCAACAGGATTACATGACCGCGCAAAGCAGCCTGTCATATGCTGCTAAAGAATATGAGCGTCAAAAGGAATTGAACGATGCCAATGCAGGTATAGGGAAGGTATTTCAGCAATCAGAAAGCGCCTTTCGCTCTGAACAGGCAAAGGTTGCCGCACTAAGCCGCCAGCTCAGGCAGGTTGGTGTTAACCCGGAAAGTGCAGCGCACGGACGTTTTATCACCCAGATACCTGTTTATGCACCCATCAGCGGTACCATCGGTAAAATCGCTATTCAAACGGGGTCATATGCCGAGCCGGCAAGGCCGCTAATGAACATTATCGATAACTCAAAAGTGCATTGCGATTTGGTTGTATACGAGAAAGACCTGTTCAAAGTGAAAGCAGGTCAGCAGGTTTATTTTACCCTTACCAATCAAAATAACCGCGAGATCACGGGGAAAATTTACGGCGTAAACCAATCTTTTGAAAATGAAAGCAAAGCCATTATTGCCCATGCCATTATTGAGGAGGCAGCTAAAAGTAACCTGATCCAGGGCATGTATGTGTCAGCCCTGATAGATGTGGGCAAGCAAACAGCAAGGGCAGTTCCGGACGAAGCCGTTGTTAAAAAGGGTGGCAAAGAATATATCTACTACCTCGCGCGGATCACCGGGTCGAAATCTCAAAAACAAAAAATTGAAAAGGATAAAGGCGATATGGATAAACGATATGTTTTTGAGAAAGCTGAGGTTGTTACCGGCGTAAACGATCTGGGATATACTGAAATCAGGCTTGTGAAGGAATTACCCGCTGATATTAAAATTGTAACCAAGGGCGCCTTTTACATCCTGTCATCAGAAAGTGCTACAGGTGAAGATGAGGAATAACAAGGAAGATTAAAATCCTTGTAAACCCTCCTCTTCCTATTGCCACAAAATACTGAAATGAGGTAAGCCTGTTATGTATAATCCCCGGACTTACCCCGGGGATTTTTTTTCTTATTTAATATCCCCTCTCTTTCTTATACTCAATTAATAACAACCGAAATCACCCAAACAAAAAATATGTTTTATTCCTCAACTTTTAGTTTGATTTTTATGTATAAATTTATATTGATTTACAAAATCTTGCCTTTTATAACATAGATTATCTCAAACTAAAACAAAAGCATATGATAGCCATTACAATTAATGGACAGCATCGGGAGGTAGAAGCTGATCCGAATATGCCTTTATTGTGGGTCATTCGTGACCTATTGGGGCTAACCGGCACTAAGTTCGGATGTGGTGTTGCTCAGTGTGGTGCTTGCACCGTTCATTTGAACGGCGAAGCTGTACGTTCCTGTGTTACCAAAATCAGCCGGGCAGCAGGTCAACGGATTACAACTATTGAAGGGCTGTCAGTAAATAATGATCATCCCCTGCAATTAGCGTGGAACGAAATGAATGTTCCGCAATGCGGTTACTGTCAGTCGGGCCAACTAATGTCTGCAGTGGTGCTGTTGCGTGAAAACCCCAACCCTACCGATCAGGATATTGACGATGCAATGTCGGGAAACATTTGCCGATGCGGTACCTATCAGCGGATCCGCGCCGCCATCCACAAAGTAGCAGCCATGCAAACGGAGGGGGCCAAATTATGAAGAAATTGGCAGTGATATGCGCTATACTCATTATTGGGGGAATACTGATGCTGTCATTCAGAACAGAGCCCTCCAAAATTAATAATGCTCCCCGGATAATAAAGGATAGTGTTGGTTCAACCAGGGCGTTTATGTCTGTATATACAGTATTAATGAGCGCGAGGTGTATGAATTGTCATCCCTCCGGGGATGTGCCTTTGCAGGGAGATGACAGTCATCTGCATACAATGAATATTAAGCGCGGTGTTGACGGACACGGTGTTTATGCTGCACGTTGCAGTAACTGCCATCAGGCAGCGAACACTGTAGGTTTACATATGCCGCCCGGAAACCCTAAGTGGGGACTGCCTCCCGCTAAGATGCGAATGGTATTTCAGGGGCGCACTCCTCGTCAGTTAGCGTTGCAGCTTCTTGATCCTAAACAAAATGGCGGCCGTAGCAGGCAGCAGCTTATCGATCATATGGCTAAAGATGACCTGGTAGGTTGGGCATGGCATCCCGGTGATGGCAGAACATTGCCGCCTATGAGCAGGCCGGCCTTTGTAGCACAGGTGCGTTTATGGATAGCCAAAGGCGCATACGCCCCTTCGGCAAAGGCAAAATGATATATTTAAACGATAAGAGTAACCATTATGGAAACTAACGCGATATCAAGAAGAAATTTTCTCCGTGTATCCGGTGTTGCCGGAACGGCACTTTGCCTTGGCTTCTATTTTCCGGCAAATGCAAAAAAGGAGCAATTAATATCGGCAACCGAAGGTCAGTCGGGGTTTGATTTTAACGCATGGATGCGCATCGATACTGATGGCAAGGTAACCCTTACCGACCATCGTGCAGAAATGGGACAAGGATCTTTTCAATCTGTACCACAAATCATAGCAGAAGAATTGGAGGTAGATCTGAAGGACATCAACGTGATTTTTGCGCAGGGTAACCCTGATAAATTTGGTAGTCAGATTACCGGCGGAAGTTCCACCATTAGGGGATCTTATAAAAACCTGCTCAAGTTAAGTGCTACAGCACGGGAGATGCTGATCACGGCAGCAGCGAACCAATGGAACGTCCCTGCAAGTGAATGTTACGCAGAATCAGGCCACGTTATCCACAGGCCATCCGGAAAAAAACTAAATTATGGAGAACTGGTGTCGGCAGCATCAAAACTGCCCCCTCCTGCCAACGTTAAATTGAAGGAGATATCTCAATATAAACTGATCCGAAAGCCGCTTCAAAGACTGGACACCCCAATGAAGACCAACGGCGAAGCTATCTTCGGACTCGACAAAAAGCTGCCGGGAATGCTTTATGCTTCTGTTGAACGTAACCCAAGATTGCGCGGCAAGCTTAAAAGCTTTGATGACTCCGCGGCAAGGAAAGTTCCGGGGGTTAAGCAGGTGTTTAAAATCCAAATGCTGGTTTTTAATACCACCCGCGATGGCGTTGTAGTTATTGCCGATTCAACCTGGGCTGCCATGCAAGGTAAAAAAGCTTTAAAAATTGTGTGGGATGAAAGCGGCTTTGAACATGTGAACACCGCAGATATATACAAACAACATGAAGAATTACTGCTAAAAGAAGAAGGCATTTCTTTTAAAAAACAAGGTGAGCCAGACGGTATTTTAGCCAAATCAGACAAAAAGATCGATGTGATCTACCAAACGCCTTACCAGGCACACGCTGCGATGGAGCCATTAAACTGCGTGGCATATTATCAAAAAGATAAGATAGAGATATGGGGCCCGATCCAGGCACCGGATTGGGTGCAGGGTGATATCAGTGATAAATTTAAAATGCCTAAAGAAAAAGTGATCGTTAATATGACTTTTTTAGGCGGAGGCTTCGGGCGAAAAGCCTTTTTGGATTACACTTATGAGGCCGTAGCTATTTCAAAAGAAATCGGCGCACCGGTTCAGGTTATTTGGTCGAGAGAGGATGACGTAAAACAAGGCCCCTATCGTGCCGGGGTCTCTTACAGGGGGCAGGGAGCCATTGAAAACGGTGAAATAAGCGCATTGAAGTTCAAAATGGCCGGTCAGAACATAGACCATTGGAACAATGATAAAAGAGGAAAAGCTAATGACAGTACAACAGAAGGCTTTTTAAAACCTTATTTTGATAGCATCAAGAATATAAGCTTTGCGGATGTGCCCTATGAAATGCCCTTGCCTAACATGTGGTGGCGTTCGGTTTATGCCTCTACAAACGGCTTCGGCTACGAGAGCTTTATCAACGAAATGGCCGCTTTGGCAGGGCGAGACCAGCTTGATTTTAGAAGGAAATATTTAAAGGACGAGCGTTGTCAGCGCCTGATTGACAGGATGGAAGAAGTGTCGGGCTGGAAGTCAAGAAAAAAGAATGAAGGCTTCGGCGTAGCCATAACCGAGTGTTTTGAAACTACGGTAGGTCAGATTGTGAAGGTTTCCAGGCACAAGGATGGAAAAGTGAGAATCGATAAAGTTTGGGCAGTTATGGATTGCGGTTGGTATGTTAACCCTGATATTATTAAAGCCCAGGTTGAGGGCTCGGTTGTTATGGCACTGGGCGCAGCTACTATCCATGAAATTACTTTCAAAAACGGATTGGTAGAACAAAATAATTTTTACGATTACCTGATGCCTCGAATGAGCGACATCCCTACTGTTGAAGTACATATTATGGAAAACACAGCAGATGCAGGAGGTGTGGGCGAACCCGGACTACCACCATTTGCCCCAGCACTTACCGATGCTATATTTGATTTAACAGGTAAACGGATAAGGAAATTGCCATTTAATTTGAGTGAGGTTTAATCAGATCAAAGCATATCATTTTAAAGCAATGGCTATCCGGTAATACAGGTAGCCATTGCTTTATTATATTAAACTACCTATATCATGGCACTATACTCCATTGTTGGTTAAGGCTGCTATTGTTGCCGTAAAATTCCATTGGGCTGCCGTTTGCTGTACCCCCACCGGTATCAAGACATTTACCATTAGTCCGGTTTACAATTTTATAGTATGAACCTATCGGAACAATTGTCCACTGTTGATTGGTACTGCTCCCGCTGGTCCACTGTACAACGGTTGAAGCATCGGCCGTATGGTCATCGCTGTCCAGTGCTTTTCCGCTGGATACGCAAATCAACTTGTAATAACCACCGGTATAGGTTAATGTCCATTTTTGATTATTGCTGGTGCTCGAAGCCCATTGCCCAACGTTAGCTCCATCTGTTGTTGCACCTATGTTATCGAGGTATTTACCTGTAGCCCGGTTAACTAAATGATATGTACCATTAGCAATGGGTTGTGCACCAACGGTACAGGTAAGCGTACCGAATCCCAACTGGTCAAATCCGCCGCTGCTGGAACCATAGTTTCCGCCGCCACCTTCGGGTCTTACCTGGGTTGCAAACTGACTGCTATAAGTTGCAGTTACGCCCATCACATTCTGATAATGGTTATAGATCAATTCCCAGCTTGGGCGAATAGTACCTCGCGAAGCAGCTGAAATGACGGTTTGATTAACATTGTCGCAGTTGTTGTAGGTATTGTAAGGCACTGTAATATTCAGATTATACTTTGCGGTATATTCAGCTAAGGCAAGTACCTTGTTGCTCTCATAGGCAAACAGATCCTGGCCCTGGTTAAAAGCCATTTGGCAAAACGCACCTACCAGTGATATGTCCAGCGTCGCGTGTCCCTGGTCGCGACCTGCTTCCTGATTCTGCCCCAAGTTTCCGGGGTGAACATAGAACACAGCCCTATCGATGTTCCCATTCCCGATGCCGCTCTTAAAATAAGTTATGGCCTGGTTAAATTTGGCCTGATCATCGCAAAGAATACCGATAGATAAAATGGTAGCCATGTTGCACAAGTCCCAGTTTGCCCAATAATGCGTATCGCAGGTACCATTGTGATTGGTTAAAAAGCCATTGGCCGCGGGGTAGAAAACATTTAACATAAATGTTTTGAAATTACTGAAATCCGTTGCCGACCAGCCACTGTACGAACGAAGGATCTCGGCAGCATTTGCAAGCTGATATCCGTAAAGACCGGAGGCCAGTGCATAGTTCGAATCTCCTCCTATCGCCTTGCACGTTGTTGCCCAGGCATTAAGAATACTCACCGCTTTATCTGCATAGGCATTATTGCCGGTAATGTACCACTCCAAAGCATCCTGGTAGGCTGCGGCAGCATCCCGCATAACATGTACATAATTACCGCCCGTATTGGTTCGGGTGATCGTATCATTCGGGCCGGCCATATTGTAGCTAAGTTGCGCGTAGGAATTGGCGGTAAGTAAATTATAACTGTCAACCCAGGGTGAGGCATTAGCATTCACCTGCGTTTGCATTCGGATCAGATCGGCAGAGGTATGCAGCATCCCCGGATGTATGAAACTGAATGTGGCATTTGTTTTAAGCTTACTATCGCCGGTTTTTTCTGCGGCGATACTTTCGGGTGAAACTGTTTTTTTACAGCCCGCCGCAACAATTATGCAGCAGCTAATTAATACTAATAATTTGTTTCTCATACTTTTTAAAAATTCTTAATGTATTGCCAGGCGTTTAGCCGGCCTTATTTACAGGCACGTTTACTAATTGGTTAAAGAAAACGTTACAGTTAATCCCGAAAAACACTATATGTGGCGGCGGAAGACATTAAATAATCGTCAATCGCTCCTTAAACAGAAGTTTTTAAAGGATTTATAAATAAAACACATTTGATGATGCTGCATTTTCAGGGATGCAACTTTCCCCTGTCTGTTTTATGAAGACAGACAACTTCAATGTTGGCCAAACAATATTTGATAACCAGTAAGGTTAGATTTATAAAGAGTAATTAATTAGGGAGAACGAAATAATACCGGATACAACGTATTATCATTCACAAAGACAGTGATATCGGAGATAGATACTCAATGGTGTAAAGCAATTTTTACAACGGCAGGAAATAAATCTTACTATTATTGCTGAGCAAAGAATATTTGAATTAAGGATAGCGGATATTTAGCTACTTTAATAGGGAAATCGCCCTTTCAGCAGGATTTTCATTGCTTGTTGGCGGTATGTCACATTAGTCTTTGCATGATTAACCATGGCTTTCATGTTTGTACTTAAATAGTTACAAACATTATTGACCGTTATATTGTACTACAAACACGTAAAACTCAAAGGGTGAACAGGTTTAAGAATATCGTTAGTCAGTTTGTAAATATGCTTGTATTAGTGGCGTATTTATTTGTTGCATTAACGCGTATCTTTCTCTTACCTAATCTGAATAAAGCGGCTTTACAACTTAAAACCTCAATCAATAACGAGTTTCTACATAAAAATCACAGCCAAAACAACAGTACTTCATCACTGCATCACGGCATCCGTTCGGTTATTGAAAGCAAACGTAAAAGCCTGGTACCCAAAACAACTGCTTTCACCCCTTTACTTGCATTTATCTTCAGTGCTGTAGCTTTAATGTTTTTAGCAAAAAAACGCGAAATCTATTCCGATCCCGCATACATCTCTTACCCAGATACTTATCTCAAACTGCGCAGGTTAAGGATCTGATCACATCCTCATTTATGGTCTGCTAAATTTTAGAACCCAAACAGGTTTGACCATACTTTATTGCGCGATTTTCCCGCGTACCCATCAACAATATTTTAATCAGGGCAATGCATAAGCATTGCAGAGTTTGAGTATGGAACTGAGGCAAATAACAGTGCTTCAGTCCTAACATCTCCTGCAGCATATGCATATGCCGCCTGGTTAAAGTCAATTCTAAATAAATATTGGTTAATAATGAAAATCACGTTTTTCAGCATCAGCTTAGTGCGCCTGTGTTTTCCGGCAGCGGCTATGTTGTGCCTTATATCATTAAACGCTTCAGCACAAAACAATAAAAAGCAATTCCTTGCTCCTGATCAGGTTCCGGATACCGGCAAAGTTGGTTTTCCGGTTATGCCTCATACACAGGATACAGGCCAATATCTTACCCTCAGGCAATGCATTGATTATGCTTTGGTCAATCAGCCTGCATTAAATCGGTCATTGATCAATACTGATATAACCCGCACCTCAAACGCCATTAATTTGGCGGCATGGCTGCCCCAGGTTAATGCCAGTGGCAATCTTGTTCATTACATACAGCAACCTAATAGTAATATTTCAACCAATACAGGTAACGGCTCAACGACCGGAACTACCACCGGCACGTCTATCCGCAGTAGCTACGCCAATACGTTTATTCCCGAATTATCAGTATCGCAAGCTATTATAAGTCCCGGTTTGTTATACGCTGCCAAAAGCGCGCCCTTGCTGGTAAAACAAGCCAAACAAGTTACAGACAGCACCAAAATTTACCTGGTAACATCTGTCAGTAAAGCTTTTTACAATGTACTGCTCACCCTGCAGCAAATCAACGTACTCAAGGAAGATACAGCGAGACTTGGCAAAAGTCTGCGCGATGCCTATCACCAGTACAAGGGCGGTATTGCCGATGAAACTGATTATTTACAGGCAACCATTACCCTTAGTAACTCCAAAACGCAATTAAAACAAGCTAAGGAAAACCTCGTGCCGCAATACGCAGCTTTGAAACAACTAATGGGGTACGAACCCGAAAAACAATTTAATGTAAGTATCGATACCGTGCAAATGATGAACGATATCCGTATCGATACCACAAAGCAGCTTCAATACGGAAACAGGATAGAGTATCAGCAGATCCAAACCCGTAAAGATTTGCAGGTGCAGCTTACCAACTATTATAAATATGCCTTTTTACCTACTTTGTCCGGCTTTTTCAACTACGGGCTTCAGTTTGGCAATAATCACTTCTCAGATCTGTTGTCGGGCTCATACCCAAGCTCATCGGTTGGCTTATCGCTCAGCATCCCCATTTTTACAGGTTTTGCCCGTACACATAATATACATAAAGCTCACTTGCAGGAACAACTGATCAACTGGGACGAGAAGGACTTAAAACTTGGGCTTTATAAAGATTATACTGTCAGCCTGGCCAACTATAAAAGCAACCTGTACAGTTTCCAGGAGCAGCAAAAAAATGTAGGCATGGCAAAGCGGGTGTACTTTGTTGTCGACCTGCAATATAAGCAAGGCGTTGTAGCCTACCTGAACGTAATAACAGCCGAATCAAATCTGATTACCGCAGAAATAAATTATACAAACTCATTGTTCCAGCTGCTGTCAAGCAAGATAGACCTGCAAAAGGCAATGGGTGATATTACTTATTAATGCCAAGAAATATAACCTCCATGAATAAAAGATCATTAATCGCCAGCTTTATAAGCATCCTTATCCTGGGCTCGTGCAAACAAAAACAGCCCCCTGTTAATTCTGAAATACCTGTTAACTTACTGAAAGTTAAAGCAAAAAATGTGCTTTATTACGATCAGTACCCCTCTACAACTGCCGCTTTAAGCCAGGTCAACCTGCTTCCACAGGTACAGGGCGCTGTAACCGGTATATTCTTTACCGAAGGTACGCATGTAGAAAAAGGGCAAAAGCTTTTTGAAATAGACAGGCGTATATACCAGGATAATTATGATGCCGCAGTTGCCAACAGAAAAGTTACCGAAGGCAGCCTGACCCAGGCACAACAGGACGCCGACCGGTATGAGTATTTAAACAAATACAATGCAGTTGCCAAACAGCTTTATGACCATGCAGTTATCGCGTTGCAAAACGCCCAAAACCAGGTAAGTGCAGCCGGGCAAGCAGTAAAAACAGCTAAAACCAACTTAAACTATGCTACAGTTTATGCGCCGTTTAGTGGCACCATAGGTTTTAGCCAGGTTAAATTAGGTGATGTGGTAAACACCGGCGCTACCGTATTAAATACGATATCAACAGATGACCCGATGGCGGTTGATTTTGTAATCAATGAAAAACAGCTGCCTCAATTTGAGCGCCTGCAACAACGCAAAAGCCCAACTGTAGATTCGCTTTTTACGCTCTTATTATCAGACAATTCACTTTATCCTGTAAATGGTAAAATTTCGGTTATTGACCGTGCGGTTAATTCCCAAACCGGTTCAGTTACCATAAGACTTGTATTTGCCAATCCACAACGTATGTTAAAGGTGGGAATGAGCTGCGTTGTACGGGTGCATAACCAGGAAGCAGGGCCTCAACTTCTGGTGCCAGGCAAAGCTGTAGTTGAGCAAATGGGCGAATATTTTGTATTTACCGCCAAAGACAGCCTGGTTAATAATCCAAAGGCCGGGGCCGACTCTGTCAAAAACAAAATATCCAGGCTTTTTGCGGTGCAGAAAAAGGTACAGCCGGGTCAAACCATTGGCGCTGGTATGATCATCAAAAGTGGCATTACAGCCGGCGACCGGATTGTGGTTGATGGCGTACAACTGCTGCGCAACGGTTCCCCGATAACAACGGCAAATAAAGCGGCACCGTCAACAGGCGGTAAAGGCGGCCGTTAATAACGGGGCCAACAAAACAACTTAATTTATTCAGGACAATATTTATGATAGCAAATACCTTTATAAAAAGACCTGTAACTGCAATTGTAATATCCATTGTATTGGTAATTACAGGTACGGTATGCATCTTGCTTTTACCTATAGATCAGTACCCCGATATTACGCCGCCTATTGTACAGGTTAACGGCCAATTTACCGGTGCCGATGCTCAAACTGTTGAACAAACAGTTGCTACCCCTATTGAAGAACAGGTGAACGGAACTCCGGGCATGGAGTACATGCAAAGCAACAGCACCAATAACGGGCAGATGACTTTGAATGTAACGTTTAAACCAGGCACTGACATTGATGTAGCTGCCCTTGATGTTCAAAACCGGGTTAGTATAGCTACGCCGCTGTTGCCGGCGGTGGTGAGCCGGCTGGGGCTTACCGTACGCGCGGTTAACCCAAGCATGCTGATGATGGTGGCCATATACGCACCCAAAGGCACGCATAACGTTACTTTTTTAGATAATTATACCAATATTTTCATACAGGACGCCCTTTTACGAGTGCCGGGCGTTGGAAGCATAAACCGCTTTACCGACGATTTCAGTATGCGGATTTGGATGAACCCGGAAAAAATGGCATCGTACAGCTTAACCCCTGCTGATGTAATTGCCGCCCTTAACGCACAAAACGTACAGGTGGCAGCAGGCACGGCAGGCGTGCCGCCGCAAGCCTCAACCCAAACCTATGAGCTGGGGATTTTGGTAAACGGCAGGTTAAGCAAAGTATCCGAGTTTGAAAAGATCATTGTTAAAACCATACCGTCAACCGGGCAGATGGTTTACCTTAAAGATGTTGCCCGGGTTGAACTGGGCAAATTCACCTTCTCAAGCAATTCTTTTGTCGATGGTCATAAGGCATCCTACCTGCAAATATACCAGGCCCCTGGCAGCAATGCCCTGGAAACCGCAAACGGTGTATACGCCGCCCTTGCCAAGCTGAAACAAAATTTCCCGGCCGATGTACAGTACCAGGTGCCTTTTGAATCGGTTACCGTGGTAAAAGTATCCATGAGTGATGTAATAGGCACGCTTTTAAAAACACTGGGCCTGGTTGCCGTGGTGGTATTCGTGTTTCTGCAAAACTGGCGCTCAACGCTCATTCCTGTATTGGCCATACCGGTATCTATTTTCGGCACGTTTTGCTTTTTCATTCCGCTTGGCTTCACTATTAATACATTAACCATGTTTGGTTTTGTATTAGCCATTGGTATTGTGGTTGATGATGCCATTATTGTGGTTGAGGCCGTGCAGCATTATATCGATCATGATCATATGTCGGCCAAAGAAGCCACGTACACGGCCATGAAGGATATTTCTGCCCCGGTTATTGCCATTGCGCTGATCCTGGCCGCGGTATTTGTGCCGGTGGGCTTTATACCGGGTATTGTGGGTAGTCTTTATCAGCAATTTGCCATTACCATAGCTATATCCGTTATTATATCGGCTTTCATAGCCTTATCGTTAACACCTGCCCTTTGCACGTTGTTACTTAAGCCATCACCTATTAACAAGGAAGCTAAGGGTATCAACAAGTGGTTTTTTGTTTTCAATAACGTATTTGAACGGATAACCAGCCGGTATACGCTTGGCGTGCAAAAAAGTATAAAAGCATCACGCCTGGTCATCATTATACTGATATGTATTTGTGCAGGCGCATATTTCCTTTTCCAGGGCAAGCCATCGGGGTTTATACCGTCTGAAGATGATGGAAATTTATACGTTACTTTTCAATTGCCACCTGCATCATCAACTGCACGTTCTGTTGAAGTAATGTCGAAACTAATGAAGGTAATTGGTTCTACACCGGGAGTTGCGCATTATGCCGCATTGTCGGGCCTTAACGTGGTCACCAATGCCAGCAACTCAAATAACGGCACCATTTACTGCCAGCTTGCCCCCTGGGATGACAGGAATAAAACAAGCGAACAGGTTCCCGGAATTATAGGCGTACTGCAAAAGCGCATTGCCGATGCCGGTATAAATGATGCCAATGTGGAGGTGATCCAGCCTTCGCCCCTGCCGGGCATTGGCACCACTGTTGGGTTTAGCATGCAGATAGAGCAACGCAGCACCACCGATAATTTGCAGGCATTTGAAAAGGTGGTGAACAACTTTGTAACCGAAGCCAATAAAAATCCGGTCATAAAAAAGGCCTTCACTTTTTACACCTCGCATACGCCTAATTACAGCTTAACGGTCGACAGGGAGAAATGCGAAAAACTTGGGGTGAATGTTTCGGATGTCTTCACCACCATACAGGCGTATATGGGCAGCCTTTACATCAACGATTTTACAACCTATAACCGCACATTTCACGTCGTAGTGCAGGCTGATACTGCTTACCGCAAACTGGTATCTAACATGGATAAATACTATGTGCGTAACCAGGCAGGCGGTATGGTACCGCTGGGCACACTTATTAGTTATAAGCCGGTTGATGCACCGCCGCTGATCTCACACTTTAACATCTTCCGTTCGGCCGAGGTAGACGGTTCAACCAACGATGGTTACAGCAGCGGTGCTGCCATAACCGCAATGCAGGACTTAGCCAAACGCATACTCCCCGAAGGATATGAGTTTGAGTTTTCGGGCCTGAGTTATGAAGAAATAAAAGCAGGTTCAACTACTATTTACATCTTTATATTCTCACTTACGTTCGTATTCCTCTTTCTGGCTGCGTTGTATGAGAGCTGGTCTGTCCCCTTTTCGGTATTACTGGCAGTGCCGATAGGAGCTTTAGGTGCTATCCTGGCGCTTGTAATGGTTCCGGGCCTCACCAATAACGTCTACGCGCAGATAGGATTGATAACCCTGATAGGTCTTGCAGCAAAAAATGCCATCCTTATTGTGGAGTTTGCAAAAGTACGGGTTGACCAGGGTGAGGAACTCATCAAATCCACGCTCGAAGCCGTGAGCCTCCGTTTAAGGCCAATTGTCATGACATCACTGGCATTTATATTAGGTATATTGCCATTGGTGCTGGCTACCGGGGCCGGAGCAGTAGCCCGGCAAACTATTGGCTATACCGTACTTGGCGGCATGCTTGCCGCATCAACCATAGCCATATTTATTGTACCGGTGCTGTTTGTGGTGATAACCCGCTTTTCATATGGTAAAGAGAAGCTCGAATACCTGCAGGCCCACAGTGAAAGCCTGAAGGAAAAGGCCAGGAAAGTTGAAGCCCAGAATATTGATCCTGAACTGGAATACGAGATTGAAAAATCCCGCGAGTTACATAAAACTGAATAACGATGATCGCAAATACATTTATAAAAAGGCCGGTCACTGCAATCGTTATATCTATAGTATTGATGATTTCAGGGCTGATATGCCTGTTTAACCTGGCTGTTGACCAATACCCGAACATTTCACCGCCAAGTGTTTCGGTTAACGGATCATACACCGGTGCCGACGCGCAAACCGTTGAGCAAACAGTCGCCACTCCCATCGAGGAGCAGGTAAACGGAACACCGGGCATGGAATACATGACCAGTACCAATACCAACAGTGGCGGCATGAGCATCAGGGTTACTTTTAAAATTGGCACCAATGTGCATATCGCGGCACTTAACGTACAAAACCGTGTAGGGATCGCCTCGCCGTTATTGCCCTCAGTTGTGAGCAAGCTGGGCTTAACGGTACGTGCCAGTAACCCCGATCAATTGATGATGATAGGTATTTACTCGCCAAAGCATACTCATAATATCACCTTTTTAGATAACTATACCAATACATTTATTGAGGATGCCATATTACGTGTACCGGGTGTCGGCGATGTATCTGCACGTACAGATAATTTCAGTATGCGCATATGGCTCAATCCCAATAAAATGGCATCCTATAATCTTACGCCAGCCGATGTTACCAGCTCACTGTCCTCGCAAAACATGTATGTTGCGGCAGGCGCTGTAGGTGCACCTCCGCAATCATCATCGCAGGTTTATGAAACCGGGATATTGGTTAATGGTATGCTGAATAAAGCTACAGAATACGAAAACATCATCATCAAAAGCATTCCGGGTACCGGCCAGCTTGTGCGGCTGAAAGATGTGGCGAGGGTTGAACTGGGTAAATTTACTTTTTCAAGCAACGCGTTTATCGATGGTAACCGTGCATCTACCATCCAGGTATACCAGTCGCCCGGGAGCAACGCACTACAAACAGCCGAAAATGTATACGCAGCATTGGCGAAGCTTAAAAAATCTTTTCCGAGCGATGTTGATTATGTAGTACCATTTGAGTCAATAACCATTATCAAGGTTTCGATGCAGGAAGTAGTTGGCACATTGCTTAAAGCATTGGGACTGGTAGCCATAGTAGTGTTCCTGTTCCTGCAAAACTGGCGGTCAACCTTGATCCCCATTATGGCTATCCCGGTATCTATACTGGCTACATTTTGCTTTTTTATACCATTGGGGTTTACCATAAATACACTTACCATGTTTGGCTTTGTGCTGGCTATTGGGATTGTAGTTGATGACGCCATTATAGTGGTGGAGGCTGTACAGCATTATATTGACGAAAAAGGGATGTCGCCAAAGGAGGCTACTTACCATGCCATGAAGGAGATTTCGGCACCGGTAATTGCCATCGCGCTTATCCTTGCGTCGGTATTTGTGCCGGTTGGCTTTATACCGGGAATAGTCGGGCGATTGTATCAGCAATTTGCTATTACCATTGCTATATCCGTTATGCTGTCTGCCTTTGTTGCGCTTTCCTTAACCCCGGCATTGTGCACGCTGTTACTGCGCCCCAGTAAAGTAAATGGTCAAAAGCAAAACTGGCTGGACCGATTTTTCAATGCATTTAACAGGATGTTTGAGAAAATGTCATTCAGCTACGCCGACAGTGTAAAACGCTGCATAAAAGGAGCCCGCTATGTTATCATCGTGCTGGCATGTATTTGCGCCGGTACCTACATCCTGTTTAAGATAAAACCCTCTGGCTTTGTACCGTCCGAAGATGGTGGCAGGTTATATATCACTTATCAGTTACCGGAGGCATCGTCAACAATTCAGTCTGTTAATGTGATGACCAAATTGATGAAAATTGTGGCATCAACCCCAGGCATCTTGCACTACACGGCTATTTCCGGGTTTAATATCCTCAATGGCGGGGCTAACTCAAACAACGGCTCCATGTTTTGCATGCTTACGCCCTGGGATGACCGCACAACTCCCGATACCAGGGTCCCGGGTTTAATGAATGTAATTAAACAGAAAATTGCCAAAGCCGGGATCAAGAATGCCAACGTAGTTGTTGCACAGCCTCCACCCATTCGTGGCATAGGCCAGGCCGCCGGTTTTAGCATGCAGATAGAACAGGGGAATACCACCGACGATATTTATGCCTTTGAAAAAACAGTGAAAAAATTTGTAGCAGCCGCCAAAAAGGAACCCGCAACAGCAGGTGCTTACAGCTATTTTTCGGCGCATACGCCAAGCTATGAATTAAATGTCGACAGGGAGAAATGTGAAAAACTGGGCATCAATATTTCGGATGTATTTTCGACAATGCAGGCTTATATGGGGAGTTTGTTTGTAAACAATTTCACACTATATAACCGCACCTATCACGTAGTGGTTCAGGCAGATACCTCCTATCGTGCGCTTGTATCCGATATTAACAAATATTACGTACGCAATTCGGCGGGACAGATGTTGCCGCTAAGTACGGTTATCAGCTACAAGCCAATTGTCGCCGCACCGTTGATCACCCACTTTAACATTTTTCGTTCGGCAGAGGTTGACGGTGCCATCCCGCCGGGATACAGCAGCGGCCAAATTATCGAGGCATTAAAGCAACTGGCCGCCAAGACGTTACCCCGCGGCTACACGTATGAATTTTCGGGCTTAAGCTATGAGGAGATAAAAGCAGGCTCCATTACAGTTTACATATTTCTATTCTCTATCATTTTTGTATTCCTGTTCCTCGCCGCATTGTATGAAAGCTGGTCGGTGCCTTTTTCGGTGATGCTTGCCGTTCCAATCAGCGCATTTGGGGCCATAGTTGCGCTATCTGTTACACCAACAATAACTAACAACGTTTACGCACAGATAGGTTTGATAACGCTGATAGGCTTATCGGCCAAAAACGCCATTCTTATTGTAGAGTTTGCCAAACTAAGGGTTGACCGGGGCGAAGAACTGATTAAATCAACACTGGAGGCTGTACGCCTGCGTTTACGGCCCATCATCATGACATCTTTAGCATTTATTTTAGGAGTATTACCACTGGTATTGGCTACAGGTGCAGGTGCCGAATCGCGAAATACCATAGGGGTTACGGTGCTGGGGGGCATGATAGCGTCATCAACCATATCCATTTTTGTTGTGCCGGTGCTCTTTGTGCTGCTTACCCGGTTCTCCTACGGAAAAAAGCAACTGGCCTATTTGCAGGCCCATCATGAAGAGTTGATGGAAAAAGCAAAGAAAGTTGAGGCACAGAATATCGATCCTGAACTGGAGTATGATATCGCGGAAGCACGTGCCGAACACGAATCATCACGCGAAACGAATTAATAAAGGGAATTGACTTATTATCATAAAAGCATATGAAAAATGTACAATTGATATCAAAACGACTGAAAAAGATCAACTACCTATACACAAAAATGATCTTAAACGAGCTGTCTCCTTTTGAGCTCGATCACCACTTTGAAGCACTATTAACGCTTGCCGTTGAGGAAAAGCAGATTACACAAAACAGGCTTTCAGAGCTTCTTCAGATTGATAAATCGCGCACGGCTGTGATTGTTTTTGATCTGGAAAAACGCGGGCTGATACAAATAAGCATCAATCCGAACGACAGGCGCCAGCATTATTTATCACTTTCGGCCTTGGCCCTCAGCTCCATACCGCATATTGAACTGAGCGTTGAAAAAATAAATGAACTGGCTGAGGCAGGTATCGAGCAGCAAAAGCTGATGACCTTTTTCGAGGTTTCAGAAATGATCCAGCATAATTTAGTAAAGAAGCTGTCCTGCTGAGGAATTAAAATCCGCGGCCTCTGAAGGAAAGATGACATATGCCTACCGCCATGCCGAATTTATTTCGGCACCCCATAGGACAGGTGGCCGCTTTGCTTAGCATGGCCGCTTAGCGAGTAGGGTGCTGAAACAAGTTCAGCATGACTTTAATTTTTATTATGTCATCGGTGTTCTACTATGTATTCAATTCTTTCGATACAGGCCTTGTAAAAACAGTACCTGTATCGAAAAGAATAGTTTGTGATTTTTTATACCGGCGGGGTTCTTGGTGGTGCTTCCGCGTGAAGGTGATGTGTTTTTTGGATCAGGACATGAGCTTCAGTCCTGTTATGCCCAGGAGGCGCCAAAAGCAAACTTGTTTTAGAAAGTCCCGACCACAAGGTTTGATTCTTAAACGCAATAGTCCCTCCTCCGCGTTTTCGTTGTGAGATCATGCGGTTAATATCGCCAACGCAAATCCATGGGTCATGTAAGGTAACTCCCCATTTGGCGTGGTCATTTGTTTCGGGCCAGGCCCAATGTGCGCCCATAAAGCCCAAGTTAATATACTTAATGTCAAAAGTTTTATGAATACCATCGCTATCTGCAATAGGCGGGATAGGGCCACGGATCCATGTTTCAACATCCAGATCATCTTTTAAAACGTCACCTACTAATTCATTCCAAAAATCTTTATTCCATTCCCTGTTCTTAGCTATAACTTTAAATTCCAGGCCACCAATGGATTTTAAATCAATTGAATCACCGAGGGGATCCGGGTGGTTTTTCAATGGTTGTGTTAGTGTGAATAGATCAGCCGTCGGAGGCAAATTGGCAGTTCTAAAATCGTATATCTGCGGCTCCTGGTGGGTCAGCATTTGCTTGGCAATAGCATTCGCAGTTTTTAAATCTAATGAAATACATAAGTATGTTTGCCCATATTTGGGAGTTGGATCTTTCTCTGCTCCCGGCTCCATAAATTTTGGCCATGAGTGCAGCAACCAGAAAGCGGTTTCAGATTCGGTGTCAAATGCCAATACCCCTTTGGTATGCCCCCTGGTGCCATCGTCATGTTTATTGAGGCTTTCGGGCATCTCATCGTTGTAAAGGATCCATCCGGTGGTTGGAGCAGGCGTTTTGAAATTTTTGAACACCGCTTCCATTGTGAGGTTAAGCGCGCCCTTGTCGCTGTTCAGAACATTAGGAGATTTTTCAATTATTCTTTTTCGGGCATCGGTATTTGCATCGATGGTGGAGTCATAATAAACATACTCATACCCCGTAGCCTTGTCGTTGCCCACACCTCCATCAAGTTGTGGAACTTTGTAAATAAACCACCAGTCAACTGGTTCGCCACTTTCATCAAGCGCTGAAATTTTCATAATCTTTTTGGTTAGGTTGTAAAATTGTTTGATTAATCGCTTGCAGGCGTTGATGAGGTTACAATAAAGATAAGGCAATATCGAGAACACGAGCCCCCGTATTTTCACGGTATTTTCGAGATGTTTTTAACGTATTTTTACGTATGTAACCTTAGGGGTTTGTTGCTTTAAGGATTTGATAATCAAACAGAATAATTCCCAGCACCTTCCCAGACACGTACAAAACACTTGTCACATAACATAAGCAGATGTTATGCGGCCAGTATTATATGACAAGCGTTATAAATTATTGAGATTATAGCGAACTAATTTAATCAGTCATCATCTTCATCTTTCCCGGCCAGCTTGGCAGGATAAGCTTTTTTGCCTTTAGCGGCAAACCATAAGATCCTGTTCATTACATCGTCATTTCCCCCATCAATGTGATCATATTCGGGCCTTGATGACAGCTGTGCAAAATGCAAAGCAGGGCCTTTAAGCGAAGAAAAAGGCTGGCTGATTTTATTAAGTGGCACCTTGTTTTTTAAACTGGTGTATGTATATAGTGATGGCTTGCTGGTAAAGCAATCAAACATGGGCAGTGCGGTAGCGTCAATGATATTCATTGGAGGTAAGCCCAGTATTTGCTCAATAGAACGCACGATACAGGTCTGGTTATAGTTTTTACTTACTTTATGTTGCAGCCGGCTATAAGGGCTAATCACGAACCCTGTAGTACGGTAAGCTGAAACGTGGTCCCACCCTGCCTGTGAATCATCTTCGGTGACAAATATTACCGTATTTTTCCAGAAACGGCTTTTTGAAACTGCTTCAACAATACGGCCAAGCGCCAAATCGTTATCTGCCACCATAGCATCAGGTGTCGGGAAGCCGGGCCGGGTGCCTACCGTGTGATCGGCCGATAGCGCCATGATCATCAATTGTGGCAACTGGTCGCCGGGCTTTTGCTCATATTCATGCAGTTCTTTGATAAAGGCAGAGGCCCTTAACTGTTCATTGATCTTGTGTTCATCAGATCCCGGAAAATTCTGCGACAACATCGGCCTCACGCGCGATATCGTGCTGGTGTTTTTAAATGCAAAGGGTTTTCCTGCTGTATAATTATTATAAATATCGCTCCAGCTCAATTTATCATCAAAATGCACGGCGCAGGCTTCCCCATAAACTCTTACTGTTTTGCCATGATCAGCGGCATTATTCCAAATAAAACCGTTACCATCATAAACCAGCGCATCTTCCTGCACGTGCGGATAGCTTCTAAACCATGAACGTACACTTTTTTCAACATAATCGGTAACCATAGCAGCGTCAGTCCACTGATGCCCTTCGGCAGAGCATTTGCCGGAAGCGTAATAATTATCAAGCAGCAAAAAATTGCGCGCTAAATCATGCTGATTGGGTGTAATGCTATCGCCATAAATACAAAGCGACTTATTGCCGTCACCTTCCGGCATATCGCCTAAAACCTGGTCGTAGGTCCGGTTTTCTTTGATGATATAAAGCACATGATTAAAAACCGAAGGCTCACCGATACGCTCGGGAATTGGTTTTGGTGCAATGTTTTTGCGGGGCAATAATTGCGCTATTTGCTGACGGAAACTCAGGTTCAGGTTTTGAACCTTTTGAGTATATTGTTTTAATAAAGCATCGCCCGGAATACTTATCACTGAAACTGTAGCCTTTAAGTGGTGCGAGTTGTAAGCAGTAACATCAGCACCGGCTGGCAGATCACCTTTTAAATTGCCTTTACCTATTTCATCCGTGCCTATTCTTGAGCCCTCTCCTTCCAGATTGGTTACAAATAAATTATTACCGTCAACAGCCAAACCGCCGGGATATGCTTCTGTTGGGATAAAGCCTTTTACTTCATTACCACCTGTTCCTTTAAGTGATGTTTTACTGCCCAGTTTTACTACAGCAACGGCGTTATCTAAACCATTGGCAACGTAAAGTATGGAGCCATCAGCATTTATAGCTAAAGCATTTGGCGTATCACCTATATAACTTTTTTTGCCCGGGTTTAATTTAACATCAATTGCAGCTATATTTTGCAGCGAGCTCGTGGAAATTACCGATACCATATCGCTGTTGCCATTTGCGACATAAACAAAAGCTTCATCGGTACTATTGATAATGGCATTGGGGTGCAGACCAACAGTAATTTCTTTGATCACATCGCCCTTAGCCAAATCCATGACCATTACTGTCCCCTGCGCCGTTGCCCCGGTTTTGGGATCTATGTAAGCCTTGCCATAAGGTACGCCGGCTGTTTCACGCTTCAATGTATCAATAGCTTTCGGCCCGGCCCAGTTGGTCAAAAATATTTTATCCTTTGCTATGGTAATACCATAAGGAGCAACTCCTGTTGATCTTGTCCAAACGGTTTTGCTATCTGTTAAATTGATCTTTACCAGCTGGTTATTTCCGTTTAAGACCACATATAAATAATTTACGCCGTTTTCTTTATTAATAGCCAAATCGTTAGGTAAGGCCAGCGGCGATTCACCTTCAGCTTTAAAACTGAAAGTGTTTTGTATACTGATATTGCCATCTTTCCATATCGCCTGGAAAACACACGATTTTGAATCTTTGCCCTTACCGGCCGCAGCGCTCCAGTATATTTGAGTTTGACCGGCAATATTTACAACTTTTAAACCCGAATAGGTGCTCGTCAGTCCGCGATAGCGTGTATCTTGTTTGTAGGTCCAGCGGGTGGTTACCTTTTTTACGGTTGTATCAATTATGGTGATACCATACCGGTCTTCAACGGCAATAAACTTAGTCCCGGGTATTAATCTTACATCCATGCTGTGGTTTTCATCAGCAGCATCGCCAAATGATATCACTGTTCCGGCCGGATCAATAATGCGGTTATAAGGCATTAAAACCGGCAGGATATGACGGTTAAGCGTACTATCGTCATAAGCACTGTGCATATTAACCTGTTCATTGCCGGAGGTTTGCTTGTTCCCCGTAACGGTATGGCAGGCATAAAAACAAAAAGAGAGCGCTAATATGAACAGATGCAATAAGAATTTCGGATACTTCATAGTACTAAACTAAACAGTAAAATTATGACAGATAGATTTACTAAAGGTAAATAATTGATGAAGAACGTAATTGTTACATAGTTTATGAAAATGCATTGGCAATTATAGTGTTTCCCATAATTGTTATGATATTTACCGGGCAACACATTTAAGCAAGAGTGATCAGGATAATCAGCTACCAGGAAGGCGAAAGCAACCATAACATCATCATTAAAGGTGCAACTATCACCGACCTAAGCGAAAGTGTTATCGCTCATCACGCTGCTGTAAGTATTTATTTTGATTCACAAAGTTACAGGCAAATACTGGCCAAACACCTGGAAATTAACCATGGGGCTTTTACCAATCAATCGGGCACAGTTGCCTTCCCCGAGGTAATTGTTACCAGCAATGAAGGGCAACTGGCACTTTCATGCGGATGCCATGCTACAGGCAATAAACTGTGCGAACACCAGGCGCAGGTACTATCGGCCATCATACAACGGGATGAGCTGCGGGTGTTTTTTGATGACCAGTTAAGGCATAAAAAATTAAAAAAAGCAGCGGCCGATTATGGTTTGGAAGAAGAACCTGATCTCGACAAGTTCTTTGAGATCAGATCACAATCTAAAAGTTTTGAGATCATTCCCCGTTCGGCAACTTTAACCGCCGTTACCAAAGAGAGCCTCGCTAACCTGCAAAATATCATTGTTAATGATAACGCGGAACCAATTGAACAACCCGGCGACGATGCCGATAAAACAACCTGTATAGTACTAAAACAGCATAAATACTATAAATATTTATTTGTTGAACTATACGCAGCCCAAAGCACTAAAGATGGAAAGATCAAGAACCCGTTGTTGCCCATAGCGCCGTTAGACCTGATCTGGGAAACTAATGATGCACAACAGCTCAAATTTTTTACCGGGGTACACAAGTTTCAAAATCATATTAATACCCAAAGAACTACAGCCGATATCGCAGCACTAAAGGCTATCGTTAGCAATCCTATGGCGTACAGTTTTTACGCGCATGACAACGGTGTATCTGATAAAGTAACAGCAACTTCCGTAAGCCCGGTACAAGTTAAAAGCTTAAAAAGCAACCTGGAACTGAAAGTGAATACCTGGGATGAGTTTTATGAGATACATGGTATTTTTAATATAGATGGCTTGTTATATGATGTAAAGGATCTTGATATTAAGTATACCTATTTTATCAGTACGGGCAACACGCTTTATCTTGTTGAAAGTTTGCAGGTTTTAAATGTAATCGACCTGCTGAAAAAGAAACAGGGCAGTTTACAGGTGCATAAAAGTAAGTTTGCTGAGTTGAAATCACACCTGCTTAACAAGCTGGAAAACAAGCTTCATATAGATTATACCTACATTAAACCTGCAACACAGGAACAAATAAAGAAAGAGGGCTTTGATCAGCCCGCCGAAAAGATCATTTACCTGTCGGATTTTGGGGCACATGTTATGATCATCCCAGTGATGCGTTACGGTGAGGCTGAGATCCCTATCCGCACACAAAGGCAGATCTACGGCACCGACGAAAAAGGTAACCAGTTTATGGTTAAACGCCGCGACAATGAGGAAATAGCCTTTACCGCCCTGCTTGTAAAACAACACCCCTATTTTAACGAACAACTGGATAATGACCTGGATTATTTCTACCTGCATAAAAAGCACTTTTTGGATGAAGAGTGGTTTTTGAATGTATTTGAAGAATGGCATAAACATAACATCGAAATACTTGGCTTTAACGAACTGGAGGGCAATAAGCTAAACCCTCATAAAGTAAAGATCACTATCAATGTAGTGAGCGGGATCAACTGGTTCAATACGGTTATCGATTTAAAATTCGGCAAAAAAAGAGCGTCGTTAAAACAGGTGCATCAGGCTGTAAAAAACAAAAACAAATATGTACGGCTTGATGATGGTACACAGGGAATTTTACCTGCCGAATGGATAGAGAAATTCACCCACTATTTTAATTCGGGCGAGATCTCTGATGACGATACCCTGCACACCTCAAAGAGTAATTATACAGCCATACAGCAATATTATGATGAGGAAATGCTGGATGAGGACGTACGAAATGAGCTTGCCGTATACAATAGGAAACTTACTGGCACCGAAATTATTAATGAAGTATTGGTGCCTCCGGAATTAAACGGAACGCTTCGTGCCTATCAGCACCAGGGCTTGAACTGGTTAAACTTTCTGGATAACCTGAATTTTGGGGGCTGCCTTGCCGATGATATGGGTTTGGGTAAAAGCATCCAGGTTATTGCTTTTATACTTTTGCAACGGCATAAGGCTGAAAACAATACCAACCTTATTGTTGTACCTACCTCGCTCCTGTTTAACTGGCAGCAGGAAGTGCAAAAATTTGCACCATCTATCAGCATTCATACCATTTACGGTGCCGAGCGGCTTAAACACACCAAACACCTGCACCAATACGAGATCGTGCTTACCTCCTACGGTACTTTACTGTCGGATATTAATTTCCTGAAGGATTTTAATTTCAACTATGTTTTCCTTGATGAATCGCAGAATATCAAGAATCCCGAATCGCAACGCTACAAGGCTGTACGGTTGCTAAAATCGCGTAATAAGATCACCATAACAGGTACCCCTATCGAAAATAACACATTCGACCTTTATGGTCAACTCTCATTTGCCTGCCCGGGCTTGTTAGGAAGCAAACAGTACTTTAAAGATATTTACGCTGTTCCTATCGATAAGTTCAAGGGCAGTAAACGCGCGGCCGAGCTACAGGAAAAAGTAAAACCCTTCATTCTCAGGCGTACCAAACAGCAGGTAGCTGCCGAACTTCCCGAAAAAACAGAAATGGTGTTGTATTGCGAAATGAAACAGGAACAGCGTCATATCTACGATTCGTACGAAAAGGAGTTTAGGGAGTACATTTCGGCCACAACAAACGAGGAACTGAAAAAAAGCTCGATGAACGTATTGAAAGGGCTGAATAAACTAAGGCAGATCTGTGATTCGCCGATGTTGATCAAAGGCGAAAAAATGCCGGGCGATGCATCGGCCAAGCTGGAGATGCTGATTGAAGAGATAGAGAGTAAAAAACATCAGCATAAGATCCTCATATTTTCGCAATTTGTTTCAATGCTTGACCTCATCCGCAAGGAATTAAGTTCCCGTGATATCCGCTTTTCATACCTCACCGGTCAAACCCGTAAACGCGAGCAAGTGGTTAACGAGTTTCAAAATGATCCCGGCATCAGGGTATTTCTTATCAGCCTTAAAGCAGGCGGTACCGGGCTTAATTTGACAGAAGCTGATTACGTTTATCTCGTTGATCCCTGGTGGAACCCGGCTGTCGAAAACCAGGCCATAGACCGTTGTCACCGCATAGGCCAGGATAAAAAAATTGTGGCTGTGCGATTGATTTGTCCCGGCACTATCGAAGAAAAGATCATGGTGATGCAGCAATCAAAAAAGGATATTGCCAATACCCTGATCAAGCCCGATAGCACCGTTACCAGTTCACTTTCAAAGGATGACCTGCTCGACCTCTTGAATTAGTTTCAGAACCGTACTAATTTCGTGTGAATAATTGTCGCTTCTTTCTCTATAATTACGATCAGGCTTTTGATTTTCGTAATAACGGCAGCACTAAAAAGGTAACAAGACAATGCGCAACCAACGACAGACCAAAAGTAAACAGCAGGATATATGATCTCCTCATCCAGGTATCAAAATAATCAAGAAAGCCCGACTGATTTGAGCCGCTATACAATGTAGCCAAAGCAAAAACAGATAAACCTGTAAGCCAAAGTGTTAAATGCGAGTAAAAATATCTTGAAGAGATCAGGCTCGCATTTGAAAATGAAGTAAATAACAAAAATACGTGAGTAATAAAAAGAATAACCGCGGCAGAAACAAGAATATAAAGCATATTAAATATTTTAACACTGAAGATAATACTTTGGCTAATACAACCAAAAGTTTTAATTCATATTTTTTTATTTAACACCAGATAACCTAATCTATTGGATCCGGGGGCGATGGCTTTGCCGGATCATATACAGCCACTGCCACCCGCGAATCGGCACAGCCATAGTACAGGAACCACTTCTTTTTAAAATAAACCATTCCTTCAATAAAAACTGTTCCGTTAATATATTGGCCGCTTTTCTCAAAAGGCTCCATCGGCCTCAGGAACGGAATATCAAGTCGTGCTTTGAACTTGGCAGGATCTTTTGCATCAAATAAGGCCTGCCCTGCGCAGTATGAATTGGCGTTGAACCTGGTGTCCCCGCCTGCGCCCGGTTTGTTTTTGCCATTATAAAACAGGATCACACCGTTTTTAGTCATCAACGCGGGTGGGCCGCATTCGGTTAAATCGCTATCGAAATAGCCATCTCGCGGTGACATGAGTTCTTTTAACTCTCCTTTATTATCAACCACCGGCGACCAGTCCACCAAATTTGTTGAGGTTGCAGCGTACACATGATGTTCGCCCCAATACAGCCAATATTTTCCGTTGGTTTTAATAACCACCTGCTTGCCATTAACTACCTGGGTTAGTATAGATGCCGATTTACTGGCGATATTGAAGAACTTGCCATGGTAGGCTGTTTCAAATATCGGCCCGTGCTTTTTCCAGTGGATCAGGTCTTTTGAAGTAGCTACACCTAATCTTGGTAAATCGCGGTTCCATTCCGTATAAAAAACAACGTAGGTACCTTCGGGGGTAACGGCTACACGGGGATCTTCACAGCCACCGGGCCATTCATATTTTTTAGCGATGTCATTGTCAGGATAAAGAACAGGGGCTTTCCTCCGGGTAAAATTGATGCCATCGTTACTTTCAGCGTACCCTACACGTGAGGTACGAAAGCCAATGCCTATACCGTAAAGGTCCTCTGCCCTGTACATCACTATTATTTTGTTGCCTTTTAGGGTTGCCGCCGGATTAAAAGTGTCATTTGCCTCCCACTGAACCTGCTTATTACTCATAGGGTCAAGGAAACGGGACGTAGTATCCGGCGATATGATCGGGTTAATATTTGCAGGCCGGGCAAACCCGCCAAATGCCCACGATGGCAGCTTATTTGCAGTCGACTGGCCGTAACATAACTGGGCAAATAATAACGAAAACAGAATACTTCCCTTCCGTAAAAAGTTCATCATAATGAGTGGCTTATGTGTTTTGTTTTAAATTGGTTGATATTCCTGATATCCATATCTCTCCGCAATAATATCGCACAAAAAACATTGAAAACAAAGCAGATACCAGTTATTTTCTTTTCAAAAATAGTAAATTTATATCCTGTTATAAACCAATTACCTATCCTGCAAAAAGGTATAATTTTAAGCCGATGAGAAAACTTCTTTTACTCACATTTTTATTCTTCGTATTACGGGCTAACTCTCAAACTGCTACGCCACGGCAGCAGTTCCCGGGCTTGTTTGAGGCAGTTCAAACTTCAACTATTTTCCCTGACAATAAAACTTTTGTTGATGCTGTACCGAAGCAGGATCCGGCCCTGATCATGAAAGCTTATAACGAGCAAAAAGATAAGCCCGGGTTTAACCTGCAGGCATTTGTATCGGCTAATTTCAATGTACCTGTATCACATAACAATTTCCAAACTGATATCTCGGCCGGCATTCGCAAACATATTGATACTTTGTGGCAGGTATTACAACGCCGCCCAGATGAAGCAAAGCCTTTCTCATCAGCCCTTGCATTACCTAACCCTTACATTGTACCGGGCGGCAGGTTCAGGGAAATTTACTATTGGGACTCGTACTTTACCATGCTTGGTTTACAGGAAAGCCACCAGGTTAAAGTGATCCACAACATGGTCGAAAACTTTGCTTACCTCATTGATAAATACGGATTTATCCCCAACGGCAACCGCAGCTATTATCTTACCCGTTCGCAACCGCCTTTTTTTGCCATGATGGTAAACTTATTAGCGAAAATTGAGGGAGAGAAAGTGCTGGTACATTTCAGGCCGCAGTTGATCAAAGAATATGAATATTGGATGCATGGCTGGGAAGCGATAAAGGTCAATGAAGCAGCACACCGGGTTGTACGCATGCCCGATGGCATTGTGTTGAACCGCTATTGGGACGAAAGCGATGAACCGCGAGAAGAGTCATACATAAAAGATGTTGATGCGGCCAAAGAAACCAAACAACCGCCCGCGCAATTTTACCGCAATATTCGGGCTGCCGCAGCTTCGGGCTGGGATTTCAGCACACGCTGGTTTGATGCATCGGGTAAGCTACCAACCATACAAACCACTGATATTATCCCTGTTGACCTGAATTGTTTATTATATAATTTGGAAATGACCATCGCCCGCAGCCTGAACCAACTCCCCAATGCCAAGCTTGCTAAAATGTACAAATACAGGGCAAACAGCCGTAAGGCCGCTATCCTGAAATACTGCTGGAACCAAAAAACAGGCTGGTTTGATGATTATAACTGGCAGTTGAAGAAACAATCCGAAGTGGAAACACTTGCCGGCGAGTTTCCGCTGGAGTTTAAAATTGCCAGCGATGAGCAGGCCCGCTTAGTAGCCGATGGCCTTAAGAATAACTTTCTAAAACCCGGCGGACTGGTTACTACACAAAACTTTTCCGGTCAGCAATGGGATGCCCCCAACGGTTGGGCCCCGTTGCAATATATGGCTATAGATGGCCTTGAAAAATATAACTATAATACACTGGCTAAAGAAATTGCCACCCGATGGCTTAAGCTCAACATCCGGGTATTTAAGCAAACCGGCAAATTGCTTGAAAAGTATAATGTAGTTGATACTCAATTAACCGCCGGCGGCGGCGAATACCCCTTACAGGATGGCTTTGGCTGGACCAACGGGGTACTACTGCATCTGGTGAATAGGTACCATATCGATACCGAGCAATTGGAAAAAACACCGGCGGAGGTTCAGAATTGATTTTATCCAGGTTATTAGGCTATGTTGAGTTTTAAAATCATCTGACTCGGAAGATGAAATGACATTGAACAAAAAGGGCCTGTCACCCTGAGCCTGTCGAAGGGTCGTGCGCAGAGGCCTGCCCGCCATGCTTCGACTGGCTCAGCATGACACCCATTTTTAATTTTGTCATAGATAATTGGTTTTAATATTCCACATGCTTAGTTTACGCCTTGCATATCCGCTCAGCATGTGGAATCCCTAAATAGCTAAAGACTTACGAAGTTTCGAAAACTTCGTAAGTCTTTAGCTATTGCGAGGAGGAACGACGAAGCAACCGTATGCTATACAAGGCGGGTATGCTTTCGTGCTATTGCCGCGCTACGCAATGACATTTTTATTATTTACTTTATCGTATAAGTAGCCTTATTCATCCCAACACCTGTAATCTTCAATGATTTCCAGTTAGCGGGTAACTTGCTTTTTACCTGTATAATACCGGTTGGCGTAATATCCAAACCACCAAAACCCATCAACAGACTCTGAATAATTCCCCCAGCCCCTGTGGCAAAATATGGATTGGTTCCGCCTTTGGTTTCGGCAATTACACGGAATGGTGGGTTGAGGTTAGGTTCGTAAGCATCTTTAAAAAAGTGAAATGCCTTATCGCCATTACCCAAACGCGAGTACAATAAGGCGAAAACAGCTTGTGTCATGGCCGGGGTGCCTTCGTTGGGCACACGGGTTTCGTAGTATTCAAGATCTTTTTTTATCTGTGCCGGATCGGTTATTGTTTTTAGCGGATAAGCCAGCAAGTTCACATCTGCCTGTTTGATCCCCTCTCCGTTGTAAGATGCATGCTCGCGGGTTACGCCATTATCTAATTTCAGGATCGGGATATTTTGGGCAACGTTTACCCAATCGGCATCGGCTTTTTCACCTAAAATTTTGGCGGCGGCTGTCGCATTTAACAAGTTTGCTTTCGCGGCTGCATTGGTAAAAGCATTATTGTCGATATTTTCAGCCCATTCATCGGCCGCAACTACGTTTTTAATATCATAATGACCGGCACCGTTACGCTCCACCCGGCTTGCCCAAAAATCGGCAGTGGCAGAAAGGATCGGCCAGCCTTTTTCTTTTAACCACTGTTTATCCTGAGTTACGCAATAATAATTCCATGCGGCCAAAGCTACACAGGCGGTGATATGGTGCTCAAACGGACCACTCAGCGCCCAAACCGGCGTTTCTTCTACGCCACTGTCGGCACTTTCCCAGGGAAACATTGCCCCTTTATAACCATGCGAAAATGCATTTTTCCGGGCGGCATCCAATCGCTCAAACCGGTATTCGACCATTGATTTCGCTATTTCTGGATGCAAAACCAGCATGGCCGGATACATCCAAACATCGCAATCCCAAAAAACGTGACCGTTATAACCCAAACCCGAAAGCCCCATGGGTGAAGGTGAATATGCTGTACCTGCCCTCGAAAATGAGTATAAATGATATAACATGCTATGAACATCCTGCTGCGACTGGTCATCGCCTTCTATCTGGATATCGCTTGTCCACAGGTCATCCCAGGCTTTGTTGTGAAATTTGATCAACCTGTCACGGCCTTCCAGTTTTGCAAAAATGGTGAGACGCTCAGCTTCATTCAGCGGGTCGGCATGGTGGGCCGACGTTATACATGAGCCCGTAACCGCATAATTATAAGTTTGCCCAGCGGCTATCGCCTTGCTGAATTTCATCAGGTGCATGTTGTTATCCCACATTTCGTGGATAATGCGCGGCTCTTGTCCGTGTGGTTCACTGAATAAAAACGAGGTAGACGCGCATAGTTGCATTTTGCCCGTAGGGCTTTTTGCGGTAGAAGTAAGCAAACTGATGGTTACATGCGGGCGGTCAATTTCATTATAATAATTCTGCACTTCTTTAAGCGCGTCAGGAGCTTCCATTACGCTGGCCGATGTGATGTTGATGGCCTGTTTTGCTGTTACCGAAACATCCATCAAAACCGTAAATGGCAATTGACGAAGGGAATAGTAGGTGTATTTTATCGTTGCTTTGTCGGCATAATCAAAAGAGGTAGTGAATGCAGCGTGCTGCATATCCAGTTCCTGCCTAAAATTGCTGATATTTTTGGCATCGATGCGCTTACCATCAATTTCAAGATACATGTTAAGCAAGTTAAAACTGTTCAGGAAATTGCTTACCCGTCCACGGCCATACAGATCATATGCGCCAGCCAGTACTACATTTTTAACCTTGAAAGGTTCGGGTGCTGATACAATCCCGATCATCCCATTAGCCACCGTAATCCCGTAATAGTTAGCCGGATCAATTTTATCCGCTTTAACTTTCCATGGATCAATGCTTTGTGCATCTGACACTACGGGGACCAACAAAGTAAAAAACAAACCAAACTTTAATATCTTATTCAAAATCAATGCTTTAAATTTTAAATATTACTTAATCTTTAATTGCAGCTTTTTGATAACCAGCTGCCCTATTTCGGCTCCCTGCTTATTGCCTATGATACAGGCATTTTTAAAATGAATACCCCCCATTACTCTCGACATGGCAGCCGATTTTGCAGCCTCCCGGAATGACTTAAACGAAAGGGGTTCGATCCCAAATTCCATTTCTGAAGAATCTGTATAAGCAAAGTCATCACCTACCCCGTTAGTAAGCACTTCGGCGGCAGCCGAAGATATCACAGCATGTCCGCTGCTATATTCCGGAAATGGCGGCGTTTGGATATATGGGCGCCAGTCGGCATCAATATATTTTGTAATTATAGTTTCTGGCCTGACATAATTTGAACGATATTTCAGGTACCAGCAATTGATAAAACCATCAAACATGGCAATAGCTGTTTCCGTATAAATGCTTACAGTGGTGCCAAAATCATATTTTTTGTTTCTTGTGCCGATAGCAGTAATATTCATCCAATGCCCTCCCGGCGAAAACTTTTTGGTTGCGAACGAAGCATGACCAACTACATTCAGTTTAAAGGCATTATCATCCCAAAAGTCGGCCTGGTGTTTTTGTTCTTTGGTTAGGCTGTCAACAATTTGTTTTACCTCAAGCGCCTGTTTATAAAATGGACTGTTATGATCTTTAACATTAAAAGTTGGTGGATCTGGTGGTATAAACTGAGCCGTAGAGTCCAGCACCATCGGCCTGATCTCGCCCCAATGCGCTTCCAGCGCCTGGGCGTACATTGGCGGAGTAGGAATCCAGCGGCCATCCTGCTGTTTCACAGTATATTTACTTGCCGAACGGGTTTGCGCATAGTGATCGCCTTTGCTCCACTTCAATATAAATTTGGCTACTTTACCAGCGTAGTTTACTGAGCCCTCAAACAGATTTGACGGCATACCAGCATCTTTAGCTTTCTTTTTAAGCTCATCAACATATTGATCCATACTGCCTTCCGGAAACGTTACCGCGTTGCCAACCGTGCAAAAGGCAAGTAATGAAGCAAACTGGTAATCAACAGCGGTATCTTTTGATGCTTTGGGTATAGCCGGTAAATGCTTGATTTGCCCGGCTAATGATTTAAAATGTTCAGGATCACCGGAGGCTATTACTTCATATGCAGCTATATTGGCATATGCATAATTACGGGAAGCCGTAACAGGCGGGAAGTTGTTTTCCAGCACAATATCATTAAGCTTTTTAACAGTTTGGCGATAAAGTTCGGGGTCGTGGATTACTTTTTCATAGTCGGGCTTTTTACAGGATGCAAATAAAAACAATACTCCGGTAAGGCAAAATAAAAAGGATCTCATAAAATGTAAAATAGGTTAAAAAACAGGCAGATCTGTAGGTAAAATCTGCCGCTTTTTCAATTGATCAACAGCCAATATAGGCTTTTTTTGGCATGCTACCGCATGTTTTTTGAGTTTTTTAACCTGTGACACCTCTTTTTTTATTTACATAAAAAAGCAGAGTTTTTATGTAAAAGACACCAATAATCCACCCGATATTATTAAATTTATAGCCCCCTGTTATCTGTGTTTTTATAAACTGAATGAAGAAGATCTTTTTTATTGTTTTTGCTGCTTTTGTAGTTATTGCTGCAGCAGCTTATATTTTACTACCCGAAAAACCTGTCATAGCACAACATATATCAATTGATGCTTCTGATGTTATTACTGCAAAGTTTTTGACCACAAAAAGCGGGTGGGATAAATGGTGGCCGGGCAGTAAAATAAGTAACGATCAATATGGTTTTAAAGGTACCAGGGTCAGTATTGATCAAATGACCAATACTGCTGTTTATTTTAAACTGCAAAAAGATAACGAGAGCTTTAATGGTGAAATAATCTATTTTGCCGATGCCGAAGGCTCTGTTAATGTTAAATGGGATGCAATTGCCGAAAGCGATACAGGTTTTTCATCGCGGATAGTTAATTATTTCAAAACTAAAAATGCAGAAAATCAAGTTGCTGAAATTTTATTAAGCCTTAAACATTTTCTTGAGGATGAAAGAAACACTTATGGCTATAAGATCTACCTGAACCATGCTAAGGATACCGTTTTACTTGTTTCCGCTAATACCCAGCAGGAATACCCCTCTTCACAAGTCATTTATGATACTGTAAAAATATTACAACAGCAGGCAGGAAACCAGGGTGCCAAACAAACAAATTCCCCTATGCTTAATGTTACCCAAACAGATGATCAAGAATACCAGGTAACCATTGCCCTGCCGATAAACAAAAGGATCACCCCTTCTCAAAAAACAAGCATAAACAATATACCTAAGGGTGGTAATTTGTTAGTAGCTGATGTTAGAGGCGGGCAAAACACTGTTAACAATGCCCTGGCACAAATAAAGATCTATATGAAAGATCACAGGCTGATATCACCTGCTATGCCTTTTCAATCGCTTGTTACAGACAGACAGGCGCAAAAAGACACATCTAAATGGATCACTAAAATATATTATCCGATATTGTGATCCTGGCTTAATTACTTAATAATATCAGCCTTCCATCATAAGTAACAGCGAGGAAAGCATTAGCATTCATGATTTTAACATGCGCCAGATAGGTAATTTCCTGTGAATTGATATCGCTATTTAAAAGATAAGTCGGGGTATCAAATTGTTTTTGCTGTTTATTGTAATGCAGGTTTACCAGGCCAAGCGCGTCGTATTTACCTTCGTAAGGCACTACCCCCCAAAAGTTACCATTCAATAGTATATCGCCATTGTCTCCCTTTAATATTGACTTAACCGGGGCCTGCTGATATAGATAAGGCAGTGCAGTAACCGAAGTGGCATGCATTACATCGCTCACGAAAATACTATTAAACTGATTTACGCTCAATCGGTTATTATCGTCTAACTTATCTTTAAATATTTCGGCGGTGGTTTTGTCGGCCATTTTTTGGTAACTGAGCCATTCCTTTTTAAGGTACGGCAACTCCTGTTCTAGATCATTTTTCGGGCGGAACGGGTAGTATAGTTCTTTATAAAAATACGAGAGGATCAGGTCGTTCTTGCCATCCTTATCTAAATCGGTATTGTAGGCATAAAGCGGCTGATCGGCAGTAACGTTATATTTATTATTCAATCCCCAGTTACCGGCTATAAGATCGGCTTTGCCATCGCCATTAACATCGGCTATCATGGCCGACTGCCACCAACCTTTCTCTTTATCTAAAACGGGCGACGAAAAGCGATTTAATCTTTTCCCATCATTCAGGAAAATATGAACCGGCTGCCATTCTGCAGCAATCAGCAGGTCAGGCTTGCCGTTGCCATCAATATCGGCAGAGGTAATATTTGTAACATATTGCAGCTTAGTAATCTCGTCGTAAGCTTTGTTATTGCTTATTTCAAACTTACCGCCGCCTCTATTTATCAATACCGAAGATGGGACAACTGCCGTATAATCCTTAAATGAAACAGCACTTGTAAATAATATATCACTTAAACCATCGCCATTAAAATCAAACATCGTGATTTTTGATGCCTGATAATTGAGTTTGGGTAATGGCTGATATTCAAACTGAAAATTGCCTTTATTGAGGTATAACCTGGGCTGTACTAATTTCTCCGTTTCCAGGAATGGGTGGTTGGCACTAACGACGATCAGATCGGGCTTGCCATCATTATTTACATCGGCCCATGTTGCCTGCTCGTCGGCTGTATTTTTATACTGATCAAACAAGGGCACTTTTATTTTTGTAAAGCTTCCTGACTTATCACCGGCAAGTATATACTTTTCCTCATCGGCAATCCCGCCTACATAAATATCATCAATGCCATCATTATCAACATCGGCTACAGCAATAGCAGGGGTATGTTGTAAATAGGTATGCGGCAAAAGGGAGTAGTAATTGAAATCAGGAGTATCAAAAGTTTTAACGTTAGCAAGGAGCGTAGACTTTATTGACTTGTAATCAAACTGTTTTTTATTGCTGATGAATGCATCTATAACTTCAGACACCGATTTGCGGCTATCAACTATCTGTGGGTTATACCTTAAAATCGTTTTCTGACCAGGCCTAAAATCTTTGATCAGCTCGTAACTGTTATCAGGCCACACTACTAACAGTGATTCAGGTTTATCATCAGGGGCAAATGTAAAAAGCAGCTCGTTATTTAAATTGCTTTCGTAAGCGTTGCTGGTTTGTATTTCCTGGTGATCTACATGATCTTTCGACTTAAGGAAAAGCTTTGTGCCGATGCCATCACGGTTTAAAAGATTATATTTTGCAGTGTATTTAAGATAAGTTGGCTTGTTTTCTTTATGGCCTTCCATCGTAGTATTATTGTAGATAAATGCCGGTTCATCCATATTATTGGTCACGATATCAAGATCGCCGTCATTATCTAAATCAACAGCAACAGACCCAGCCGAGATGGAAGGCTCTTGCATGTCATTACCCGAAGATGCATCGGTAAATTTCAGCTTGTCCTCAGCATGATAAAAATAGTTGTGTACACCGCCTTCGGGCATTTTGTTGATCTTATCCTTGTCAAAAACCCGGTTCTCCTTGTAGGCTTGCATAACCATAGGATCTCCAAGATATTTCAGATAATCCATATCATTAAGCCGGCGTTTAATGCCGTTGGAGAAGAACATGTCTTTCCTCCCATCCATATCAAAGTCCTGCACCAATGGCGACCATGTCCAGTCTGTAGCCGAAACCCCGCTATACAAACTCAAATCAACAAACTTGTTGCCATTGCCCACATTTAACTGCAGGCAGTTTTTTGAATACTGATAATAAAACCCTGCATTGACTTCCTGGTTGTAAATATCCAGCGGCTCGTCGTTAATGGTTGAACGGAGCACTTTCATCTCTTCAGGAAGCATATCAGTGCTAAGCACATCCAGATGACCGTCCTGGTTGATATCGCTAATGGTATTTCCCATCGAGAACAAGCTGGTGTGGCCGAAAGCTTTCTTTAGTTCCTCTTTAAAAGTGCCGTTATGCTGATTGAGGTAGTAATAGTCCTGCTCAAAAAAGTCGTTACTTACATAGATGTCATCCCAACCATCATTGTTTAAATCGCCCACGCTTACTCCCAAGCCATAGCCAATCGGGGCCGAATAAATTCCTGCACCGGCCGTTACATCTGTAAAATGCCCGTGATCATTCCTAAAAAGATGATCGCCCGCATCATGACTGTATTTAAAGCGTTGCGTAGAATCACCGTAGGTATCGTTGCTATGAACTGAGGATGTAAGCAGGAACATGTCCAGGTCGCCATCCTTGTCATAATCGAAAAATGAAGCCTGGGTGGAAAGACCTGCAAAATCGAGCCCGTATTTAGCGGCACTTTCGGTAAAAGTTAAATTTCCATTATTGATATAAAGCTGGTTTTTGCCTTTAAAAGTTTTATAACCCGATACCACACTCACATAAATATCCTTAAACCCATCGCCGTTGATATCAACTATCGTTACGCCGGTTTTCCAATTACCTGTACCGGCAACAGCCGCTCTATCGGTAATATCCTCAAACTTCATCCCTCCTTTGTTAAGGTAAAGTTTGTTGGGCCCCTGGTTTGATACAAAATAAAGATCAGGCAGGCCGTCATTGTTAAAATCGGCAGCGGCTACACCGGCCCCATTGTAGAAATACAGGTAATCTAAAATATTAACCGAATCGGATACAATATTTTTATTTACAAAGTTTACTCCTGTTTCATTTGCCGGGAGCAATTTAAATATTCCCTCCCCTGCCTTTTTATGCTTACAGGAAAATAAGCCTGCCACACCAATGCAAAACAAAGCAGGGAGATATCTTAAAATATATTTGGTAAACAGCATTAAATTGGTGTTAACGTAGTTCATAAGCTTTAAGCGGTTCGTCATTAATGCCAAACAGGTAATAATTTTTACCCGTCGCATTTTTAATAACTGCCGATGAGCGTACCTGCCCGTTTAAATTCAGGCCCGTTTTGGCTGCCGGGAAATAAGTAAACCCATTTTTTGTGTATTGATAAACAAGGCCGCGGTTGGCATCAAGCCTGCCGACTTCAGGCTTAAAGCCATAAAAGTTGCCCCCTAATATGATTTTTTTAATACCAGTATTATCAATATCCGCACACAAAATTGTATTTACCATGGATAGTTGGACATCCGCAGGCAATGGTTTGCAAACAAATTTGCCGCCTTTATTTAAAAACACCGCCGACGAAAGAAAGTTCATTTGATGGATTTCGGCGCCATCAAGCATGTCGGCTGTAAACACCTCATCAAATGGTTTACCTGCATAGTCGATATAGCGCAGAAAGCGCTTTTTCAGGATAGGCATCTGCCCCACCAGATCCGGCTTCATATGAAAAACATAGTTTATGCCATCACTTTTATACATGGAAGTTACACATTCTTTGGTTCCATTATTATCAAAATCCTTCACATGAATTTCCATCGGCTGATCAAACGATGCCCTGAATTTTGAATTAAGACCAATGTTACCGCCAATAATATCAAGCGTACCGTTACCATCTACATCGGCCACTTCCAGGCTGCCCCACCAACCTTTGTAGTTGGCCAGTTGGTTATCCTCAGTAAATCCCCCTTTGTTGTTTTTAAAGATCCTGATACCCATCCAGTTACCGGTTACTATCAAATCGGGCGACCCATTATTATCAATATCAGCCCATTTTGCAGCAGTTACCATCCCTAATTTTGTATCGGCACCTAATACAGTTTTCGAAACATCGGTGAAATGCCCGTTGCCATCGTTATGAAAAACAAACGACTGAGGTGAACATCCATAAAGACCGGGCACGCTTCTGCCCCCAACAAAAAGGTCGGGTTTACCGTCGCCGTCATAATCGGCAGAAACAATTACCGAAGCATTAACGGCAGCATGCAATGCCCTTTCAGGGTCCCGGTGAAAATTCCCTTTTCCATCGTTCACAAAAAAACGCGGGCTATAGATCGGATTTCCGGCCTCATCGGCGTTACCTCCTACTCCTACTATCAGGTCCTGATCACCATCGCCATCAAAATCGCCAAAAACAGCACCTGCATTTTCAAGGTATTCCTGCTTTTCAAAATCTTGTGGAATGGTTTGTTTAAACCGTCCATTCTTTTGCTGGATATAAATATTTGCGACGCCATTTTTTGAGCTGCCGAAGTAAAAATCAGTAAGCCCGTCGCCGTTAACATCGCCGGTTGCCATATATGGGTTTTCGGTAGATAACATCTGGAGCATCAGGCGCTCATTATCAAAATCGATAAAATCATCCTCTTTATGCTTAGGGATACTGTCAAATATTGAATGAGTTACATCAGTAAACAGTGTTTTCACAACAGGCTTTGTCCAGTTGTATTTCAAGTTGGCATCGGCTTGTTTAACAGTGTAAACCTTATTCGCGCTTACGTTTTTTAGCAACTGGTAATTATTGCCCGGCCATATTACCTGTACCGAATCAATCGAGTTGTATTTACCTGTACCAATAGTGAGTAAATTGGGCGATGTGCAGCTTTGAAAGCCCCGCGTAGGCTGGTTATAATAAATTAGTGAACTACCTTTCATAAACACTTTTACTGTAGTGCCTATCCCGAATGTATTCAATCCCGTTCCTTTTAATTTTAGCTGGATGTGGTAATTGCCATTTTTTTCGGCGTTGTTTTTAAAAAAAGAAACAGGGGCGTTTTCGTTATTTATAATGAGATCATTATCTCCGTCATTATCTAAATCGGCATAGGATGACCCGTTGCTAAAGCCAGGTTTATCTAAACCAAAGCTGGCTGATTTGTTGGTGAACGTAAGGTTGTGATTATTCAGATATGCATAATTAGATACAGGGGTCGAAACCATCTTATCAGTAAAATCTTTATAATCAAATTTCTTTCTGCCCTCGGCAATCTTGGCCATGTTGTCGCGATTGCCTAAAAATTCGATATAATCCTGGTCAGTAAGGTCTTTGTAGATCCCGTTTGATACAAATATGTCCTTCCATCCATCATTATCCATATCAAACATCAGGGCACCCCAGCTCCAGTCAGTTGCAGCCACTCCCGAATAAAATGCAGTTTCGGAGAAGGTGCCATCGCCATTGCGAACCTGAAGGCAGTTTTGCATGTATTGATTATAATAACCATCCCGCTGTTTTGCTTTGATAACATCGTACGATTCGAACGAGGTCATCTTTTTCAAACGCTGATCTCCTTCGGGCAGCATCTCTGTAGTAAAGATATCGTACTGCCCATCGTTATTCACGTCGGCAATGTCCGATCCCATTGATGCCAGGCTCAAATGGCCGGTTTCATTTTGAATATCTTCTTTAAATGTTCCGTTTTTTTGATTGATATACAGGTAATCGCGTTCAAAAAAATCATTGGAAACATAAATATCGGGATAGCCATCCTGATTTATATCGGCTACAGAAACACCTAAACCAAAACCGATATCGCTTGAATAGATACCAGCCTCTTTAGTAACGTTAGTGAAATGGCCGCCGTCATTACGGTACAAACGTGCGCCGCCCAGTTCGTCAACCACGGCACGCAGGTTTTTACTAAAATCAAATGATTCTATCGGCCGGAAAGAATTGTTTAATACAAAGCAATCAAGGTCGCCATCGTTATCATAGTCAAAAAATATTGCCTGGGTTGATAATCCATTATCTACCAGGCCATACTTTTGGGCTTCTTCCTTAAACGTACCATTATGCTGGTTAATGAACAGTTCATTGCCTTTTTCGTTGCCACGGGCGTTGCCGCTATGACAAACATAAATATCAAGCCATCCGTCGCCATTGATATCCACCATGGTTGCCCCGGTGCTCCAATACTTAGTGCCTTTAACCCCTGCCTTATCGGTTATGTTCTCAAATTTCCAATTGTCTTTATTGATATAAAGCTGGTTACCTCCCATGTTTGATGTCAGGTAAACATCGTTTAAGCCATCATTGTTAATATCACCGATGGCTACACCACCGCCATTGTAATAGTTACGAAAGGTGAAAACATTGGTACGGTCCTGATCATTTAGTTGGTTAATGAAATTGATGCCAATGGCTTCATTATCCTGCAGGGTAAACAAAGTGTTTTTGTTACCACCATTACATGAGCATAAAATAACGAAAGCGGCAAAAAAAGTAAACAGGGGTAGTTTTGGAAGCATATAATCAGAGATAAAACAAACGTAGCGGAATTTTCCGCTACGTTCCTTTCAATCAAATAAATCTCAAATATTAATAACCTGCGTTTTGTTTAAGGTTAGGGTTGGTATCAATTGCGCGTTGTGGTATTGGATAAACAGTTTTGGTTTTATCTGTTTTAGCCGGGCGCTGATCAACCGGATCGTTAAATTTTTCAAAGCGGATCAGGTCATTCCTTCTCCAGCCTTCCCAGTAAAGCTCGCGGCCGCGTTCGGCAAGCATGGATGTTAAATCAACTGTAGCCAGGGCAGTAGCACCGCGAGGCGTACGGATCAAATTAACGATCTGTAAAGCTGTTTGACCAGACGGATCAGTACCACCGCGTAAAATAGCTTCTGCTTTTTCCAGCATTACGTCGGCATAACGTAAAAGAACATAGTCATTTGATGAGTTGTCGTCATTAACTGTGTTATCGGCTTTGGGCTGAGGGAAGTATTTGAATACCCTGATGCCCTGGGCTTCGGTTGAGAAATTGAGGTTAACGTCCTCTGTAAACACCAACGGTTTACCGCTGCGCTGTGTTAAAGCCTTATGACCAGGACCATACTGTTGGCCAACGGCAAAACCTGCCCTTAACCCAACTTTATCTGTCAGTCCCGGATAATCTACACCACGACGTTCGTCTGTTGCTTCAAACGATTTATAGAAATCGGCCAGTGTTGTAAATCCGTTCCAGCCATCGGGTGTTTGGTTATAGTGCAATCCCATTCTCCAACGGTTTTTAGCTGACGCGGGGGCAGAGGTTTCGGTATTGTAAAATCCAAATATATTGCCGTGAGATTTCTCTGAGTTATCCCATGCAAAATCCTGAAAATACTTGCCGGCCGGTTCCAATGTATATCCTGCATTGGTTACCTTATTGGCGTATTCAATAACTTTATCCATATCTGCCTTAGCAAATGTGAACGGGCCACCAACTGTAGTAGAAGTATAAACAGCTTTGTTCAAATAAACTTTAGCTAAAAGCGCATCGGCCGCTGCCTTGTTGGCCACACCAATGTTAGCTGTTGTTGCGAGAAGGTTGGCTTCTGCAAATTCCAGATCTTTGATCATGAAAGCTGTAGCTTCCGAGCGGCTCATAACTGTTGGAATAGATGAGGTTGGCGCATCAGGGTCACGAAACGGCTGTTGCCCGTACAAATCAACTACCTGGAACATAAAGTAAGCCCTTAGGAAACTGGCCTGAGCTTTGATATTATTATCAGTAGCTTTATTTATAACCTGTGTTGCGCGGAACACACCTATATTCAGCTGATCCCAGGTATCATTAACCTGGTTATGGATAGGTGTCCAGGTATGGGTGTGTAATTTGCGCCAGGTGCCAAAATCGCCCCAGTCGGTGCCGCGGGTTGGCCCCATCATCTCATCTGTTGGATGCTCTTGCAAAGCATATGTATTTGCCTGGTCTGTTTGGCCGTAAAGCTGTGAGTACACACCGTTAAGCTCGGCGGCAGATCCGGTAGGGTTATTATCTACGTATTTTGACCCATATGTTTTTTCGTTCAGTTTCGCGCAACCGCTTGCGATCATCAAAGCAAGGCAACCGATAGCCGCCTGTGATGTAATTTTTTTCATTTTCATGTTGTTAAAAACTTGCGTTTACACCTAAAGTAAATACACGGGCTTTAGGATAAGAGGTATAATCGATACCCTTTGAAGCCACGTCGTTTCGTTGTTTATCTGTGTTAACTTCAGGATCTAATCCTGAATAATTTGTGATCAGGAACAAATTTTGCCCTGTAAGTGATACTCTTAACGTTTTAATCGCGTTTGACTTAATTGGGAAGGTGTATCCTAAGGTAGCATTACTTAACCTTAAGAAATCGCCTTTTTCAAGGAAGCGGGTAGATACCTCGCCCGAGTTTAGCGGACTTTCATTGGTTGCAGCTACATCTTTAGTTACGTTACGACCGCTAAGCAGGTTGCCTTTGTAAAAAAAGGCGTTGGCGGTGTTGTTATAAATGTAAAAGCCAGTTGCAGCATTAAGGAAAAAGCTGAAGCTCCAGTTTTTATAATTAAAGTTGTTGGTTAAGCTGGCTGTAAATTTAGGGTTAGGGCTGCCTTGTAATGAAGGTACGTCAATGCCTTGCGGATAAATACCGAAACCATTTTTATCTAAACCTGCATAGTTTGGCATATTGAAGGTGTACAAAGGCACACCATTAGTAATAAGCTGAGCGTAAGCACCTGAAAGGCCCTGGCCGTCAATATTACCGGTAACGATATAGTTTTTAAAGTTTTTAAGGGTATTGCTGATAAATGTCATGTTATATGCAACATCCCATGAAAAATCTTTACCCTGTACAGCAGCAAAATTTAAACCAACTTCAACACCTTGGTTTATAACATCACCATCAAGGTTTTTATAAAGCTGTGGTGCGGCCGTTGGTTGAGGAAGATCCTGGCGGAACAACAGATCTCTTATAGATTTATGAAAATAATCAACCGAACCATTCAAACGTCCGTTTATGATCGAGAAATCCAACCCGGCTCCATAAGTGATGTTTGATTGCCATTTTAGATCAGGGTTATTCTGGTGCAAAAGCGCAGTTGCAGTACCTGGAAAATTCAAATATTGCCAAAGGTTTTGTGAACCTAAATCAGGAATTTCCTGGTTACCCGTTTTACCATAGTTTAATCTTAGGCTCAAATCATCAAATAAACCGCCCTTAGTCATAAATTCTTCATTGGTGATACGCCATTTAACCGCAACAGCCGGGAAATTACCGTATTTATGATTATCACCAAAACGCGATGAACCGTCTCGGCGGATAGTACCTGTTATAATATACCGATCTTTATATGAATAATTTACACGTGCAAAGTATGATTGCAGCTTGTAACTTGAGCTATCACCAACCGGGTAAGGCAGGTGGGTTTTAAAATCGTCATAATTTTTAACCAGCACTCCTGCGGTAGAAGTTCCGAAACCAAATTCATTGCGGGCAAAGTTTTTAAAAGTTTGGTATGAATAACCTGCCAAAGCAGTGATCGAACTACCGTCCCTCCACTTTTTGTCGTAGTTTAAGGTATGTTCTGTTGTGTAATTCGATACCTCGTTATGGGTGACAATAGCCGTACCGTTACCTGTTGGTGAAGGGTAGTTTACTTGCTTGATCCCTATTGCATCGGTATACCCAACAATTTTAGGATCATAGTAAGTTTTCCTTACTCCCCTTGATATATCCGCACCGAAGTTACCCTTGTAGGAAATGCCTGCAAATAACTTTAAGGTAACCGTAAAATTGTTCAGGAACCTGTTAATGTTATCGCGGTCGTCTATCTGGTTTAATAATGATACCGGGTTTCTGAAGCTATTACCATTTGGATAGCCCGCATCATTATAGCCGTTTAAGTTAAAATACCTTCCCTGGGCATCATATACCGGGGCTGTAGGATTTAGTTGTATTGCGGCACCGATTAAGCTTCCGTTAAAACCGGCATTATTGGTAACCGGGGCAAACTGATCTTTTACATTTGAATAAGTTGATTGTAAATCAAACTTAAGCCTGTCGTTCAGGAAAGATTGCGAAGCATTGATACGTCCGTTCAAACGTTTTAAACTCGATTTTTTTACGATACCTTGTTGATCATCATAGCCGAAAGATGCACGGAAGCTGCCGGTATTATCTTTGCTTGCACCGCCAAGGCTCAGGTTATAGTTTTGCGATATCGGGCTGCGGAAAATCTGTTTCTGCCAGTCGGTATTACCGCCATAGTCAACACCGCCATCGGCAGCAGGCGCTGCATTAGCACCAACATCTGTAACTGCCTTTAAAAAAGCGTCCCGGCCAAGTACATCATAACGTTTTGCAGTAGATGAAACACTTGTATTTGATGAAAACTGGACCCCCTGACCTTTACGGCCTTTACGTGTGGTAATTAAAATTACACCATTTGCACCACGCGAACCATAAATAGCAGCAGAAGATGCATCTTTCAAAACCGAGATATTTTCAATATCGGCCGGGTTTAAAAATGATAATGGGTTACGTGCAGATGAGTTACCGGCACCAACGCCATAACTACCGGCCGTACCGCCGCTGTTATCAATTGGAATACCATCTATAACGTACAAAGGGCCATCGCCTGTACGGATAGACCCTGCACCACGTATCGCGATTGCGGCACCGGCGCCAGGTTCACCACTCGAAGGGGTAACTTGAACACCTGAGATACGGCCCTGTAATAATTGGTCGGGAGTTGAAATAACCCCTTTATTAAAGTCTTTGGTACTTAATGTGGCAACCGATCCTGTTGCATCTTTCACTTTCTGGGTGCCGTAGCCTATTACTACAACCTCGTTCAGGGCCCTGTTGGCCTCTGCAAGCTGCACATCAACAGTGGTGCGCCCGTTTAGCGGCACTGTTGCATTAAGATAACCAACATAAGTAAACGTAAGGCTTGGGGCGTTTGCCGGAACGGAGATTTTATAAGATCCGTCTGTAGCCGTTATGGCGCCGCCCTGTGCGCCTACGGCTATTACTACCGATACTCCAATTAATGGAGACCCATCTTTTTTGTCGGTTACTTTACCTGTTATCACCTTATTCTGGGCCATAGCAGGCTCCATCGAAAAGAGAAAAACAGCAAAGAAACATACTTTGAGTAAATGTTTAATTTGCATAAAACTTGAGATTTAGTTGAAATTGGTTTTGTTTGGGTTTAGTTTCTAACCCATAATAATGAGTACGTACATCAGTACAACGCATGCCCGTATTATTCAAATATCACTTTTGATAATAATCTGAATTATAAGCACAAATCAATGAGAACATTCCGGTACCAAGTGAAATAGCAGGTTAGTACAGGATAAGGTTAACAATAATTGGTTGTTTAAAAATGTAACTGTTTACAATTATTACATGTTAAAATCTAATGCAATTTAATTATAAATAAACTCAGAAAAGAAATTACAGTTGCCGGGAAAGGTGAAAATGGCTTATTTTACTATTTTTATAAATTTTATCGATGTTTTTTTTATTTAAAAAATTACTAATCAACAACTTATATAAATTTTACATAGAAAAAATATAATGTTTTTTTAGACATTTATAATACTTTTATGCTAAAAAATCTATAAAATTATCTGCTTTACAGGTTTTTTTGATCGCACGCTGTTATTAAAAAACTAATCAAAGTCAAAAGCCTTAATATCCATAATACGTTGTTCAAACTGATCGGGGTGCAGTGATTTTGCTTTGATCCTCATCTTATAAACGTAAATTGTATTAACAGAATACTCCAATATTTTGGCAATGGTTTCATTATCCGCAATGCCCATCCTTATAAGTGCGAATATGCGCAGATCAGTATTTAATACTTCATCTTCCTCGGGCCAGATCTGATCTTTTTCGGCAAACAGGCCATTAAATACCATAATGAAATTAGGGAAGATCTTCAAAAATATATGATCAAAGCTGTAGTACAGATTTTCTCTTTCTTTTTTTATATCAATATTGTCTACAAACGTATGAATGGCATCATACTTTTTCATCGAAAGTTTGGCATCAATAGAGATTTTTAGGTTTTCAAGCTTAACAATATATCCAGAAATGGCTTTAAAAAATTGCCCTATATACTCCTCCTTGATTTTTGCATCCTCAATTAATTTTCCGTTAATGTGGTTTAGCTGCACATTTTTCCCCTCAATTATACCTTCTTTGATTTTTAGTTTTTTTAATTGCTTAACGATCATCACCAGGAAGAAGACTACCAGCAACGCGAGTGCAGTAATAACCAGCAGAAATACCAGGAAACGGTTTTTTTGATGTTCTGTATTATTAAGCTCAGCAGCAGCTATTAAGGGTAAAATTGCCGCTATTTGTATTTTACGCTGACGGGCGCCATAAAAGTCGGCATCAGCTTTGGCCAACTGGATAAAACTGTAAGCGTCTTTGATATTACCTTGCTTATACAACAGCTCGGCAAGGGTATACAGGGCAACAGTTTCGCGGGTTGATGACTTTATATCAGCTATTGCCGATCTGATCATCAAATTAAGGCCCTCCTCGTGCTCATTATCTTCAAGACAAATTGCCCCCAACGAACATGATACCATTGCACGCAGGTGCATGGTAATTGGCATATCCCTTTCAAGTAATTTCCTGAACCTTATCCGCCCCTCTTTGTAATCCTTTTCCTGGTAATCCTGCAAGCCAAGCAAATAAGTATGCATTATGTGATCATTGCCGCAAAATGACACAGCCGAATCAATGAATTTATTGCCGGCTTTAACGTAATCGGGACTGAAATATTTGTCATTGCTATAATTTGCCAGATCGTAATTGCATCTGCCTAAAAAAAAATAATAGTCCACTTTATCAGCATTACTTAACGCTTTGACATCTACTTTATGTAAATAATCAAAGGTTTCGTTAAACATCCCAGATGAAAGGAGGATAAAAGCCATCTTAACATAACTATAATATTCTTTCTTTTTATTCCCCGTTGCCTTGCTTAGCGATATCATTTTATCGACATAAACATAGGCCGAGTCAAATTGGTACGATTTGTATTCGGTATAAAGCTTATCCCAGGTATCAAACCTTGCGTCATAATTGGTTGGCGAAAGTTTTGATTGATATGCCTTTAATTTCTGGATCCTAACGTCTTTGCTGCCGTCATATGTATTTTTCTTCGCTATCTCGTTTTTTAACTCCTCAAGTAAAGTATTGGTATCGATTAATGCATTTGCGGAAAAATTAATTAATGAAAAAAGCAGGAGACAGAGGATGTATTTCATTTTTGTTGTAAAGGTTTTTAACAGTAATGTACATGGCTAATAAGAGATTTAATCAAACACGGTTTTGGCAGATCAAATTCTCAATAAGTCAATTAAAACGGCAACTAAAAAGGTTATAAATTGGGATAATTGCATAATTATTCCAGGTTTATCTTCTCAAATATATGGATTTGAAGCATTGCTAATGCGTTTTAGTTTTGTTTTTTAATGGATAAAAAACCGAGACCGGAGTTGCTATATATTCAGCAGCAAACAGCTTGAAAACCGAAAAGCAGCAAAACAAACCCAGCTGTAATCCTTGAGGATGCACACAAGTCGTTTTCCGCTTTGTATTGATTGTTTACATTTAAAATGGGCACAAAACGCCCCTTTTACATCATTTGCGGCCCGCGGAGGCCGAATTATTAAAATAAACTTTGGTTTTAACACGAAAACATCCTTTATTTAAAAAAAATCAAACGAAATTTGTATACGGTGGTTATCTATCGTCTTTAATCTCAATTTATAAATGGTCAAATTATTTGTAGGCGGCTTTCCTCTGGAAATGACAGAGCTGGAACTTGTTAAAATGATAGGTCCGCATGGCGATGTGGAAACGATTAAAATTGTACGCGATAAAAAAACAAGAATATGCAAGGGATACGCTTTTCTTGAAATGAAGGATCGCATCGGGGCCGAGAACGCGGTGATCGCTTTAGACGGCACCCCTATTGCCGATCGTGTATTAAGCGTAAAAATAAACGACGACTTTGTTAAGAAAACCCCGCCGCCACGCAAGTCATTCGGTTACGGAAACAATAACAACCGTAATAACAGTGGTAACAGGCCCAGCGATACACGAAGCTATAACAGCCAAAGCAATTACCGGAGCAGTAATGAGCAATCGCCTGCAGGTGACAGACCGCGGCGCCCCAGGAAAACGATGTAATAAGAAGTTCCCGATAAGTCACAAATAAAAAAATCCCGGCTAATGATATTAGCCGGGATTTTTTGTAGTTATTACAAATACTTAAACACCAAGATCCTGCATAATTGAGGAAATTTTAGCATCAAGCTGTTTATCTGTCTCTGCATAAGCTTCCTTACTGTCAAGTTTACCATTTACGCTGCAATAGAACTTGATTTTAGGCTCTGTGCCTGAAGGACGGGCCGAAATTATACTTCCGTCTTCGGTAATGAATTGTAAAACATCAGAAGCCGGCAATTCAATTGGTTTGCTTGTATTGGTAGCCAAATCAGTTTCTACGCGTTTTTCATAATCCTTAAGCGTACTTACTTTTGAGCCGCCTAAAGTAGCCGGAGGGTTGGTACGGAATTTCTCCATCATTTCCTTGATCTCCTCAGCACCGGTTTTACCTTTTTTGGTCAGGGAGATCAGCTTCTCCTTGTAAAAACCATATTGTACATAAGTATCAATCAAAGCTTCAAACAGGCTGCTGCCTTTGTCTTTGTAATAAGCGGTCATTTCGGCAATGAAGGCGCTTGAAACCACAGCATCTTTGTCCCTTACCAGTTCGCCGATCAGGTAACCGTAACTTTCTTCACCACCGCCGATAAAGGTTTGCTTGCCTTCAAAATGGGTCATCAGCTCGCCGATATATTTAAAGCCTGTAAGCGTGTTATAGTAAGTAACATTTTTGGCTTCGGCTATACGCTCGATAAGGTTTGTTGTAACAATGGTTTTAACAATATACTCTTTACCGGTAAGCTTGCCTTTTTCTTCCCATGCACTCAGCAAATAATTGATCAGCATTGCACCGGTTTGGTTACCGTTAAGCAGAATAAACTCACCATCGGTATTTTTTACGGCGATACCTACACGATCGGCGTCAGGGTCTGTAGCCAAAACCAGGTCGGCATCAGTTTCCTGTGCCTTTTTAAGGGCAAGTGTTAATGCTTCTTTCTCCTCCGGATTTGGATAAACTACAGTAGGGAAGTTACCATCGGGCGTAATTTGCTCCTCAACCAGAATCACATTTTCAAAACCAAACCTTTTCAGGGCTTGTGGTACTAAAGTGATCCCCGTTCCATGAATGGGTGAAAAAACAATTTTCAGATCTTTTTGACGTGCAATAGCATCGGGTGAAACAGAAAGTTCGGTGATCTTGCTCAGGTAAAGCTCATCAATTTCCTCTCCTATTTCTTCGATATTGGCGTCAACACGGTTAAACTTGATCTCATCAACGCTGCTAATAGCGGCAACCTCGTCCATTACAGCTTTATCATGCGGCGAAACAAACTGACCGCCATCTGCTCCATAGGCCTTGTAACCATTGTACTCTTTAGGATTGTGCGATGCTGTAAGCATTACACCGCTTTTACAACCTAAATGACGTACGGCAAATGAAAGCTCCGGAGTTGGACGTAGTGCCTTAAAAAAGTAAACATAAATATCATTGGCCGAAAAAACTTCGGCTGTAATAGTCGAAAACAAATCGGCGTTATTACGGCTGTCATGAGCAATAGCTACCTTGATCTTTTCGCCGGGGTATGTTTTTTTCAGGTAATTAGCTAATCCCTGTGTAGCCGCACCTATCGTGTATTTATTGATCCGGTTCGAGCCTGGCCCCATGATACCGCGAAGGCCTCCGGTACCAAATTCCAGATCGCGATAAAATGAATCTGTTAGTTCGGTAAAAGCCTTATCGTCAATTAACTTTTGAATTTCCTGCTTTACATCAGCATCATAATTTCCTTGAAGCCATGAGTTTGCTTTTTGAAGAATGGTGGGGTCTAATTCCTGCATAAGTGGTTGTATATTTTCAAATTATCTGGTTCAGTTTTGGTTCAAATATGCAATAAATAACCAAAACAGAACGCCTTAAAGTTAAATCATCTTTTTAAATATGCCAGCTCAATATGCAATAAGTTTTAAACTAAAATGTACAACAGGAGCAGTATCCGGCAAACGTTATTTGAACAAGATGCTGCTGTAAAAGTTTTACAAATTTTCACAGCAGTAAATAAACCTGGTTTCGGACGATCAACGTGGTTTATCGTTGCCATTGCTGCCGGAACCAAAATGTGGATGGCAATTCGTATCTGTTAGCCGGCCTGCACAAAACAAGCCGGCATTAACAGACGGATGTAAAGGAGTTGGTAAGTGTTTGCAACAATTCAGCCTGTCAATAAACCCTTATTTTTACTGCGGCTACCCTATTTATCCAGTTCGGTGATGATCTTTTTGGCATTATCATTTGCGGGATCGAGCTGTAATGATTTTTTATAATTCAACAGCGCTAACGATTTATTACCCTGATTATAGTAGGCCTCGCCCAGACTGTCAAACACATTGCCCGATTTCGGGAACAATTTGGTATTATATTCAAAAATGGTAACAGCATCAGCCAAGCGTTTTTTATTCATCAGATAATAGCCTGTTTCGTTTAAGGTGTTTTCGTCATCAAAACTGTACTCGCTCCTGCGTTTATTTTTAAGATCATTGTAGAAACTGATGATCTGGTCGCCGCTCATTAAATCAAGTTTGGTGCTAAACTCATCCAAAAATGATCTTTTAACCTGCACATAAGGCTTGTTTTCCAAAATCGACTCAATCGACTTTTCTATGGAGTATAGATTTCCCTGCTTATTATTGGTCATCAGTATAATGGTAACGCCATGCGGCTCCTTACTTACCAATAAAGCCTGGTAATTTAAAGAGGTGCCATCGTGGATATGGCTGATCATTTTGTCGTTATCCATACTGCCACCGCCAAGGCCCGATTGCCTGCCCGGGCTTATGCCATTAATGATCTCGCGTGTGGCAACAGGGCTTATTAACTTAAACTTGTCTATCGCGTTAGCCCAGGCATAAAAATCATCGAGCGTTACGGCAGTCCAGCCAGATATGGGATATACCAAACCATCCGCTTTCCCATTATTATCATATGATTTTGCAACAAGTGCATCCTGCTCCGTAGGGTCAACGATAGCGGTATTCATACCGGCAGGCTTCAATTCATAATCTTCAACAAATTGCTTAAAACTAAGGCCAGTTATTTTTTCGATAATGCGACGCTGCAGAAAAACGTTATTGTTATTATAAGCATATTTTTTACCCGGCTCAAAATCAAGCGAATCAACCTTCATTAAATCGGCCATATTATCGGCATCACTTTTAACAGTCTTCCATTTCACATCGGGTAAGCCACTTGTGTATTGCAACAGGTTAATGATCCTGATCTTATCGGCCCAGGCGGGTAGCTGGGGCAGGTATTTGGATACCTTATCATCAAGGCTCAATTTGCCTTGTTCCTGCAACATCATGATACCAACAGCATTAAATTCTTTAGCTATCGAACCAATATGGAAGCGATATTGATCTGTAAGCTAATTGTTTTGCCTGCATCAGCATAGCCTATGGCGGCTTTATAAATGATCTTTCCACGATCTGCCACCAGCACATTACCGTTAAATAAACCCAATCTATTAGCCCTTTGTACCAGGGTATCAATATTAGCTGCTTTGGTTTGCTGGGCAAAGGTTTCCCCTGCGGCTAAAACAGTAAGCCCTGCTAACAAAAAAAAGTGTTTAAAATTCAACTTCATAACGTGCCGATTGATGGTAAAGAGACTACAACAAACGCATTTATGTTACATATGATATTGATATTAATCACCCCTCCCGCTCGTAAAAGGCCGCAAGTATAAATGCGCATGACGCAAGCCCGGTATCTTTCAGGGCGTTGGTTATTTTACCGGCGTCAAAATGACTATTAATGAGTAACGGGATATGTATAGTTAAAATAAATACCCATATCATACATCCCAATAAAAAACAGCCCCATTGGGCATACAGGTTAACGTAAATGCTTACAGCAGCAGCTATAAGCGCAATAGCCGTCAGGTATACCCAGAAAAGATGAAAGGGGATCCAGCCGGGCACGAGCGTTGCCACGAAATCAGCATACATAAAATGCTGGATCCCGAATACAAACATTACTGTAGCATAAATGTAGGTGCTGATCCTGCTTATTATTTGTTTCATTGTTGGTTAGGTTATGGTATATTTAGGTTTATTAATTGCTGTTAAAATTAGCCTGCCAGCCAGGCTATAGCAATTCACAGCCTGTACAAGTTGGTACAAGCCTGTACAAATAACATCTGAACTCATTTACCGGCTATTTTTGACCAATGGATATGCCCGCACAAGAACTGCTTATTACCGAACTGATAAAACAATACGAGACTTTCACCGGCTGGGGCGATAGCAGCACCTGGAAGAACCAGGATTTTATAAACCTAAGCGAAAAGATAAGGGAGAAAACCGGTGCGTCTATAAGCCATGTTACGCTGAAGCGCATCTGGGGTAAAGTTAAATATGACAGCCTGCCCAATACCTACACCATGGATACGCTGGTGCAGTTTTTGGGTTATGAAAACTTCAGGGTATTCAGCATGCAATTTGTCCCCGTAGGCAGGCCAGGGGAGCAAGATCCACCCAAACCAAAGCCGGTAAAAAAAAGTTTCAGGTCGATGCCTTACGCTTTGGGCATTTTAACGCTGGTAGGCATTTTATTAGTTGTGATCATCGCTTCACGTACCGAGCGTCCGAAACCACCTATCGTATCCAAAGATTATACTTTCAGCAGTAAAAAGGTGATCACTTCGGGATTGCCCAACTCGGTGGTATTTGACTTTGATGCCAGCAAATCTCCTTACGATTCGGTCGCTATCCAGCAATCATGGGACAGGCACCTGCGGGTTAACGTTTCTAAAAACGACCGCCAGCATACGTCTATTTATTACTTCCCCGATTTTTATTATGCCAAGCTCATTGTTGGCGGCAAGATTGTGAAACAGCACGAACTGCTGGTTGAATCAAACGGTTGGTTGCCGATAGTTGAAAAACAACCGGTACCGGTTTACTATGAAAAGAAGGATGCTATGGCAGATGGTAAGCTTTCCCTCTCGCCCCAAAAGATCAAAGAGCGGAATATTGCCATGCAGCCCACCCCTCCTTATGTGGTTTATGCCAACGTTACAGATTTCGGGGAGATCTACAGCAACGATTTCACTTTTGAAACATCTGTCAAAAACAACTATAATGAAGGCGCGGCTGCCTGTCGCCTGAGCACTATTTATATTTTGTGTAAAGGTACAGCTATCTGGGTCCCTTTAAGCACTAAAGGCTGCGTATCTGACCTGGATATGTATTTTGCAGGTTACGAGGTATCCGGCAAAAAGCACGATCTTTCTGCTTTCGGGGTTGATTTTGAAAAAGATGTGCCGCTTAAAATAGTATCACATGGCGGCAAGGCCCAAATCTTTATTGATAACAAACCTGTTTACACGGTGGATAAAGGCATCAGTCGTGCTAAAATAATCGGGATTTTATTTCGCTTCCAGGGTACAGGGTCGGTGGATTATGTGCGACTGACGAATGGCAAAGTAAACTATGACGATGAATTTTGAGGATCGTTATTTACCTCGCGTGGAATAACTGATAACAACTCATTTTTTATGGCCGGAGGGATAACCATCATCGGCTGAGAAACGATCTCGCTATTATTCGGCGAGGGGCAGCTGGCAACTAAAACAAAACAGCCTTTTTCGGCTTCAAATGTTACTGTTATTTTAAGTTGCTTTAAGGCTTCAAGATCCTGGTAAGCCGTGCGTGTACTGACATGAAAATGCGCCTTCAACAGCTCAATGGACACCACATCCCTGGTTTGCAGTAACACTAATACCCTGAGCAACCTGTCGGCCCTGTTCATAATAGATCACATATTTTCATACAAAGGTGTAACACACTATTGACAACAGTGTGTCAGCAGTAAAAACATGATCTATAAAGCCCGCCAAAGTTAATGATGTGTTTGATAAACCATCAAAACAACACCCGATGAAAAAACTTTCTGCCGCACCAATTTTAACGGCATGTTATTCTTTAACTTATTAAATAGCGATTTGCCCTTGCCTATGGTTATCGGGTGGACCCAAAACTGATACTCATCAACTAAATTCACCACCACCAGTTTTTTCACTAAGCTGACGCTTCCATAAGTAAGAATATCGCGGCCATGCTGCTTTTTTAAATGCGCTATTTCTCCCCGTAAATTGCCTTTAAGCAATAAAGAATTGTTCCACAAAACAGCATTCATCGTTGAGGAAATAACCACCTTTTGATAGTTGTTCATCATATCGGCATAAGCAATATCCGTACGGGGAAAGCTCATGCTTTTAGCCTGGAAGGGCCAGTAGGCAGCCATGGCCTGGTAGGTATTCCTGCCCAATAAAATAGTATCTGCCCGGCTAAGCAGTTCTGTTGTTGTTTCGGCTATTTCATCAGTCCAGTATGGTGCGTGCCAGTCAAGGCTGTCATCATCTGCTGCCACAAAGCCATCCAGCGTAACATTTAAGGATACTACCAATTTGCGCATGATATAAATGAACAAACCGGGCTTAGCAAGTAAACCCGGGATTGAGTAATTAAATTAATATGATTAAGCCAGTTCGGTATTCCCGGCAAGTTTGGTATTGGTTAAGCGCAGGTCTTTTACCTGCTTATACCTTTTCCATAAGTAGTAAGTAAAAAACATGACAATTAACATTACCACTGGCGGGACAAGCATAGCAGCACCTGCACCAATGGCAAACCATGATAAAAACGCCCCGATAAAGCTGATGGTAAAGCCCGAATATGCCCATTCTTTAACCACCCGGTATTTTGTTTGAGCTATGGCCAGCACACCGGCTATTTTTGCCGAACCCATTATAACCAGCAGGTACATGGGGTAACCAAGTTTAGCTAAAGAATCTTTACCGGCCTGCTGCATAGTGATGCCTCCGTAAGCATCGCCAAGCATTGCCAGTAAAAAAAGCGTGGTAAAGATCCAGTACAGGGCTTTAATTGTTTTTGGTTTCATGATGATATTATTTTGTGTGTGTGATTATTGATTTGTTGACGATACAAAGTTATCCCGGAAGCCAAAATCATGTAGTGTGCAAAATGGACATATTAAGGGGTTGATTGCGACTTTGGTATTCGCTACCTTTATTTAAAGATAACCAATTATACTATCGATAAAATGAAACATGTTGCTATCCTGATACCCAATGAAGCGGTTTTGGCCAGTATTGTTGATGCCCGGACTATTTTTACCGGTGCCAACGACTTTTTACAATCAATGGGCAGGCAGCCAGTGTTTGATGTACATATGGTTGGGCTCGCCAGGGAAATTAAAGTACATGGCGGCATGTTTTCCGTCCATCCCGATATTTTATTGGGCGAATTACAGAAAAGCGATATCGTGATCATCCCGGCCATAAGTGGCGATCTGGAAACCGCGGTGAAAGTAAACCAGGATTTTGTGCCCTGGATCATAAACCAATACCGTAACGGTGCCGAAATAGCAAGCCTATGTATAGGTTCATTTATACTGGCATCCACCGGATTGTTAAATGGCAAAGAATGCTCGAGCCATTGGATTACTGCTGATAAATTCCGGAGCATGTTCCCGGAAGTGACGCTGGTTGACGGGCGCATTGTTACCGAACAACAGGGGCTGTACTCAAGCGGTGGAGCTACCTCCTACTGGAGCTTGCTACTGCTGTTGATTGAGAAATACGCCGGTCGGGAGATAGCCATTATGGCGGCCAAGATCTATGCATTGGAGATCGACCGGAAAAGCCAATCACCTTTCGCCATGTTCACCGGGCAAAAGAAGCATGAAGACGACCCGATAAAACGAGCCCAGGAATACATAGAAAATAATGTTACCGAGAAGATCTCGGTTGAAGACCTTTCATCAAAATATGCCATCGGCCGGAGGCATTTTGAACGCCGCTTTAAAAAAGCTACCAACAACACCCCGGTTGAGTACATCCAGCGTGTAAAAATTGAAGCGGCTAAAAAACAGCTGGAAAGTACACCCAAAAACGTCAATGAGGTTATGTATGATGTTGGGTATACCGATGCCAAAGCGTTCCGCACGGTTTTCAAAAAAATCACCGGGATATCACCTATTGATTACCGTAATAAGTATAATAAGGAAGCCGCGGTAGCATAGCTGCGCGTGTCTTAATTCCGCACACTTTTTTACTGCATTTGAAGTGTATATCAGCACATCAATAACCGGCAAATAAAAATGTCGAAATATCTGTCATTTTTTGATTGGAACAAACTGTGTTACAGCACTTAAGACAGCATCTTATTTTCACTACAAAAACATTACATTCTGTCAATAAAAATTATCCTAACAAATAGCCGGATATTCCGTTTAAAAATTACATTTTTGCCCCAAAATTTTTAAGGATGCAGAGTTACCAGGAATTTCTTGACTTAAGTGTAGGCTTTCCACAGGATGGTTTTGAGATCATCGACGATGAACTATACTTTCAGGACCTAAATTTGATGGAGATGATTGAAACGTACGGTACTCCCCTACGCTTTACTTATCTGCCTATGATATCCAAAAAGATCCAGCAGGCCAAACTGCTGTTTCAACAGGCTATCATCAAAAATAATTATCGCGGCAGCTATAAATACTGCTATTGTACCAAAAGCTCGCATTTCAGGCATATTGTTGAAGAGGCCCTGAAAAACGAGATCCACCTGGAAACATCTTCGGCATTTGATATGCCAATGATTGATGCCCTGGAGAAAAAAGGCACCGTGACAAAGGACATAACAGTAATATGTAACGGTTTTAAAACCTTCCAATACAAAACCTATATTATCGATATGCTGCATGATGGTTTCAAAAACATCATTCCGGTATTGGATAATAAAGAGGAGTTTAACCTTTACGATGATGAAATTGAGATGGATACCCCTTGTAACCTGGGTATCCGGATAGCGGCCGAAGAGCAGCCTGACTCTCAGTTTTATACTTCGCGTTTAGGTGTGCGGATGGAAGATGTTATCGATTTTTATCATAACAAAATTGAGGATAACCCTAACTTCCAGGTTAAGCTATTGCATTTCTTCATCAACTCGGGTATCTCTGATACACCATACTATTGGAACGAGCTGGAAAAATACGTAACCCTTTACTGCAAGTTTAAAAAGGTTAACCCGCACCTGGATACACTTGATATTGGCGGCGGTATGCCGTTTAAAGACTCACTGGTTTTCGATTTTGATTATGAGTACATGATCAACGAAATTGTAAGCCGGATCAAAGAGATCTGCGCCGAGCATGACACCATGGAGCCGGATATCATTACCGAGTTTGGTAAATACACTGTAGCCGAAGCTTCAGGCATCCTATACAAAGTTTTAGGCCGTAAACAACAAAACGACCGTGAACGATGGTTGATGCTTGATGGCTCGTTTATTACCAACCTGCCTGATGTTTGGGCTTTGAACCAAAAATACATCCTGTTGCCGGTTAACAACTGGGATTCAGAATACGAGCGTGTAAACCTTGGCGGTATCACCTGCGATGGGCAGGATTATTACAACCAGGAAGCACACATGAACAGCGTATTTATGCCTAAAACCCGTAAGGTGCAATATTTAGGCTTCTTTAATACAGGTGCTTACCAGGAAGTATTAAGCGGTTACGGTGGCATTCATCATTGCTTGTTGCCATCACCAAAGCATGTGATCATTCGCCGCAACAGGGACGAAACTTTTAACTTTGAAGTGTTTGGCGAAGAGCAGAACAGTAAACAGGTATTAAAAATTCTGGGCTATACTACTTAATTGCTCAGTATAAAAAGATAAACAAAAAAGGTGGCCATTTTGGTCACCTTTTTTGTTTGTTAACGGCCTATTGTGCCATCACCAACACCTGCTCCCTCAACGTTTGGATCCGGGAGATCGGCCAGGCTGCCATCCTCATGTAAAACCCTAAAGTGCATTTTTTGAGGACCTTTAGTTTCGAGGCAGGGATTCCTTCTAACAGCGTTGTTATAGCTATCGCTAATATGGCTTCCCATTGCCCCTTTAATATTGCCCTGCCCGCGGGCAGGGTCATCATTTCTATAATCAATCATGATTATACCCTCCTATTATTAAATCCCTTCAGTGCCGGGCTCATGACCAAGCATACGGCCAGTTGTACGGCCATGCGGACGGCTCTCAAAATCGGTTTTGGCCGGCCCTACCGAAGGGAACTCCTTTTTATTCGGTGGCGTTACATCAGTTTGTTCACTGAATGAAGTATCCGCGCTCTTGTTAGGCTGGTCAACTTCTGATTGGCTATGGCTCCCTACCCTTTCTTTCTCAGGCTTTTCTACCTCGGGTTTTTCGTCATAGTCAACAATATCATCTGCCTCATCCAAATCACCATCGTTACTTTCAAGATCGCGGTTTGGATAAGCTTCACCGTCATTTACAGAAAATGAATTGGTGCTGTTTTTAAAATCATTGCTGTCATTATCCTGGTTTCCCCAGTTCTCATTATTGGTATTCATAGGTTTTAATTTTAGTTGTTATTAAATTAAACCTACAAATCAATTGTATTGTTTTATTTTTTATCTTTTTAAGAAAATACATTTCAGCAACAAATCTACTATTGCTAACAATAATAACTGAATGTGACAAAGATGTTCAGGATTATCTGTAGAATTTTTTACGTAAGAATGTATAGCCAGATATCCCGAATGAGCACACAGATCACCATTTGATGGCGGCAATTTTGCTCACAGGAAATACTTTGCGTTTATATATTTAAAACGTTTTTAAAAATTAAAAAGTATGCTGCGGACAGGTTACTTTATAGCGATTATTAAGCAGGATGCCTAACACAATTTCGTGCGAACCATGGCTAACGGTGTTCAAGGCTGATGTTGTAAAATCATAAGAGTAACCAACATTAATAAGCGAGTTCAAGTTAAACCCTACCAATGCTGCATATGAATCATTGCGACGATATGAACCACCTATCCAGAATTTATCCCTAAACGACATTTTCATGTTCACGTCAAAAGTTACCGGAACTGGCGCTATAAACTTCAGCAAAGCAGAAGGCATCAGCGTAATATCATCAGACACGAAAAGTTTAACCCCACCTGTTACAAAATAGTGCGGCACAGTTTTATTTTGTACAGCAGTTGTTGATGTAGTTACATATAAATTTTGCGGCAGAATTTGCTGTACCGATGCGCCAAAGAAGTAATTAGACGAATATGCCCATACACCAACACCTAAATCAGGTTTCCATTGTGAACCTGTAATGTTATTGATGGTTGGGTCGTTCTGATCAACGTACGTAAGTTTACTAACGTCGATGACATTGTGGCTTACTCCGGCAGATACGCCGACAGCCAAATTTAACGTTTCAGTTAGCCCAAGGTGGTAAGCATAAGTTGCATCAATGTTAGTTTGTGTTATTGGGCCGGTTTTATCAGACACTACCATTAAACCTACTCCATGATGCGGCTCTGCAGCCATATAGTTTTGCGTATATGACCTGCTCGACGGATTTAAACCTCCACCTGCCGGAAATGCCGTAGCATCGCCCTGTAAAAACCTGTTGCCGATAGGCGCGTTCACCGAAAAATAGGATGTTACAGGCGCTCCGTCAAGCCCTGTCCATTGGCTGCGGTAGCCCAATTTCACATCGGTATAATTTTCAATACCACTTAACGCAGGATTTAAGAGGTAGTTATTGAATACGTATTGCGTGTACTGCGGTCGTTGCTGGGCTTTTGTCAATTGAGATGTTACAGCAATAACTATTAAAGTATATAAAATTCGCTTCATTTTTATCTGATAATGGTCACATTACCTGCAATAACCTCGCGGCCATTTTTGGGGTCAATAATATAATAATAAGTTCCGGGGGGCAAATATGAACCATTGTATCTCCCGTCCCAGGGCACACTATAACCAATTGACGAATATACCCTTTCTCCGAATCGGTTGTATACGTCAACTTTATTATTTGGATAACTTTCTAAATATTTAACATTCCAAAAATCATTTACTCCATCTCCGTTGGGAGTAAACACATTTGGGACAACTAAAAACTTCAAAACCTTTACTGATACAGTGGCCATAGCCTCGCATCCATGTGCCGACGTAACCATTACCTGGTAGGTAATATCCTGTGCCGGGCTTGCCACGGGATTAGCTACATCATCATGATCAAGACCTGTTGCAGGTGTCCATTTATAACTTAAGTTATCGTCATTCACTACAGGTTTTAAAATGTGCTTAGTACCTTCCAGCATGGTAAAATCCGGCCCTAACGAAACAAGAGGCGACGGATCTACCTTAACTTGCTGCACAACGGTATCTGCACAGGCATCCGTAGCTGTGTAGATGTACCTGATATCAAATACGCCCGCACCGGAAACAGCCGGATTAAAAACGCCATCGGTACTGATCCCAGTTCCCGAAAACGCTCCCGAACCGGCAGGACCAGCAAGATTTGGCACTAACTTCATAGGCTCCGATTCGATGCAAAGAACAGGAGCCTGATCAAAGGTTACTACAGGCGATGCTTTTAAAGTAACCGGAACCTCTGCAACATCAGAACATGATGTGCCCGAATATGCCACTACGCGTAAATTAATCTGGCGCGACCCTGTTGTAAACAATGGATATTTATGCCTTAGCTGCATCCCAGATGCAGGGTGGTCATAAACTACCATAGTTGAAGGGTCGCTGCTGTCATAAGTGACCTCAAGCCGGGTAATCTCTCCAAAATTGACTGAGGATTGATTTTTAAAAAACACCTCCCGGGCACTGCACAAGCCCGCCGGATCTTGAACTATTACTACAGCTTTTGGATTACTCCCATTAATTGTCAATGATTTTGGGGCCGAGGTAAAAGAGCAGCCATATTTTGAAGTAACCTTAAGTGTTACCTGGTAATTTCCTGCCAAAAACTTATGTTTAGGATTTTTCTCATGAGCGACATTAGCGTTACCCGGAGTTGCGTTAGGATCGCCGAAATTCCATTCATAAGTAAAATCAGCTATTGTGGCATCGGCAATTGTGCTTTGATCGGTAAACTGAGCAAAGTCATCTTCACAGGCATCGGGCAATAAAAAATCAACTACTGGCACAGGATAAATGTTAACATGCGCCGGGGTTATATTACTTGCACAACCATTACTATTTGTTACAGTCAATTTAACCAAATAATCCCCCGGTGTATTATAAGTGTGGTTAAACGGATTTTTGCTTGTAAGGGTTTCAACCGGAGTACCATCTCCGAAGTCCCATCGCCAGCTAACAATGTCCCCTTCGGCAGATGTGGAGTTATCTGTAAACGTAACATCCTGACCAGCACAGCCTGGCGATGAATAACTAAACGAAGCAACAGGAAGCCGCGATATGTGAATTTTTATTGGATCGGATGCCCCGCCGCATCCATTTTCGTTGGTAACAAACAATGTAACCAGGTAATCGCCCGGTTGGGCATATTTATGTATGGGATTTTGCACTACGTCAGTTATTCCATCACCAAAATCCCATCGCCAGGTTTTAATCTGCCGCGTGCCGGATGTTGACTGATCGGTAAATTGAACATTGCCGCCAAAACAGGTATTGGCAGAACTGAACTTTACAACCGGCGGCACAGAGATATTAAAATCAAACTCAATATCTTCATTTGATCCGCATTCATCGGCAATGGGGTTAAAAACAGTAGCCACAACACTGTAATCGCCATCGTTGTAAACTTCATCTGCCGGATACTCATAAGTATAAAGCACTTTCGAATCCTTTATGATTGAGCCGGTTGGTGTTGGGTTATTCATAATAACGGGTACGCTGCCGTTCTTAAGGTTCCAGGTAATTTTGTTGGTTTGGAATGGCAGTGTAAGCTGTAGCTTGTAATGCGTATCAGAACAGCCATTTGCCTGCACCGAATTATCGGCCGGGTTTAACAAGGCAATAAACTCGTTCAGGTTTTTAAGGTTGGTACCCGCCGCGTAACCATATGATTCGGTTCGGCCAAAGCCATAAGCTATCGCATTAAACCCGTCTGATGCTTTAATATTATGTACACCTGCGCTTACATTGATTTGCGCGTATGAATAAATGCTGTTGGGCACTTGTGAAAATTGGGTGTATGGCTGTCCGTCGAGCGAAAAAGTTGGCACAGCGGCTGTTTTAATAATAACATTAATAAAATTATTCTGGATCAGATAATTATGGGTCGAGTTTAGCGTAACGTGGTCAAGTGTTTGCTCAATAGGTGTCAGATAGATCATTTCAGGATCGCCTATATCGCCGCTGATAGGTTGACAGTTTAAACCTTCACCCTGGGTTACAGCATACTGAACTACCTGGATCGGTTTATCGGCCGAGATAACATTGGTTGCAGTTGAAGTATACTCGTAATACAGGCCATTAATTAGTCCTCCCTGTGGTGCTGCTCCATTTACAGTAACCTTTGTATCGGGCGAGCTAAGCACTATTCTTAAAATATCATAATTGCGTGTCTTTAAAGGCGCGGTTATATAATTTTTGCCCCAAACAGCTAATGGATAAACCTGCTGAAAAAGGTTATCTGATGATCCCTTATCCCCCTGGCATCCGATACTTATTTTTGAGCTGCCCGAAAAAACAGCTATCTTTTTACAAGCCCCGGTAGCACTTACAATTGAACGGATCCGGGTTCCGGTTAGGTCAGTAGCTGATAACCCCTGGTATACTTCGCCTTTTTTTAAATTGACGGTAAAAGGCTGGTTAGCAGGAATTCCGTTTAACAGGAGTTGCGAAGGCGTTATTTCAACGGTGGTATTATCTTCTGTAGCTATCACCGCGAAAGTAGAGTATGAAGGAACACCTTCAGTAGTTTTTGTACCGTTATTTGAGTTTGATATTTGTTTATAGTTGATAGAGAGATAATCTTTACCAAGGGTATTAACCGGCAGCAAAAGTGTTGCACCAGATACATTTTCCGCAAAAATATGCGCATAAACTGCAACAGGTTTAAACGAAGTAATATGAATGCCTTTTAAAAATTGCCCCTGGTTACCTATAAAAGCTCCGGGAGGAATATCTACGGTTAATATGTCGTTCGCCCTAACCTGGTAAGTGCTTGAAAAGCTACCATCCGCAACTTCAACAGTTACGGCTGTGTTCACATCGGCGGTTATGTAAAGTTCCATCTGGCTGCCTTTACCCAATGCGTTAGAACTGCCGGCAGCACCATCAATATGATCAATATAGGCGGTATAAAACTCTGTACCCTGGTTTGATGAACCTTGTGCATAAGTACAAACAACAAAGCATATGAAAGCAAACACGAGACTTAACGCCCGCAAAAAGTTTATCCTGCTCAAAGGTGTTCAGTTGAATTTGGTTTAGTAGTATTAACTACCCTTTAAAAGTACAAAACCTTTAATTGATATGGTATGATAACTATGTAAAATTAACCATGCTGTTTAGTTACCCGTTCAAGTTCATAATTTGCTATATTCAGTTTATGAGTAAGTTCAAAATTGAGCTTTCGCAGGTCATAAACTTCAAGGGCATTTTGAATAGTACATTTCAGCTCATCATTTTGCCAGGGCTTAGCTATGGTTTTGTAAACTATACTCCCTGCAACTGTATCAGCAACAATATTGCTATCTAAAAAACCCGTCAACAAGATCCTTATGGTGTGGGGATTGATTTGTGTAACCGACTCGAGAAAACTAATACCTGTCCCCCCGGGCATTAGCTGATTAACGATAATCACGGCTATTTCATTAAGGGCCAGCAAACGACGGCCCTCCGTTATTGTTGACGCTGTATAAACTTTAAATAACTGGCCGAACTGGCTTTTAAAATCATCAAGCTTACATACCGTATCATCAATATACAGCACACCTGCCTGCGCAACGCTTTGGTTCATTAAAATTGGTTTATAAAAGGCGACCGCCTCCTTTGTTCTTTAAATTTAAACCGATAATTCAAAAAAACAAATAAACCATGTGCTAAAAAAACTTATCAGGGTTAGGCACCAGGTTCAGGAACTTTTCAAAGTTCTCCTCGTAATGTGATTGATCGAGCTTGTAATAAAAAGCACCTTTTTTTGATGAAAGTTTATCCTTTTCCGGAAGTTTTACAAGCAGCCCGGTTGAAAGCAGCTTACGGCTAAAGTTCCTGTCATCAAACTTGGTTTGATAAACGCCTTCATAAAGCGCCTGTAATTGCGGAATGGTGAACTTTTCGGGCAATAGTTGGAATAATATCGGGTGAAGCGCGGCCTTATAACGCAGCTGTCTTTTAGCCAGGCGCACCATTTCATTGTGGTCAAATATCAGGTCGGGCATTTCATCAAGTAAAAACCATTCGGGATGATATTCTTCACTCAATTGAGCCTCATATTGATGGATATCGATAAGCGCAAAATAAGCTATGGACAGCGTTCTTTCTACCGGGTCACGTTCTGGCTTGCCGAATACCTGGAATTGTTCCATGTATACATTCCTGAGCCCTGTACGTAATTCAAGTACGCGGTTAGCTGCATCCTCCGGCGATTCGGTAGGCTTTATAAAACCACCTATCAGGCTCCATTTGTTTTTTTCGGGCTCAAGGCCACGCTGAACAAGCAATAACTTAATATTTGCACCGTCAAATCCAAATATGATACAATCTGTTGCTACTAAAATGCGCGATTCGCCGCTGTACTTATGCATAACTTAAGTTAAGTTTATATGCAATGGTAAAAATAATTTAGCAATTATTTAGTGTTGATCGGACAACTATTTTATAAGCCGGTAATTTATCAGCAAAAATTTAAAACGATTTATCAAATCAGGATAAAAAACAAGGCAAAACCCTGATAACCGTTTATCCTATAAAAGATCAGCTTACCCTTTTTCCTTGTAACAACAAATCCATCGCATCATCAAATGATCCTGCTCTGATCACCTCACCAGAGTTTACAAAGAAGATCTCATCAGCGTTTTCAATCGTATTTAACCGGTGCGCGATAATCACTCTTGTGGTACTTTTTGGCAGGTTATCCAAAATATCGCTCAATAACTTTTCGGTAATGGTATCAATATTGGCGGTAGCCTCATCCAATATCAAAATTTCCGGGTTACGCAAAACGGCCCGCATAAAGGCAATCAACTGCTTCTGTCCTAAACTGATACTATCACCACCTGATAAAACTTTGGTATCCAGGCCCTCTTCAAAAATGGCAAGCAGGCTGCCCAAGTTTGCATCCCTGATCACCTGTTCCATTTCTTCGTTGGTATGATCTTTAAAAAGCTCATTGCCATACAGGATGTTATCCCTTACCGTACCCGTAAACAGGAAAGGTTCCTGCAAAATAAAGCCTATCTTCCGGCTGCGTTCTTCGGCAGTAAAGCTCCTGATATCTTTTCCACCAAGTAATACCAACCCTTTAGTTGGATCATACAAACGCGCTATTAATGACGCAGTTGTTGTTTTACCTCCACCTGTAGGGCCAACCAGTGCATAGGTTTTGCCCCGTTCCAGTTTAAAGCAGATATTATGAAGTATCTCCCTGCTTTCATCATAACTGAAATGCACATGCCTGAACTCTAATAAAGCAGCATCAGGCTCGTTAACTCCGGCTTCAAGTATCGGCAAATCAGTTTCAAGGGATAAGATCTGCGAGATCCTGTCCCAGCCTGCCATCGCCAGCTGAAAGTTTGTCCATAAAGCGGCCAGTTGTCTCAAGGGATTGTAAAAGTTGGTAGCATATGATAAATAACTTACCAGCAAACCAACAGAAAACATGCCTTTACTGATCAGATAAATACCAAAACACAGTACGATAAGCTGGGCCATGCTCGCAAATAAACCATAAACGGGCACAAACACGTTGTTAGCCATGCCAGAGCCAATGGCAGTTTTATAGTTATGGTTGTTGGCGATATCAAAACGCTTGCGGAAATAATCGCGCCGGTTGAAGGCGATGATCACCTTAAAATTATTAATACTCTCCTGGATCTCACCGCTAAGCGAACCTGTGCTGCTCAGGTTGGCCGCATTTTTCCTTTTTATCCATGGCGATAATGCCAGCGTTAAAAACAAAATAACCAATGCCGGAAATAAAGCTGCTGCCCCCAGTTCTATATTGATAGCCAGTAAAAAAATACCTGCGCCAATCATGGTAGAGATATTGCCAATAAATTGCATCAGCGATTGGGAAAAGAACTGGTTAAGCTTATCGGTATCGTTATTAACCCTGGATATCAGGTCGCCTGCTTTGTTTTGATTAAAGAAAGCTACCGGCAACTGCTGTAATTTATTAAAGATAGAATTACGCAGGGTAAACAACATCCTTTGCCCCACCCCGCCCATTAGCGTAGTTTGCTTATAACTGGTAAATAATGCTACCAGGTACATGCAAATTAAAACAGCCGCATTGTGCAAAACACCGCTAAAATCCTTGTGCTGCACATATTTGTCGATAGTGTGGCCGATAATAAGCGGCCCAAGCAGGTTAAGTGAGGAGTTAACAAGGATGGCAAAAAAAGCAATGATGAGCGTACGCTTTTCATGAGCCATAAGCTGGAACAACTTTTTTAAGCCGGCCAGCGTGGAAGTTTTGGGCTGATTTTTACCTAATTGGTTAAGATCGTAGTTCATTGTGATCAATATTTTTTCAGTTGTTAACGTAATGCTTAGTGGTTAACACCCTGTTCGTAATTGCTGGTACTTTGTTGTGAGTTAAAAATCTGTACATAATCCGGACTGGTTTTCATCAGCTCATCGTGTACACCGGTGGCAACAATTTCGCCCTGCATTAGTAAAATGATCTGATCATAATGTTCAACAGAAGCAATCTTCTGGGTTACCGATATCAGTGTTAAACCCGGATAGTTCTTTTGGATATTTGCCAGGATCTTTTGTTCGGTATTATTATCAACCCTTGCTGTAAAATCGTCAAGCAACAAAACCTTTGGATTAACTGCCAGGGCCCGGGCAAGCATAATACGTTGCTTTTGCCCTCCCGAAAGGCTTGAACCCCGCTCAGAAACTATTGTACTCAACTTATCGGGCAGGCCATCAATAAATGCGCTTAGCTCGGCTGTTTCAATAGCTTTTTGAAGCGATTCGTCAGTTACTGTATCGCTGAACGCTATATTTTCACGGATGCTCATGTTAAAGATGATACTATCCTGGAAAACAAACCCCACCTGCCGGTGAAAGGTTTCACTATCATATTCGGTAAGCGGTTTGCCATCAAACAACACTTCGCCAGCGGTTGCGTTGATGAGGCCGGTGAGCAAGTACAACAATTGTGTTTTACCTGCCGATGTTGGCCCTATAACAGCTATCTTGGAACCCGCCTTAACTTTAAAGGAGATGTTTTTCAGTGCCGATTTTTGCCCGTAAGTTATGGTAACACCTTTTAGTTCAACATCTCCACGTAAAGTATCTTTCAACGGACCACCGTCTGTAACATCGGGTGCGTTCAAAACCAGGCTGATGCGGGTGAACGAAGCCGTTGCCTGGGCTATCAGGTTACTCATAAAACCCAAAATAAAGATCGGGAAGATCAATAAGGACAAATAGCTGTTAAACGCCGCGAAACTACCCAAACTCATGCTACCGCTGATCACGAAATGACCGCCCATTACTAAAATAGTGAATGCCGCCATATTAGCCGTAAACGTTACGATAGGAATGAGCCCGGCAAAAAAACCAAGGATCTTTAAGCCATAATCCTTTGCCTCGGTATTGGCGGCCAAAAACTTGTTGTATTCCAACTGCTGCGAGTTGATCACCCGGATAAGTGCCGCGCCAAGTATGCTCTCGTTGATTACCTTATTAAGCTGATCAATAACGCCGCGGCTTTTGATAAACAGCGCACGTACGTTTTTCAAAACATAAAAAAATGTACCGCCGATGATTGGAATAATGGTAATAACAACCAGTGCAAGCTTCCAGTTAATAGTGAGCAACATAACGCTGCAACCAATAATGATAAACAGCGATGATACGATAGAAACCAATGCCTGAGACACAAACAGCTTGATTGAATCGATATCAGAAGTAAGGTTGGTTAACAGCTTTGAAGGATTTGCCTGCTCAATAAAAGCATGAGTTTGGCGTGATATTTTATCGGCCAGCTGCTGCCGAAGGTCACGCGCCACTCTTTCCGATGCAAATATCTGAACGACAGCCTGTAAACTGGCAAACAAAAACACTACCACAGTTGCCGTCAGGAATTTCGCCATAACCTCATTGAGCACAAAATGGTGGTTGGAGTAGGCATCAATGCCATTGGCTATAATTTTAGGCAGCCAAAGGTTCATGGCATTACCCAATAAAGCAAATAGTAATAATAAGGCCACAAGCCCTTTATATGGTTTTAGCAAACTAAATACACCAGGTGGTTTGCTGTTTGGTTTTTTTGTAGGATCAGGTTGCATGGTGATCTTTGATTTATAATTCTCTTTTGCCGATCTCAAAATCGCGCCTTTATTAGGGTTGACGACTGAGCCCGCAAAACATTTTTATTGCATTTAAAATTATCGAAATAAATCAGAACGAAACTGCAAACTGCTTTTATTTCCCAGATATTTCAATTTCGATATAGTTTGACAAATATATTTCTATTTAGGAATAATTAAAACATTTTAGAAATAAATTTATAATTTTACACCTAAACCGGAATAAAATGAAACCAGTAGTACAATTAGTTGACGAATGGACTGCATTTGAGGAAATAAGTGAGCAGCCTACTGTTGAGGCATTTTGCAGGTATTACCTGCAAAAGCAGCGCCCAAAGCCCAAACAGGCAGGTAAAAAAGGTGAACGGATTATGAACGGTGCTTACCTGCTTAAAACTATTGGCCGTATCTTAAGCGCTTATTCCCTTTATTTCCGGTCGGCGGTAAATCACATTGGTATCCCCCCTGCCGAAAGCTTTTACTACCTGAATGGTTTGCTTCACCTGGGCGAAGTACGAAAAAGTGACCTGATCAACTACATGTTTGCAGAAACTACCACCGGTATGGAGGTTATTAATCGCCTAATCCGTGAAGACAAGATAGATGAACGTACCTCGCCCGATGATAAACGGGCTAAGTTGATCAAAGTAAATGCAAAAGGGATCGCAGCACTTGACGAATATTATAAAATATCAGGCAAGGTGGTTGAAATGACCTTTAAAGGTGTTGACGATGATATCTTAACCGATTGTTACGAAATGCTCAAATATTGCGAGCAACGCAACTCCGGCATAGCCATCGAACTAAAAAATAAACCTTTCGACCAGATGTACGAGTATGCCATGGCGGATAAAGCTTAACTTTCGCAACAGCTAATAACACTTGATCATGAGCACTCCTTTCAATCCCGAAACAGCATATACCTTAGAAGATGACCGCGTGCTGCTTCGCCCATTAGTGGAAACTGATTTCGAATATCTGTTGCCATTCGCGCTTAATGAACCCGGTACCTGGAATTATTCATTAACAAGCGCTGCCGGTGAGGATGGAATGCGGGCCTACATTAAGGCAGCCGTTAACGGTCGTGCTACAGGCAAAGAATATTCTTTTATAATTTTTGATAAAGCAAACGGCGAATATGCCGGTAGTACCCGTTTCTACGATATTCAGCCTGCCTATCAAACCTTACAGTTAGGCTATACCTGGTATGGCGAAAAATTCAGGGGCACCGGACTTAACAAACATTGTAAATTTTTACTGCTTCAGTTTGCTTTTGACCAACTGGGAATAGAACGTGTGGAGTTCAGGGCTGATGGCCGAAACGAGCGAAGCATAGCTGCTATGAAAAGCATTGGCTGTATAGTTGAAGGTGTTTTGCGAAGCCATACGCCGCTTGCCAATGGTACCCGCCGCGACTCCATAGTGCTCAGTATTTTAAAAAGCGAGTGGGATTATAAAGTAAAAGATGATTTGAAAAAACGGCTTTAAACCCTATGTCAGCTAAAAGTAAAGATGGCATAATACTTGAACATTCAATGGCCGGGCTTGGTAACAACCCCGGCTTTTTCGTATCTATACCATAAAAAAACATCTGTGGACAATATCCTCAATATCTCCAGTCTAAGTAAAACATACCAAAGTGCCGGCCGTACGCTTACGGTGCTTGATCAAATAAACTTTTCAGTTGCAGTTGGCTCAACCAATGCCATAGTTGGCCCTTCAGGCAGTGGGAAAACTACTTTGCTCGGCCTCTGCGCCGGGCTCGACCGCTCCACTTCAGGCACTGTTGAACTCAATGGCATCAACCTCAACAAGCTTACCGAAGATCAGCGTGCACAGGTGCGCAATCAGCATGTAGGTTTCATATTCCAGAATTTCCAGCTATTACCTACGCTCACTGCCCTCGAAAATGTAATGGTACCGCTTGAGCTCAGGGGCGAAAAAAACATCAAGGCAAGAGCTCTGGATCTATTAGATAAAGTGGGGCTATCAGAACGTGGTCATCACTATCCACTCCAGCTTTCAGGTGGCGAGCAGCAGCGGGTATCCCTGGCACGTGCTTTTTCCAATGCACCCCGGATCCTGTTTGCCGATGAACCCACCGGTAACCTTGATGCCGAAACCAGCGATAAAGTGATCAAGCTCATCTTCGATCTGAATAAAGAAGCGGGCACTACCCTTGTTGTGGTAACGCATGATCTTGAGCTGGCAGCCAAAACACAGCGCATTATCAGGATAAAGGGCGGCAAACTGATTGCTGACGAAAAAACCATTAACGGATAAGCTAATGGATAATACCGCTGTTGATTTCAAAAGAAAGATAAATATCCCCTGGCTGTTCCGCATGGCCTGGCGCGATAGCAGGCGCAACCGCTCAAGGCTGTTCCTTTTCATTTCGGCCATCGTATTTGGCATAGCTGCACTGGTGGCTATTTATTCGTTCAAATACAATGTACAAAATGATGTAAACGATCAGGCAGCTACGCTCATTGGCGCTGATCTGGCTATATCAGGAAATAAACCCGTCGATGATAAATTAAAGCACCTGCTCGACTCATTGGGCAATGAGCGCTCGCAGGAACGGAGCTTTGCATCTATGCTTTATTTTCCGCGCACCAAGGGCACAAGACTGGTGCAGATCAGGGCGTTGCAGGGAGGTTTCCCCTACTATGGCACTTTAGAAACCACACCCGAGGCCGCCGGACTTAACTTTAAACAGGGCAAAATGGCGTTGGTTGATAAAACCCTGATGCTGCAATTCAACGCCAAAGTAGGAGACTCGGTTAAAGTGGGCAACCTCAAATTCCTGATTGCAGGGATCCTAAACAAGGCACCAGGGCAAAGCGGCGTTATGGCGAGCATAGCCCCGGTGGTTTATATCCCCATGCAATACCTGGAGCAAACCGGACTTATAAAAATCGGCAGCCGGGTTAATTACAGCTTTTACTATAAATTCAATTCGTCGGTCAATGTAGATAAGCTCAGCAAAAAGATCGACCCGATGCTTGACAAAGCCGGGATGCGCTTTGAAACTATCGAAACAAAAAAGGACAATACAGGCCGTGCCTTTGGCGATCTGAGCCGCTTTTTATCATTGGTAGGCTTTGTTGCTTTACTGTTGGGTTGCGTTGGCGTAGCCAGTGCTATCCATATTTATGTAAAGGAAAAAATAGCATCAATAGCCATTATGCGCTGCCTGGGTGTTAAATCATCCGAAGCATTTTTAATCTACCTAATCCAAATAGTAGGGATTGGGATCATTGGTTCCGTCACCGGGGCAATATTAGGTACGGCTGTACAACATTTGTTACCGCTGGTATTTAAAGACTTTTTACCGTTTACCATTTCCGTACAAATATCATGGATGGCTATAGGCCAGGGCATTTTGCTGGGTGTTATCATCTCTATACTGTTTGCTTTGCTGCCATTAATATCTGTACGAAACATTTCGCCGCTTAACACGCTCCGCATCTCCTTTGACGAAACCGGCAGCAGACGTGATCCTTTGCGCTGGCTGGTTTATTTGCTGATCCTGATCTTTGTGATAGCCTTTACTTATTTACAGTTGGACAGTGTGATTGGCAGTATCCTGTTTACGTTAGGCATCCTGATCGCTTTCATGATCCTTACCGCAACGGCCTGGTTACTGATGCGCATCACTAAAACCATTATTAAAGGCTCATGGAGTTATTTATGGCGACAGGGCTTTGCCAATTTATATCGCCCCAATAATCAAACTATTATCCTCAATGTATCCATTGGGCTAAGTACCATGTTTATCTGCACACTTTATTTTGTGCAAACGTTGTTGGTGCAGCAGGTAAACCTTTCATCCAGCGGCAATCAATCAAACATGATCCTGTTTGATATCCAGAACAGCCAGGAAAAAGGCGTTGTGCAATTAACAAAACAACAGGGCCTCCCGGTATTGCAGCAGGTGCCTATTGTGACCATGCGCATTGAGCAAATTAACGGCAAAACCGCTGCTGATGTTACCAAAGACAGCACCATCAAAATACAGCACGGCGTGTTTGCCTGGGAATACCGGGTAACCTTCAGGGATTCGTTAACGGCGTCAGAAAAACTACTGGATGGTAAATGGATCGGCAAGGCTGATCCTTCAAAAGAGATCCCGGTGTCTGTTGAAGAAAACCTGTCCAAACGCGGGAACCTCAAAATAGGCGATAAAATAGTATTTAACGTACAAGGCGTACAAATGCCGGCTTATGTGGCCAGTATCCGTAAAGTTAACTGGGGAAAGGTGCAAACCAATTTCCAGGTAGTTTTCCCTAAAGGTGTACTGGAAGATGCACCGCAATTTCATGTATTGATGACGCATGTGCCATCAAACAAGGTATCGGCAGCTTTTCAGCAATTGGTAGTAAGGGCTTATCCCAATGTTTCTATCATTGATCTTGGTTTAATTTTGAGCGTTGTTGATGAGTTGTTGAGCAAAATAAGCTATGTTATCCGTTTCATGAGCGCTTTCAGTATCATAACGGGCATCGTAGTATTGATTGCCTCGGTGCGGATCAGCAAATACCAGCGCATCCAGGAAAGTGTTTTATTACGTACTCTCGGGGCCAGCCGTAAGCAAATATTCGCTATAACCGCGCTGGAATATTGGTTTTTGGGCAGTTTATCGGCATTGACCGGAATCCTGATTGCCTTTGCAAGTACTTATTTCCTGGCAAAATATAGTTTTGAAATACCATATAGCGTTAATGTTTTACCGGCTCTTATGTTATTTTTGATAGTCAGTTTGCTCACCGTTGTTATCGGCCTGCTAAACAGCCGTGGAGTACTAAACAAACCACCGCTGGAGATTTTAAGAACAAACGCTTAAGCGCATTGTATTTATTTTATATGAACAAAGTTACACTAACCGGCATCCTGCTTACAGCCCTCACCATTGCGGGCTGCGGCAATGGCGCTAAATCATCCAATAATGATCAAACGCAGGCTACAGCCGAAGTGGCAAAAACCGATTCCGCATCAAAAAAAATAGTTTTATTTTTTGGCGATAGCCTTACAGCCGGTTACGGTCTTGATGACCCTGCTGATGCATTTCCTGGCGTGATCAGCAAACGGGTTGATTCATTGAAATTGCCTTATAAAGTGATAAATGCAGGACTAAGCGGTGAAACCACCGCAGGCGGAAACGGCCGGATCAATTGGCTGTTAAAGCAAAAGATAGATGTTTTTGTACTGGAACTTGGCGCCAATGACGGCCTTCGAGGTATCCCGGTAAACGAAACTGCTAAAAATCTTCAGTCCATAGTAGATAAAGTAAAAGCTAAATACCCTGATGCCAAACTTGTTTTGCTGGGAATGCAGGTACCGCCAAATATGGGTGCAGATTATTCAAACAAGTTCAAAAGCGTATTCCCTACGCTCGCTGCCAAAAATAAAATGGAGCTGGTTCCATTCCTGCTGCAGGGCGTGGCTGGTATACCAACTCTCAACCAGGGTGATGGCATCCACCCTACCGCTCAGGGTGCTAAAATTGTAGCTAATAATGTTTGGGAAGTATTAAAAGGTGCCTTAAAAAATTAAAGGTTCTAAATACCAGTTACCTTGACGTAAAGTTATAAGTAATACCAAAGAACCAGCTGTGATTCCAATCGGAAATTACCGGAACTGTGCTATCGGTGTAAAACTTAGGAGTTGAGTATATATTGTTAGGATCGGACCGGTTAAGCCCCAGTTTAACCGTACTGTTTAGGCGATCCGTTTTACCCCAGATCACACCACCTGACAGTACCAGGCGACGGGTTGAACCCAGCAATACGCTGCCGCCTAACAATACATTTAATTCTGTTTCCGTGTTTACCGATAAGCCTGTTGTAATTGCGATATTGTAATTGCTGCTTATTCTCGGATAGGCGTGCATAAGGATTCCGAACCCAATTTTTTGCTTACTGTTATTTTGCCTTATAGCGATACGGCCGGTTGTATCTTTTAGTGTTTTTAGTGATGTTGTTGTATCGCTGCTACGGCGATATTTCACAGTGGTATCCATAAAAGCAAATGTTTGGTTTTTAAGACCGGTGATGAGTACGCCCGAACTAAAATCAATTTTAAACCCGCCACTTAACCTGATCTCCTCTGTTTTCTTCACATTACCCTGGGCGTCCTTTAAAGTCATTGTCAGATAATCATGATTTTTAAGTTTTTCGGCCAAAAACGATGTGGTTTTATAGCTATAAATCTTATTGTACAACAGTTCAATATATTTAACAAGCAGCGTTAACTTATCATCTTTATCGCCCTTATAAAGCTTTATCACTTCGGCCATCGACATCCCGAATTGCTCATGGACGTGTTTATTTATAGCTTGGATATTACGGGCGTGTTTTTCGATGGTTGCGGAATTGAAATAAAAGTTTTTGGTGTAATAGTACAAATCGTTCTTGCAATCAATTAAATTAACCGCCGTTGTCAATGCCAATTTATCGTCACCCGAACTGGTTGTCTTTGCGCCGCCTTTTTTTGCAGTGTCAGTTTTTGTGGTATCTTTTTTAAAATTGGCAGCGTTGTTCAGCATTGTCGAAAATTTGCCTTCATCCTCCAAAAAATTATCCCGGTACGAAAGGGTTAGACTAAGCGCATCGTTGCTGGTATAGTTCATGAGTTCAACTTTAAACTGCGCTCCTACCGGCGGGCTATAAAACATTGATTTTACCCATTTGTAGTATTCCACATATTTACCGTCACAATTAAGTCCGTTAATTTTACGGGTGGCAGATGATTTTTTAATTATCTTTTTTAATGTATAATAATCACCGCGCTGCATATCATACAGCCAAATGTATTCGCCCGGAAGCCGTTTATCGTCCTGATCACTCATACAGCGCACTAAGGATGAATAACCAAACGTGGCTAACCCGTCAAACATATCTCTATCAATAAATTTAAATGCAGGACCGGTGAAAGCAGTGTCACGTGGTAATAATGCGGCCAGCACTTTATCCCTATCTGATTCAGCCTTAACTTTACCTGTATCGGATGCTGCTTTACTATCGGCTCTTTTTATAAAAACAAAACTCTTCGATTTATCAACTGATGTTGTTCCAGTTCTAAGTATCAAAGTCACGGAATCCCCTACCGATAAGTTGCCGTTATTTATTTTATTATCAAGGGAGAGATTTAAGTTTGACGAAGATTTAATCCTGCTGACACTATCAGCATACCCTTCTGTCCCTAAAACACCTTTCAGGTAATTTTCTAATGATTGATCACCATTGTTTTTTTGTTTAAAGATCGAATTCTTTAACAATAAATCCACTGTGTCTTTTGGTATACCTTGTATGTGCATTACATATTTAGTTTTACTTGTATCAATTGTTTTTACCTGTTTAATACCTTTCAATTCTGCATATCGGATTGTAAGAGAATCAGATTGCGCAAAAACAACATTAAACGCTGCTGTTAATAATAAAATAGTTAGAAGCTTTTTCATGGTTTAAACAGTAAATATCCGTGGTTAGAAAATATATTATATACAGGCAATATATAGGTGAATAAGTCATTAATTGTTGCACCTACAACATAACCAATCAGCTTACCGGCGGTGTCAGTTACAGGGCCTCCCGAATCACCACCCAGTATCACTTTTTCAGTCGTTATAAGACCTACGTATTCACGCGCAAAACCTCCGCAATCAATCGCGATATCGCAATGTGGATTGCTTACCGTAGCATTTTGGATATACGATGTAGCGCCGTAGATTTTAACTTGTTTATTTTGCAAGCTATCTATTTCATTAAGTTTGTAATAATCGGTGAACTTTACGCCATCAACCCCATTCATGTAATCATTTATATTTGCTATTTCGGCAACAGCATAATCATATCCACCGTGGTAATGCCCTTCAAAAACAGTTAGTATATCTTGAGAAGCATGGCTGTTCAGTTTGCTCGAAGGAACTTCGCACTGTACATTGTTAGCGTTATAGTAAATGTCTTTGTTCGAATTCACCATTTTAGGTAGTAATACGTGAAAACAACTCATGAGGTATTGTTTTTGGGGGGTACCCTTGACCACGATCATCGTGCGCGACCCGTATTCATCAGCATGAAAATTATCGTCCACGTATGAGATACTACCACCCATTCCAATCTTACTCCCCTTATCCAGCAGCAGGTTTTCATTATTCCTGTATACAATTCGCGCCGTGGTTGCGGGGTTTCCTACTGCTATAACATCAACAGGCACAGTTACACCTTTAAACACCAGGCTATCCGGCACAACAAAACCCAACTGATTAACACCTACTTTAGCATCTACAAATACGAGCAAAGCCAGGCCCGCTGTTTGATCATTATTTTTATTGCCTACTCCTATTCCCTTAAAACCGGTAACTTTTGCTTTTAATAATGTCGAGTAATATTTCTTCGCCGATTTTAAAAGGATTATTTTTTCATCATCGTTAAAAGCGGAAAACTCCTTACCGGGAAACACCAAGTCATTTTCGGAGATTCCTCCGCTCCAGTAAAAGTAGCCATCATCTTTACTGTGATACCACACACCATTCCCTTCAATTTCGGTACCCGCAACAATATCGTCGATATCTATAACAAAGCCCGGAGCACGGTATAAAATACACTCAGCGTAGGTTGATGGCTTACCTATCCTCGCGTTTAAATATTTGCTTACTGTTAACTTCATTATCCTACTCGGTTAGTTGGTGATTGCCCCGGGCTCCCCCCGGCTGAAGGATCGGGAGTGCTATTGCTTGCGTCGGATTGTGGCTTTGGCCCTGTACCACGCAACTGGATAAACCTGTTTAACAAATCAAACCAAAATGTTGAACCAAGCGATAGCGCCAATGCGGTTATTAACCAACCCAAAAGCTGGTTTTTGGGGTTTTGATAAGGGTTGCCGGCGCAGGTAAAGGTTTTGTTGTAATAAGCTATTTTTTGCTCGAATTGAAGGCTATCGTTATGAGCAATTCTGTTTATCGAATCAAGGGTTTTTGTTAATTTAAGGCTATCAACTTTACCAGGTTTGGTGTTTAACGCCACAAAATACCGTTTCAGCTTCTGGCTTTCGTTTTGATATATTTTCTTCGCCTCGCCAAGTTTAAGTTTCAATGAATCGCAAACTTTGCAGCTATCTTTATCACGCCGGCCGATTGCTGCTATCATGTTTGCCTGGTTTATATCTTCATCAACTACTTTTCTTGCTTTAATCAGATCGCTATCACTAACTGTAATCGAACTATCTTTCGCTTTTTTATCTATGTTAGTTACCAATGCTTCGTACTTGTCTTTATTGTTTATAGCAAGGGTTACCAGGTTTTGCCTTGCTGTTTTATCTTTAGCTAAAAGCTTGTAAATGGCTATAGTATCAACATTGAAATTATAAGCCAAGAAAAAACCGATTATGAACAATAGTACACGTGTTTGCTTTTTGTACCACCCGGACGTGCGATCCATAGTATCATTAAACCATTTTTCAAGCAGCGACTTAAATTTATCGATATCATTAGCCGAATCGTAGAAGAGCTTTTGCAGAAAGGCGAGCGTTTCGTCATCAATATCTACAAACGCAGAACCTATCAAAATCCTCTTTTCAACAAATAACGATTTCTGTATAAAAGTCATTTGCGGATTGGTTCCGTTATAGTTATCTCCCCGAAGCATGTAGATCAAGGTTTGTGAAAAGCCTGAGGGATCGAGGTAGGCGGGCTTACTTTGCCAACTGCTTTGAGCGAGGTATTTAATTGTAGGGTAATTAAAAAAGGTTTTGGTAAGCTCGCTTTTTGATTTATAGTGTGGGTTAAAAAAACGTACCATTCCGTAATACATTTCTATAACCGCATTAACTAAAGAGAATTGCGAATATTTATTATCATCCTCCAACATTCTCCTCATAGCCATTTGAAGCATCCTGCTTCTGAGATTGAACCAACGGGCTACAATTTCTTGCAAAATAGTTGCCAATAAGCTGTACAGAAGATAAACAAAGATTAATCCGATGAAAACATCTAATACTACGCTATTGAACATCACGATAAGGTTTAAAGATATTTCTGAAAATTATTTCCAGCACAACAGGTGCATTAAAGGATACATCATGAAATTACCTATAAATCAGCGCTTTTCATAAAAAAAATCTCAGTATTTTCACTGCTTATTATTGCGGATTTAACGTAATGTTGTCACGTATTTTTACGCAAAAATAAACTGCAAGGAAATTAATTTCCTATATATCAATAAAGTATACTTTGTATTATTGTTACCATAACCATGTAACAAATAATATTTCCTTGAAACGTTAATAGGAGGCGCGAAAAAAGTTTTTTTTTATAAAATCAGTATCAATCAGTCGTTCAGGGCCTGGTATACCATCGCCCTGAATTTATCCTGAATCTGGTTATGCGGAAAAGGCCAGTTTTGTACAAACAACAGGCAAACCATGTGCTCTTTAGGGTCAACCCAATAAAGCGTTCCGTAAAAGCCTCCCCAGGCAAACGAGCCCTCGCTGATACCCAGTTTGGTTGAACTGCTCTGTGAGGTTAAACCAAAGCCCAAACCAAATTTATCTTTATCAGAATTGATGTACAAGTCGCCTATTTGGTTGGTTGTCATCATGTCGACAGTATGCCGGGCTAACAAGCGTTGTCCGTTATAAACACCGCCATTAAGCATCATTTGCAAAAACGTTGCGTAATCTTTTACGGTTGAACTTAAACCTGCTCCTCCTGCATAATAAGTGCCATTAGCCTTTGGGTAATTCACATCAAATGATGGAAAAGTTGATTTGCTCCAATTGGTGATATGCCCATCTTTATCAAAAGTATAAGCTGCAACAAGGCGGTTTTGCTTTGCCGCCGGGATATAAAAATAAGTATCATTCATACCCAGCGGAGTAAAGATCCGCTCTTTGAAAAATTGATCGAGACTTTTACCTGATACCTTTTCTACAAGATAGCCGAGCACGTCAATATTCATCCCATACGTCCATCGCTCGCCGGGCTGGTGTAACAGGGGCAATTTGCCAAGTTTGTTTATAGCATTAGCCAATAAGATCTTATCGGCTACAAACCCTGCCGGGATGCCTGCCTTGGCGTAGATAGCCTTCATTTTTGGCGAACCGATCTGTGCATATTCAATTCCCGAAGTGTGGGTTAACAGATTGCGAATGGTTATTTCCCGCTTTGCAGGGACGGTGGTATATGTGCTATCCTTATCGTTAAACTGGTCAACCACTGTAGGATGGGCGAACGTTGGCAGATACTTGGAGATCGGATCATCCAATAAAAACTTCCCTTCTTCAAAAAGCATTATCACCGCAACACTGGTGATGGCTTTGGTTTGTGATGCTATGCGGAAGATAGCATCGGTGTTCATCAGCCGCTTTTGCTCTTCGTCGGCCAGACCAAATGATTTATTATAAACTATTTTTCCATCCCGCGCTATGAAACCAACAACACCCTTTACATATCCCGAGTCGATATTTTGCGCGATCATGGCATCTATCCGTTTTAACCTATCCGGCGAAAACTTTGCCGAAACAGGGTCGGCAGTTTTTAAAACGGTGCCCTGTGCAAAGGCATTAGCAACAAATGCTACAAATAATAAAAAAGTAAAGGTTTTTTTCATCACGCGAATTGGGTTTATTGGTGATGCAAAATAGTTATTTTAGTTTGATGAATCCCTGATAATTAATTCGGTAGCCAACGTAATGTGTTGATTTTTTTCTTCGGGAGTTGCAGCATTAAGCCTTTCCATCAGCAGTTTGATCACATTATCGGCTATTTCATCAATGGGCTGTGCAATAGCCGTAACAGCCGGGGTATACAGTTCAAAAAGCTCATAATCATCAAACGCAATTACGGCAATATCTCCGGGTACATTTTTGCCGGCCTTACGGATAGCTTTCAGGCCGCATTTGCCCAAATGATTATTGGCAAACAGTATGGCATCGACATTTTTGTTAATTTCAAGAAAATCCGCCATTAACATCAGGAGCACCTGATCGGTGGTATGAAAATCAACCTCGGTTATACTAGACGTCAATTTGCTTTGGCGCATAGCTTTTTCATAACCTTCCCACCTTTCTATCATTTGAGTTTGGATAGAACTATAGGTAATAAAGGCAATATTCTTATGCCCTTTATCTATTAAATATTGTGTAGCATTAAAAGTGCTGAACAGGTTATCAACCACAACATAATCAGTTGCCACTTTAGGCAGGTAGCGGTCAAAAAGCACCACCGGAAAACCGTCCTTGATCAGGTCGCTGATATCTTCTTCAATATTATCGGGTGGGGTAATAATATAGCCGTCAACATGCCTGTCGCGAAACATAGCTATCAGTTCCTGAGTTTTTTGGGTATCGTTATCAGTGCTACTATAGATAATCTTATAACCACTTTGGTAGGCCAAATCTTCAATACGACGGGCTATGGTGGCAAAAAAATGGTTGGAAATATCCTGTACCAATAAGCCAATAATATTTGATTTACCGGTACGCAAGCTTTTAGCCAAGGAATTTGGTTTATAACCAACTTCCTTAACATATTGCAGTACACGTTTTACGAGTTCATCACTAATTCGCTTTTCCTGTGCACGGCCATTCAGGATAAAAGACACCGTAGTTTTAGATATATTAAGGCTATTGGCAATGTCAACTATAGATAATCTTTTCTTCAAGGGTATAGTATTTTAAACCAAATATATAATATAAAAGGTAATGCTAAACAGGTTTAGTAGATAATAAATGGTTTATATCGCTTATTAATTTATCGATTGCAGAACAAGCTCGGAAAAGATAATCACATTAAACAAAAAAGGTCGCCCGTAACAGGCGACCTTTCAGTTAATATATAGGGAGTTAGAATATTAAAACCTGCGCATGCCCCTGCCTTGATTTCCATTTTGAGTAAAACGTTCGCCGCCATTGCCTCTGTCATGACCGCCGTTGTTTGCAGGCTGGCCATTGCCATGATTGTCATTGCGGTGGTTATCGTGACCACCATTACCGGGTTGCTGACCATTACCCCAGCCGCCATGATTATTGTGATTGCCATTATTAGGCTGATTTCCATTACCCCAGCCACCATGGTTGTCATGATTCCCATTGTTAGGCTGATTTCCATTACCCCAACCTCCGCGGTTGTCACGGTTACCGTTGCCCCAGTTATGATTATCCCTGTTATCTCTGCCATTACCCCAGTTACCACGGTTATCATATGGATTAGGCCTTCTGCCCCAGCTGCCACGGTCTCCACCCCAGCCCTGACGGTAAGCATAACCGTTTATCGGTCTCCTGTCAAAGCGGTGGCCCCAGTTACCGCGGTCGCCCATGTAACCGCCCCATCTTTGCCTGTAAAAATCGTGGTGCATGAACGGACGTGCAGCCCTCACTTCATAACGTACACCGGTACGCCAGCTGTAATCCCGGTAAGCACCTGGCAGGTAAGCACAGCTTACCCAGCGACTGCCATCATTATAATAATAACATCCTGCTCCTACGCTGTAATAAGCTTCAACTTCGGGTAAATAATAGTAGTCATCATCGTCACTAACATTTACGTTATCGTTATCATCATAAACGGGCTGTTCTTCAACCACTGGTGGCGGAGGAGCCGGTACATAAACACGGTGAGCAGGGGTATTGATACCAAATTGGATAGATACCTGAGCGTTGGCTTTGCTGATAAATAAGCTTCCGGCTGCTATTGCTGATAATATGGCTAACTTTTTCATGATTGTAAATTTTATATAGTTAGGACGGGATCTATCAGCAATGGTTTAACCGACCACGGCATTATATGTTATAACATTAGTTAATCAACACAATCTTCTGCCAATAATACATTTAACCAAATTTTATTTCAAAACACATTCCTTACAATCTATTGCTGCCAAATTTTATTAATGGATAACTTCCAATAAAAAACGATAGTGTCACTTCAATACTACAAAACAGATTTTAGGATTATCGGTATATTTACTTAATTTGATAACCATTAATCTTTACCATGAAAAACCGCAAATTATTACGCTCCATACTGCCCGCAGTAGCTATAGGGGGCTTTATGTTTTTTACTGCTTGTAAAAGTAATAACGACTCAAAGAAAACTGCCGACAGCACTTCGACATCAGAAAACGCAGGTCTTAAAACGCCCGAGGGCTTTAGCGCCAGCATCATTGCCGAAAAACTTGGGGGAACCCGCCACATAGCCATTACCCCGCAAGGCGATATTTATGTAAAGCTCACCAACGTTAAAAACAGCAAAGGCATATTAATGCTGCATGAAGAAGGCGGCGAAGCTTCAGTTAAAAACAGTTTTGGCGCTTACAGCGGCACGGGTATGTCCATCAAAAATGGCTACCTGTATGCTTCATCAGATGAAGAAGTCTTCCGTTATAAACTGAATGATAAAAGTGAAGTGATCAATCCTGATCAGCCTGAAAAAATAGTTACAGGTTTGATCAGCCGTCATGAGCACGAGGCTAAAGCAATAACACTTGATAACGATGGCAACCTTTACGTTAACATCGGTGCTTACTCAAACGCATGCCAGGTTGAAGACCGTAAAAAAGGCTCTCCGGGCCAAAAAGGTTGCCCCATATTGGATTCGGCAGGCGGCATCTGGCAATTTAAAGCTGATAAGCTAAACCAGCACTATGGCGATGGCGTACGCTATGCCACAGGCCTGCGGAATGTTGTAGGTATTACCTGGAACCAGCAAAATAACCAGCTTTTTGTGATGCAACATGGCCGCGATCAGCTTTTTGAATTTTATCCACAGTATTTTACAGCCAAACAATCAGCTATACTACCCGCCGAATGTATGTATGCCCTAAAAAAGGGTGATAATGCAGGCTGGCCTTATATGTACTACGATCAGGAGCAACACAAAAAAATGCTGATGCCGGAGTACGGTGGTGATGGCAAAATTGAAGGCGGAAAAGATGCCATAGATCCGGCTGCTGCTTATCCCGGTCACCTTGCTCCTAACGGTTTATTATTTTATACCGGCGACCAGTTCCCGGCAAAATATAAAAATGGTGCTTTCATTGCTTTCCATGGCTCATGGAACCGTGCACCTGAACCACAGGCAGGTTATTTCGTGGTATTTCAGCCGTTTAAAGATGGAAAACCTGACGGTCAGTGGGAAGTTTTTGCTGATGGATTTTCGGGTTCAACAGCTAATACAGCTTCAGGTGCTGCAGCTCACCGTCCATGCGGTTTAGCGCAAAGCCCCGATGGCTCACTTTATGTTACTGATGATGTGGCAGGAAACATTTACAAAATCACCTATAAAAAATAACAATGGCCTTTAAAAAAGCCCTTCTGCTATTATTTATAACCTTATTTACAAGTATTACCTCACAGGCACAAACAAAACATAAAAAAGCGGCGGCCAGGAAACCTGCCGCCGCTTTAAAAGCATCCATAAGCAGGGAACAAGCACTTTTTACCCAATATTGTGTAGCCTGCCACCAGGCAAATGGTTTGGGTGTACCGCACATGAACCCGCCATTGGTTAACACCAGTTATGTTTTAGGCGATAAAAGCAGGCTTATTAAAATAGTGCTTAATGGCTTTGATGAAGACGTTGAGATAAACGGCGAAACTTACTCAAACACCATGGCTGCACATGATTTTATGAAAGATCAGGAAATTGCAGATGTGCTGACCTTTGTACGCAACAGCTTTGGCAATAAAGCCAGCGCTGTTACTATTGCACAGGTAAAAGCTACGAGGGCTACTAATAAAAAGTAGTTGGGCTCATATCCAGACTTACGAAGTTTTTGAAACTTCGTAAGTCTTAATATATAAATCACTTCTTTTTGATAATCGCGGTCGCTTTTATCTCTATTAAAATATCGTCCCTGAAAAGTTTGCTCACCTGTACCAGCGTACTTGCCGGAGGTTGCTTTGTGTTCACAAACTTATCCCTGATACTACGAACCAGCTGTACCTGCGATGCATCCGTCAGGTAATAATTCAGTTCCACCAGGTCATTCATAGTACCGCCGGCGGCCTCAACTATGCTTTTGATATTTGTAAAAACCTGTTCGGTTTGGCTTGTCAGGTCGCCGTTGCCGGCAAGCTTACCATCTTTATCCAAACCAACCTGGCCCGAGATAATCACCATGTTATTTTTGCCAAGATCAACAATTACAGCATGCGAATATCCAAACGGCCTCCCTACAGTAGTTGGGTTTAAAAAAGTCACGTCTTTATTCGCATCCTGGGCAAAACATGCCGAAGAAGTGTAAAACACAATGAGGTATAGGAGCTTTTTCATAAGGTAATTATTATCATGCAAAGTTGAACATCTTGCCGCAAACTTACAATATGGTAATACCCGCCGACCAACCGATCCAGCCTTTTGTACGGTTGCCCCAATCAATCAAACCTGGCTTATTTTTTATGATTTGCTGAATATCGCTATCTCCGGGGTGATCGCCATAATTGGTGTAAATGTTAAACGATGGCCCGGCAAAGAAGCTCACTTTTGAACCGGCCTTGAAATTCAACAAAGCACTTATCCGGTTTATTTGATTTTGGTTTTTCCATCCTTTGGCTAATAACAAATGCGTTGCCCCTTCGGCAGAAAGCGAGAAGTTATTATTGAAAATAAAATCGTGGCCCAACCCAAAACCATAGCTGTAAAAGGTGTGCTTATCGGTAAAATTAACACCTCCGGATATAATGGAATACAGTTTGGCATTACCTGATTTGAAAGCGAGATTGGTTGTGGTGATCTCGTTGCTATACACCTCAATTTTAGCATAGCCATTGCGCGAGATATTCAAGAGACCTATACCGTAACCATCAAGTGTATCTGCAATATTTACCAATGCAAATGATACTCCTTTTATTACACGAGCCTTATTGAATATTCCGGCTACCTGCATTCCGCTTGCTTCATTGCCTGTAACGTTGGCTATGCCGGCAATGCTGAAACCTTTGCTGTTTTTACGGGTGTAATTGTAAATACCTGCTGCCTGGAAACCGCTGGTATTACCATTTACATGGTTAAAGATCCCGGCAAGCTGCACGCCCTTAACACTATCTTTTACCATATTAAATATGCCGCCCGCCTGCAAGCCCTCCATACTTTTCTGAACGTTATTGTTTACAGCAGCCAATTGAACCCCTTTGACGTTGCCGCCAACAATATTGAACAGCCCGGCAGCTTGCAGGTATTTAACATCCTGTTTGTTGATATTAAATAGTCCCCCCAGTTCAACGCCATTAACCCCACCATTATAACCGCCTAAAAGATTGAACGAAAAATTGTTGACCATTTGCCCGCTCATCATACCATGGCTCCCCAAACTTGGTATAAGCGAGGCTTGTACCGGAACCGTTGAAAGATAACCTCCCAAATTAAGGTTCTGTATTTTTTGACCTGATGAAAGGAACATCCTGCCCAGCCAGCTCCTGTCTGATTTTGAATTAGCGGCATCAGCGCTGTAATAATATTCGCGCGGTTTTATGGATACGTTTACATTATTTAATAGGTTGATACTCGTATCCCGATAAAGTTCTTTACTGACATTAACCGTGATCATGCCATTGGCTTTTATTTTTAGCTGAAAGTAGCCATTCTGATCTGTCAATGTTGATGCCAGCGAGTTCTTTTCATAAACGCTGGCATTGTAAAGTTTTTTTCCGGTGATGTCATCATACACATAACCGCTTATGTAATAAACATTACCAGGACCTGCCAGGGTATCGGGTACAAGGGTTAACCTATACGGCGTAGGCCGGAGTATAATATACCCCGGCGATTCCTTATAGTCAACCTTTCCGTGAAACAGCTCATCGAGCAGGCTTTTGATAGTTTGCCCCGAAGATATCATGCTGACCACACTATCAGTTTTAATGACATCATTACTATATGAAAAATAAAACTTCCCCTTTTCGCCAATAATAGTGAGGATGTCGGCTATCTTTTTTTGTTTAACATTAAGCGCTACAGTACGGTTAAGGTTATCCTGTGCAAGCGCATTGGTAATGAGCAGGCAGCCTGCCAATACCAGCATTATATAAAATAGTATGCTTAATTTCTTTTCCATCAACTTATTTGATTATGATGAGATGAGGTTTTTTGATCACTTTAACATCGCCACCAAGCGTTTCCGCTATTGTTTTCAGGATGTTATCTAATGAATCTGCCTTAAATGTGGTTGTAATAGTTCTGTTAACCAGCTTTTTGTTATCTATCACAATATTTGCCTTATATGCTTCATTAAGTACATCAACCAGGCGCCATAGCGGCGTTTTATTAGCCACAAACTTTTGAGTGCGGTAATAATTATATAACTCATCCTGGCTGCTGCCTTTTTGCACGCGGCCGGCCTGCACCGATGCCTTTTCTTTCGGTTTTAGCTTTACAACAATCTCTTGCTGAATTACCTGCACTACGCCGGTTTCAACAATAACCTCGGTATTAGAGCCAGTGGTTTTGATGTTGAAGGATGTACCAACCACTTTTACAACCACATCGTTCACATGGATCATAAATGGTTTTGACTTATCATGAGCTACATCAAAAAAGGCTTCCCCTTTTAGGGTGATCTCCCGGGTGTTACCAGTAAACCTGTCGGGGTAATTCAAAACCGAGTTTTTATTCATGGTGATCAATGAGCCATCGGCCAAAGTAACCTTGCGTACTATGTTGCCGCTTTGCAGCGTAAGCATATTCGGTTTACCAGGTTTAAGCACGGCATATAGTATCCCTGCGCTTCCTAATATGGCAAGCCATATAGCCGCAATTTTAAGCCAGCGGTTTGCAACGTTTAAAGGCCTCACTTTCGCGGATACTTCAGTCCTGTTTTGCGCAAGCTGCTTAAATTCGGCCCATGAGGCATCGGGATCAAGCTTGCTTTCTATCTTAAGCTCGCGGCTGCTATCCCAGATCAGTTTAAAGTGATCGAAATACTTGCGGTTATCTTCATTTTCGCTGAGCCAGCGGTTGATGGTTTCATTCTCAACCGGCGTGGTTTCATTCAGCATGTATTTGGTTAATAAATCTTCCATCATCTTAAATAATATTAAAAGCCCTGCTAATAAGCCAAATGATCAACGGCAGGTAATCAACTAATTTGAGCCGTAATGTTTTCAGGGCCTTGCCCATCTGATTTTCTACTGTTTTTATGGAGATGCCTAATTCATCGGCAATTTCCTGGTATTTCAAATCCTCAAACCTGCTCATCTGAAACACCGTACGGCATTTTTCGGGCAGGTCATTCAATGCCTGCTGTAATTTCTCTTTCAGGTCGAGCAGTTCCATGCCCGTACCTTCATCCACTTTATCCTTCGTCATATACAGTACATGTTGCTGGTGGTTAACCTTTACCTTTTGGTGCCTGAGGTTATTAAGGCATTCGTTATAAACGGCCCCGTACAGGTAAGCCTTTATCGATCCGCTGAAATTCAGCCGCTCTTTACGTTCCCACAATCGCATGAAAACGTTTTGTACCATCCCTTTCGCGGTATCTTCGTCCCTTAAAATAGAGATGGCATACACGTGCAGGGGCCTGATGAAGTGCTTATACACCTTTTCAAAGGTGGCTTCATCGCCCGAGAGCAGCAGCGGGATCAGTTGTTCGCTATTTAAATCCAAAATATGATCAGTTTGGGTTAACATTCAATTAAATCTCAATGCGGTAATTAATGGTTGGAAGTATGCCTATCCATTTGTTTTTCTCAATTATCCGCTTGCTCTGGTTATAAAATAAACCTGTGTTATTGCGCCTGTTAAGCAGGTTCTGGATATCGAGCAGTAAAAAGTGCGATACTTTTTTGCTATTGATCCTGTAGCTGGCCGAAAAATCGACACGAATATAGGGATCGGCAGTTAATGTGTTGGTTTTGGACTGATCAATCACCTGCTCATCGCGCTGAAAGGTTTCATCAACTAAAATAGGTGTATATTTTCTGCCGCCGGCATAAATAACCTTTCCGTTTAAACCGAACAGGTTTTTATGATTAGGCCCGGTAGCCCATTCCTTCCCCGCTACCAGGTTGGTTACATACTGCGTATTAAATGTGGTATTAAATTCCTGCCCGCTCAGGGCCTTGTATTTTGAATTGAACACCGAAGAAGTGATCATAAAATAATATCCTTTGTTTAACGACCGCTCTACAGAAAACTCAATACCATAGTTTTTGCCGGTTCCCTTGTTCACTAACGAATGATAGTCGGTACCGCTGATGGCAGAGTTATCGGATACGTTAAGCACAGAGAAATTATTAGCCGGATCGCTGGATACAGGCACATCATATAGATGCTGGTAGTATGCCTCCGTCTTAAATTTCAGGTGACCGGAAAATAACTTTTCATAACCAAGCACCAGTTGAGCCGATTTGGTTGGCGAAAGTTTGGTGCTCACCGCATCGTTCGATTCGGCACTTTTGGCAAAATAAAAAGACAATGGTTCAAGCCTGCTGTAAGCACCTGCCGCTAACGATATTTCCTGATCGGCTGTCACGTGCCAGTTAAGACCAGCCCTTGGTTCGTAACTCCAGGTTTTACTCAAGTCAAAATAGTTGACATGGATACCGGTGTTTAAGCTCAGCTTATTACCGAAATCATGTTTATTTTGAATGAACCCATCAAAAGTTGCTGCACTGCCTTTCTGATTTAACAGCTCTTTAAGATCGTGTGTATCACGCTGGTATTCCAGGTCATATAAATTATAGGTAAGGAAGCCTGCGTTTAAGCCTGCCCGAATGTTGTTGTTTTCGCCCGAGCGATAATTTACGATACCCGCATAGCGGATAGCCGTATTATCATAATGATTTTTCTGCAATAAACTCGGCTCAAATTTAGACGTGAGGCTATCTACCTTCGATGCATTACGACTGCCTGAGAAAGATACGATATTACTGAAATTAAGCCTGTTATTGGCGATAAAGATATTCTTCAGGCCAACACTTCCGGCTTTATAATTATAACGAAGATCGTACGAATCCATCCTCTCATCCCATTTGGTAGTATCGCGTTTAGCATCGGTATTTACATTACCCGCACCGCCTACGCCAAATACGGAGAATGTACCCATGCTTCTTGTCGGGAAAACGAGGTTAAAAGATAAATCCTGGTATTGCGGGATGCCAGAATCAGATACGTCAACACCTACAGCTTTAAGCAAACCAAGTGTTGAATAACGATAGCTGACTAAATAAGAAGCATTTCCACCCTTTGAGAATGGCCCTTCCATGGTTGCGCCAAGGCCCAGTACGCCTGCGGTAAAGGTGTATTCACGTTTATCGGTATTTCCTTTTCTGAAACGGAGGTCAAAAACACCAGCAGTGGCATTGTTATACTCGGCGGCGAGCGCGCCTGTATAAAAATCAGATGTACCAATCACGGTTGAGTTGAGCATGCTTACCCCACCACCTGCCGAGCCTTCATTATTAAAATGGTTAGGACTGATGATCTCGATCCCCTCCAAACGCCATTGAAGACTTTTAGGTGAGTTGCCGCGTACAATAATTTCGTTATTATCGCCGCCAGCTACCACACCGGCAAAGCCCTGCGCCATCCGCGCCGGATCGAAAAGGGCACCGGCATAACGGTTAGTTTCTTCGGGCGAGAATGACCTGCCACTGGCCATTGCCATTGAATTGATAGGGCGTTTGTTGGATGTAGCGCTTACAACCACCTCATTAAGCTGGGTGTTGGCTGCTTCCATCTCCACATTTAATTCAATTTCTTTACCGGTTGTTACCAACACATCTGATAAAACCACTTTATTGTAACCGGCGTAGCTAATTTCAACTACCTGTCTGCCTATGGGCACTTGTGTGATATGAAAAACGCCATTTGCATCGGTAATGCCTGCTCTTTCGGGCTGTATGGAAACAACTTTCACGGTTACGCCCGGCATGGTAAGCTTTGAGCTTTTTTCGACAACTGTACCTTTTATGGTTTGGGTAAAAGTTGTTCCGCCGGGTTTAACCTGAGCCGTGACTTTATAGCCCTTGATCAGTAAAATAAATAAAAGTAATAAGGATAACTTGTTCATTTAAGTAAAATTTCCCCTGAAACACGCCAGGATTATTTTACCCCTATGAGCAAATGAAATTTTTATTCAGATATAAATGGAATGCTTGATGCGAAGATTTTACGCGTGCTCCTGCTTAAAAACGTAATGCAGTACTTTACTATGCAGTTCATCAGGTAAAAAGGGTTTCATCACAATGTCGTCAAAACCTATTTTATAAGCTTCGTCTTCTACATCCTTAGGAAGATTAGCAGTAAGCGCTATAATGGGGATACTTACCCCATTCAATCTCATTTTCCTGGTAGACTCGTACCCGTCCATCACCGGCATTTGTAAATCCATCAGCACCAGACGATGTTTTGATGTATCCAGTTTGTCAAGAGCTTCCTGGCCGTTGGTTGCCACATCGGTAGCCGCACCCCAGCGTTTTAAATAAGTTTGTGCTACCAGTACGTTCATCGGGTTATCGTCAACCAGTAAGATAGAAATCCCGCTCAGCAGCTTATCCGTTGCATCGGGTTTAACGTTAACATTAACCACTTCGGGTATCTTACCGGCTTTTTCAAAGGTTTTGATGAAATAGAATATCGACCCCACTCCTTCTTCACTGATCAATTGCAAGGAGGAGTCCTGTAACTCCAATATTTTTTTACTGATGGCAAGCCCTAAACCTGTGCCACCAAAGCTGCGTGATATTGACGAATCGGCTTGGGTAAAGCGCTCAAATATGAGCTTCTGTTTGCCGCGGGGAATGCCAATACCCGTATCTTTAACAAACACCATCAATGTAGCATTAGTTTCGCTTTGTTCCTTCACTTCCATGCCTAACACAACTTCGCCGCTTGGCGTAAACTTGATGGCATTATGAACAAGGTTAGTGATCACCTGCGATAGCCGGGTTGGATCGCCAAGCAATTTATGCTGCAATTTCTTATCAAAATCGAGCCTCAGGGTTATGTCTTTATCATGAGCTGTTGTTTGCAAACCGCCTACTACATTGCGGGCAATTGCCGCCAGGTCCATTTCAATATGTTCAAAAGTTATTCTCCCGGCTTCTATTTTGTTATAATCAAGCACATCATTCACTATGGCCAACAAGTTATTAGCCGAAAAAAGCATTACATCCAAATGTTCTATCTGATCTTCGCGCGGCTCGTTCTTAAGCAGCAGATGGCTCATACCTATTACCGAATTAAGCGGTGTCCGGATCTCATGGCTCATCGTGCTCAAAAACTCACTTTTAACCTTTAATCCCTGCTCAGCTTCGGCCCTTGCCTTTTTCAATACAAATGATACCCGGTGTGCCAAAACAAGCGATTGCAGAAAGAAAAAAGCGATATACCCTAAAAAACTAACCAACTGCAATGGAGGTATTAATGCCCAATAGTGAAAAAGAGAAATCCCAAAAACCGACATTAAAGCAAATGCACTCATCAATGCATAAACAGATCCCGGCCTATCATTACGCCAGGCCTTTGAGTATACATACGGAATATAAACCAGGCAAAATAACATTACCACTAAAAAAGGGTTCACCAATTGGGTAAAAATCCAGGCAGGACTAAACAGCGTCATCAAAGTAAACGAAAAGGACACGCCATTGATAGTATTTACAACCCGGTTATTGACATCTATCGGGTATAAATAACTGGTATATAAGCCAAACAAGCCTATTCCTAAAAACAGACTCATATACTCCAGCCTTGCTGTGATGTACCAGTTAATATCGGGTAATAAGGTGTGCAGCACATAGTTGTCTGTACCAATGATGCGGTAACTATAAACTATAGAGAACAGGGCAAAAAGTAAAATGGCTTTATCACGGCTACCCAACAAGTATAAGCCAAGGAAAAATAGCCCGCCCATGAGTAAACAACCCGTCAACATCAGATCGATACCTTCGGCTTGATGACGGGCAAGGTCTATTCTTTCTGCAGGGCCTATAAATATGGGCTTACCAATACCTCCCTTACTGTGTATAAAGTTGGAAATTTGTAATGTGATATTGATCGTATCACTATTGGGCAGATCAATAGCGTGGTACTCCCAATGTGCTTCAAAACCTTTGGGAGAAGTGGTTACCGTGCCGTTTGATGATGCTAATTTACTGTTGATATAAAGCCTGTATGCACTGTAAACATCGGGCATTCCCAGCTTCAATGCGCTATGCTTTGAGGGAAGTAAAATTTTAAGCCGGTAAGTACCATAACCAAATGCAGGTAGTTTTTTTCCCCGCCACGTATATCCATTCCATTTAAAGGGAAATTCAACCAGCAGCCTGTCTTTAATAACAGCTGTATCATTTGGGTTTACCAGCTGATTCCAATAAAACAACCAATTACCGGTTAGTTCAATTTTATCATTAATGGATTTATTGCGAAGATCTAATACACCGTGTACCGCAGCTACATAGTTTGTTTGTGCAGATACCTTTGCAATGGTGCCTGTTAATAAAATAAATGCTATATATATAAGCTTGCTGGCTTTCATTGATTTACGGCAGTTACTATAAAAATCGAAAGCTCATCAATTTGTTTCCTTCCGGGGTGCGGAATAGGGTTTATTTATCATTATTAAGCTCAGGGGTCTTTATAATAAAGTGTGAATATAGCAACCCATACGAATATTGTGAACTATTTATTGTGGCTCATTTACCAATATAAACAATGGGTTAAATTGGCATTCAATTTAAGTAGTAATAGTTAATGTTATGTCGATAAGAACGAATAATGTTATTAATAAAAAAACGGCTGGAAATTATCCTGCCGCCTTGGGTTAGATTAACTTACTTCAAACGTTTGCTGAACCAATGAAATTCGAAGCAGATAGGATAAAGAGGGATAACCTAAACTTCAAGTTTTTGCAAGCCGGCGCTTTCCTTAAGCTTATTGATAGCCCGGTTTCGTAGTTGCCTCACCCGTTCTGCGCTAACCCCAAGCCGGTTGCCTATTTCGGGAGCCGACAGCTCGCTGTGCCCATCGAGCCCATAATGGTAAAATATAACGGACCGCTCGGCACCGTTCAGCTTGTTGAGTAAATCATCAAGCTGTTGTTTAAGCTGGGATGCCTCCAAAAGGCCTTCAGCTCCGGGTTCGTCAATATGTAAACGATCGAGCAGACTGTACCCACCATCGCCAGGTGTGTCCGATTTATCATATGAATGTGTAAAGGGAGCAACATACAATGCCTCTTTTACTTTCCACTCAGCAGTTTCCAAAAATGCGGCAATCTCATCCTGAACGGGCAGTCGCTCCAGTTGTTGCTCCAAAACGCCCGTTGCCCTGTTAACATGAACTATCATATCAACCTGGTTGGCAGGCAGGCGGATCATCCTTGTTTTATCAAGGAGCGCTTCCATGATGCGCTGCCTGATCCACCAAACAGCATAAGATATAAACTTGAAGCCGCGGGTTTCATCAAAACGTTTCGCGGCCTCAAGTAAACCTAAATTACCCTCGCTTATCAAATCGCCCATGGGCATTCCCTGGTGCTGATACTTTTTCGCCACCGAAACCACAAAACGCAGATTTGCCCTTACAAGCTTATGCAAAGCCGACAGGTCGCCCTGCCGGATCTTTCCGGCTAACAGCACTTCTTCTTCGGCACTGATGGTTGGTTCACGGGTTATATCGCTAAAATACTTCTCCAGTGAAGCGGCATCCCGGGCAGTGATAGATTGGGTAATATTCAGCTCTTTCATTACTACCGACGTTTAGCTCACGGTTGCAGTATTGCTATCATTTTTATAAACAGGTGCCAGGTGATGAAGCATATCAGCGGTCATGGCAGCAAGATCATATTCGGGTTGCCAGTTCCAGTCTTGCTTTGCTTCATTGTCATCAACCCCGGCCGGCCACGAGTTTGCGATTGACTGGCGTTTATCTGTGTTGTAGCTGATAGTAAAACCAGGCAGGTGATTTTGCAATTCTGTTACCAATTCGGCAGGTGTAAAGCTTAATGCACCGATATTATATGCGCCACGTTCTTTAAGGGCCTTAGCAGGGGCACTCATCAGTTCAATGGTTGCCCTCACTGCGTCCTCCATGTACATCATCGGCAAAGCAGTGTCGGGGTTCAGATAGCATTCGTATGATCCTTTTTGCAAGGCTTCATGAAATATAGCCACTGCATAGTCAGTAGTACCCCCACCGGCAGGGGCGCTATAACTGATCAGGCCGGGATAACGAATACTGCGCACATCAAGCCCATATTGTTCCCTGTAGTAGGCGCACCATTGCTCGCCCGCTTCCTTGCTTATGCCATAAACCGTTTGCGGATCGAGCAAAGCATCCTGCGGACTGATCTTGCGGGCTGTTGACGGCCCGAATACCGCAATACTGCTTGGCCAAAACACCTTATCTAATTTATGATCTTTGGCCACTTCCAATATATTCAACAGGCTTTGCATATTCAGGTGCCATGCTTTTAGCGGAGCTTCCTCTCCTTTGGCCGATAAAGTAGCTGCCAGGTGATATATTTGCGTTACACCATAGGTAACAACCAGGTTTTCCAGTTCATCCTTATCCAGCACGTTTAACTGGTGGTACGGCCGTTCCTGATCGGGTATTTTTGCAGCATCATGCAGGTCGGTAGCAATTACCTGTTTCCTGCCATAAACGTTCCTTAAAGCGGCAACCAGTTCCGTACCGATCTGCCCGCGGGCGCCGGTAACAAGGATTACCGGTGATGGTTGATTTTTGTTGTGTTCCATAGAATTATGATGTAAAATTGTATATTCACAACCTCATAATCCATAGAGTACTTAAAATTTGGTTTTTAAGGCTAAAAACACATTTAAAAACAGGTTTTAAAACTTCAGGTAAATATTTAAAGCTTATATTTTAGTTTTTATAACTTTTATGCTTAATCAACTCGACGAAACAGATATCCGCATACTCCAGCTGTTGCAGGAAAATGCACGGCTTACAGGCCAGGAGATAGGCCTTAAGCTTAACAAAACCACTACTCCGATCAATAACCGTATCCGTTCATTGCAGGAACGCGGCTATATTAAAAAATATGTTGCAGTGCTTGATCATGAAAAACTGGAACTTGATTTCATGACCTTTACCCATGTGCAACTGAAAGACCACAGTCAGCACAGCTTAAGCCATTTTGAAAGCGAGATCATCAAACTCCCAGAGGTGCTGGAATGCTATCACCTTACCGGCGATTTTGACTTTATCCTTAAGGTAACCGTAAAAGACCGTAAAGAGTACTACGATTTTTTGATGAACCGGCTTTTCGCGGTCGTAGCCATTGGTAAGGTAGAAACCAAACTGGTGATGAAGGCTGCTAAAACAGAAACTGCACTACCAATAGGTAAACAGTAATTTCAGGTTGTTAAAAATAAGCTTCTGTAGAAGCTACGAGCGTAAGCAGTTCAAGTTTAGGTTCAACTTCTAAATCACTGGCCTCAAGTTCTTCAGCAAATTTATGGAACGAAGCCAACCCCTGTAAAACCAGGTGGGCTTCTTCATTTTCAAGCTGATCAAAGTGCATGAATGTTTTACCATCGGGCAATAGCCATGCGGTATATTTGATACCGGGATGATTTAGTTGTTTTAATTCTTCAACAATGGCAGCTATGTTCCGTTGATTGATGGCTGCAAATTGGGGCCTGGTGGTGTATTGTACTCTTACTACTTTCATATCGTAAAATTAAGGTTAATACCCTGGTGCAAAACAGGTAAACGTGCCAACCAACAGGGGCATTTGCGCCAAAAATCAGAAACACTACTTAACACCAACTTTCCATAAACTATTTTATTTGCACGTTATAATTGTCATTTCTGTGTTTTATATACATAGAAACATTTCTATATATTAATATTATTCTACCTTTGTATTATCAATGCGATCAACAACATCGCAGCAAAGAATAATGGACAACAAAAAAATAGAGAAAATATCCAGGGCATTGAGTGACGCAAACCGGATAGCTATTTTACAGCAGTTTAAAAAAAAGAAGGACTGCCTTTACTGTGCAGAGGTAAATGATTTGCTTGACCTTACCCAGCCATCTGTATCCCACCACCTTAAACAATTGGTTGATGCCGATTTACTTTTATCGCAAAAAGAAGGCCGCAACCTTAAGTATGTACTGAACCAGGAAGTGCTTGACGAGTACATTGCCTGCCTGAACGAATTGAAAGGCTAAGTATTAATTTTCAAAATCAAATCTGAGCTTTTGATTAAAAACATCGAAACATTCAAATATTTAAATACATCAACTCATGAATAAATCAATATACATTATGGCCCTTGGTGCCTTCGGCATCATAACTACCGAGTTTGGCGTCATTGGCATCCTTCCCGACCTGGTAAAGGAATTTCATATTTCCATTGATACAGCAGGCTGGTTACTGAGTGCTTTTGCATTAACTGTTGCGCTTGCAGGTCCATTTACTAATATGCTTACAGCACGCCTTAACCGCAAGTTTATTATGTGTTTGGTATTGGGGATCTTTGTTATTTCCAACTTGTTATCCGCAATAGCGCCCAACTTTACCGTGCTTATGATAGCCAGGATATTACCGGCATTTCTACACCCTGTATTTTGGGCGGTATCTATGACAGCCGCCGCAAAGCAGGCAGGGCCAAAAGATGCACCAAAGGCTATTTCTATAGTTATGGCAGGGCTTAGCGTTGCTACCGTGCTTGGTGTCCCGTTAACCACTTACATGGCCGATCTGTTCAGCTGGAGAGCATCTTTTGTTGTATCAGCTATTGTTAACTTGCTGGCGTTTGGCGCATTGGCACTCTTTGCACCATCAATGCCGGTTAATGAAGAACAGGCAAGTCCTAAAAGCCAGTTAAAGCTACTGCGCAACGTTCATTTATGGGTTAAGCTATTGGCTTCAACTATTATCCTGGCGGGGATGTTTGCTACTTACGGTTACCTTGCCGAATACCTGGACAAAGTATCGCGCATGAGCGGGGCACAAATTAGTATCATGCTGCTGGTGTTTGGCGGTACAGGTATAGCCGGAAACTGGCTTATGGGTATAGCATTGAGTAAAAATGTAACGCTTACCGTTCGCCTGTTTTTACTTTCATTGGTTGCAACCCATATATTGGCCTACCAATTTGGCGGGAACTTTATTCCTATGGTTATTATTCTTTCGGTTTGGGGATTTATACATACCGGGGGATTTCTGGCCGCCAACATACAGCTTACTCACGGAATCCAGGAACCCGCGCTTGACTTTGTGAACAGTCTTCTCCCCTCCTTTTTTAATGCCGGTATTACTTTAGGTACTTTATTGGGTGGTTTTGTAATTGCTCATTACGGCATTCATGAAGTGATCTGGATGACAGTGCCGTTGCTTTTACTTGCGTTTGGAATGAGTTTTATCACCTCAAATGCTGAGCAAAAAGCTACATCGCCAATTTTTGAAGAAATAGCTGAGCCTGAACCCGAGCCGGTACAGGTAGCCGTTTATGAATAATTAAACCTTTCTGATTGTTCAGAGATCCAGTTTTGTTACAAGTTTTGAAAGCTGTTTAAAAGCAGTATTTCAAAAACATTATAGAAAAAACGTCATTGCTTATAACAATGACGTTTTTCATTCTTTTCCTCTCTCCTCAAGACATCTCGCATAATTCAACGCGCTTTAAACATCCACAAGAATATTCAAAACAGAGAATCTGTATAACGTATACATCAGGGTCCTCTGCGAGAAACCCTGATGAAACGTCGGTACCAATCCAATTTAAACAACCATAACAATCTTTTTATCTTTTTTACTGATTCTTAGTTCTTGTACAATTTAATGTTAAACACAGTGAAATAGCTACCCGGATTGCCATTCCCGACAATGTTACCTAAAAAGCCAATTGATACCACCTGCGGAGAACTCAGTGAGAAAGTAAAAGTTTTTACATCCCTTGAACTTGGGCTGGCTGTACCTACCTTTGCACCGTTATACAGACTTACAGATCCCAACGCGGTTGAAAGATTTGCAAGTACAGGAATGCCGTTCCCGCCGGCAGCTGTTACACAATAAACAGACGAATTTGATTGTACCTCCGAATAAGCGTCGAACGACACAGTATAACTACCTGCCGAGAGTGGCGAAGATGTAGGCTGGTATACTATGCCATTTACAACAGGTGTATTATTCCACGTTTCCCAATTAAGAGTGCCCCCACCATCAGAGCTATAGCCACCATTGGTACCACCATCTTTATTTTTGGCTGCCGCGTTGGTTATCCATGGAGCGGCAAGTGTTCCCCAACGACCATCAAAAGTATTTCTTTGAAAAGGGCCTGTGTTTGAAAGGTAAGCATTGGTTACATCGATCACTTTCTGATCTATGTAATCAACATAAAAGGTATCAATAGCTGTTTTATTGGGCTTAAAACCTGTACGGTAGCTAAGCGCTTTTCCAGCATTAAAGTTAGGCAGGGATGTGCTTAAACCAGTTGGCTGCGACACGATTATTGTATCGCGCTGTTTGTTGGCAGCGTCAGTGTATTTAAGTTCCATTGAAACCAATCCGTCATCAGCATTCACATCCGCCCAGTTAATTAGCGCCGAGCCATCTGTTTGTAATTTGACCGCAATTATACCCCGGTTAATAAGTGAACTTTGATAAAGGCTACCATATACATTGGCAGCCAATGTAACCGGAACGGAAATATGCCCTCCATTATCGAAAGTGCGAACCTCGAAGGTCATTGTACCTTCAGGTAAATTAGGTATGAACAATTTTGCTGTATCAACCCCTGATGTACGCGTAACCGGCGTTTCTATCGAATCCTGTTTGCTATTCCAGTATACCCGGTATTTCACAATTTTAGGATCGGATGTAAACAGGCCGGTTAGTAAGACCCGGTTCCTGCCCGAAAATACCTGTACGGAATCCAGTTTGCCCGGATATATAATTGCCCCGTTGGGCTCATATTTCTTTTTATAATCATCCATTTTAGTACAGGCACTCATGATGAAAGCGGCCAGCACTAACAGATAGTATGATGTTATTTTATATATTTTCATGATTGTAATTAAATTGATAAATACCTCAGCCTTATTACTTTCCAAACATGGTAAATTCACTGATACTCATAAAGTACGAGCCTGTCCAGTTCCGAAGACTTCTGATCCTGATATACCTGTAAGCACCTAATCCGGCCGGAAAATCAAAGCCCCACCCGTCATGTGCATATTTGTAATCAGCCGCCGTTTCTGTACCCGATGGAGAGCCAGATGGTTTCACTATATTACAAGTCAACAATTTTGTCCATGAAGCATCAAGTGCGCCATTCACGTTTGGCGAGTTAGAGCCCCATATTTCAAAATCACGCAGGTTGCCCCTTACATAGTACACATTACCTATCTCAATGAAAGGATTGAGGATAAAGCGACTGAGTACCCGCTGCTTACCAAGATCAATCGTTACCATTTGTGGGCTTCCGGCACTTTCAACGGTAAAGAGACAGTTTGGCCAGCCACCAGTAAAGTTTCCGTCAAAAATTTTAGTTACATCGGTATATGAATACAGGTTGGTGGCATCACCAGGCAGAACATAAGCCGACCAATCCGATTTGGAAAACTGCTCCTCATAAAACGGAGTAAGCTTTAAAAACAAGGTGTCTGATTTATTTAAAAACCTATCCCTTACAACAAAAGCGTACTTACGTTCAATAGCCGGCTGACCTCTTACAGCAGCCTTTATTGAAATGCTGTTACTGTACACATTGTCCATCCCTTTTGTCTGCACATATAAGCCATTGTTAGCGGTATCAACCATTGGCACAATAACCAGGTTATCCTGACTGATGTTATCACAAGCGATATTGAAACCACCGAAAGTAGCAGTTATTTTAAGTGACCGATAAGCAAGAAGATACGGTGGGGTTAAAGGATTGGCTGTAACATTAGCAGGTGCCGAGACTTTTTCGCTTGAATTTACCGCGTAAAGCTTTATGACGTGTGCCAGTGTATCGCCAAAGCCGTCAACAGTTAAAGTATTTGTATAGCGCGATGCTATTACCTCGCGTGTTTTACCGGGAGAGGTTTCGTAAACGGCTTTTACGTAAAACAGATCATTATCACCAGGCAGTGTATATGTTAAACTGGCCTTGCCGTTTTGGTTTTGCACCTGCACATTGGTAACAACCCCCGGTGCATTATTATTGGTTATAGTTGGTTTATTAAGTGTTTCCTGCTTACAGCCTGTTATTATTATTGCTAACAACCAGATACAGAAAGCAGCTCGTAATTTCATTGTTTCCATGTGAATGCTTTTATTGTTAAACATATTATCGCTATACATCTACCAGTTAGGGTTTTGAACCAGGTTTTGGTTAACCAGTAAATCGCTTTCTTTTATTGGCCATAAATAATCGCGTGGAATCACAAAGTGCCTCGAAAAAATCAACCTTTCCCGGTAATACAGGCCAGGCGAATTTTCACTTATTGTCCACCCCGTTACGTTTCCATTGAGTTCAATACCGGCTGTCTTCCAGCGTAAAAGATCCCAAAACCTGTGACCTTCAAAACAAAGCTCAAGGCTGCGCTCGCGCTGAATGATTGAGCGCATACCATCCTTTGTAGTGTATTTGGTTGGATTAATGCTGTAATTAGTCCAGGCGTCCTGAACAGTGGGAAGTCCCGCCCTTGCCCTTACACGGTTTATGTAGGTATACACATCAGCCACAGGCCCCTGCGCTTCATTTAATGCTTCAGAATAAAGTAAATACAGATCGGACAAGCGCATTTCGGGCCAAGGGTAATTGATATAGGTAACTGTTGCCCATTCATAATGCCAGTTAAGGGCTTTTTTCATGTAAAAACCTGCAATTGGAATAGGTGACGACTGACCTACCTCAGCACCGCGGGCCTTCATCCACCAGGTATCTTCATCGGTTTTAGTTGGGCTGTTGGCCATATACCACACACCGCGGTCAAATCCAAGGTCGGCATAATAACGTGGTTCCCTGTCAAAGTTGAGCCTGGCAGTTGTTTCGCCTTCTTTGATGTTAAAACGCTCATCATGGGTACCAACCCTTAACTGGGCTATATCGCTAAAATCAAGTGTTTTATCTTCATTAATAGGCACCCCGTTTTTAGTATAAAACATTTTAGCCATTTTTAAAGTAGGGCCAAGCAATGGGCGGTTTGCCGATTTAGCAGCATCCGCATTGTTAAAATCATACTGGCCCGCACACATCGACTGGAAAAATGAATTAAAGTTGATATTATTATTAGCGGTTAAACCCCAAATCAATTCCTCATTCCATTTTTCGCTCATCGCATTCCTGATGCCCATTTGCGTCATGGTAGTTTGGCTAAGCGGATTAGTTGGCGTAGGAAAAGTATACAAGCGTATATTTTGCGACTCACAGAAATCTATGGCCGCTTTACAGGCATCAGCCGCCCGCTGCCATTTTTCGACGCTAAAGGCAGGGTTAAACAATTGCTCCCCATCCTTATTCTTAAATGAATTATAATCTGGGTTACCATTAAATAAAGGGCTGGCAGCCGTTACCAACAATTTGGCTTTCATACTCAAAGCTGCGGCTTTGGTAACACGTCCAAGCTCACTTCCCTCATTCCGGATTGTTAAAGGTAGTTTTGCAGCCGCCTGATCATATAAGCCAGCTATATAATTAACTACTTCATCAACCGGACGACGTTTTACCCGTATATCATCAATAGATGCGTCAATAGGCAGATTTTTATCAATAATAGGTATCGGCCCATAAGCCCTAAATAGCTGGAAATGATAAAAAGCCTTTAAAAACTGCGCTTCGGCTATCCAGCGTTCACGTGTATCGATATTAAGGTCGCGTACTTTGGTTTGGTCGCTTACATTTTCAATAAAAACATTACAATCACGTATGGCTTTATAATTTGCAGCTGCATCCCTGGTGCCATTCATATAATTGGCAATAGGATCTGAAGAGGTTTGGAAGCCTCTTGGCAACTGCAGTACATTTGTTGACCGTATGTGATTTGCAGGGTCTTCTACCCAAACTTCATCACCGGCGGTAAGCCCAACGTTGTAAGTAGGATCTGTTTCCGTAGGCAGGTATGAGTAGCAGGTGAATAAATACTTTTCGGCCTCGGTTTGTGAAACAAAAGCATTAGCTACCGTTGAAACGTTATCAGGAACAACATCCAGAAATGATTTTTTACAGGATGATACCGGCACAATCATTACTAAGATCATTATTGCCAGGGAAATATTTCCTTTAGGCGCGTGACTTAATACTGAATGCTTAATTTTTTGTATAAAATTACTTTTCATATAATTAATTTGAAAGCTTTTAAAATTCTACCCTCAGACCTACGTTAAATACTTTTTGAATTGGATACCCCAGGCCAGACGTGCCCATTTCGGGATCCCAAAGCTTAAAGCTGCTTAGGGTTAATAGGTTTAAACCGTTTAAATAGATACGTGCGCTATTCAAATGGATAAATTTGAGCTGATTTTTAGTGAAATTGTACCCAAGTTCTGCAGACTTCAGGCGTAGGAACGAGCCATTTCTTAACCACCATGTTGATGTTGGAGAATTTGGTGTTGCGCTGTTGTTTGCTTGTATGGTATTGCTTAAGCGTGGCCAAAACGCGTAAGGGTTACGGTTATCTTCCGACCAGTGATCATCGGCAATTGATTTTAACAAGCCGCTTTGGTTACCTGTGTTAAGACCATTATCCTGCCGACCGCTCACTAAATAAAAAGGAGAAATATCTGCCGAATTGATCACAAAAGAAGACCTTGCCGATCCCTGGAAGAATGCACTGATATCAAAGTTTTTATATCCAACAGAAAAACCAAAGCCGTATATAATTTCCGGAACCTGTGGGTAACCAATCGGTACAATATCCGAGCTGGTTATTTTTCCATCACCATTCATATCACGGTATTTAATATCGCCTGCTTTGTAATCGCCAAAACTTTGTACAGGCGAGTTGGCTACGTCAACATTGTCAATAAATAACCGCTCGGCAACAAGACCATATATTTGGCTTAAGGAGTTACCTACCTTGCTCAGGTACTGCAGATTACTTGGATAAACAGGTTCTTCATTTTTCAACAGCTTGCTTTTAGCATAGGTAAGTGTGCCGCGCGATTGGATCCAGAAAGAGTTGTTAAAGCTTTTCTTATAATCCATAGCAATATCCACCCCTGTACTGGATGACTTGCCCGCGTTTGAGGATATATCAGCCTGTAAACCCATAGAGGTAGGGATGGTGCTGCGTACCATCAAAATATTATCACGTTTTTGTTGATAGGCATCAACAGTCAAGGTAAAGTTTTTGGCTACAGTTAAATCCATACCCAAATTGGTTTGCCTTGATTGCTCCCATGTAATATTTTGATTTTCATAACGATTGGTTACTACACCAGGCCTGCTATACAGGTAGTTGGTTCCAAACTGACTAGAGTAGTTACTATTTAAATTATTTAAATTAACATCAGACAGATAGAAGAAACGGTCTTCCGGCTTTCCGATCTGATCATTACCCACTAAACCATAGGTAAACCTGAATTTAAGGTTGTCAATAGTTGACAGCAGTGGTTCAAAAAACTTCTCGTTTGATACTACCCAGCCGGCACCTACAGAAGGAAAAAAGCCAAAGCGGTGATTACTTGCAAAACGCTCAGAGCCATTGTAGCCAAAATTAAACTCAAACAGATAGCGGTTATCATAACCGTAAGTAAACCTGCCCGATACCCCCTGGTTGCGTGAAGGCAGTGATAATTGTAATGTTTTGGCATTGCCGGTAAGGTAATTACGCATAGTACCGATCAATAACCCGCTAACGGCATGTTTTTGAGCAAAGGTGCGGTTATAGGTTACGGCTGTTTCAATGTAAGTTATAGAGTTTGAAATATTTGCAGCGGGATCCTGATTATACGTCAGATACTCGGTTGGGGTATTACCAACGCTGCTGCCTACCAATCCGTTATTAAGCAGTGATAAGCCGTTAAACGTTCCGTTAACTACATCTGATTGGTAATAATAAGGGCTGTACTGGCGTGAAACAGTGAAGTATGAATAGCGGGTTGTATATGCCATTGCCCTTGCGGCTAAACCCTGCGTAATAAAATCAAGCTTTTGACTTAAGTTTAATTGCGCTGTTAGTGTACTGGTATTGGAGCTTTGAAAACCAGAGAGGGATTGCGCGTATGGGTTCATATACAAGCCGCCACCGGGTATAATGGCGTTACCAAAAAGCGGATGGTTTACATACGGCAATAAGTTGCCGGGGTAAATAGCTGGAAAAGCCACGGGGTTACTCCATAAAGCATTTAAAAAGGTGTAACCACCACCACCGATAGGGCCATGATAACTATCAAACTGACCTTTTAAACTCACCACCACCTCGGTGGTTTTAGTAAGATTTAAGGTGGTATTTGATAAAATAGAGTATGATTGCAGCTTAATGTTATTGCTGAAATTGTTAAGACTATTCTCGGCCAGGTTGCCATTATCAATATTGTAGGTCATGGCCAGGTAGTACTTAGCTTTTTCTGACCCACCGCTGGCGTTCATGTTAAACCTTTGGTTATTGGTTTTGGTTTTGATAAGCTGCTTGATCCAGTTATTACTGGGATATAGCAGCGGGTCATCGCCTTTTGCAGTATGATCTATTTTGTTTTGCGAATAAGGCAAAATGCCCAGCGGGTTGCGGGTGAGCACGGCTTCATTGGCCAGTGTCATATAACTAATATTATCGGCCAGGTCAATATTTCTGATGTTTGAAGATGTTGAATTTTCACCACGGATATTGAATTTTACGGCACCAACATCACCGCGTTTAGTGGTTACCAATATTACGCCGTTTGCTCCCCTTGCACCATATAATGACGAAGCTGTAGCGTCTTTCAATACCGAGAAACCCGATATATCATCTGGCTGAAGCCTCGCCAAATCGGTAGTAGCTGATTCAATACCGTCGATCAATATCAATGGATCAACCTTGCCCGCACCAAACGTGCCTACGCCCCTTATGAAGAACTGGGCATTATCAGCACCCGGCTCACCACTTCTTTGGTAGGAGATCATCCCCGGTACAACACCCGCAAGCATAGTAGTAAGGTTGCTTGACGGCCCTTTGAGCTGTTTTGGGTTTATAGAAGTAATCGAGCTAACAAGGCTTGTCTTTTTTTGCGTACCGTAGGCAACAACGGTGACTTCTTCAAGGGCGTTTTTATCTGCTCCCATTTGTACGTCAATTTTGTAAGTGCCCGCGGCAGATAAGGGATAATTTGAAAGTTCAAACTCCTGCGATTTTGACCCCACAAATGAAAATACAATAACCGAATTTCCCCCCTCTTTTAAATTAAGGGTGTACTTTCCGTCTACATCTGATTGCGCACCATTCACGGTTCCCTTAACCTTAACACTTACACCCGGTAAAGTAAGGCCCTTATCATCAGTAATAATACCTTGTACCCTTTTGGGGACAACAGACCCCGCAGGCTCTTTTTTAATTGGGGTTACAACGGGCGCAAGTTCACTTTTTTCGATAACAATGAGCTGGTCGCGCAATACGTAGTTGAGGTTTTTTCCTTTTAAAAGAACACCGAACACTTCTTTTAATTCGGCGTTTTTAAAATCCACGGTAACAAGCTCTTTATCATTTAAAAGATTGTTACTGTAAAAAACAGTCAGGCCTGTTTGCTTTTTAATTGATTTAAACACTTCGGCTAAGCTAATGTTAGCCTTTTTAAGTGTTACTGGCCCCGTATTCTGCGCCTGCACGGCACTATACCGGGTTACCAATAAAAGAAAAATAAAGGGCAGTATGAGCCGCCGGCTGAATAAAATTCTATCCATATTATTGGGTTTATGATTTGGTTTTCTCTAAGACCCGATCCAGATGAAACGGGTGAACGGAAATAAAAAAAAATGTATTTTTTTTATGACAATGCAGAGCAGCAGCGTTAATTACCAATATTTCAACATGTTATCTTGAACAGCTATTCGACTAATGAAAGCAAACGGTTCCTGCAAGCTTAAAAGCGAGATATAAAATGATCCGGAAAAACAAGTGTGAGTTTAATTGAGAGTTCTCGTAGCTGTATTACCTGATATGCAGAACCCCCTCCTTCAAAATAGCATTAACACCGGCCGACGCTTTAATATTCTGAATAAAAACGTCAATTGGTTTATTTTTTTGAATAGCCCCGCTAAATGCTTCATCAGCTTTCGCCGGATTGTCAAAAACTACTTTAACATCAAACCAGCGTAACAGCACATCACTTATTTCGTGGAGTTTGGTGTTATGGAAATAATAAATATCATTCATCCAGGCCAGTTCAATGGCGGGATCAAATGGCTGAGCCTGGAAGCCTGCGCCAGAAGTGTAAACAGCCTGGTAACCCGGCTGTAAATGTATACTTTGTTTATCCTGGCCACTTGTTGATACCGAGCCTTCAACCAAAGAAGTTACTGTTTCATTGGCCTGGTAAGTATTCACATTAAACTCCGTACCTAAAACTTTTATATTGGTTTGGCCGGTATGTACTATAAACGGATGACCAGCATTTTTTGCAACTTTAAAAAAGGCCTCACCCGTTAAATAAACTTCCCTGGTTTTGCCTAAAAAGGAAAACGGAAAGCGCAGACTTGATACCGAATTTAACCAAACCTGGGTACCATCTGAAAGTACTATCCGGTAATTTAATTTTGAAGGGATAACAAGTGTGCTCCACTCTTCACTTTTGTTATTATCAACCTGATAGCTTAACCCATTAGCGCCTTTCTTTAAATGGGCAAAGGGCATATTTATTACCTTTTTGCTTGTATCAGACAGGTTGATCTGCTGCCCGTTTGCCATCCTTAGTTCGATGGCCGGAGCTTTAAGATCTTTTTTGGCAACAACAGATTCATTAACTGGAATTTGCCGCCAGTAATAACCTGCGGTGAAGGCAATACACAGTAAAGCCGCTACTGAGAGCCATTTCAAAACCTCTTTACGACGAGGGTTAATTGATCGTACCGGCGTTATTTCGGGCTCTATTTTATCCCATGCTTTGTTTTCATCAATATTATTAAAGAAAGTTTGGGCTTTATGTGAATTTAATGTCTGTTGCATTTCATCCCACAGCTGTTTTAGCCGGGGATCATTTTGTATAGCTTCATCAAGCAAATGGCTTTCCTCCTTACTTATCGTGCCCGCTATTTGTTCAATTATTAGCTCCTGAATATACTCTTTATCGTATGTCATTATTAATAAGACCTCATTATGGATAAAAGGGTGAACTTATTTGGCACTTTTTAACCCTTCTTTTAAAGTTTTTATTGCCAGCTTTAAATGAGTTTTTAAAGAATTTATGCTGATACCCATTTCAAGGGCCGCATCTTTATACTTTTTTTGCTCATAATGTACCAGGGTAAAGGCCTGCATCCGTTGCATGGACAAATCAGCCAGTATTTTTTCCGGGTAAATTTCTGGTACAGGTACTTCCTCCTCCTCTATTTCGGTAAGCGTGTATTTATAATCAACTAATTTTTTTTGTGTTCGTGTTTCGGTTTCAACTTTCTTCAGGCACCTGTTGCGGATGGATGTAGTTAAATAGGCTTTTAATGACGAATTAATGTTGGTGTACAATTGTCTTTCCCAAAGATCAACAAAAAAACCCTGAACGGTATCCTCGGCTTCCATTTCATCACGTAAAATATAAAAAGCAGATACATTAAGCAGCCTGTAGTATTTTTTAAATACTGCCTCAAAGGCCTCCTTGTTCCCCAATTTTAATTGCTCAAGAATATGAGAATCGTTCAAAATCTCCATGAATTGGTCTTAACTGGTTTATAATTAAATAGGTTGGGCTATTTATAGAAAGCTAAATGTAAAAACTTTTATTGTCAAAACAACAATTATTAAAAAAATATTGAAAATACATGAATTATTCAAAACCTGAGGTCAAAATATAAGCCTTTGAACTTATCAACCATAATGAAAGGTAAAATTTATAGATAAAACAGATGCAAGAACTTATTGCAGCAAATAATCGGCGATATTGAAAACAAAGCATCAAAGCAATCGATATCGCAACAAAATTAATGTTCTTATAACAATTAAACTAAAAGATACAGGAACCTTAAAGGCTGAAGTTTAGAACTTACTTATGCCTCGTTTTATCAAGCTATCAAAAATCACTTTTTTGAAGTGTAACCGGGCCAATTAACCCTGATTTTAATAGAGGCGAGTTTTCTGTAAAGAATTTATGGGTTGAAAAAGTGAACCTTTTGCTTTTATGGGGTGTACCCTTTGTTAACCATTCGGGCCACATTCCATCGTTTTGAATCCCGTCTTCCGGTAATCTTTCATCACCAATTAACCTGTTTGGCCAAAGGTTTACCACTTCAATCTCCAATTGGTTGTGCTTTTTCAAATCAGCGTTGGTAATATCAATCCGCCAGGGGGCAGTCCATAGTATACCTGCATTTTTACCATTCACTTTAATCCTGGTCATACTATTTACTTCGCCAAGGTCAAGGCTGATTTTTTTGCTTTGTTGCCGCAACAAAGAGATAGGCAGATCAAATGTTTTATGATAAACCGCAATGCCTGAGTAGTGTTTGATTCCGTCTTCCGGCCGTTGGGTCCAGTCCTTTAGTTCATCAAATTGAACGTATTTTGGCCCTCCCCATTTAGGATCAAAACTTACCTGCCATGGGCCTTGCAATGTTTTTATAATCTTATACCCGGCAAAGTTTTTTCGGTTTGTTGCAGCGGAGGCCTCTTTAGTAAATACTACAAAATAACTTTGGTAAGGCTCAAACTTTAACGGCGCTGAAATAACCTCGCCGTTCCTGGAGTGCTCGGGCAGCACCCTAATCTTTGCTGTTATTGGATCCCATAACTGTACGGTACCATTAACGCTCCTGAATAATGCAGTAGCCTCAACCTCTTGATCTGCTCTATTGGATACAAAGTAAATGTCATCATCGCCAACCTTACGGTGGGTATATCGCAATTGACCATTTGAGGCAAAATCCTGTTGAATGTTCATTTTCTTCAGGATCGTGGCAGTAAGGTCATATGCCGGATAGAGATCGTCAATGTTTTTATTCAACTCGCCGCCCCATATCAATTTCCCTTTCCCATATCGATGTTCGGTTTGTTGGTCTGGCTCCTGCAAAGTGCCCCAAAGTTTTTTTGCCATGGTGCTAAGCAGCATATCACACATTGGGTAATTTGATAACCCCGGAGATTTTACCGGCGGTGAACCAAGTACTATAGCACCTTCATTTACCAATTGAGCGATCTTTTGTAATAGTGCCGCTGTCATCGTTTTAACAGCGGGCAACACCAGCAGTTTGTAGCTTGCGCCACCTGGGAATACAATCTGTCCATTATGAACCTGGGCCTTATATAACTGCCCTGGCGAACATCCATCAAAATTATAACCTTTTCTGTCGGGGATCACTACATCACCATCCATGGCTGATGATGGCGGCCTGAAAACATGCGGGGAGCCTTCAGGAGTAAGATACAACACATCGGCCACAGACCTGCCCTGCTGTAGTATGTACTGGCATCGCGACACGTAATCATGATAACCGCTCACCATGGGCCACCAGGTTTGATTCCTATCCCAATGTACACCATAAGGCCCCATTGTCGCACCGGGTCTTAAAGAGTCGGCCAGGAACTGGTTTTGAAAGGTATGATAAACAAAACGGTTAATACCTGTGGCAAATGCCCAGTCACCCTGGTTTTTCATCGATCCCGGGTATTGTTTCCACATATCATTATCGGCTGTAAAGGCCTCTGCAGGGATTAATGATTTACCATTTATATGCCCGATGGAAGTTGCTTCCATACAGCTAAAAGATGAGTTAAAGCCGTATCCTTTGCTCCAGAATTCGCACATCGGCACATCGGCAATATTACCCAGTTCAAGATCGGCCGTTGGGTTCATGTCGTAAGGCTCAATTGATAATTTCAGCCCAAGCTTATGTGCATACTGTTTCACATAACCAGCATGGTTTTCTAAAATCAATTCCTGCGCGGTTTGCCGCAGGTCCCACAAAAAGCGCTCACTTATTTCATTACTTTCAACTATATTACCTGCATAAACAGGATAATAAGGCAATGGATCATAACCTCTTCTTTTAATAAACTCCGCCCGAAAATTACTGGTCCAGTTTTGTGCACCCATTTCCCAGCTGTCTATATGCAATCTCTTTAAACCACCCTGCGCAACCACATCAGGCTTACCGGTTTTATGGAGCAGCTTGCCAACATAATTGTCCAAATGCTCCCTTAGTGCAACGGTATCAAACTTGTCTGCTTCAAAACCCAACCCAGGCACAGGCGCCGGGCGGGTGATAGCGCCATTATTCCGTTTGCCCAATCGCATAATTGTCCAGTTTCCTTTTGGGGCAATCCAATTCAGCGTGCCATCTGCATGTAGTTTGCCGGTTAGGTCGATGATCTTGCTTTTATCTATAACAGCATCTTTAGCCGGTTCCTGGTACGTTGTTGTATAAGGAAGATATTGCTTGACGCCCGCTACCGATGAATATGGAGCCCGATAATACAGTGCTTTTTCATCTATATCGGCTATTTTGGCCGATGCTATCGCAGGTGTTGGATAGGCAATTACAGCCACATCTTCGTAAAAATCGCTCCATTGTTTTTTTAATTCCGGTGTAAATGCACCTTCGCCAAAATAAGGAGCCTTTGGCTGTGGGACGGGTAATATGATCTGCTCACCTGTGCCTCCTGCCATATTAACGGTGCTGCTTACCAAATGCTGCATGGATTGCGAAACTGGCACCCATGGACCGCCGCTGCCAGTCCATCCCGGCCCTATGCCGAGGGTTATTTCAATGCCTAAGCGTTTTGCTTCCTTTACAGCATGGGCAAACATATTTTGCCACTCTTCGCTCAAAAAATCAACTGAGCCGCGCGGGATACCCACATTCACTTCTAAAAAAATGAGGTTTCCAATACCTGCTTTTTTCATCGACTCCAAATCCGCAGTGATTGAGCTGGCCGACATATTTCCATCCATAAAATACCAGTACACACCCGGCTTCGCGCTATCAGGCGGATTAATGAAACCGGCTTTCAATTTAGTTAATTGCGCCTGGGCGGTAAATTGAATACAGATAGAAACTATGAGCGATATTATGAAAGGTTTATACATTTGTAAAGTGAAAACAACTGGTAAATCAAAGCTATTTTAATTCTTCTTCATTTAACAGCACTTATTTGATATTTAATTTATAGTTTTTGATCTGTAATAGACAGAAGAGATCGGCTGTATTTCGCATTTCATTTATTCCGGTTATTGTTTTTAATTTTGTACCGATGATTAACAGCTTGCAAATTAAACTTCAAAACGGACAGCTTGATAAGCTAAAGGTTGAACCTGCAAGCTTATTGAAGCTTCTGAACATTTTATTTGAGCCTTTTTCAGCAAACTATGAGCAGCTTAAATATGCGCTTGAGCGCGAATTCCGCCCAGAAGGCTCGCCGGAAGTGCTTCGTTTGAATTTCGACCGGATTAAGTTTGATCCGGCTACGGGCCACGGAAGTTTCCGCATAGTATTGGATATTAATTATTCATTTGGCTGTGAAGATGTTGTTACCTTTAAAAAAGATCAAACATCAGAATGGACTTTCCTTGTTGATCATCAGCTTTTAATTATCAGCTTTTATGGTTCGCCCTATATTGATAGCCGCTCTACGGCCGACGAATTTTAGTTACACATCTAAATCATGCGGCAATCTGAAGCTATAGCGCTGATAGAAAAAGGGATAACAGGTGAAGATCCTCAACACTGGGCCGATCTCGGTTGTGGCACCGGAACCTTTACTTTGGCACTTGCAAGTCTCCTTCCTCCGGAAAGTTATATTACAGCTATTGATAAAAGCCATCAACACTTACCAGCCATTAGTAATGGAATCAAAATAGGTTTCAGAAAAACTGATTTTGTAAATGAACCAATAACCGTAAGCCCGTTAGATGGAGTACTTATGGCTAATTCATTACATTTTGTAGTTAACAAACCCAAACTGATCAGGCAGTTAGAAAACGTTTTTACAAACAGACCCAAATTTCTGATCGTTGAATATGACACCACCAGATCCAACCCATGGGTGCCATACCCTATCTCCTTTCAGAAATTAGATAATGAGTTTACCGGCCTGGGTTACCAAACTCTTAAACTGGCAGAAAGTCCATCAAGGTTTGTTGGCATAATGTATTCGGCGCTTGTCTTCAAGTAAAACTCCCTCCCTTATTTCCGTACCATAAGGCGCTGTTACTTTACCTGGTTAGTATGGATCTTGATATCCTTACAGTTCTTTAGGCTGATCAGCTTATCAATATTTTTAACATCGCCAACCGGGGTTATCCGGTTACCGCTGATCCTTATTTCCGAGGTACTTGAGGCGTCGAAAAATTGTGCATCTTTCAAAATAACTTTATTACCTGTTATTTTGATCCCGGTGTGAACTGGACCTGCTAACATTACTTTATTTTCCGGCAACACACCTATAACAGGGCCGCCACATTTATAAAACGTATTGTTTTGAATAGTAACGTCCTTTACAGCGCCCGATTCATACCAGCTCGAAGCATCATCGTTGATCATGATGGCGCTGTTGTGCGTGCGGTTAATCACATTATTTTCGATAAGTACTTTTCTTCGTGTAGTAACCAGGATGCCCCTTGTCGGGATCTTTTCAATAGTATTGTGATGGATCCATACCTGGGGTGTGGCGGTGATGTTTTCTACTACATCACCGGTTTGTATATCTTCAGGCAGTGGGTTGCCCAGGTTCAGCAGAAACTCTTTGTTATTCAATTTCTGAACCTTTAACACCTTATTGTTTTGGTAAGTAAGCAAACTTGCCGGGTGCACAAGGCCGATACTGTCACCAGCCGAAAAAGCATCAAACCCATAAGTTTGATCATGCATAAATTTAACCTTAACCTGTGTTGGGGAAAGCTTTTCTGTTATCTTTAAAAACGTACCATGCACGTTAATGGCGTCATCATTTGCACCAGACAGGTATGAACCGGCAACTTCTATCTTACCGCTACAGCCCGAAAAATGCAGTATATCTGCCCATGCGGCGCAGGTGCGCCCTGTTTGGGCTTTAACGCTAACATTAGTAAAGCGAAGGTTTTTACTAAACTGGCTTACCACTCCCATTCCGTGCATAAAGTAAATGCGGATATGATCTAAACTGATGTTGCTGCTTTTCTGTATAAATACTCCGGCACAATCGCGGGTAACATCCCGGTTTTGATAAATCATGCCTTTTTGAAAGCCGGGGTTTTGCTTGAAAAATATGCGGACCTGGTGCGGAGTCAGAGCTGCATATTTCAGATTTTGCTGCGGGATATCCAGCCGCTCAAGCATGCGCGTTGCCGGGTCATATTGTTGCCAGTATGAATCAGGCTGATAATGCCAGCCTTCACCAATCCAATTCAATATACTATCCCTAACACTAAACTCCGAATCGTTATTAACCACAGCATCTGCGTGATTCTCCGTTAACTCGGTGATCTTAAATTCCGAAACCGTTGGCCGGTGATAGTCGAAACTTAAACCGTTTAACTTGATGTTGCTGCTATGATTAATATAGGTTTCGATCATCTTTCCCCTTAAATTGACCAGGGAGCTGCTGCCGGTTACATTTACAAACCGGCTGCTGTCAACCATCAGGGCGATTGCTTTTAAACCATATGGAACATCATTGGTATTAGAGATCTGTAACTGCGTTTTAAAGGCCCCATCCGGAAAAAAGTCATACTTACCCGGTGCAAATTTGATGGTAACGGGTTTCTCTTTTGTTCCACGGGCTACAACAGCCATTGTTTCGTGAAATTTCCCCGGTGATAAAACCATCACATTATCACCCGCCGATAAGATAAGCCTGTTAATCCCGGTAAATGTTTTCCATGATTTGGCAGGGGTCGTTCCGCTGTTGCTATCATTACCCTTAGCAGGATCGATGTAATATGTGCGATTGCCGGGAGAAATGTGCCGGGCTGACAGCGCTAAATATTCAACCGGCTTATTTTGAGCTTTTAACAAACTGCATATCATTAACAGGCCCGAAAGCAACAGGTATTTTGCGAAGAAGTATCTCATAGTATATATCAGTTTACGAATATATAGTGTAGATAACACCTACACACAGTTTTTATAAATTTCTTAAAAAAAACGCTGGTTAATTTTCAGCATCCTCGTTAAAATCACCGGACTTATCTGCTTTGTAACCTGGGGTTAAAGTAACTCTCCTTTTTCTTCGTAACATCCAAAGCATTTAATATATACGAAAATCATTCTATAAAGTATTGGTTAAATATTAAACCTGTGCATGAAAGGCACTGACGTTCAATCATGGTGGTCATTGATTATTTGTATTATTTTTATCATTATCATTGTTCCTTAAAACCATTAGAGCCGGCGATATCTGTTTTATAATTGATATCACCATAGCTAATGAAAACAACTATATGAACGTTTTATCAAGGAAGATCCTGCTTGCTTTTTTAGCCTTTACCATAATTTTAATTATTGCCGCCCTTTTTGTGAGGGATATGATCACCGAAAGGCTGGCCCACACCGCCCAGGTATCACATCTTATGGATATTAATAATTCAAGGCCCCAACAGGCCCTGCTATTGCTCCATCAAGCCGAAGATCTGTTTCAATCATCACTTGTAGACGAGGACGCGGATAAAGCCAGGGCCTATCAAAATAAACTTGCGCTGGCTTTTACAGAAATTGATACGCTGCTCAACATGCAGCATGATACTACCAAACTTAATGCAGAACAACGTGCACAGCTTCACACATGGCATAATCAAAAAATAAAACTATCTGCCGACCTTCTTTCCGCCCGGCATGACTTTGATTCATTGCTATCCAGTTATTCGGAGCTTATCACAGTGACAGCTCAAAACAAGCTTACTGTTAAAAGCAGTCAAAAAACCCAAAACAGTAGCGATACCTTAACTCAACCTGGTAAACTGAAAAAGAAAGGTTTTTTTGCAAGGATCAAAGAAGCTATAAAAAATAAAAATGCCTATGCCACCGGTCCCGGTAACGTTGTCATTAATCACCGGACACGGGTTTACGTCGATTCTGTCACTCAAAAGCTACGGAATAAAGATAAGGTCACCTATCTTAATAAGCTTAAGCAATTACAACAGAGCAACTTAAAATTACAGGAAACGCAGCGACAGCTCATTGCGCTTAACATGCGCATTACCCATAAAATGGAGCAGTTAATTACTACGATTAAAGACATCAACTACAGTATGACCGATGCCTTTAAGGGTTTGGCTTTTAACAGCTACCTTGAAACAACCAGCTTACTAAACAGACTTTACCTTATCGCGCTTTTATTGCTTTTGGCTTTTGCAGTATTGCTGATTGTGTTTGTTATTAAGCTGGGGCAATCTGAAGAGCTTTTACTTAAGGAGAATGAGCGGGCAGTAATGATAGCAAGGCAAAAAATGGACCTGCTGTTGCATATGAGCCATGAAATCCGCAATCCGCTTACATCCATAAATGGTTTCCTGTATATTTTCAGCAGAACAACGCTCACGCCAAAACAATCAGAAATGTTGGGCACGGTACGGGCATCATCCGATCTTTTGCTGCAAACCCTCAATGATACCCTTGACGCAGCTAAAATGGAAAGCAGTGAACTGAAGATCCATCATGATCCGTTTAACCCGGATAATACAATGAAAGAAGTAATTGAAAGCATGAAATTCAGTGCTGATAAAAATCAGCTTGAATTGACTTACCACTTTGACGGAGACCCGGAAGCTGAAGTTTTAGGCGACAGTTTCAGGCTTAAGCAGATCATCGTAAATCTTGTTAGTAATGCAATTAAATATACTGATACTGGTAATGTAAAGGTCAAAGCAACATTGAAGTTAACCGATGGTAAAGGAGGATTGACGGTTGATGTTATTGACACAGGAGCTGGTATTAGCCAGGAACAGCAGGTTAGTCTTTTCTCCAAATATTATCAAACCAATTCGGCAAAAGGCAATACCGGCACTGGCCTTGGTTTATACATCTGCAAGCAATTAATCGAACTGCAAAAAGGAAGTATCAGTGTAAAAAGCGATGCGGGCAAAGGCAGCACGTTTAGCTTCAAGATCCCTTACGAAAGGGATGAATTAGATTAATTGAGCGGACTGCTCAAAGGCCTAAAACTTTTTATCCTCCAGCCAATAAGCAGGCATAAAATAAAGCCTAAAAATACCATGCCCATGCTAAACGGAAAGAGATATAACATTCCAAAATGGCTTGCTACCCCGCCTACCAATGGCCCGGTAAGGCCGAGTGAAATATCCATAAATAAGCCGTAAGCCCCCAATGCAGCTCCTTTGTTTGAGCCGGGTACTAACTTAACTGCTTCTACCCCAAGTGCAGGGAATACAAGTGAAAATCCAAGGCCGGTTATGCCCGCACCAATAAGTGCGATTTCGGGCATGTGGGCAAACCAAAGGATCATCAACCCTACCGATTCTACAGCCAGGCATGCTATGCCAGTTTTAAGCCCTCCGTAATTGTCAATGGCCCCGGCAAAAATAAGCCTGCCCAGGATAAAAAACACACTAAATACCGATAGGCACAATACTGCGTTCGTCCAGTTCAGGTAAGCATAATACAATGTAATGAAGGTAGAGATGGCTCCAAAACCTAAGCCTCCGAGCATAAGACAAAGCCCATATGGCGCTACAGTTTTTAGCACAGATAAAAAAGATTTTCCGGGTTCGCTGCTTTCATTTCGCAGCCCCTCTTTTCTTTTGGCATATAAGTATCCGATAAGCCCGATTACAAATACGACAACGCCCATACCGGCAAGACTGTAACTATTGTCAAGCAATATCCCAATTGGCGCACCAACAGCAAGGGCGCCATAACTTGCGACACCATTGTACGATATGGCCTTTGCCGTGTTTTCTTCTCCAACCGCGTTGATAGCCCAATTAATGGGGCTTGCACCAATTAAGCCTTCGCCAAAGCCGGCTACAAGCCGTGTTAATGCCAGTAGCAGCAAACAAATCTCCCGGTGTTCTCTAAGCAAAAAGGCAGCAAATAAAAATAATCCGCTAAGGGCGAAACCTATCATACCTGTGATCACGGCAGGTTTTGGCCCTTTTTTATCGATGATATTTCCGGCGTAACCTCTGAATAAAAAGGTGCTCAAATATTGCAGACTGATCACAACACCTGCAACCATAGCACTGTAACCTAATTGGTTATGAATAAATACCGGAAGCACCCCGAGGCTCAACCCGATAGTAAAATACCCCATAAAGGTAAATTTTACAAACCCGGCTATGGTTAAAACTACACTCGGGGATGTGCTTTTTATACTTGAACCTGCTTCCATGCCGCAAAGATAGACAGTTTCGGCACCCACTTAAGTGTAAATTGTACACTTTACTTTTAATCAACATTTCAAGATGATGTAAACGAAAAAAAGCAGGCGGATTTTATTTTAAGCAAACAATTATTCCTTCAACTACCCGCTTGGTTTCTTCCGGGTCGCGTACCTGGATACAATCGGCCCCAGTTTTGCGGGCAGGGTGGTCATTGCCTCCTTCAAAAAGGGCATCGCCAATAAATATCATTTGTTTGATTCGGATCTCCAAAGTATGCTGCAGTTTATGGATCCCATAAGCTTTATCAATGCCCAGCTTGGTTATATCAATAGAAGTGATCCCTCCTATTTGTGCCGAAAAACCGGTAAGTGATTTATCAAGCAGCGCCTTGATCTTTTTGCGCTTGGTGTATTTAGGGTCCCACTTTTTCTTTTCATCAAGCGGTGCATGCTGGCCCAAGGCCGAAAAGGTAATCTGGCTGCCTCTGTCTTCTATTTGATCGCCCCAGGTTTTCTTTGCTTTAACACCCGATGTTTCAACAGCTTCATTTAGTTTGGCAATGATTTCCTGTTTTTCGGTATCAGTAAAATCTTCAGAATACAATTTTTTCCAGCCCGACTTTTTATACTGATAGTATTTGGTGCCGCAGGTTGGCAATATCGATAAGTTTTTGAGCGATTGTTTGTTAGGCAAATTTGATAACACCTGCTTTTCAAACTGCGGCCAGTCACCTCCGGATATGATGGCCACTTTTGCAACTTTCAGCAAATCAGTTAAGAGCGAAGCCATTTCTTTGTCAAGGGCAGCCTTGCTTTCGGCGAGGGTGCCATCCAAATCAAATATGATCAGTTTTTTCATTATAGGCAGATATCAGATTAATAGTCCAACAGTAATCAACTGCGCTTGTTTATAACAATACTGTTATAAGTTACACCAGTAAGTCCACTTTAAAGTTAATTGCCTGTTTTTTACGGTATAGGGCGATGGCGTGGTATTATCGCCATAAACAATAAACAAGTCGGATGCCGGTTTATAGCGCCATTGCAGGCGGGTATTAATGTTGATATTATCTATTTGTTGGTTGTATTGTATATAAGTAGTAAAGTACAATGTATTGGTGAATGTAACATCAATTTTAGGCCCTACAAGCCAGAAGGTATTATGACCAAAAGGCTGAGGGAGCCTCAGATCATTGAATGAGGTATTGATGGCGATATTTACATAAGGCTGAAAACGGTAGCCTATTAAGCTTGTAACGCTGTTACGAACGCCGTTATCATAATAGCCCCCGTGCGACGCCTCCAGCAAATAGGTAAACACATTTTGCGGCTTGGATGCAAACTGTACATCAATAGTGTTCCAGTTATGTTCAGAACCGGTTGGCAATAAACCTTTACCAATATTGGTAGGATCATAAGGCTTTAGCAGCCGTACATAATCATTGATACCCGACACCGACAATGTTGCACGATTACGGAACGTAATAAGGTATGACAGAATACTTTCATTGTCGGTACGATGAAACGACTCATCAAAAAAGTAATTGGATGTAAGTTGAACGCCGTGGCTCAGGATACTGCCCTGTTTAGGGAAAAAATTACGTAACAAAAGCGGACTCAGCTTTACATAACCAACACGGGGCACATAACCTACTTCGGCGTTATAGTTTTTGCCAACATATTCTTCCTGAAGATACAGTGTCCAATATTTGCTCAGGTATTGAAAATGATCGGATACTACATAATCATGTCCGCTTACACCGGGTGTAAAAGATTTCAGGGCGAGCACTTTGCCAGTCCAGATATTGCTGCGCGATGCAAGGTTAAATTCAGCACCTATGTTACGGTTATAAGCCGTTGAACCTGTATTGGTGCCGGGGATATTGGCAGTTGCATCTTTATTCACAAACAGGAAGGCAATGTTTGAACGATCAAGGATCCGCCGTTGCAGGGTAATGATGCCATAGTTCTCCGGTGCTTGCGGCACGCTGCCCGAGCCGCCGGTTTGGATATCCATAGCGCCGATACGCCAGTCCTTGTCCAGCTTGCCTGTTAACCTTGCACCAAAGTCAATCGGCACGTTCAATCCTATCCGCCTCGAAAAAAAAGGGCGGATATCCGAATAGCCAAAATTGGCAAACAGGTCGCCGTTCTCTAAAAAGAATTGCCGTTTTTCAGGAAAGAACAATTCATAGCGGTTAAGGTTAATCACCTGCTGATCAACATCCACCTGCGAAAAATCGGGATTAACCGTTAAATCAAGATTTAGCGATGGGGTAACGGAGATTTTGGCGTCACCTCCTATTTCGTGTTTATATTCAGTTTTGGTATTATGCTGATAATCTTTGGATAAGCCTGTAAGTGCGTACGGAATGATCGAAACATTACTACTGGCAGTTGGCGGTGCCTCATCCCATACCAGTGTACCGGTATATGCAAGTGAAGCGGTAGGAAATTGTCGTGGAATAGGCGTCCAGCTTGATTTCTCAGCGGTTTTAAGATCATTGCGACTAAAATTGATACCCCACTCCTTGATGCCTTTTTTATAACGGATACTTTTGAACGGGATAGATGCTTCCCAGATCCACTTGTCGGGATAATTTTTCACTGCCGAGTACCAGCGGTTATCCCAGCTCAGGTCAACCTTTCCGCCTTCATACATACTCCCGTCCCATTGCCCGCCGGCTGCATTGGCACCAAAGCTGAATCCATCGGTACGGGCATCAAACGGATCCATGAAAATCAGGAAGTTATCATTTTTCACAAAATTGAAATCGCGCTTCAATGACTCAACCATATACGGCCCCGGTACCGAGTTATAATTGATGGCTATGATGTACAGGTTTTTATCATCATAGGTCATCCTAACCTCGGTTTTAACTGTGGCCTTACTGGTATCCATCGGCAACACCATAAAAAAGTCACCCGCCGAATCGGCTTGCATCCAGGCTTGCTCGTTCATCACCCCATCAATAGTAATAGCCGATGTAGCCCTGCGGATATGGTACTTATACCCGGCGTTCTTTTTTTGTGCGGATGCATAAAAGCAGTTTACGCAACACAATATAATAAGCAATAGCAGTTTTACAGGAAGCTGACAGGCACGTTTAAGGGGCATTAAGATAAGGGTATATAAGTTTATTGGTTCACGAATTTTAAAACTACATTTTTTAAGCAAAAATCAATGACTTGTATCACATTATTTACTGCTTCGCTTCGTTTCTTCGTGCAAATAATTATATACCTGCTAATCTGTATCACATTTTGTTAAAAATGCATCAACCTATAACCTGTATCATTAAGAATTATTTTTTTTTCTGGCAAAGCCCATTTTCCCGCAATCGATTGCAAAAAAAATCATAAAACCGCGTTTTTGAGCACTAATACGGCCTTTATTAATGTATTATTTATTTTTTATTAATGCCGGCCTGTTGTTTTGTACTTGAAATTATAAACCAGTTACAGCACTTTCAACGCTTAACAGCAAAGAAGCACAGCTTTAACCAAACTCTTTAAACCATGTATTACTATGCCCCCAACCCGCCATAAGGCTTGCTGCTGCATGCGCTATTCACTACCCGAAATGGTAACCAACCAATAAACTTAAACAATCAACAAAGAGAGACGATATGAAAAAATATAAATACTTACTTATACTTTTCTTCCTTTTCCCGCTTAGTTTGTTAGCCCAGCAAACTACCTTCAGCAGTAAAGTAATAGACTTAACCGATGGGTCCACACTTCCGGGGGTAAGTGTAACAGTTAAAGGCACTACTATCGGTGCTATAACCAACCTTAACGGAGCGTTCAGCCTAAAAATAGCCAATGCCAATGCTATTTTACAGGTGTCATTCATAGGCTACGCTACCAGGGAAATTGCCGTAAAAGATGTAAAAGGCGGCACTATTGCGTTAACCCAGGCAAATAAAACCCTTGATGAAGTGGTAGTTGTAGGTTATGGTACTCAAAAAAGGGCAACTATTACAGGGTCTATCGCTACCCTTCAAAGCAAAGATATCACTACAACCAAAAATGAGAGTGTTATAAACTCGCTGAGCGGTAAGATACCAGGCTTAAGAATTGTTCAAAGAACGGCCGAACCAGGATCTTACGCCAATGACTTTAACATCAGGGGCTATCAGGGCGCACCACTTGTGGTAATTGACGGTGTTATCGGCGGCGACCAATCAACCATTGGCCGCATGGATCCCAATGAGATTGAAAGCATATCAGTATTAAAAGACGCAGCTGCATCTATATACGGTATGCGCGCTGCCGGGGGAGCCATTTTAATTACTACCAAAAAGGGATCTAAAAACGGGACGATCAACATTAATTATTCATACAATAACGCAATACAAACATTTTTGGGAATGCCCGAAGGCGTAAGCGCTGTGGATTTTATGTTGCTTACAAACGAAAAGACCAAACGCGATTTCACCAACAACTTTGAGCACAATGCAGCGCCCACTTATACATATGCCAATTTTGAACCATATCTTAAAGGAACCCGCAAATCGGCAGACTGGGTAGACCTGGCTTTCAGGAAAACGGCCAATCAGGCACAGCATAACTTAAACATTGATGGCGGAACCGAAAAGCTAAGCTACTTTTTCAACTTTGGTTACCAACGCCAGGATGGTGTCTTTAAATCAGGTGATTTAAATTACAACAAGTATAATTTCAGGTCAAACGTTACCGCTAACATAATTAAAGGCTTAAAAGCACAGGTGCTTACATCGGCCTGGATGGACGAAAAAAACCAACCATTTACCGATGAATGGACCATTTATAAGTATACCTGGAACATGAAGCCTACCGAGCCGGTTTATGCCAATGATAACCCGCTGTATCCTTACAAAATACCCGGCGGAGATAATATGAACCCGGCCCTTATCACCAATTCAGACAAAGTGGGCTTTAAACGGTTCCGGAACAAGGCAATCACAAGCCAGTTAAATTTAACTTATGACATACCCGGCATTACCGGCTTAACTGCCAAAGCTCTATTTAATATTGATTATGGCGTTGCCGATAACAACCTGGTAAGAAGGACATCCAACCTGTACACTTATGATGCAGCAAATGATATTTATATCCCAAGCGTGATAAATTCGCCGGCAGGTATCACCCGACAATATTATAACCATTTAAACACCCTAAGCCAGTTAACATTAAATTATAATCATACCTTTTTTAATGACCATCACGTAGCGGCGATGTTCACCTATGAGCAGAGCCACGAAACAGGCGATAACTTTGCCGCCTACCGTGATGTTGAGATACCTATAGATTATTTGTTCGGCGGCCTTTCAAATTCTAATATGCAAGGCTACATGGATGGTGGCGCCCTTACAGACCGCGCGCACAAGAGTCTCATCGGCAGGTTTAATTATGACTATAAGGGAAAGTACCTGTTTGAGTTCAGTTTTAGGCGGGACGGTAATAACCTGTATCAGCCCGGGCCAGATCAATGGGGCTTTTTCCCTGGTGGATCAATAGGCTGGGTTTTAACTAAAGAGGGCTTTTTCCGCAAGCTGGTTCCTGAAAACATTCTTTCCAGCTTAAAGTTAAGGGCCTCATACGGTCAAACCGGCGATGAAGGCAACGCGGCTGCATTTAGTTATGTTAACGGATACACTTACCCTTCCACCAACTCTTATATCTTTGGTCAAAGCGCTGTTAATGGCTCGGTACCCAAACTGGGCAACCCCGGTTTAACCTGGTCTGTAAATACCATCAAAAACATCGGCCTTGACTTTGGTCTTTTTGGCAACAAGGTGAGTGGTACCATAGAGGTTTTCAGGAACGACAGAACAGGATTACCAGCAACGCCTTCAGTAAGCATACCAGGCACTGTAGGTGCTGCTGTACCGCAGATCAACTACGAAAGTGACCGTGTGCAGGGGATTGACTTTAACCTGGCTTACCACACTACATTTGGCGCGGTTGGTTTAAATGTTGCCGGTAATATAGGCACAACCCGTTTAGAAAAAAGAAAGGTGCTTCGTTCGCAATCGGGCAATGAATATTTAAACTGGAAAGAAAATCAAACCAACAGGTACCAGAATGTTTGGTGGGACCAGGAATATGCCGGTCAGTTCACCAACTACAACCAAATCTACAATTACGGTGTAAACACTGGCGGCGGTAATAATAATGTTATTCCCGGCGACTATTACTATAAAGACTGGAACAACGACGGGGTAATAAACGACGATGACAAACACCCTATTGCCACTACCGGTATCCCTTTATATAATTACGGCTTCAACCTTGGTTTAAGCTACAAAGGCTTTGATATGAACATGGTTTTGCAGGGTGCCGCGGGTGTATATGTACAATACGGCGAGCAATTTGCATCTCCGCTGATGTATAACAGGAGCGCTCTTACCCGCTTTCTTGACAGCTGGCACACAGCAGACCCTTCTGCAAACGTTTTTGATCCTAATACACAATGGATTCCGGGATATTACCCGGCAATGGGATCGCCGGATGCAGTTGGTACTAAAGCCATACAAAATGCAAGCTACCTGCGTGTAAAATCATTGGAGTTTGGTTATTCATTATCACCAAGTGTATTAAAAACCATAGGGGTAAAAAAACTAAGGGTTTATGTAAACAGCTACAACCTGTTAACCTTTACCGGGCTTAAAAATTACGATCCAGAACACCAGGGCCCCAGCCCAAGCGATACTGGTTTTGACAGAGCACAACTTGGATATACCTATCCCATGAACAGGACCTTCAATTTTGGTGCAAACGTTTCCTTTTAAATTTATTGAAACATGAAAAGTATTAAGAAATTAATTATAACAATAACTGTAGGAATGGGCGCAGTGGTGACTTCCTGCCAGAAGCTGAATATCCCGCCAACCAATATCGTTACTACGGATATTATATACAACAGCGAGGCCGGCGTTAAATCGCTCCTGGCTACTATATATGCAAAGTTACCCATTGAGGATTTTAAATACCGGCCGGATGGCGGCGATGATAATGCCGGCCTTCATGTCCCTGGCTTTAATCCAGGAAACCCGTGGATGAATTTTTACAATACGGCCTCAGTTACAGGCGAAGAGGTAGGTCCCTATGGCGGCATGGATATTGGCGGCGGTTTCGGTTACTGGCCATACGGCGATATCCGGAATGTGAATATCCTGATAGCTGAACTGCCTAAACACGCGGCTGCCCTTACACAGGCAACTGTAAACTCACTTTTGGGCGAGGCGCATTTTTTACGGGCATATTATTACTTCGGCCTGGTAAAGCGTTATGGCGGCGTTCCGATAATAACCGTTCCGCAGGATCCCGGTGCACCGTTGGCAACCTTGCAGGTACATCGTGATAAGGAACAGGCCACCTGGGATTTCATAGGCGCAGAGCTTGATTTAGGATACCAAATGCTGCCCGAAACCAATGATGCCGGCAGGGCCAACAAATATGCTGCCGCCGCATTAAAATCAAGAACGATGCTGTATGCCGCCTGCATTGCCAAATACGGCTCAGTTAACTTTGTTGACGGTGCTGCACGATCTCAAGGTTTGGTAGGAATCCCGGCAGATCAGGCAACTAAATATTTCCAGGCTGCTTATGACGCTGCTAAATTATTAGACGGCCACTATTCGCTGTACAATGCGAATTCGTCAGACAAGGTTAAGAACTACACTGACCTGTTTTTGGATGCCGGCAGTAAGGAAAATATTTTTGTCAGGCAGTATTCCCTTACCCTTAACATTAATACCCCTGCAGGCGCGCACAGCTGGGATGCTACCATGTCGCCGGGTCGTATGACTGCCGGTGGGCTTTCGCGCTCCTACCCTACGTTGGATTTTGTGCAGCTTTGGGGCAATTTGCCTTTAACCAATAGTGACGGCACACCTAAACGTTTCAGCAGCCTTGCAGAATTGGCTCAGGGACTGGAACCACGGCTCCGGGCAACCGTTTACTTTCCCGGCGAAACGCTGAGAGGACTTGCTTTTGATACGCAAAGAGGTATTTATCCATCATTTAGCGGTACAGCCGCGGCCGAAGTGGCTAAGGCCCCAAATTCACGTTCATGGGTATTGCAAACCGATCCAAACGTGTTATACCCCAGTGCTGGTGATCCTAACGCCAAACAGATCATTGGCTTTACCGGTATTTCAAACAACCTGGGTGATGACCAGTTAACCCGTACCGGTTTTTACGTGCGTAAATATATTAACTATAACGCTGCTAAAACCAACGTTGACCTGTATAAGAGTATCCAGCCATGGATTGACCTTCGTTATGCAGAGGTGTTACTGAACCGTGCCGAAGCAGCCATAGAATTAGGCAACACAGCAGATGCCTTTGAAGACATCAGGCAGATAAGGGAACGGGCAGGTGCAACACCTTATGCTTCTATTGATCTTGATAAAGTGCGTAAGGAAAGGCGTATGGAGCTGGCCTTTGAAAACCAGTATTACTGGGACCTGAAAAGGTGGAGGACTGCCGATGTAGTGCTTGACCGCGCACATTTTAAAGGCCTGATGCCTTATTATGTATTTAATGAAAGTAAATACATATTCCTGGCCGAGACCGAACTCTTCAACCGTGAATATACTTTCCAGAAGCAGTTTTATTACGAGCCAATTCCGGGTGGTCAAATAAACCAGAACCCCAATCTGCTTCCTAATAATCCTAATTATTAAGAAATAAAAAATTTGAGATATGAAAAAACTGATTAATATATTGTGGATAGGCGTGGCTATGCTGGCAAGTTCAGCCTGCACAAAAACAGATAATTACGATGGCCCTAACGCGTCGCTCCAGGGCAATATCATTGCATCTACCGGCGGCAACTTACTTACATCGGGGGGCAGCAGCCAGATAAGGCTTCAGCAAATAGGCTGGACCACCCCGCAAACCATCCCATGTAAATTTGACGGCACGTTTGAAAATTCAAAACTTTTTAAAGGCGGGTATAAAATTGTACCTACCGGGGGCGCTTTCTGGCCCGTTACCGATACGGTGACCGTTAATATTGATAAAGGCACAAAGCATGATTTTACGGTTACGCCATACCTTTTGATCAAAAACTTCACCCACACGCTAACAGGTACCACACTTACGCTCACATTTGATATAGACGCACCCATTATTGCCGGTTTGCCAACTATTAAAGATGTACAACCTTATGTAAATACTACAAGCCTGGTAGGTGCCGGGGCCTCTATCCGTGATTTTTCGGATGTGAACGCCAAAAGTATCAACAAGGCATTTATTGATATGAGCGCCGCTGAAAAATCAATAACTCTTACTGTGCCCAACCTTATTCCGGGCCGTACCTTTTTTGTACGTGTTGGAGCTCGTCTGAATGACAGCTTCAACAGCTCAAATTTTTCGGAAATAGTACAGATAGATATTCCTAAATAAGTTAATCAAAAACCAAAAGGAAATGAAATTCATTAAAACAACGATGGTATGCTCCATCCTGATGATAGGCCTGGTAGTTGCAGGCTGTAAAAAAGAAAAATACACCTCGCGCGATACTTCATTCCTGAAACCACCGCCGCCCGATACTACAGCCCCGCCTCCGGCCGACCCTACGTTGATCACGTTCGACAATGTGGATAAAGCGGATGGCTGGCAAACCGTAGGTGCGCCTAACATAGAAACCGCCGGCCAAAAAGAAGGCGCCGGTTATCTAAAAAATACCATTGCAAGCGGTGGCGATTTTATGCAGTTTATAAAAGACGTAGCCACGCCTTTTAATACCAAACTTAACGCTGATAACGGCCAGTTTAAATTCTGGCTGTACATCTCAGACGTAACTTTGCTTAAGGCCGACGGTTCTATTGAGATCACAAGTTCCGGAAAATCTGATGATCACGAATCGGCCTGGGATGTTGCACCTTTGATCCCAAGCCTAAAAAACGGATGGAATGAAATTGCACTTAATTTCAGCAAGGCAATCAAAACCGGCGATGGCGGTGCCGATTATTCGGCCATAAACCACTTCCGCATCTTCTTTTTTACAACAAGTAAAGATCATGCCCCTTTGGTTACCGGTATCGACGACCTGGTGTTCAGGGCTGCTCCTGCGCCGCCTCCTGTAATTTTTGATAATGTTGATAAAGCCGATGGCTGGCAAACCGTTGGTACGCCCAACATAGAAACTGCCGGCCAAAAAGAAGGCACCGGCTACTTAAAGAATTCCATTGCCAGTGGCAGCGACTTCATGCAGTTCATTAAAGATGCTACTCCACCGGTTAATACCTCATTCGGTGAGGCGGATGGCAGGTTCAGGTTTTGGTGGTATGTATCTGATGTATCCTTACTTAAAGCTGATGGGTCTATCGAGATCACCAGCTCTGGAAAATCAGATGATCATGAATCAGCCTGGGATGTGGCACCGTTAATACCAACGCTTAAAAACGGTTGGAACCAGATAACGCTCGATTTTGACAAATCCATCAAAACAGGTGACGGCGGTGCCGATTACACAGCTATAAACCACTTCCGCATCTTCTTCTTTACAAATAGTAAAGATCATAGCGAACTGACTACCGGTATTGACGACCTGAGGTTTATCTCAAAATAATTATTCCCCAATCAAAATTAATAATAAGCCGGCTGCAGGATCTATGACCTGCGACCGGCTTTAACAACAGAGATATTATAATGAATTTAACCACTTTACTTAAACCCTTTGCTGTAAAAGCTTTGCCTGCCGCGCTGGCAATAACGTTTGTATTTGCAGGAAGCAGCTGCACCAAAGCCCAGGAAAAAGCCAATCAGCAGAAAAAAACTAAAACCGATACCACCAGTGGCAACCCATTTATCAGGAGTATGTACACGGCCGATCCATCTGCACACGTTTGGGCCGATGGCCGCTTGTATGTTTATGCGTCGCATGATATTTATCCGGCACGCGGCTGCGATTTGATGGACCAGTATCACGTTTTCTCGACAGATGATATGGTGCATTGGAAAGACCATGGGGAAATCCTACGCGCCGCCCAGGTATCCTGGGGACGCAAAGAAGGTGGTTTTATGTGGGCCCCTGACTGCGCGTACAAAAACGGAACCTATTACTTTTACTTTCCGCATCCAAGCGATACCAAGTGGAACGAAAGTTGGAAAATTGGCGTAGCAACCAGCAAAAGCCCTGCAAGCGGCTTTACCTCACAAGGCTATATCAAAGGGCTGGAATCAATGATTGATCCCTGCGTTTTTGTTGATGACGATGGCCAGGTTTACTTTTATTACGGTGGTGGCGGCACCTGCAAAGGCGGCAAGCTAAAGGATAATATGATGGAAATTGACGGTGAAATGAAGCCGATGGAAGGCCTTAAAGATTTCCACGAGGCAAGCTGGGTACATAAACGCAACGGGATCTACTACCTGTCATATTCAGATAATCATGATGTTAACGGCAAACATAACCGCATGAATTACGCCACCAGCAAAAGCCCGCTTGGCCCCTGGACGTATGGCGGCATTTACATGGACCCAACCGATAGCTATACCAATCACGGTTCTATTGTGCAGTTTAAAGGGCAATGGTATTCATTTTATCATACCAGCGCATTATCACACGAAGACTGGTTAAGATCCATCTGCGTAGACAAGCTTTATTACAATGCCGATGGTTCTATCAAAATGATTGAGCCTACAGCTTCAAAGTAGATAATCGACCACACAAGCCTATTAATCAACAATCTATGAAAAGTACCAGAAGTAAATATCCAATAACCATCTGCCTTGTTGCGATGGTGGCTTTGGCATTAAGCTGCTCAAAGAAAAGTAATGGCGGAGGCGGTGACATTAAACCCGATGATAAACCAAAAGACACGATAGACCTTACCCCTTCGCCCGTTGGCGATGTGGTAGGCAAAGTAATTGTTGGTTACCAGGGATGGTTTGCCGCCATTGGCGATGGCTCGCCGATTGATAGGTACTGGCATTGGTCACAAACCTGGGAAGAGCAACCATCGCCAACCAACAAGGCTATTGTATCATGGCCCGACGTGCGCGATTACACCAAAACTTTCCCTACTAAATATGCAAACCTGAACAATGGCCAGCCGGCAAATGTATTTTCATCCTTTTCCGACCAAACTATTGATATACAGTTTAAATGGATGAAGCAATACGGCATTGACGGCGCTGCCCTGCAGCGCTTTAACCCAAGCGGACTGGAAGGCCCTGTACGCGATGCTATGGCAGCTAAAACCAAAACAGCGGCCGAAGCAAACGGCGTTAAGTTTTACATCATGTACGATGTAAGTGGCTGGAAAAACATGCAATCGGAAATAAAAACCGACTGGACTAACAAAATGTCCGTTTATACCTCCTCTCCTGCTTATGCAAAGCAAAATGGTATGCCTGTAGTATGTATCTGGGGCTTTGGTTTCAGCGATGACAACCATCCTTTTACGGCCGCCCAGTGTTTGGATGTTATCAAATGGTTTAAAAGTAAAGGATGTTATGTTATTGGTGGCGTACCTACCCACTGGCGCACCGAGGATAGCGACTCAAAACCGGCATTTCTTTCGGCTTATAGCGCTCTGGATATGATATCACCATGGATGGTTGGCAGGATTGGTAATAAAAGCGAATCGGATAATTTTTACAGCTCGGTTAACCGTCCCGATGTTGCGTATTGCAAGGCTCACGGCATTGATTATCAGCCATGTATTCTACCCGGCGATTTACAGGGGCATCAGCGTGCTCACGGAGATTTTATGTGGCGCCAGTTCTTCAATATGCAAAGCGTAGGCGCTAATGGCCTTTATATTTCCATGTTTGATGAATACAACGAAGGTAATCAGATAGCCAAAACTGCCGAAAGTCAGGATTTTGTACCGGCAGGCTCATCATTTGTAACCCTTGATGAAGACGGTACAGCTTGCTCTGCCGATTACTACCTGAGGCTTACCGGTGACGGTGCAAAGATGTTTAAGGGGCTAATTCCGTTAACGCCTGTAAGACCTACGCCGGTTAAATAGCTTTTAAAGCTTTCCCCTTATTAATATAAACCCCTTTAGCCGTTTGGTTAAAGGGGTTATTGTTTTATTAAATAAACTTCTTTGTCATCCTGAGGAACGAAGGATCTTCTTCGAGATGCAAAATAATCGCATCTCCACCACGTCATTGCGAGGCACGAAGCAATCCCAAACTATACAGAGCAACTTGCAAAGAGTCTCTGCCTGTCGGGGATTGCTTCGTGCCTCGCAATGACGTTTATTATAAATCCGGTTTAATTAATACTCTCCAGCATTTTAATATACAGCTCGATACCCTCCCTGATCTCATCCACATAAACAAACTCATCAGCAGTATGAGAACGTGCGGAATCGCCGGGGCCAACTTTTATGGATGGAATATCAAGCAATGATTGATCGGACGTTGTCGGTGAACCATAGGTAATACGGCCAAGCGCAATACCGGCCTGAACTATGGGGTGTTCTTTTGGGATAGATGATGGTTTTAACCTGATAGAACGCGGTTTTAACTCGCTTACCACATGCTCCCGGATGATCTCCAATACTTCCTCATTACGGTAAGCATCGGTAACACGCACATCAACAGTGTAAACACAGCTGGCAGGTACCACGTTATGTTGTGAACCAGCATTAATAATGGTAACCGACATTTTTATCGGCCCAAAAACTTCTGATTCTTTCGGGAATTTAAACGAGCGGAACCACTCGATATCAGTAAGGGCCTTGTAAATAGCGTTCTCCCCTTCTTCGCGGGCAGCATGCCCGGCACGGCCGTGGGCAGTACAATCCAACACCATTAAGCCACGTTCGGCAATAGCCAGCTGCATCAGGGTTGGCTCACCTACGATACCAAAAGATAACTGACCAAGTTCGGGAATAATTAATTCAAGGCCATTCACACCTGAGATCTCCTCTTCGGCAGTAGTAGCTAAGCAAAAATTATATTTCAGGTTTTCCTTATCATGAAAGTACAGGAACACCGCTATAAGCGAAACAAGACAGCCTCCGGCATCATTACTGCCAAGACCATATAATTTACCATCTTCAATTTTTGCATCGTACGGGTCACGTGTATAGCCCGAATTGGGTTTAACGGTATCGTGATGTGAATTAAGCAGGATGGTTTCTTTTGCCGGATCGAAATGTTTATTCCAGGCCCATATGTTATTTAGTTTGCGATGGGTGGTTACACCATGTGATTCAAGAAATTCGTTGATCAGATCGGCTGTGCGGTCTTCCTCTTTACTAAACGACGGGATGGATATCAGTTGTTGCAGTAATGTTACTGCCAGTTGAAATAAATTGCTTGTTTCAGTCATAAATTTAAGGGTTATCCCTTGTAATGAACGGGCAAAATTAATACTTTTTATTGATCAGAATTTTCAGAATTCAAGAATTAGCAGGATTAGTATTAGAAAGGCCAATCCGCCTAATACCTAATTAACGATTAAATAACAATTAGTTTACATTGTTGCTTTTTCATTCTGTGAATTTAAAAATTCTGTAAATTCTGATTCAGACTACTCATCTTCCATTTTTGAGTGTTTACGCGTATCGTTCATAGTGATGTACAGGATCAATGACAGCGCGATGCAAACAGTCACATACCAGTAAAACCATTGCGCATGATGCTCATTTTTGAACCATAAGGCAATATACTCGGCAGTGCCGCCAAATAACGATACGGCTATGGCATAAGGGAAGCCTACACCCAGTGCGCGTACATTAGCCGGAAAAAGTTCGGCCTTTACAACCGCGTTGATGGAGGTATAGCCGCTTACAATGATTAGCGCGCAAAGAATAAGCGCAAATGCAACCCAAACATTTTTGGTATGACTTAGCAAGGTCATAATAGGGACAGTGCAAAGTGTACCCAGTATCCCAAAACCTATAAGCAATGGTTTACGGCCAATTTTATCTGATAGTAAGCCAAATAGAGGCTGTATCACCATAAAAACAGCCAATGTTAAGGTTGAAATGAGCGTAGCTGCGCTTTTGCTAAAGCCTGAGGTGTTAACCAAAAACTTCTGCATATAGGTAGTGAACGTATAAAAAGCCAGCGTTCCGCCAATGGTTAATCCTATTACCGTAAAAACCGCTTTAGGGTGCTGCGTTAAAGCTTTTATAGTACCGTTCAGAGCATTGGATTTGCTTCCCTCCTTTTCAAATGATGCCGACTCCTGTAAGCTCCGCCGTAAATACATGGTGGTAACGGCCAGTATTGCCCCTATGCCAAAGGGTATGCGCCAGCCCCAGTCGTGTAATTGTTTTTCAGATAAAAATGCTCTTTGCAGCAAAACCAACACCCCCAACGCCATCAACTGCCCCATAATGAGCGTTACATATTGAAAACTTGAGTAAAAACCGCGATGTTTTTTCGTGGCCATTTCGCTTAAGTATGTGGCACTGGTACCGTACTCGCCACCAACACTCAGGCCCTGGATAATACGGGCTAAAACCAACAGTATAGGTGCAGCAACACCAATCGATTTATAGCCCGGCGTTATGGCAATAATGAGCGAGCCGACACTCATGAGCAACACAGAAAATGTGAGCGCGGTTTTACGACCGCGTTTGTCGGCAAAGGTCCCCATTACCCAGCCGCCTATTGGCCGCATTAAAAAGCCTATGGCAAAAATACCCGCCGTGTTTAAAAGCTGTACAGTTTGATTATCTGAAGGAAAAAAAGCATCTGAAAAATAAAGGGAAAAGGCTGTATAAGCATACCAGTCGTACCATTCAACCAAATTACCCAGCGATCCCCCAATGATGGATTTAATGCGCCCACCCGTGGTTTGGGGTAATGGTGATTTTATTTCATTCATAGGCTTGGCAGATATTGTTGGTTTCCGTAATATTAGGGATTTTAAAATAGAGGTACAATACCAATATAATAACCGGCATATTTAACTTTAATAAAACTTAATCAACCTAATCTAACCCTATCAACCATTCACTAAACTACAACCATGCTTTTCACCGAAGATTTTTTGCATTACATCTGGAAGTTCAGGCTTTTTGAACGCGAAAACCTGCAAACCGTAGATGGCGAAGAACTGGAGATCTTTTCGGCAGGGTTGCATAATTCTGATTCGGGTCCTGATTTTCATAATGCCAGGATCCGCATCGGCGAAACGGTTTGGGCCGGAAATGTGGAAGTACACCTTTCTGCCTCCGACTGGCAAAAGCATGGACATACACACGATGGGGCGTATGATACTGTGATACTGCATGTAGTTTATCGCAATGATGTGCCGTTGTTTCTGCCAAACGGGCGCAAAGTCCCAACGCTTGAACTTCAAAACCGCATCAGTGAAGAGCTTTATAACAAATACCATAAACTGGTATTCGGCAATCAGACTTTTATTCCCTGCGAAGCTGGTATAGCAACCGTTGACGGCCTCACCATGCAAAACTGGCTTACCCGGGTACTTGTTGAGCGGATGGAAAAGCGATCGGCCAATGTAGCGGCAGTTTTAGCACTTAACAAAGGCGACTGGGAGGAAACTTTTTACCAATATCTGGCAGCAAATTTTGGCTTTAAAGTTAATGCCTTGCCATTTGAACTAATGGCTAAATCGCTGCAGCAGCTAATCCTCGCCAAAAACAAAAACAACGCTATGCAAATAGAGGCGCTGATATTTGGACAGGCCGGCTTTTTAGAGGGTGAGTTTAAAGATGAATACCCTTTGAAACTCCAAAAGGAATACAGGTATCTCAGTAAAAAATATAACCTTAAACCGATTGAGAACCACCTGTGGAAGTTTATGCGGTTAAGGCCTCAAAACTTTCCGACCATCAGACTGGCGCAATTTGCAGCGCTTATAGTACAGTCAAACCATCTGCTATCCAAAATACTGGAAATTAAAGAGGTGAAAGCCCTGCGTGGTTTGTTTACAGAGATAAAAGTGAACGATTACTGGGAAGATCACTATCGGTTTGACGTACAATCCAAGCCATCGTCAAAAAGTATGGGCGATGGATCTGTTGATATTTTGTTGCTTAATACTGTGGCCTTGTTCCTCTTTAGTTATGGCAAACAGCATCAGCAACAATATTATATTAGTCGTAGTCTTAAATTATTAGAAAATTTACCGGCCGAAAAAAACAATATTATCGCCGATTTTGTTAACTTAGGAGTGAAAATTGATACTGCGTTTGAATCACAGGCATTGCTTGAGTTAAAAAATAATTACTGTAACTATAAGAAATGCCTGCAATGCGGCGTTGGTAATAAGATACTAAAACTGGCCTGACACCATGCTACAGCGAATACTCACTTTTTTTGAACGGTACTCTTTTGGCGTATGCACCTATCTTGGCGAGCGTTTTAATATTTCTATCTCCAAGATCCGACTATTCTTTATCTATTCTTCGTTCCTGGCGGTAGGCTTTCCGCTTATATTCTATTTCTTTGCTGGTATTGTATTGGATATCAGAAATTTCATCAAACGTAAACATACCGGGGTTACAGATCTTTAACCGCTGATCATTTCTGATTACGTTGATTTCGCTGATTGTTATTTTGGGGATTTCCCTGATTGCTTTTTGATTTCACCGATTCCGGATTAGTGAAACCTATCTCATCCTTAAACCAGTTTACCTGTTTTAACGGCATCCTGCAGGTTACGCACTTTAAATTTGGGAGTGTAGCAGTATTGGGCCAGTTGTTTAACCCAAGTGGTGTTGTAGCCAAACATCAATTTTATCATTTTTACCCGGGTTGAGCCTTTGGGATAGCCGTATTTATACCAGCTGAATTTGGAGGGATCCACATTAAACTCTTCGGCAAAATCGGCAAGAAAAAGGTCTATCTCAATATCAAAAATATCCAAATCAAGATCGATACTGGTGTCGAGGCTAAGACTATGTGGATCAATATTGTGAATCTTATACCTGTTGCAATAATCAACAATAAATTCTTTTAAGGGTGGCAGTATCTCTTCCATTTAAACGAATATTAATTTGACCATTTAAGTTATGAGACGTAGCTTTTGAAATAAGGTTGCATACAAATTTACTTTATTTTTAAATGGCTTAAATTGAGCTCCATAGTTAATAAATGTTAAATTTTTATTGCGGCTTAACGGCCCTTTTACTACTAAAATCAACCTGATGTGTTATTATTGCACCAGGTAAACCAGATACTTCAAATGAACTTAAAAGTAATTGCCTTTGATGCCGATGATACCCTTTGGGTAAATGAACCTTACTTTCAAGCTACCGAAGAAAGGTTTTGCAGTCTGCTTGAAAATTTTTCGCCCCAGCATACCATTTCTAAAGAGCTTTTTAAGGTTGAGGTTGATAACCTCCCGCTTTATGGCTACGGGATAAAAGGCTACATCCTGAGCATGATAGAGGCGGCATTGAGCATTTCCGAAAAAAACATCAGTGTTGAGGTAGTAGAAACGATACTGCAATATGGAAAGGATATGCTTAACCAACCGATAGAGATCCTAAATGACGTAGAGCATGTATTATCATCACTAAAAGACCATTACAGACTGGTAGTTGCTACCAAAGGTGATCTGCTTGACCAGGAGCGCAAGCTCAAAAAATCGGGACTGGCTCATTACTTTCACCACATCGAGATTATGAGCGATAAAAAGGAAGATGATTATATCAAGCTGATCAAACATCTTGACATCAATCCCGAAGAATTTATGATGATTGGTAATTCCCTAAAATCAGATGTGATGCCAGTGATTAATATTGGCGGCCATGCTATTCACGTACCCTTTCACACTACCTGGGCGCACGAACATGTGGAGACCGTTTTAACCCACGAAAACTTTAAACAGGCTGATAAGATCAGTGAAGTGTTGGCGTTTGTGTTAGAGTCCGGAAGTCCGAAAGTCAAAAAGTCCGAAAGTTAGCTTTACAGACACACCTATTAACTTCTGACCATTCCAGAAACCTATTTCTCTTTCGGACATCCGACTTCCGGACTTTCCGACTTTAAATACTTTTCTCCATCACTATCAGTTCTATGTGCTGTTTGGCATCGCCGAAACGGCCATGTGCATGAAATGGCTGGATTTCGCCGGTTGGTTTGTAGCCACGGCGCTCGTACCAGCTTATCAGTTCAAAACGTGTGCTGATCACCGTCATGGTTAGCGTATGGCAATTGTGTTTACGTGCGTAAACTTCGGCTTCTTCAATTAAGGCACGCCCTACCCCTTTATTTTGCAGCAATGGCGATACACTAAACATCCCTACATACAGCTTCGGATACCTGATTTCAAGATAAACTGTACCGTTAATATAGCCATCTTCGTCGGTATGTTTTAAAATGATGATATTTTCATCATTCATATAAGTGGTAAGTGTTTCTTCATCAATGCGGATGCCATCAATTAAGTTGGCCTCGGTTGTCCATCCCTTCTTGGAGCTTTCGCCACGGTAAGCACTATTCACTAAAACGTTAAGTTCAGGAACATCAACAAGGGTGGCTTGGGTTATTACAGGCATATGCTTTAATTTAAGGACGCCAAATGTAGTATTTGCAAACTTTAAATAAAAGAACAAGTCATAATTTTAAAGCCAGTGTAGTTATATCAAATGACATTAAAAAAGCAATTCGTTTTAAAACCAAGCTGTATATTTAGTAGTTAATAACACATCTGTTTATATTAAACCCCGCCATGGCTTTTATAGATTATTACAAAGTATTAGAGCTTGATAAAAATGCATCCGAAAAGGATATCAAAAATGCATACCGCAAACTGGCCCGCAAATATCACCCCGACCTTAACCCTAACGACGAAGAGGCCAACAAAAAGTTTCAGCAGTTAAACGAGGCAAATGAGGTATTAAGCGACCCGGAAAAGCGAAAGAAATACGATAAATACGGTGAGAACTGGCAGCATGGCGAAGCATACGAACAACAGGCACGGCAACAAGCCGGAGGGCAAGGTGGTGGTTATGGCGGTTTCGGCGGTGCAGAGGGATTTGGCGGCGCTGAAGGTTTTGGAAGTGAAGATTTTTCAGATTTTTTCCAGTCGATGTTTGGCGGTGCAGGAAGCGCACGCGGAGGCAGGCAGGCAAAATTCCGCGGGCAGGACTATAATGCCTCGTTGAGCTTAAATCTTCGCGACGTACTTGAAACACATAAGCAAACGCTCACCGTTAATGGCAAAAATATCCGCATCAGTATACCAGCAGGTATCGAGAACGGACAAACCATTAAAATAGCCGGACATGGCGCTCCGGGTGTAAACGGCGGCCCTGCCGGTGACCTCTATATTCAGTTTAACGTTGCCCCTGATCCAAGTTTTAAACGCGATGGCAATAACTTATATACTACATTAAAACTTGACCTGTACACGGCAGTTTTGGGCGGTGAAGTAACGGCGGATACATTAAACGGCAAAGTTAAAGTGAAAGTAAGCCCCGAAACACAAAACGGTGCCAAAGTAAAGCTGAAGGGCAAGGGTATGCCTGTTTACAAAAAAGAAAATGAATTTGGCGATCTGTACCTGACATACGATATCCAAACCCCAACCAACCTTACCGAAAAACAAAAACAACTGTTTGAAGAACTGGCAAAATCATCAACCTAAATTAAACACATTATGAAAACAGCAGAATTAATAGCCGCAAACGATTTTTGTGTATATCATAATGTTGAGTACACTTTTATTACTTCATTACATGAAGCGGGGTTGGTTGAAATTACCATTATCAATGAAACCACCTTCATCCCCCAAACCGAACTTCAAAAACTGGAAAAACTGATCAGCCTGCACGAGCTGGATATCAATATAGCAGGTATCGAAGCTATCTCCCACCTGCTTGAGCGGGTTGAAAAACTACAGGAAGATATGAGGTACTTGAAAAACAAGCTGAGGTTGTATGAGGATTAGCTTTTACCGTCTTTAAAAGAAAGAATATATAACGCGTCATTGCGAGGCACGAAGCAATCGCGAACTCTACAGGGCGACTTACAAGGTTGCTCTGCCTGTCGGGGATTGCTTCGTACCTCGCAATGACGCTATCTTAATTAATTGCAGAATCGCCGCCGCCACTACACCAAATACTTATTCATCATCCGTTCGCTTATGATATTAGCTTCATCAATAACCGGTTCGGGGTATCCCATTGATTTGAGGATGGCGATGCCGTTGGTATTTTTAAGCAGGCCTTGTTTCAGGATATAGTCAAATACCAGTACCCGCCCGTCTTTTGATTCTGAGAAAGAATAAACAACAAAGTCCTCATCCAGCAGTTCGGCCAGTTCAAGGTCATGGGTTGAAACAAACACAAAATTCTGGTTAGCGGTGATGTACGAAAGCACTGATTTTGCCGCAGCTATACGCTCAATGGTATTGGTACCCCTGAAAATCTCATCGATGATCACCAGGCTTTTTATTTCTTCTTTTTGAGAACTGTTATCTATGATATTTAAAATGGCAGAAGCCTGCGCCTGGAAGTAACTCTTCTGTTCATCAATATTGTCGCTGGTTTTGATACTGGTTTGGATCTTCAGTAAAGGAGCTTTATAGGCTTTTGTACAGCTTGTAAATATGGTTTGCGATAGTAGCGTATTTAATGCCAGCGCTTTAATGAATGTAGTTTTACCCGCCATGTTCGATCCGGTGATCAACGCTCCCCTGTCGGCCTCTGTGGTAAACAGCGAATTGGTTACACAGTTAGCTACCAACGGGTGAAATAGTTCAGTGACCTCTATTTTGTTGCCATCAACACCCGTAAATTCAGGCTTTGAATAAAGCGGCAAGCCATCACGAATAGATTGTATAGCTATCAGCGTATCTGCCCGGCCAATAAATTTGTATACTTCTTTTATATCGGTGCTGTATTTACTAACCTGTTTTAACGATGATGTGTAGGTATTGGGTTCAATTACAAAAAGCAATTTAAACAACTTAAAAGCCGCATAACCGATATCGCTCGTACTGCTCACGAAGCGGCTTTCTAAATTCACAAACTTAAGCGCACGTTTTAAACCTGTTAAATTGGTAAGACTTTGTTTTACCGCTGTTGCCGTACCAAATTTCCCGCTTTTTACTAACGCCACTGCTACCTTATACATGATCAGTAATTGCGGTAAGGATCTGGCATATCCCGAGATAGTCTTCCGGTTGGTAAGAAGTATAGCAATGTTGTAAGCAAACAACAACATCAAAAAGATAAAGATGTAGATATTGGGAATAACGATGAGCGATACTAAAGCCGCAATAATCAGGAATGGAGAAACCTTTGCGTAAAAGTTTACAACCGATGAAAACACCGGTTTATGCTCTTTAAGAAAAAGATCGGCTATGAAGTAAGCATCCGGGCTATTAAGCTTTGACAATTCCACTTCGAGCCGTTCACGGCCGGGGATATCCATATTAAGGTCCTCAACATCGTTGTCAAGATCATGCAGCGCATCGATATCAGTTGAGGGGTTATGCAGTAAATTAAACAGGTATTGCTTACCGGGCTTGCTGTTTGTTCTGTCGATGTAATTGAATACGCTTACCAGGTCAAGGTCATGCGCTGTTTGGGCCGAAAGCTTATTTTTATCTCCTGATGAATCTAAATAAGTCCTGATCAGATCAAGGTTTCGGCGGCTACCAATAGGCTTGCCCCACTTGCCCTGAATTTTCACCAACCTCTTTTTTGCCCAACTTAACTTATCATAATACGCCTTAATATAAAGCACTCCAATTATGATAAGGATAACTATTGCAGAAAAGACAAAGTAATACATGTCTAAAAATATAAAATTTTAATTAAACCCAGCCATCAATCCATAGTCATAATTATGTATTACAACTTAGGTATTAACTAAAATTTAACGCCATGAAATTTATCCGTTTTTCAATAATAGCTTTTGTAATGATGTTTTCATTTCAATTTGCAAAAGCTCAAAGTATAAGTATCAATGCACATTTTGGCCGTCCTTATCATAGGGTGGTATATACAAGGGGCTATTACGGAAGGCCTGCCTACTATGGACGTGATGTTTATTATAACCGTCCTGTTTATTACGGTCGTCCCCGGTATTATTCAACAAGATACTACGATGCACCTGTATATTATAACAGGTATTACCGTGTTCATCACTACTGCAGGCACTGGTAAAACAACAGGAAGCCACCGCATTACCGGTGGCTTTTTATTTAATCATGGCTGGCAGCATCACTGGCCATTTCAACAATTACAGCGTCAAGGCGCTCAAGTTCAGTTATCATATAGTCAAGTGTTTTGGTATCGGCAGGGTTGTCTTTCAATAATCCTGCAAGGCCTTTTAAATTGGCTACCGGGCTGCGCATATAGTGCGATTGTTTCCAGGCCATATTTTTTATACGGTTTATATGGTTATGGATCCTTTCGTAAGCTACCTTCAGGTTATTTTCGATATTCTTTCTTTCGGTAATATCATAAAGGGCCATCATCAGGCCTAATATATTTTCCTGGCTATCCTTTATTGGGAACAGGCGTACATAAAACCAGCATTTTGAACCATCAGCCTGGAGATAATCCACCTCGTAGCTTACATTATGGCCGTTTAAAACCTGTTCCGTAAATTCAACAAATTGCGGAAACCTTTCAGGCGGAAAGAAATCGGCAAGCCTGTCATCATTTTGAGGATCATGATTAAACTGGATTCTTACAAACTCAATAGCTTTATGATTGAATGCCAAAACCTTCAGGCTTTTATCAAACACCGCATAAGCAGTATCGGTTGTGTTGAGAATAGTTTGCAGGTTGGCTTCCGATTTTTGAAGCAACTCTTCCGAAAGGAGTTTTTCAGTAATATCATTGGCAACTGAAAGCCGCACCAAACGCCCCTCGTACATGATATCCTGCCCGAAGATCTGCACATTGATCATCGATCCATCCTTTTTGCGGTGACGGGTGGTTATGGTATTGCCCCACACGGGCGCTTCCTCAGCGTAACCCTTGTACATTGCATCCCATTCTTCAGGAGGTCTTACATCCTTTATGGTCATGCTTAAAAACTCCTCGGCGGTATAACCATAGTGTTTTGTAGCAGCATGATTTACGGCAATGATCGAGAGGTCGCTTTTTGCTATCATCCACATGGGCATGGGATTGCTGTCAAAAAGGAGTTTGTATTTTTGTTCGGATAACCGTAGCTCTTCTTCAATCTTTTTCCGTTCGGTTACGTCTATCATTGAGCCGATGATAGCGGGCTCATCATCAATCTGTGTCGCCGTACCATAAAACTCAACCCAGTTAGTTGAGCCGTCTTTACAGCGGCCCATAACCTCGTAATTTACACTTTCCACCTCTCCCGAAAGCCTCGCCCGGACATGTTCCAGTGTAAGCGCTTTATGCTGTTCACTAATGATAACATCAACCGACGAAACGCCGATCAGTTCATCAGGCTCATAACCAAAAACGTGGGCAAACCGGGGATTAACATATATAAATGTGCCCTTTTGAACAATATAAACACCTACCATTGATTTTTCGGCAAGCGTGCGGAATTTAAGTTCAGCTTCCTCAAGGCCCGCCTGCATTACTTTACGATTGGTAATATCACGGGCTATCACCAGTACACTATCTTTGGTAAATCTTTTTACATTGATCTCTACATCAAACACCTGCCCGCTTTTTTTCACAAAACGCCGCTCCTTCATTACCGCGGTATGCAGATCATCCGGGCCCAGCAGCACCGGTTCGGATTTCAGATTTTCGGGGTCGATGATCTGCTCAACTTTAAGCTGCAGCAATTCTTCCCGATGATAACCGGTCATTTTACACAGACTGGCATTTACTTCGGTAAAACGCCCTTCAAAGTCAATTACATAAATAGCGTCAGAAGCGTGTTCAATAAGTGAGCGATATTTTTCTTCACTAACCTCCAGTTTAACAACGGTTTCAACAAGTTCAGCAGCGTGGTGCTGCATCTGTTCGGTAAGGGCATTATTAAGCTTAATGATCCTATTTTCGCTTTTAAGCCTATTATTTTCAACGTAATTAAGCAGTATGAGGGCGGTGATGGTTATAATTATACAAGCTATTGTATTGAGCAGCCAGCTTGTTATCAGCAAACAAGAAACAAGCATGATAAGCATGCTTATTATAATAACGAACTTGTTTTTCTGCGGATAGTTCATTCAAATAAAGTGATGAGCAACGATGCCCGTGTAAAACGACTATCTGATTGGTTAAAAAACTGATTTAGGCGTACAAATGTTAAATTACAACTAATCTATTAAAAATGAGAAGCATCCGTGAAACTATATAAAACAATCGCCCCCCATAACCTATCTCCATTACTTTGACTTATTATTAAAAAAGGAATGCAATGCCTGCTGTGTAAATTCCGACAGCACCAGCTCACCGCTTATTGCGGCACGTTGTTTAAGCAAATCGTCCCAATCGGCAGTACCTTCCCAAAGCACCTGCTTTAAAGAGGTAAGCGCTGCCGGATTATAGGAGGCCAGCTTTTCAGCAAGCTCATATACAGCGGCATCAAGCGCCGGAAGATCTTCGTAAACCTCATTATACAAACCATTTTGTTTTGCCCATTGAGCAGTTTGAAAATCAGTTGCCTTAATACTGAGTTGAGAAAATGCGGATAAGCCTATTTTACGAATCACCGCCGGGGCTATTACAAAGGGGCCGATACCAATAGTAAGCTCACTTAGCTTTATTGATGCAGCCTCGCTGGCCAGGCAGTAGTCGGCAGCGGCGGCGAGGCCCACGCCTCCTCCAACTGCTTTTCCCTGTACCCTTCCAATAATTATTTTAGGACATTTACGGCAGGCGCTGATGACGTTAGAAAAGCCTTCAAAAAACTGCGCACCGGCCTCCTTATCTTTAATCTGCAACAGCTCGTCAAAACTTGCACCTGCGCAAAAAGTACGGTCTCCCCCGCTTTTTAAAACAATGACCTTTGTTTCCGGATCATTGCCGGCGTTGGATATCGCGTCAGCAAGTTGTTTTAACAGTTCTGATGGCAGGGAATTTTGTGCCGGGTGATAAAAACTAATAGTTGTTACACCATTAGCGTCATTTGCAATTGATATATTTCCGTTTTCGGCAGACATATTTTATGCTTTATATCAGGTTTTAGGCCAATATCAGAAGTATTTATGTCAACTGCAATTTTGAGCCGAAATAATCAGGCACTTACTTTTGAAGCAAAGGCAGCTCAAAATAAAAAGTTGCACCTTGACCAAGCTCACTTTGAACACCGATATCGCCATTATGATTGTTAATGATGTCGGCCGAGATGTAAAGGCCCATGCCGAGTCCGCTGGCCATAAACTTTTTATCCTCAACACGATAAAACCGTTCGAAGATATGCTCGATTTGCCCGGCCGATAAACCGATGCCAAAATCTGTCACGGATACACGTACTTTTCCATCTACGCTCCTGGTCTCAACAATGATCTTTTTATTATCTGCTGAATATTTCACAGAGTTGTTGATGAAATTTACCAGCACCTGTTCAAGTCGTCCGGCATTACCGGCTACAAAAAGATCTTTCTCTGATCTGTTAATAAAATCAAATTCGGGGTAAAGGTGAACAGCGTTTTCGATAGTCGAAGCTACAAGGTCGCGGAGGTTTACTTCATTCATGGCATATTCAAGCCGCCCGGCATGGATCTTACTTACATCAAGCAAATCGTTTACCAAACGCTGAAGCTTATTTAAAGCAACATTTGCCTTTTCAACATATTGCTTTACCATCATTGGTACTTCCTCTTTTTTATAAATGGCGATAAGCTGCAAATAACCTTTCAAACTGGTTAAAGGCGTTCTTAGTTCATGACTGGCAATCCCAATAAACTCATCTTTTAAATCCAGTTGTTTTTTTTGCTCTTCAATATCGGTAGCGGTACCTACCCAAAAAAGGATCTCCCCTTTATCATCTCTTAATGGTTCGGCCCGGTTAAGGTGCCAGCGGTAAGTATTGTCCCAGCGCAGATACCTGTTTTCCAGTTCAAAAACTTTCCCGCTATTCAACGATGCCAGGTAAACATCCATCGTTTTTTGCAGGTCATCGGGGTGCACGATCTGTTGCCAGCCCCATCCAGCCGTTTCGCCATACCTCCTGCCTGTATAATCAAACCAGCGCTGGTTGTAAAAGTTAACTTCGCCACCCGGCAGGTTTGTCCAGGTCATTTGGGGAATGTTGTTTGCCAGCAGCTTAAAGTGTTCCCTACTGATCAGCAAATCGGCGGTACGCTCCTTCACGGTATCCTCGAGCTCATTGTTTAACCGCTCGGCAATATTCTGGGCTTCTTCCAGCTGATCATTTTTAATTTTCAGTTCCCATTCTGTTTCCTTTTGATCGGTTAAATCTGTTAAGATCAGGCTTAAAGCCGTCCCCTCGTCAAGGTCGAGCGTGGTGCAGGACAATAAGCAGGGCGTCAGCTTACCATCCTGGCTTGACAACAATACCTCACCCTTACAGTCGTTATTCCATCCATCCTTTATTACTTCCCTATATTTTCCTGACGAAACTTCTGCAATAAAAGTGTCAAAATAAATACCGATCACTTTTTCAAGCGGTTCACTAACCATTGTCGCAAAGCGCGAATTGCTATATAAAATAATGCCTTCCCTGTTTAGGGTAACGGCCCCCTCGTTCATTTTTTCAATAAATACACGATAGGTTTGATCGGCCGTTTTCAGGGTATAAAGCTGGTGCCCCTCGTTGCCCTTGACTACAAGTGCATCAACCTGGCCGCTGCGAATAGCGTCAATAGTATCATTAGCTTCTTCTAACTGAAAACGAAGTTCATTGTTTTCGGCCATTAACTGCTCATATGTATATTTGAATGATTCCATGATCAACTTTCTGAATATATACCAAGCCCCTTCAAAACCTTAGTGGTGTTTGACATATCCCCTATCAATTTCCGTTCAGCACCCGGTGATTTTTTGACAAGTAAGGGTAATGCTACAATCTGTTCGGCTTCGGCTATAAGTGGTTGCTGGTAAACATCAATTATTTCCAGCTCGTAATTAGCTTTTATATATTGTTCACAAATATTTTTAAGATTAGTAATAGCCCGGATGGAATTGGGGGATGCTCCAATCACAAATAAACGCAATCGAAAAAGTTGGCTTTCGCTATCACTTAAATTATCATCGGCATTTAAAGGCGATTGGTTTTGCTCCGTCATTTATTTATTATTTACAGGCCTGATGTTCAATCCCACCAACACCTTTTCTTCATTACTTAAATCGCCTATTATTTTGCGAATCGGTTCAGGCACTTTCCTTACCAGCGTGGGTACAGCAAAAATCTGGTCGCCCTCAGCCAGTTGCGGCTGCTGCAGTAAGTCAATCACTTCAATAACATACTGGCCTTTCAAATGTTCTTCACAATATTTTTTAAGATTGGTTAGTGCGGTAACGGATTTAGCAGTTCTGCCTGCCACGTACAACCTTAATTCATATTTTATAGCTTCTTCCAGTTCCATTACTTTTTATTTTTTGATTTACTTTTAGGAACATTCACATTCCCACGGCGGATATTGGTTATCTCCTGCCGGTTCTTTTCAATGATGTCCTGTTTTAATTCATCCTCGAGGTACATTTTGTTAAGCTCTTCTTCCGCCGATTCAAACTCGGCCTGCAGGCTTGCTATTTTCGATTCAAGCATCATACGCTTGCGCAGGATCTCTTTATCCTTACGGGAAACGGCAAAATCCCTGAGTGCCACACCGGTCCTTTCCTTTAATTTTTGCGCTTCACGGGCCGAACCGGTAAGTACCCCTTCAGGGCCAAGATATACATCAACCAGGTTTAACCCCTGATCAGTTATGGTAAACTCCCGTACCTGGTTTGAATGGCTCATACCGCGCGATTTCATGATATACAGTCCCCTGTTGCGTTCACCGTTTGATTCAATATCCCGTACAAGCAGCCATGCATCAACTAATGATGACACGCCCTCATCAGTTTGCTCGCTAACCACTGTATTTAAACTAAGCGCAGTGAACATAACCGTGATCTGCTCGTCCTGTAAAAAATCTATCAGCCTGATAAGCATGGATTTCACCTCACTCACCGAGCCCACAGTAATCAGGTTTGTAATAGGGTCAAGAATTACGGCCGCGGGTTTAAATCTTTTAATGATCTTATAAATAGCCACAAGGTGCATCTCAAGCCCATACAGTGTAGGGCGCGAGGCATGAAACTCAAGTAAACCATTATCAACATGTTTTTGCAAATCGATGTTGATTGATTTCATATTACGAAGGATCTGTTTTGGCGATTCCTCAAAGGCGAAATAGAGGCATTTCTTTTTATTGCGACAAACCTCATTGGCAAAGCTGGCCGCGATACTTGTTTTACCGGTACCTGCGGTGCCCGAAACCAAAATGCTGCTGCCCTCAAAAAAGCCCTTGCCACCAAACATGCTATCAAGCGACGGGATACCCGACGAAATCCGTTTTGATGACACTTCCTTTTCAAGCCGTAACGAAGTTACAGGAAGGACCGAAATGCCCTCTTCATCAATCAGAAAAGGATATTCATTGGTACCATGCTGCGAGCCGCGGTATTTTACCACGCGCAAACGGCGGGTGGAGATCTGGTTGATAACCCTGTGGTCAAGCAGGATCACGCAATCTGAAACATACTCTTCAAGTCCCTGTCGAGTCAGTGATGCTCCTTCTCCCTTCTCGCCGGTTATAACAGCGGTAACGCCTTTATCTTTCAAAAAATTAAAAAGCCTTCTTAACTCGGCACGCAGTATAACCTGGTTTGACAGGCCTGAAAAAAGGTTCTCCAGCGTATCTAAAACTACCCTTTTAGCGCCAATACTATCAATCGCATAACCTAAGCGAATAAATAAGCCTTCCAGGTCATACTCGCCTGTTTCCTCGATCTCGCTCCGGTCGATATGCACATGGTCAAGCCTTAATTTTTTATCATCCTGAAGTTTACGCAGATCAAAGCCAAGCGATGCCACGTTCGCGGCCAGTTCATCTGCTTTTTCTTCAAAAGCCATAAATACACCGGGCTCATTAAACTCGGTAGCGCCCCTCACTATAAATTCAAGCGACATCAGCGTTTTGCCGCAACCGGCTTCACCACATATTAACGTGGGCCTGCCTTTAGGTAAACCGCCACCTGTTATTTCATCTAAACCGGCGATGCCTGTAGGTGTTTTAGGCAATTGATCAAATGTTGTAAGCTGTTGTTTTTTATGTAGTTTGGTCATATAACTCCAATCTGTGTTAAGCTACCTGTTTACTATAACCATCAAGCATCCAGGATTTTGTTTTATTGGTATGGTAATAAAAATACTTGTAAAATTGTTTTGGGATATTTGATTTTGTGACAGTAAAAAGTCGAAAAATCATCACGAACTTACCTCGCTAATAATACGAATAAATAAATCCCAATTACTATAAATCATTAAAACTACTACAACCAAATTCTCTAAAAACAGATTTAAACATTTATACAAGTTGGCTGTTTGAGAGAAACAGGTTCATGCTGCTGAGGCTCGTTTTTATCAACGATGCAACTATCGGCCATGATCATTTAATTGAAAAGCTATTATGCATAAAATTGGCGCTTTAACCTTAATTATTATAGACTATATTTATCCCTGTTATCTATATAATGAATAGCCAGGCCAACCTTAATCAACAATTAAACGAAGATATTTTCCGTATTCTGATCAGGGAATCTCCTACACCGGTAGGGTTATATATTGGCGAAGGAATGGAGATCAGGATAGCTAATAAAGCCATTACTGACATTTGGGGCAAAGGCGATAATGTTATTGGCCGAACCTACTTTAACTTGCTCCCTGAACTTGAGGAACAGGGCTTCCATGCCATATTATTAAACGTTTATAAAAGTGGCATCGCCTACGAAGGAAAAGAGCAAAAAGTTGATCTCGTGATAGATAATAAGCTTGAAGAGTTTTACTTCAACTTTACTTTTAAGCCCTTACGCAATGACGCTGGCGAAGTGTGGGGTGTTTTGAACACCGCGGCAGATGTTACCGAACTGGTAACAACCCGTCAAAAGCTTGCCGAAAGTGAGCAGCGTGTTCAGTTTGCGCTGCAGGCAGCCGAATTGGGCACCTGGGATTTAAACCCCAAATTGCAAACCGTAATATGGGACGACCGTTGTAAAGAACTTTGCGGCTTTCAAAAAAACGACGAAATCAAATATGCTGATCTGCTGAAATTTGTGCACCCGGAAGATGAGCAACGGTTACGGGCTGCGGTTATGCAGGCGTATAACCCTACCGGCGGCGGTAATTATGATATGATCACTCGCACCGTTGACCATAGCGGGCACCTTAAATACTGGATCCATCTGAAAGGAAAAGCTTACTTTAATGATAACCATGAACCAATCCGCTTTGCCGGTACGGTACAGGATATAACCCGTGAAATTTTGGACAAGCAGGAACAACAAAAACTGCTTGCGCTGATTGACAATACAGCCGATATGGTTGCTGTAGGAAGTATGGACGGATCAGTAACCTATGTCAATAAAACAACCTATGCCATATTAGGTATCGGGAGCACCAAAGAGGCATTAAAACCAGGTGTTGAATACTTTGCCGGCAACGAAAAAGACAAAGTAAATAATGAGATAGAGCCTGCTGTACAACAGTACGGCAAATGGGAAGGTGAAATGCATTACCGGCATTTTAAAACGGGAGAAAATATTCCGGTTTACGTTAATTGTTTCAGAATTGACGATCCGTTAAACGGTCTGCCTATTGGGATGGCGTCTGTAGCCCGCGACCTCCGCCCCGAAAAAGCGGCAAGGAATGAGCAATATAAATTACTATCGCTCATTAATCACAGCTCAGATTTTGTAAGCCTTTCTGATCTGGATGGTAATGTAACTTATGTAAATACCGCAGGGCGAAAAATGCTGGGCATCAAAGGTGTTAATGAGCACAAAAGGCATAACAGCGAGTTCATAATGCCCGATGAGCTTGTTAAGCTAAAGGATAAAGTAACCCCGTTTTTAATGACTCACGGCAAATGGAGCGGTGAGATCCTTTACCGTCATTTCCAAACGGGCGAAGCCATTCCTGTATACGGCACTACCATGCTGGTTTATGATGCCGTAACCGGATTACCGCAGGGCCGCGCTTCAATTGCCCGCGACATGAGGCGGGAAATTGCCGATAAAAAAGCCCTGACCGATAGTGAACAATTACTCAAAAACATCACCAACGCATCCCCTACGGCACTTTGGATGGCAGATGGCTATGGTAATATCACCTACGTAAACCAAACCTGGGTTGACTGGACCGGTATTAAATACGAAGATAACATGGGTGCCGGGTGGACTAATGCCATTTTAGAAGAAGACAGGCCACGGGCCACGGAAAAGTTTATATCCGATTTAAGTGCGCGCCGGTTTTATGAAGTTAATTTTAGAATTGCACGCAGAGATGGTGAAACAAGATGGTGTATAGCAACCGGTAATCCGCAATATAACGAACGAGGGGAATTTACAGGATATATAGGTGCATGTACTGATGTTACCGAAAAAACACTTGCCGAACGTGAAGTAATATTACGCAACAGGGAATTGAATGACCAGATCAGGCAGTTTGAGTTTGTTACCGATTTTATGCCGGTACAGCTCTGGACAGCCCGCACCGATGGAGAACTCGATTATGTTAACCAGCGGGCTGTAGATTATTTTGGCATAGCTGCCAATGAAATAGCCGGCCCCGACTGGCTCAACGGCATCCATCCCGATGACAGGGAAGGCTGTATTGAAGCCTGGACCAATGCATTAAATACAGGAAGCGTTTATCAATGCGAATTCAGGCTAAAAGACAAAGACGAAAATTACAAATGGCATCTCGCCCGGGCCTTACCCTTCATAATTGATGGTAAAATCATTAAATGGTTCGGCACCAACACCGACATTAATGAGCAGAAACAGCTTCAGCGTCAAAAAGATGACTTTTTAGGCATTGCAAGTCATGAGTTAAAGACACCGGTTACCAGTATAAAAGCATATGCCCAGGTATTGGGCGCTATGCTTACCAAAGAGGGTGAGCAAAAAAAGGCTGAAATGGTGCTAAGAATGGATGCTCAAATCAACCGCCTTACCAACCTCATCGGCGATTTGCTGGATGTTACTAAGATCAACTCGGGCAGGTTACAGTTCAATAAAACATGGTTCGATTTTAACGAGGCTCTGCGGGAAACCGTAGAAGACCTGCAGCACACCAGCCAAAAACATAAACTCGTACAAAACTTTTCCCAAACAGGCAGAATATATTCAGACAAAGACCGTATTAGCCAGGTTATTACCAACCTAATCACAAATGCCATCAAGTATTCGCCGCATACCGATACCATCATTATTACAACCCGCCGCGAAAACAATGAGGCCATTGTTTGTGTACAGGATTTCGGCATCGGTATCCCCGAAGAAAAGAAGGACCGGGTGTTTGAACAGTTTTACCGGGTAAGTGGGAATAAGCAGCATACTTTCCCCGGTTTGGGGTTAGGATTATACATCTCTTCAGAAATTATTAAGCGCGAAGGCGGCAGAATGTGGGTAAACAGCGTTGAAGGCAAAGGGTCTACTTTTTGCTTTGCATTACCTGTAGATGATACTAACAGTTAATTTTTGACTGGATCATTTTACAAGTAGGTTAGTTTATTACATATAATTTCAGAGGGTTTAACCAAGCCCTTACGCCTAAGATGGATACAAAGAACAAAAAAATCATGATCGCGGACGATGATCCCGGTATTGTTGACGCTGTGGAAATGCTGCTTGAATTTGAAGGCTACGAAGTAACATCAACTGTTGACGGCACCACCGTGCTTGAATTGAAAGGAGAACTTCCTGACCTGCTGCTGCTGGATATCTGGATGAGTGGCGAAGACGGGCGCGATATCTGCAAAAAATTCAAAGAAAGCGAACTAACCAAAGATATTCCCGTCATCATGATATCTGCAAGCCGCGATGTACGAGAATCGGCGATCGCGGCTGGTGCTAACGATTTTTTGGCCAAGCCATTTGAAATGAACGAACTGCTGAAAAAAGTAGAACAGTTTACCCATAAGCACAACGCTGCATAATCACAAGCTTAACACATCAACTAAATAAGTTTTACCCCTCCTCGGGATGATCCCTGACGGTGGCCGTCTCACCCGGCCGCCGATTCATCCCGTTGTATTATTAATTAAATCCAGCGAATGAATATCTAACTAAAAATAAAAAAACATTAACCCATAAGCTATGTTATTTATTATAACAAAACAATAATAGCTATGGGAGTCCTACAACACGTGCAGCACCAGATCTCAGCGTTGAACGATCTGATCAAAATAAATAATGACAGGATAGCCGGTTATCAGAAAGCCGCCGAGGCTGTTGATGAAACCGGATTGAATTTACTTTTTAATGAGTATATTGATCAAAGCAAAAGTTACGTTAGTGAAATACGCGAATACATTCATGTATTAGGCGGCGATCCCACAGATGGCACTACCCTTTCGGGTAAGTTTTATCATACCTGGATGGATGTGAAGTCGGTTTTTATGAATAAAGACAAGCATGCTATCCTCTCAGATTGTGAATACGGTGAGGATATAGCCAAAAAAGCTTACCGCGCCGCACTTGATGATAAGGAGCTGATATGGGAAGACGAGCAGGTTGTAGCCTTGCTGAACAACCATTTGGAAGGTTTAAAAAAAGCGCATGACACCGTTAAATCGTTAAGGGATACGGTTAATGCCTGATGATAATTAGTTATATACACAGATGAGCAATTCAAATCAATCATTTTTTTTGGCATGCCGTGTGCCTGATCAATACGCTAAAGTTACCTGCACCCAGGATAAGGTCATTTACACGCTTTCGCAATTGAAACAAGCTACCGTTGCCGATATCGCCGTGAAATTGAGGGAATATGAACCATCGGTAAATACGTTTACCCATGAAAAAAACGCGACTGAAGTGCTTGACTATTTGTTTGCCCGTGGCATGGTAAAGATCACCAAACAAAACGGCGAATTAAACTACAACCTGGTTACTGTTTAACCAAGGTTGTAGTTTAATATTTTATTACATACCTGGCGCAAGTGGTTTGGCCGAAACCACACTATCAACCACAAAAACGCTTACCCCTCTCCATGGCAACGTGTGCAGGTATTCTTTATAATGAAGTTCTAAAAATGAGCCGGCATTACTGCTCAGTTGCTTAGCCACTTTTTCATCAGTTACAGAAAACATAAATTCATTGGAGCCAATCGTGCCGCCGGTGACCTGTGTGCGGATGCCGCTTTGAATTAACCTTCCTTCGTAAGTTTTAAAAACGTAGCCTTTTTTCACAAAATAGTTCATGGTGCCAGCCTTCGTTCCTTCGCCAAAAACAAAATAATAGCGGTAGTAAAAGAAGCCGGCCAAAATCAACAGCAATATAAATACAATAATAAATTTTGTTTTTGCTTTCATCGGAGGTTTTATTTGTTAACTAAGCTACAAAAACTTAGCTGCCCGGCAAATATTTTATGATCTGCAATACGAATAGCTATAAAGCTTATTTTTCGTATCAATTAAAAAATATCATAACTTTTAATAAATGAAATAGTATTTTAACTAAATTTACTTGCCGACTAACATCACAATACTGCTAATGACTGGAGACCAACAGCATGCATTACCCGACGAAATTTTCAAGATCATTTTTGAAAAGTCACCAGGCTCTTTATTGGTTAAAGCTGATGCCCCTTTATTCACCATCATGGCGGCAAGTGATGATTATCTTAAAATTACCTCCTCGGTTCGTGAAAATATTTTAGGCAGGAGTTTTTTTGAGGTTTTTCCGGATGATGACAGCGATCCTAAAGACGTTACCAAAGCCCGCCATGTATTTACTAAAGTTGCCGAAACTGGCCTTAAGATCGATATTCCCTGCTATCAATACAATGTATATAATGCACAAACGCAAACTTATGACGTTCGCTTTTGGTCATGCAGTAATATTCCACTTTGTTATGATAATAAGGTAACCTATATCCTGAACGTGGTGGTTGATATAACAGCCGAAGTAAGCGCCCGTCAGGCTGCGTTGGAAAGTGAAAATCGCCTCCGGCTTGCTGCCGAAGCTACCGGCTTCGCCACTTTTGACTGGGCCATGAAAGATGATAAACGCTACTGCTCCCCCCAGCTTGTTGAACTGCTCGGCCACCCGGCAGATGCAGCCCTGACTTCGACAGATATATTTAACATGGTGCATCCTGATGACAAAGAAATAGTGATCAATTCATTTAACGAAGCTTTCAAAACCGGCACTTATGGCTATGATGTAAGGATTATATGGCCGGATAACTCGTTACACTGGATCCGTGTCAAAGGGAAGCAAATATCCGACGCGGGGAAGAACAACACCCGTATTTTGGGGACTGTACTCGATATTACGGAAAGTAAAAGTGATGAGATCCGAAAAAACGACTTTATAGCAATGGCCAGTCATGAACTTAAAACGCCGCTTACCTCAATCAAATCGTACATTCAAATACTGGCGAAGAAGCTTGTTAACACCGATGATAATTTTGTAATAAGTGCACTGGCCAAAGCCAATTTACAAGTCAATAAAATGACCGACCTCATCCACGGCTTTCTTGACCTGTCCAGGCTGGAATCGGGCAAGCTGCAACTTAAGCTTGAACAATTTGATATTAATGAGTTAATAAGCGATACGATAACGGAATTTACCCAGGCAGCAAACAGTCACGTTATAAATTTTGAACCTCAGGGCATATTAAATATCAATGCAGACAGGGATAAGATTGGGCAGGTAGTAAGTAACTTTTTAAGTAATGCCACTAAATATTCTCCGCGGGGAAGTACCATCACTATTACGAGTACAACAACTGATTGTGGCATCAGCGTTTCGGTGGCTGATTTAGGAGTGGGCATTAAACCTAAAGATCAAAAGAAACTGTTCCAGCGTTTTTACCGGGTTGAAAGTGAAAAAACTATGACTGTATCAGGCTTTGGTGTCGGTCTTTACCTGGCCAGCGAGATCATCCAGCGCCACAAAGGCAAAATAGGCGTTGAAAGCGCAGAAGGCGAAGGCTCCACGTTTTATTTTAGTTTGCCTGCTTCTCCCCCTCTTTAATTTTTGTAAGACTTACTTTTTTAAACGATTCCACCAGAAAGTTAACCAAACCCGTTAGGTTGAAAGGCGGGTCGTTGGTATTTAGTGTAAGCTTATCTTTATTGTTTTCAAAATCAATATCCAGGTAATAATTAGCGGCATCTGTAACCTGGCTCCCTTGCTTCCAATCGTACATCTTTTTTAATTCACTATGCTTCAGCCAATAGTTCAGGCTATCGAGTTGGAGCTTGCTGAGTTTACCGGCATAATCCCCTTTATAAGGATCAGCAAATTCGCCTCCTTTTAAACGATAAGTACCATCGGCCCAAATATTGATGAGCAATTGGGGGCAGCCACTATAACAGGTTGAGGACATGAAACGAAGCTTTGAAAATTTGATGCCGTTATCAAAGCTGGCTTTATAATTTTTAAACTGTAATGGAGGCCGCCCGGCTAATTTTATGGCACTTTCATTAACAGCCTTAATGGTTAATTTTTTGCCATCGAAATAATTGATGATAAATTTAGAAACATCGATATGCTGTTGCTTAAAATTATCTGAACTGGTAGTATAAGTATCAATTATTTTAAGTGTATCATGCTCTATCTTGTATTTATTTTCATGTTTCTTAAAGCCATCTAAGTTAAAATGAACTTTGCCATCATTGAAATAAAGGTAACCCAGGTCTTCGGTGAGCCATTCCTCAGATTCAACGGTAGCATGCTGGCTAAATGCCGAACCACACAGAGTGGTAAGAAATAAAAGAAGCAGTGATACGCTTTTCATGTAAACTAAACTTACAAACTCAAATAATATTGGGCTAACGATTCAAAATCATCAAACTTATTATCATAATCATCAGTATTGCCAAAGCCATAGCTAACAAACACAAACGGGATGCCTGCAAGGCGTGTTTGTTCGGCATCGCCATTGGTATCGCCTATGTAAACCGGGTTTTGCAAATTGTGTTTATCCATCAGCAAATGCATATTGTGGTTTTTAGGCATCTGATTGGTACCATAGGCCATGCTATCGGTAATAACTTCATTAATGCCCGCCCAGGTTAAAAACAGCGGAATAATCCCCACGGCACAATTGCTCAATACAAAAAGCTTGTATTTAGCGGCTAATTGTTTTAAGCCCTCGGTAACCCCTTTGTACATGATGCCGCCACTGGTAGGTAATATTTCGCGCCTTACCTGGTTTACTGCATTGTAAATTTCCATTCCCTTTTCTTCATCAAATTCGGGCAGCAGTACCCGGGTAAGCTTTTTGCCATCCATACCTATCACGTGCAGCAGCTCATCCCGTTTGATAGTTCTTTGAATATCAAGCTTTTGAAATATCAGATTCCATGATTGGGCGTAGGTGTCAACGGCATCCCAAAGGGTTCCGTCCATATCAAAAATTAGGCTATCGGGTTTCTGCATTAGCTAAAATTATGTTTTTCGCTAAGATGAAAAATTAACGGCAATTAATGTTCATGTTTTCTTCATTATTAATCCTCACCTTAGCAGTGTGATAAGGTTAACGCGGGTCGGCTTAGCAGGAGGCTGAGCCCGCAAAGAACCCCCGCCTCTCGGCGGGGGTTTCTTTTTTCATGGAGTTTTTTAAGTCGTAAGTCTCAAGTTCAAAATCTTGAGTCCTAACAATAGTAATTCTAAATTCATCGGCTTAAAACTTCTGATTTAAGACTAAAGACTTATCCCATCCCCTACTTTATAAATCTCATGAAATTTGATGCTTTGCTTATCGAAATGCTTTTTGTAGGCGGTATAACGCTGGATGATAAAAAAATCCTTGGCATAACCATCATGTACCGGAAAGATCTGCTTAGGTTGCAGCTCATCAGCAAAGGCCGAAATTGTGGGTTCATTGGCAAACGGCGCCATAGTAACCATGATCAGTAATTCAATCCCCTTAAAATTCAATAGCTTTTCTTCCATCGAATCAACGGGATGCAAAACTTTATTATTGATCAGGAAGCCTGTCATCTGCGGCAGCGGGTTATCCATGATCAGCTCATGCCTTACCGGGAAAGCCTGGAGTTTAAACGGCCCCGCACGATGAGTGCCCTCTTCAAGAAGCGTATATTTTAAATTGACCTTATCCAATTCCTTACCCACCTGCGAATTGGTAATTACCACCGCGCCGCTTAATTCAACAATGCTTTTTAAAATGTCGATATCAAAATGATCGGGGTGAATATGCGTGATCACGATACTTTTCACATCGCCAAACATTTGCGGTGTAACTAAACCCTCGGCAAAAGAAAACTTTCCCGGATCAAACAACAACTGATAGCCTTCCAGTTCAAAAAGCAGGCACGAATGCAGGTATTTTGATATTTTCATAAGCAGATAGGAGTTTATTTCCTAAAGATACACAGGAAAGGCTTATGAAGTTTTAAAAATATCTTCCGTTACAAGTGGTGATGGTCTGGAGTTATTATATTGTCAACCATAAATTCGCTCTTGTTCTTCTTTCATACTATTTCTTAAACGAAAATATCCAATGGAACAAATCGGGTTCAGCAAATACCCTGGCTTCAATGTCATGTTTTAAGCCTGGATATTCGGTGTATTTCGCATTTTTCGCACCGCTTTGTTGCAATGCTTTGATCATGCTTCTATCTGGCCAGGGGTTAATAACGTCATCGGCCGCGCCGTGAAAGATCCACACCGGAACCTTAGCTGCCATTTTTGGATATAACACTACGTTAGCCTGCCCGCAGATAGGGAAAGCAGCCGCAAAAAAGTCTGGATAATGGACTATCAAATCGTAAGTACCAAAGGCACCAAGCGAAGTGCCGCCCAGGTAAATTCTTTTTCTGTCGGCGATTTTATGTTTAGCCAAACTATCTATTAAAAGTTTCACCATTCGCTCAGGTGTTGAAAGCGCCAGGGTGTTCATCTTATGGTTAAACGCTGCAGTTGTATCGTAGGGCGGCCCCGGAGGGATTTTGAACCACATGCTGTCTGCAGGGCATTGCGGAAAAACTACAAGTGCAGGATATTTTTTCCGGACCGAATCATTTAAAAAATCCTTGCCGGCTCCGTAATACCTGCTACTTCCGCCGAGTTGTTGCTCATTATCATTTCCTCTGAAACCCGCACCATGCAGGTAAACAACCAAAGGGTATGATTTTTGGGAGTCATAGTTTTCAGGATATAATATCCTGTAAGGTAACGTGTCTTTGCCATTAATAAACAGCGCTTTTTTATATAGATTAAGATCCTGCGCCCGGGAGAAATGAGCGCCTGTTAACAATACCGAAACTACCAGGATCCCCTTGATCCAATTATTTCCTGTGATCGAAATTTTAAATCTTTTTTTCATCTTTTGTTTAAACCAGATGTTCTATTTCTCCAGCATAACCGAATCCTGAAAAGGTTATAACAGGGCTCAATCATAATCCTTTCATACTTAAAGATAACCACCGTTTTCGGCAAACCGAAATATAATTGATGAACTACGGCAGCCAATTGACCACCCGCAGTAAATCCCACGATCAAAAGCTTTAGGCCATGATGATAAACTGTGAATAATAACAGATCTAAGAAGCCGCTTAAAAACGAATGGAAAGTTTTTTGTAGAGACGCATCACATGCGTCTCCCGGTGGACAGGCCGATTTAAAAGGCTTCTAATTCCGTCGGAAATTGCACGTGGAAGACGCATGTGATGCGTCTCTACATTCAAAAACAATCAAATTTAAACAGATCTAAAAAAAATTAAAAAAATATGCACCCGCCTTTATCCACTTTTAAAATGAAGGTGTCTTTATGTACGAAAAGGAAAAATGAATAATTACGACTCATACTTTGACCTGGGCCAGCTGATCGCAAAATATATGCGAAATGAGTTGAACGACCAGGAAAAACTCCAGCTTGATCAATGGATTGAGGCTGATGCACGCAACCAGGAATTATTCAAAAAATTGACCGACGAACACCTGCTCAACAATGAGCTGGAAACCTTTTCAGTAAACGATAAAGCCCAGGCCTGGAAAAAGATCCGTAAGGGAACGGGGTTTAAAACCAAAACAGGCAAGCCACGATGGATTGCTTATGCAGCCGCTGTTGTGTTGCTGGCTGCTTTAACTATTACATTAAATAAACGCCAGGACATTGAGCATACTCAAAGCCTGGCCAACCAATATAAGGATCTTCCACCCGGAACCAATAAAGCAGTACTTACATTGGCCGATGGTTCAACCATAGTTTTGGATAGCGCTAAACACGGGCAAATTGCCAGCCAGCAAAACGCAGTGATCAAAGAAGATGAAAACGGCAAGGTGGTTTATGAAGCTACCGATGAAGCTCAAAACCCTGCTGCCCCAGCTCCTGCCGAAACTATTGCCATTAATATGCTGGCTACCCCACGCGGCGGCCAATACCAGGTGGTTTTGCCCGACGGCACAAGAGTTTGGTTAAACGCTGCATCATCGCTAAAATATCCAACCGCTTTTACCGGCAACGAACGCAGGGTTGAACTTACCGGCGAGGCTTATTTTGAGGTCATTAAAGATCCTTCAAAACCTTTCAATGTAAAAACTGCCAGCCAAACAGTTACCGTTTTGGGCACCCATTTCAACATCAACAGCTATACCGATGAGGGTGCAACCAAAACCACCCTGCTTGAAGGCAGTGTGAGGGTTACCCGCAATACCGGCCAATCGGTTAAAATAAAACCGGGACAGCAGGCAATTAATACTTTAAACAGCATCGACATAGATGAAAATGCCAATATAGACGAAGCGGTGGCCTGGAAAAACGGAAAATTTGTTTTCAGCAATACCGACCTGCAAACTATCATGCGCCAGCTATCGCGCTGGTATGATGTGGATGTGGAATACCAGGGTAAAACAGCACAAAAACATTACATGGGGCGCATATCGCGCAATGTACCCGTGTCGCAAATATTTGAAATCCTTAAAACAAGCGGCTTAAACTTCACAATTAACGGGAGGAAGATTATAGTAAAATCATAACAAATCCAATATGCAGTAAACGGCAAGGCCGGTTTACTAAACGTTGGCCCATAAAAAAACCGAAAGTGTTGCGACCACCTCCGGCTATTTTTTTCGGGCAAACATCATCCAAATCATATCGACTAAATACTTTTTAAACTAATCAACCCAAAACAAAAATATGGATTTTTCTACATTTCCTGTGCCTGTACACAACAATGGCCGGGTAAATAAATTCAAAAACGCTACCAATGGTTTTTTCCGGGTTAGTCCGGATACTAAAAGAAAATTTATTATGCGGATAAAGCTTATCGCCGTTCTATTATTTGCAGTTTGCCTGCATCTCAGCGCCAAAAGTTTCAGCCAAAACATCACTTTAGCCGAAAAGAACAGCAGCCTCCAGGCAGTACTGAACAAAATTGAGCAGCAAAGCGGCTATGACATTTTCATGCAAACCGAATTGGTTGCCGGCAGCAACAAGGTATCGTTAAATGTAAAAAACGAAGCTTTAACAAAAGTGCTCGACAGGGTGTTTAAAGGCCAGCCTGTTACTTATGCTATTGTAGGGCATACCATTGTGGTAAAAGAAAAAAACGCCAAAGCCGCCGAAAACAGCGCCAACGCACCTGCACAGGTATATACGGGCAAGGTTGTTGATGCCGATACAAAAGAACCTTTGATCGGTGCTTCGATAGGACTTAAAGGTACAACGAAAGCTACGACCACCGGTTTAAACGGTACATTTAAACTTAATACCGGTTCAGATCAAGGTGCCGTTCTTGTGATTTCATATATCGGTTACGTTACCAAAGAGGTAACACTTTCAGGTGTCAGCGATCTTGGTGTGATCACCATGCAGTCAAGCGCCAATTCCATGAAGGAGGTAGTAATAACCGGCGATGTGGCCGTTGACCGTAAGACACCTATCGCAGCCTCAACCATTAATCAGCAGTTTATTGAAGAAAAAATGGGCACCAGGGATATCCCACAGCTTTTGCAGGGTACTCCGGGCGTAATGGCTACTGCCCAGGGTGGCGGCTATGGCGATTCACGTATCAGTATCAGGGGTTTCTCAAGCGGCTCCAAAAAAGGCAATGTGGCCTTAACCATCAACGGGATCCCGGTTAACGACATGGAAAACGGTTCAATCTTCTGGTCAAACTGGTCAGGACTTACCGATGTAACTACTTCCGTACAAATTCAACGCGGTTTAGGTGCATCGAAAATTATTGTTCCTTCATTTGGTGGTACCATTAATATCACTACCCGCAATACCGACATGGAAAAAGGTGGTTATATAGCCCAATCATACGGTAGCGACAACCTGCAGAAAACTGCTGTATTGGTATCTACCGGCTTAAATGATAAAGGCTGGGCCATGACTTTCCAGGGGAGCCGTAATAAAGGTGATGGTTTTGCCGATGGTCTTAGTTATTTAGGATACAATTACTTCTTCAATTTGTCTAAAGTATTGAGCCCGAGCCAAACTTTGTCGTTCTCATTAATGGGCGCTACGCAAACTCACGGTCAAAGGCCACAACGGTCAATTGCCGAGTATCAAAATGCACCGCAGGGAATTGAATGGAATTACTACTTGGGCGTTAAAGATGGCAAACAGATCAATCCGTACAACAACACATTCAGCAAACCTGTATTTTCATTAAACCACGAGTGGACCATTAATGAAAAATCAAGTTTATCTACTGTTTTATATGCAACTTATGGCACAGGCGGAGGCGGTGCAATAGGTGGCAACACCAACCCGGTAAGGGTAAGCAACTTCTACTCACCGTATGATTTTACGGCAGTTGAAAAAAGCAATGCGGCAAATCCTGATGGTTCGGCCAGCACCTATTTTTACTCGGCACATAATGACCATACCTGGTATGGTGCACGAAGCACCTACCGTACCCGTTTCGGCAATGACATCGATTTTTCGGCCGGTATTGATTTAAGGTCATACAAAGGCACGCACTATGAAGAAGTCACCGATTTATTAGGTGCCGATTATGTGTATGCTGCATATACAGGTAATACAGCCGTAGGAAGCGCTTCGGGCGACATTAATGACCCTCAGAAAAGAGCTGTAGTTGGCGATAAATTTGGCTACTACAACAAGGATTATGTACAATCGGGCGGTGCATTTATGCAAGCAGAATACTTAAAGAATAACTTCTCTGCTTTTGTTACCCTTTCGGGTTCGGGTACTGCAGACAAACGCGTTGACATGTTTAACTACCTTAACAGCGATCCAAACCAAAAAAGCCCTTACGTTAGCTTTTTCACCTACCAGGCCAAAGCCGGTGCAAATTATAACCTGAACGATCAGATGAACATATTTGCCAACGTAGGTTACATCACCAAACCACCGTACTTTGATAATGTGTTCCAGAAGTTTACCAATAACATTAACCACAGCACAGTAAGCGAAAAATTGTTCAGCTATGAATTGGGTTATGGTTATAAGATCTCAAACTTCAGCGCTAAATTAAACCTGTACAGGTCAAGCTACGGCGATGAGTCTTTCTCAAACTCATATGGCGATACCAAAACCAACCAGTTGTATAGCGTAAATATCTCTGGCGTAAATGAGCTCCACCAGGGTGCCGAGCTTGAGCTTACCTACAAGCCCATCAAAGCTGTAACTGTTGGTGGTATGTTTTCATACGGCGACTGGCATTATACCTCAGATGCAGGCCCTGCTACAGTGTATAACAGCCAGCAACAAGTTGTGGCTACTGTTGGAAAAGTTGATCTGAAAGGTTTAAAAGTTGGCGATGCCGGACAAACCACCGCAGGCTTCCATTTGGATATCGACGTATTGCCGGCCTTGAGATTGGGGACAAACTATAACTATATAGCCAATTACTATTCAAACTTTCTTTTTTCAAACATCACCAAACCTAATTTAACTCCTTATAAGCTGCCAAACTATTCGGTTTGGGACGTGAACGGTGTTTTCAAATTTAAAATAGCCGGGCTTGACTCTTACCTGATTGGTAACGTAGTTAACCTGTTGAATACCAAATTCATCTCTGACTCTTTTGATACGAATGCTACCGGTTTGCCGGCCAATGTTAACGTTTATTACGGCTTAGGCAGAACATTTACATCAACCATAAAAGTTAAATTTTAATACTGACAAAAATGAAAAAGATATATTATTCATTAACGTTATTGGCGCTGGCATTTACCGCTTGTCAAAAGCAACCGGTTATTCCTAATGCACAGCCTGTACACAAGGCCAGTTTGACACAAACGTTGGCCTCGGCCGATTATGGAAAGCTTGACACCTCCACTTATGGCTATAAAAATCATGTGTTTAAATCAGACGATGACGGCAAGCAAAGCATACCCGCTATACTTGCAGCCGAATACCCGCGTGTTGACGATGGCTCAACTGCCAGCATAACATTTAATGTAGGAACCCCGGTAATAAAAATGGCCGATAGCCTTTATACCTCAGTGGCCTATACACTTACCAATGCCGATTATTTGCTGTTACCAGGCAATAAATTCACCGATTTCAGTGCGGCGCAAGTACTTTCATGGTTACCTTACGGGCCAAAAACCTCGTCGCCAAAGGCAAATCAGCTTGCTGTACTTACCTTTAACTATTATGCAGGGAGCGTATCGGTGCAAACCTTTGGGTACCTTTATCTGAACAGCGCATGGCAACAAATCTACCTGTTATCGCCTGCACAGTACCTTTCAATAGGCCGTTCAAGTCACAACGAGTTTGTTGCCGCAGATAAAGACAATATCAATACTTATATCAATGCCCTTTTAAAGGCGGATTTGTCAGTTTCGGCAACAGCTAAAGTTGGTGATATATTATATGTAAGTTATAACTATTATGATGGCACCGATTATCAAAAAGTTGCTGCTTACGCTTTTGATGGTAATAATTGGATTGCCGGTGCAACGCCAAGAACTTTATCGTTTGAACGTGTAGCCGGTAAATGGGTTGCCAGCAGTACTGTAAATTACACGCTTGCTGCCGCTGATTATGTGTACATCGGAACACAAACCACAGCCGGAACACAAGCCGCAAGGGATAACGTAGCTAAATATCCTGACTTTAATATCAGCGCGTCCACCGATGCTACTTATTGGAGCCCTGACGACTTAAACGCGGCATTAATTGCTGTATTAACAGAGAAGTTTAAAGCTACAGCACTTCCAAATCAAAAGTTTGTGGTTACCTATACCACTTACTTTAAAGGTACAACTTCAAACACAAGCAAAGCCTTCGTTTTCGACGGAACAAAGTTCGTAGTTCCGCAATCGTAATATCTATAAACAGGAGCATGCAAATGCATGCTCCTGTTTTCTGTCTCCCCTGAATCTTTCCAGTTAAAAAATTTGCACGGCGTAAACGCATTGGCTGTGCTTTGTATTTATCTATCATAAAAAAAACACTTATGAAAATTAACAACCTGCTTGTCGGCCTGGGTTTAGCCTTAACCTTTGCCGGATGTTCCAAAGACCTCAAGAACTCACCAACCCCACCTAAAAATGGCGATACTACGGTAACAACCACTCCAGTCCCGGTTCCTTACACCATTACCGAGGATTTTGAACAGGGAAGTAAAACCGCCTATGCAGCTGCCGACGTAGCTTTAAGCACCGGTAGCTGGAATTTTAACGATGCATTAATAGGCAACCTTGCTGCCGACCTAAAAGATGGCAGTAAATCGGTAAGGATCCGTACCGGGGATATCGCCATGAATTTTGATATCAATGGCCTTAAAACTTTGTATATAAAGCACGGTAAATATGGCACCGATGCCACATCAACATGGCAGTTGTTAATGTCGACTGATGGCGGCACGACTTACGCCCAGGTAGGTGCAGATATTACCGAAACCAATACCACACTGGTAACCGACTCATTTAAAGTGAGTGTTACAGGTAAAGTTAGGTTCGAGATTAAAAAAGCTGGTACAACCCGCATCAATATTGATGATATAACCTTTAAAGGTACCGGTGATCCGGGTATAACCGTTGGCACGCCTGATACCGGCAGTGGCGATACCGCCGGCGGTTCAAGTGCATCAACTCCACGCGATGCTACTGCCGGTGCTGATGCGCCGCCTGCAAGCGGCGATAACAGTAACCTGCTTTTCGGCAACCCTTCAAACGCGCTTTCTACATTGGCTTCGATGGATAATTACCTTATTGACCAGAAGTATTATGTAGAATCATACAACGCCACCAAAGGTGAGCCTAACTGGGTTAGCTGGCACCTTGATGCAACCAATACCACCAACGCAACCAGTCGCCTTGATAATTTTGCAGGCTGGAGCGGCTTGCCTACAGGATGGTACCAGGTAGAGAGCAATAGCTATTCGGGCAGCGGGTTCGACAGGGGACATAATTGTCCTTCTGCTGATCGTACCAGCTCGACCGATGCTAACTCAGCAACCTTCCTGATGACTAACATGATACCTCAGGCACCGCAAAACAATCAGCAAACCTGGGCCAATCTTGAAAATTATTTGCGTGAGCAGGTAGTTGCCGGTAACGAGGTTTATATTATTATGGGTAGCTATGGTACCGGGGGTACCGGGTCAAACGGTTCTGCAAACACTATTAACAGTGGCCACGTAAACGTACCAAGCAATGTTTGGAAAGTTGCACTGATCATCCCTAAAGGAGATGGCGATGTAGCAAGGGTTACCACTTCAACAAGGGTTATTGCGGTAAACACACCTAATATCAACACCATCAATTCTGACTGGACTAAATATATCACCACAGTTAAGGTTATCGAAACAGCAACAGGTTATACCTTACTATCAAGCCTGCCAGCTTCGGTTAGGACAGCGCTTGAAGTTAAAGTAGATACCGGTGCTTCAGGATCATAAAAGCTAATAATTTGAAAAAGAAGAGCCGGGGGTACTACATACCTCCGGCTTTTTTGTTGATGTTTTTAGAGTGTTCAGTTTTTTAAAAACGGGTGTTCAGCCTTCGAAAACCCAATATCGCAACTTATTGATTATCAATACCAAAACGTTCAAATTAGTGTATTGAGCATTTTTAGATATTTATAACTAATTGATTATCAGAAAATAAAATTCAGACAAAAACGACAGGTGTTCACACTTTCAAAAGTTGAACACCTGTCGTTTTGTGTTTGTATTGCTGAGTATTTAAATCCTATGAACTCCAAAGGTAAAATGACAAAAGATGGCTTGTCAGTCTGAGCCTGTCGAAGACTCGCGCGCAGAGGCCCTGCCCACCATGCTTCGACAAGCTCAGCATGACCCCCATTTTATTTATATCATGAGCATACTAGCACTATAGTGGATGGGATCAATCCACTCCTTTTACATTCATTTTTAAAATGTAAACCGCTTTGGAGGCTGTCATAAACAAGATGTCCTTATCCTTGCCGCCGAAGCAGATATTGGCTGTCCAGGGTTCGTCAATATCGATATGTCCTATCTTTTCACCTTTGGGATTAACTATGGTAACTCCCTTTCCGCACATGTATACGTTACCATGTTCATCTATCGTCATCCCATCACATCCCATAGCTATGAACAGGGTACGGTTTGATAGTGTACCATCCTTATTGATATCATAACGATAGGTTTTATTATCGCCGATATCAGCAACGTACAAAGTCTTGCCATCAGGTGTACCGATGATGCCGTTAGGACGTACAAACTTATCATCAACCATCACAGCCGGGGCTTTGCCTTTGGCCAGGAAATAGAGCTTTTGCCCGTCGAGGTCCGGTTGCTTACGGGTCCAGTAATCGCGCTGGTAATACGGATCAGTTATATAGATGCCGCCGTCCGGGCGTACCCAAACATCATTGGGGCCGTTAAATTTATGCCCCTGGTAATCTTTCAGTAAAACAGTAACCTTGCCTTTAGGACCGATAGACCAAAGCTGATCATCAGCATCGGCACAACTGATCAGGTTGCCTTTTTTATCAAAATACATCCCGTTTGATCGGCCTGCGCTATCCAGGAAAACGGAAAGCTTGCCTTCAGTATCATACTTCCAGATCTTATTGTTAGGCTGATCGGTAAAAAAAACATTACCCTTTTTATCGACAGCCGGCCCCTCTGTAAATGAGAATTGTTTGGCAACCAGTTGGGGCTTGGTATTGTGGTCGTACAAATCAGTTTCAGTTTGGGCTAATACCCTAACCGACAGTACCGATATAAACAGAATAAGAGCAGATAGTTTTTTCATGGTTTACGGAATGTTATAATGGTTTTGCTAAAGTAATATGTTTTTGAGACTGATTATTTTACAGGGGTAAAATATTTGATACAAGTAGTGGATTTGTATTTTGTCCAACTTTTCTCTATCCCATCTACCCCTTCAAAACCAAACAAATATTTGATTAAAAAGATTGATAAAAACGCTACTTTTGCACCTTTATTAAAATACCGTACATCACATGAGTATTGCATTATCCGAACAGGAGATCATTCGCCGCAAATCTTTACAAGAGTTACGTGCACTTGGTATTAATCCATACCCCGCCGAAGCTTTTAATGTTAACGCCTGGGCACAGGATATAGCCGATAATTTTAAGGATAAACCCGAGGCCTACCAGGATGTTGTAATTGCAGGCCGCATCATGACCCGCCGTATCATGGGCAGTGCTTCATTTGCCGAGTTACAGGATTCAACCGGTCGTGTGCAGATATATATAAAACGCGATGATATTTGCCCTGATGAGGACAAGACATTATATAACACCGTATTTAAAAAGCTACTTGATATCGGTGACTACGTGGGCGTAAAAGGCTATGTATTTACCACTCAAACAGGTGAGATCTCGGTTCACGTACGCGAGTTGGTTGTGCTTTCAAAATCATTGAAACCACTGCCGGTTGTTAAACGTGAAGATGACGGAACCATTCACGATGGCTTTACCGACCCCGAACTACGTTATCGCCAGCGTTATGTGGACTTAACCGTTAATCCCGATTACAAACAAATTTTCATCAACCGCTCAAAAGTGATCAGCGCTATGCGCAATTACTTTAATGGCCAGGGATGGATGGAGGTTGAAACCCCTATCCTGCAGCCTGTGCATGGTGGCGCTGCGGCCCGTCCGTTCGCTACCCATCATAACACGCTTGATATGCCGCTGTTTTTACGTATCGCTAATGAGCTTTACTTAAAAAGGCTTATCGTTGCCGGTTTTGATGGTGTTTATGAGTTTGGTAAAATGTTCCGTAACGAGGGCATGGACCGCACCCATAACCCGGAGTTTACCGCTATGGAAATCTATGTAGCCTATAAAGACTACATCTGGATGATGGCCATGGTTGAGGAATGTTTGGAAACTGTTGCAAGAGCAGTTCATGGCATCCCGGCTGTGCAGGTTGGCAACAACGAGATCAACTTTGCAGGCCCTTACGAAAAACTCTCCATGTATGATTCGATCCTGAAATACACAGGTATCGATGTATCTGCGATGGACGAGGCCGGTTTACGTGAGGTTTGTAACGAATTAAAAATAGAGATCAACCCAAGCATGGGTAAAGGCAAACTGATCGATGAGATCTTCAGCGCTAAAGTTGAACACCACTTGATCCAACCTACTTATATTACCGACTACCCTATCGAAATGACTCCGCTTGCCAAAAAGCACCGTACTAAGGACGGGCTGGTTGAGCGCTTCGAGCTATTTGTGAATGGTAAAGAAATTGCAAATGCCTATTCTGAGCTAAATGACCCTATTGATCAGCGCGAGCGTTTGGAAGAACAACTGATCCTGGCCGGTCGCGGTGACGATGAGGCTATGGCAATGGATGATGACTTTTTACGCGCCCTTGAATACGGTATGCCACCAACATCAGGTTTAGGCATAGGTATCGACAGGCTGGTAATGCTGATGACCAATCAAAGCACTATCCAGGAAGTATTGTTCTTCCCGCAAATGCGCCCGGAGAAAAAAGCTAAAGTTACCACTGCCGATGATTTTATAAACATCGGTGTACGCGCCGAGTGGGTACCTGTATTAAATAAAATGGGATATAACACCGTTGAAGAATTAAAAGCAGCTAACCCCAACAAGGTATTTAACGATCTTGGCGGAATGCGTAAAAAATTAAAACTGGATATTACCATGCCCACCAAAGAAGAGGTAATGGCCTGGTTTGAATAGTAATGGACTTATAACAGTAACTTCTTTTTAAATTCTGCTTTTTGTGATATATTTGAGATAGGATTTACACAGTGATTTTTATCGCTGTGTAAACCCACCTTGATCATATCACATTTTAATGAAATTAAACCTGCACGTTCTCCGTTTTAAAAGAGAGCATTTCCCAAAAACGGCCATAATACGGCCAGCCTCTAATTTTACTGCACATTTTTCTGGCGAAGGAGATCTTCCGGAAACCAATGAAAATAGTATGCCTGCTCAAGAGGCCAAAACTCCTGAAGAAATAGCAAATCCTGATACGGTATGCACATTCTGCAAAACCGATTATGGAACACCGCTTAACAAACTTTCGGCTTACCCTATTTGCGATAACTGCAGCGTCGATCTCGAAAAAAAGATCTTCCCGCAGTGGGTTAAGCTATTTTTTGGCGGTGTAATATTGCTGGTTGTATTTTCCATATTCTGGAACTGGCGCTTTTATGCGGCGTACAACAATTTAAACAAAGCCAATGTGGCTTTTTCAAAATCAGATGTTTCAAATGCGGCACAATTCATGAGCAAAGCGGCCGAAGAAGTACCTGAAACCCGCGATCTTGTACAAATGGCCGCTTATTTCCGTGGTATTGAATTTTTGTCAAAAGATAAATCAGCCTTTGCTTTAGTCGAATTTAATAAATGTACAGATCTGGGCGCCGATTTTCACATTAATCAACTGATACTCAATTCCGAAAACGGGGTTGCTTATGAAAAGAAAGATTACCCGATGTTTTTGAAAACATCAAGAGCTGTTTTAGGGCTTGATTCTACAATAGCACAATCGTGGGCTGGTGTGGCCTCGGCATATGCCTGTTTATATGCACAAAACGGACAGGACTCGCTAAGACAGCTTTCGCTACAATACCTTCAAAAGGCCAGAAAAATGGATGATACCAGCGCTATATCAAAAGATTATACCGGCCGGATCTTATACAGGATTGATAGCAAACAGATCATCAGCCGCGATGAGTTTCTGAAAAAATTTCCTAATGGTTACACTTCTGCTTTAAACAAATAAATATGTTCATTCCTGGTATTCTTATCTCTATTGCTACTTTTCCCRGTGTTATTGTACATGAGTTTGCACACCTGTTTTTTTGCAGGTTACGCAAAGTAGCCGTTTTTGATGTTTGTTATTTCAGATTTGCCAACCCGGTAGGTTATGTGATACATGAAAATACAAACAATTTTTACACAACATTTTTAATAAGCATGGGCCCGTTTTTTATAAATACCTTATTATGCCTGCTTATTTGTATCCCGGCTTATATCCCCATTAGTTATTTCAATGTCGATCACCCACTGTCGTACTTTTTAATGTGGCTTGGCGTGTCTATAGGTATGCATGCAATACCGTCAAACCAGGATGCTAAAAATTTATTTGATCAGGCAAAAGTGAAAGCCAAGGAAAAAAACGCGTTAGCCATCATATCTTTTCCTATTATAGGACTGATCTATTTATTTAACCTGCTACGTTTCTTCTGGGCCGATTTTTTCTACGGCATTGGTATCGGCGTTGGCTTACCTTCGCTGCTTTTTAAATAACGCTAACAAACCAAAACCAGCTATAATTTCTTAACAAAAGCTTAAAAAAAATAATACTTTCATTTAAAAAGAGTTAGCTATCATTGTAATAAACACATATATACAAATATCATGACCAACTCAATATTGGAGATCACCGAAAACGAATACCTGATCAAACTTAACAGGAGCAATTTCAACCTGTCGTTCATCAGGAGTTTACTGAAACTTGTTGAAGTGGCCAACCCGTCTGAAGAATCTGAATATTCATCATATACAGACAGCTACGTTCAACCTTATCAAAACCATTCAGCTACGCCTGATTATTTCAGCGCCATTGAAGAAAAATAAAAGGGACGCGATTTTCGCGTCCCTTTTATTTTTTATTCCTTTTTTCTTATTCTCTTTTAGAACTGGCGATATCCGCCCCTTACTACTTGCTTATCCATCTGTGCCAACTGGCCTTTCATCATCTTGATCTGTTCGGTAAGCAATTTGTTCTTATCATCCTTTGATGCTTCTGACAAATACATTTGTGCTTCGCGCTTGTTGCGCTTTGCCATTGAAATACCAGCCAGGCTCAATTTGGCTAAAGCCGTATTGTGCGACATCTTCATACCCAGCGATAAAGCCTTCTTGAAGTATTTCTCTGACTTCATTGGCGCCTTGCGCGATTCGATCAAACCGATCAACAGGTTGTAATAACCATGTTGGTTTTTGTGCAGCTGTTTTTCATAATCAGTAATTTTCAATAACCAAACTTCTGATTTTTCAGAATTTTCTTTACGTAAAAAATACTGGGCAATGATCATGTTTTCGTTAAAGAAAAAGCTAAGCAATATAATACCGCCCATTAACAAAACTAAAAAACCCCATCCCCAAAAACCAAATGCACTAAGTGCGACCGCCGCACCCATCACTACACAAGCAATAACTAACCGAACAATATTTGACATAATTTGTGTTACTATATATTAGCACAAATATCAGTTTATTTGTACGCTTAATCAACTTCTATATAAATATTTATGGCGATTGCGTTACCATCATCATGGCTCGAGGTTTTACAGCAGGAATTTGATAAACCTTACATGCTAAAACTCAAACAATTTTTAAAGGAAGAGCACGAATCCGGACAAATTGTGTACCCTAAAAACGGTGAAATCTTCAATGCGTTTAACACTACTCATTTTGATGATGTTAAAGTGGTGATATTAGGCCAGGACCCTTATCATGGAGCCCATCAGGCGCATGGCCTTTCATTTTCGGTTCAAAAAGGTATTGCCATTCCCCGCTCACTCATTAATATCTATAAAGAGCTCCAAAGCGACATTCCGGGCTTTACCCTTCCCGCGCATGGTAACCTTGAAGAATGGGCAAAACAAGGTGTACTATTACTGAACGCAACTTTAACCGTAAGGGCAGGTGATGCCGGCTCACATCAAAAAAGAGGCTGGGAAGAATTTACAGACGAGGTGATCAAAACCATTTCTGATAAAAAGGAAGACATTGTATTTATACTGTGGGGAGCGTTCGCCCAGTCAAAAGCAGTTTTGATCGACGAAAAGAAACACTTTATTATTCGCTCTCCTCACCCCTCACCTTTCTCGGCAGATCGTGGTTTTTTCGGCAGTAAGCCTTTTTCAAAAACCAACGAGATATTGAAAAAGGAAGGTAAAAAAGAGATTGACTGGCAAATACATTGAGAGAGAGTCAAGACAGTAAGAGTCAAGAATCAAGATTTGAAAAAGTCTGAAAATAAAAAGAGTCAAGAAATGAAAGATATCTAATCCTTCTTCTTGACTCTTTATTCTTATAGTCCTGAATCTTTTCTTGATTCCTGACTCTTACTGTCTTGAATCTTTCTTCAGTACTCCAACGGCACTATCGGCTCTTTTTTACTGGTTGACATGATCATCATGGTTTGGAATGTTTTTACCACGGTAATGCGGCTGATCTTTTCCATAATGAGCTGCTCGTATGACTTAATGTCGCGCACATACACCTTCAGCAAAAAGTCGCACTGGCCGGTCACGTGATGACATTCGGTAACCTCTTTAATATTCTTGATCTCATCCAAAAAAGTTTGAATAGTGTTTTTCTGATGAAAGTCAAGGGAGATCTGGATAAAAGTTTTGATACCTAATCCTAATTTCTCTTCATCTACCAGGGCATGATAGCTCTTAATGTATTCGGCGTTCTCAAGTTTACGCACACGTTCAAGAGTAGGTGCTGGTGAAAGCCCTATCTCGTTAGACAGCTGAAGGTTGGTTATCCTTCCGTTTTCCTGTAAAATCCTGAGTATTTGTAGGTCTATTTTATCTAATTCGGCGGCCATAGTTGTATGCAAATATAGTATTTTCCTTGCTTCACAAAATTTAATTTTTCTTTAAAGTACTTCAACGAAAACATATTTCCTAACGTTTATTTTTTTAGATTAGTCTAAATTTTTTATTAGATTTGTTTAAATGAATACTTTAGCCGAGGAAAACTACTTAAAAGCCATCTATCATCTTGCTGTAAATGATGGAAATGCAAGTACAAATCAAATCGCTTCCTCGCTAAATACCAAAGCATCTTCGGTCACCGATATGCTGAAAAAGCTTGCCGATAAGGCGCTCATCAACTATACTCCTTACCAGGGTGTAAGCCTAACTCCTTCCGGCGAAAAGATAGCCATAAGCATTATCCGTAAGCATCGGCTGTGGGAATACTTTCTGGTTGAGAAACTTAATTTCAAGTGGGACCAGGTACATGACCTTGCCGAAGAGATGGAACATATCTCATCTGAAGAACTGATTGACCGCCTTGACGAGTTTATGGGCTATCCCAAGCACGACCCGCATGGCGACCCTATACCGGATTGTAATGGCCGGTTTGCCACGCATGAGTTAAAACCTGTTTCGGCGGTAACGGTTAATCAGGGCGGCGTTATTTCAGGCGTACGCGACCATAGTTCATCATTTTTACAATACCTCGATAAAAAACAGCTTACCATCGGCTGCAAAATAATGATCACTGATATTATTGAATATGACCATTCGGTAGTGGTACAAACAGGCAATAAAGAAGTGCATATAAGCCGTGAGGTAGCTAACAATTTGCTTATAGCCCTATGAACAATACACACACCGAATCTTTAGGCAACGTACACGGATCTGTAATCACCGAAAACAAAACCGGCTGGCGTAAACTCATGGCTTTTTTAGGCCCGGCTTACCTGGTAAGCGTGGGCTACATGGATCCGGGTAATTGGGCAACAGATATTGCCGGTGGCAGTGCCTTTGGGTATAAGCTCATCTGGGTGTTGTTTGTATCAAACATGATAGCGTTGCTCCTGCAATCGCTGGCGGCCCGGTTAGGGATAGTGCGCGGGCTCGACCTTGCACAAGCTTCCAAAAATGCCTATCCGCGTTTCGCAAATTTTTGTTTGTATATTTTAGCACAGATAGCCATTGTAGCATGTGACCTTGCCGAAATCATCGGTATGGCCATTGGCTTAAAGCTGCTGTTTCATTTACCGTTGATCTGGGGCGTATCACTTACCATTACAGATACTGTACTGATGCTCTACCTTATGAATAAGGGTATGCGCAAGCTTGAGGGTTTCATTATTTCGATGATCTTTATAGTCGGGCTCTCCTTTTTGGTTGAAATGTTTATTGTTAAGCCGGATGTAATAGAGGTGGCAAAGGGCTTCATTCCCACTAATTTATTTAAAGGCGATAAAATAAGCCAGCAGATGCTTTATATAGCTATCGGCATCATTGGTGCAACGGTGATGCCGCATAATTTATACCTGCATTCATCACTTGTGCAAACCCGTAAAATAACCCGCACGGAAGAAGGCTTCAGAGCTGCTATTAAGTTTAACCTTTTTGATACTGTTATAGCCCTTAACCTTGCTTTTTTTGTAAATGCGGCTATTTTGATATTAGCAGCAAGCGCTTTCTTCAGAAACGGCTATTTTGAAGTGGCAGAAATCCAGGATGCGTTTAAACTTCTTGAACATATTTTTGGAGCCATTGCACCAACCTTATTTGCCATAGCGTTGATAGCCTCGGGCCAGAGTTCAACTATTACAGGTACGCTTGCCGGGCAGATCATCATGGAAGGCCATATCAACCTGCGGATAGAACCCTGGTTACGCCGCCTGCTCACCCGTGTGCTGGCTATTGTGCCAGCTGTGTTTACCATACTTTATTATGGAGAGGAAGGTTTAGGCAAACTCCTGATCTTGAGCCAGGTGGTATTAAGTCTGCAACTGGGCTTCGCGGTAATCCCGCTCATCCATTTTACATCCGACAGGAAAAGAATGGGCAAATTTGCTATCAATTTCCAGACAAGGGCATTGGCATGGGCAAGCGCCCTATTAATTGTAGCGTTAAATGCCAAGCTGGTATATGAACAAATTGGGGATTGGGTAAACGGCAACCCGTCATCAATATGGATCTATGCTATAGTGGTTCCGATTGTTATTGGTGTAGCTATACTGCTGGTCTACGTTTTTATACGACCATTGTTATTTAAACATTATGACAGACCAGCCATTGTGCCGCACGGTATAGCCAATGCTATTACCGAGCTTGATGCCATCACTTATAGCCATATTGCCATAACCATCGATTTTTCAAAAAATGATACCGACTGCCTTCGCCACGCCATTATGCAGGGTGGTAAAACGGCCGATTATACATTGATACATGTTGTTGAAACTGCCGGCGCACGCTATTATGGCGGCCAAGTATTAGATAATGAAACCCAGATCGATTTTAACAACCTCGACAAGTATGTTTGCGCTTTAAAAAATCTTGGCTACAATGCCCAGGGACAAATTGGTTACGGTAACCCTGCCAGTGCCATTGCCGAGATTGTAAAGGATGAAAAGATTGATTTCATTGTAATGGGCTCGCACGGGCACAAGGCACTGAAAGACCTTATATTTGGCACAACCGTAAACTCTGTAAGGCACAAGGTTAATGTGCCGGTGCTGGTGGTAAAGCCACAGTCAAACTAATTTTGTAAGTTTGCGGTCGAATAATTATGAGCGAGGATAAGATCTACATAAAAAATAAAAAAGCCTACTTTGAGTACCATATACTTGATAAATACGTAGCGGGAATACAACTGCTGGGTACCGAAATCAAGTCTATAAGACAAGGGAAGGCTAATATTAACGACGCTTTTTGTACATTCATTAACAACCAGCTATACGTACGTAACCTGCATATTTCTGAATATTCATTTGGCTCGTTCTATAACCACGAGGCTAAACGCGACCGTATCCTGCTGCTAAATAAAAAAGAGCTCAAAAAACTCCAAACCCGCGGCGAAGAGCGGGGACTGACCATAGTTCCGCTGGCCCTATTTATCAGCGAGCGCGGTTTTGCAAAACTGGAGATCGGATTAGCACAAGGTAAAAAGACATTCGATAAACGCGAAACATTAAAAGAGCGCGATACCAAGATAGAATTGGACAGGGTGATGAAAAGGTAGTTGCCCCCCAAGCCCCCTAATGGGGGAGCTTCTTAGTATGATCGATCAAGCATTTAAATAATAAACAAGGCCCGGATTCAAAATTCGGGCCTTGTTTATTAATATGCAAATCAGAAATTCCCCCTTTAGGTTAGGGGGCTTACCAAGCCTTATCCCCTACCAACGGCACAAACCTGAAGGTATCCAGCACAATTTTTTCGTAATCGTTATCCCCTACTTTTAGTATCGTAACCATCTTTTGGGTTTCCTCGTCGCCAACCGGGATAACCAGGATGCCACCTATATTTAATTGCTTTAACAATACTTCAGGTACGGTTGGTGCACCGGCAGTTACAATTATCTTATCATAAGGTGCGTAATCGGCTATACCAACAGAGCCATCACCCAGGAAAAAATGGGCATTATATCCCATTTCATTGGGCAATACAAATTTAGTGCGATGATATAGCTTTTCCTGACGTTCTATGGTATAAACAATAGCGCCAAGCTCAAGCAGTACACAGGTTTGATACCCGGAGCCTGTACCTATTTCAAGTACTTTATCTCCCCTGCGAATATGCAGCAATTCAGTTTGATAGGCCACAGTATAAGGTTGCGATATGGTTTGCCCTTCGCCTATCGGGAACGCAATATCCCTGTAAGCCTGGTTCCAGAAAGTTTCATCAAAAAAGAAATGACGTTTTACCTTACCAATAGCCTCTAAAACGTGTTCGTCGCCAATTCCCTTTTTTCTTAAAACATCAACCAATCTTTTACGGGCGCCCTGTTCGCGGTAATTATCAATATACTTATAAGCCATTTTCAAAGGCAAAGTTAATACGATTTTTTGCTATAAGTATGATTTAACAGGGTTTTAAAGCCAGTAGAGATTTATGTGCTTCATTAGTAAAAATTTAAAATTCAATTTTCGAACGATGCCCCTTAAACGGGGAACGCCGGACAATTTGCCCGGCGTTCCCTGTTTAATATATATCTAAGCGTTTATACTTCCCTGCTGCTATCCCATTTCTCTAAATAATCAGCCACACGCCTTACAAAGGAACCTCCTAAGGCACCATCAACAACACGGTGATCATATGATAATGAAAGAAACATCATATGGCGTATAGCGATCATATCGCCTTCTTTTGTTTCAATTACGGCCGGCTTTTTCTTAATAGCGCCGACAGCTAAAATAGCAACCTGCGGCTGATTAATTATCGGTGTACCCATAACATTACCAAACGAGCCAACATTGGTGATGGTAAATGTACCCTCTTTTACATCATCGGGTTGTAGCTTACCGTTACGTGCGCGGTTTGCCAGGTCATTAACCGCCTTGCTTAACCCAACAAGATTAAGCTCATCGGCCTTTTTAATTACAGGGACTATGAGGTTACCACTTGGCAATGCTGTTGCCATGCTGATATTGATAGCCGCTTTCTTAATGATCTGGGTACCATTAACTGATACATTGATCATCGGGAAATCTTTAATGGCTTTCACCACGGCTTCAATAAATATAGGCGTAAAGGTTATTTTTTCACCTTCGCGTTTTTCAAAGCTATTCTTTACTTTTTCACGCCATAGCACAAGGTTGGTAACATCGGCTTCAACAAACGAGGTAACGTGAGGCGATGTTTGCTTGCTCATCACCATATGGTCGGCAATTAAACGGCGCATCCTGTCCATTTCAATGATCTCATCAGCACCAGATACTGAAGCGGCCGGCGCAGTTTTTTGCTCAACAGGCGAAACTTTCGGCGCTTCCGCTTTTACAGGTTCAGGAGTTGCGGCAATTACAGGTTGAGCTACCGATTCTGGGGCTTGCACAGTTATGTTTACCGGTTCAGCAACCGGCTGTGTTTCCTTCACTGGCTCAGCAACTTTTACAGGTTCAGTTGATTGACCATTAACCGGTACTGCAAAAGCTGGTGGCTGGATATTTTGAACCGTTGGAGTTTTAGCCTGCAGGTAGTTCAGCAGGTCATCCTTGGTTAAACGGCCCTCAGAACCTGTTCCGGGGATGCCATCAAGCTCATTAATGCTAATGCTTTCCTGCGCGGCAATATTTCTTACCAAGGGCGAATAAAAGCGCCCTTCCGACTTAAATACAGGACTAGCAGATGAGCTTTTTTGCTCAAGCTGATCTATACCGGGGATACCTGATAAATTTTCAGGTTGAATTTCGTTAAGCTCAGGTTCAGGAGCTTTTTCAGTTTCTGTAAACTGAACGGTTTCGTGATAAGTTGATTCTGCTATTTTGGGCTCTTCGGCAGGTTGAGGAGCAGGAGCTTCTTCCGGTTGTACAGTTACCGGCGCAGCAGCTTCAGGTTCATCAGTTTCAATGATGGCTATAACCGCGCCAACCTGCACAACGTCGTTTTCTTTATACAGTTGTTCAACTAACTTACCTGCTACAGGCGAAGGCACATCCGAGTCAACTTTATCGGTGGCAATTTCCATCACCGCATCGTCAGCATTAACCTTATCACCCGGATTTTTCACCCATTTGATAACGGTTGCTTCGGCAACGCTCTCCCCCATTTTTGGCAATAACAGCTGGTATTTGGCCATACAGTAGAATATAGTTTAACCCCAAAATTATGTATTTAAATCTTTACTTTTTAATTTCAGTAAGTAAAGTATTCAACATTGACAGGGCCATTACCGCACTCCGTTCAATGTTTTGGCGGCGTTTACTGCCAAATGTGTATTTTTTTATCAATGATTTACCTTTTCCTGCAGCCGCAATCCACACAGTACCAACGGGTTTATCTTCTGTTCCGCCGCCAGGGCCTGCTACGCCCGTAATGGCGACGGCAAAATCCGATTTGAAATTTAACAGTGCACCTTCTACCATTTCTGTTACAGTTTCTTCGCTAACGGCCCCATGCTGCCATAAAGTTTCGTTCTTTACCCCCAGGATACTCTCTTTTAATTCGTACGAATACGATACCGCCCCACCTAAAAACACGTGCGATGAACCCGGATGCTGGGTAAACAAATGTGAAAGATAACCACCGGTGCAGCTTTCTGCCACCGATAAAGTAAGACCGTTATTTTCCATCAAATCAAGAATTGCCTTTTCAAGCGGAATATCCTGATCAATAACAAACGGCGAGCCTATCCGCTCTATAAACCGGGCGGCAAATGCATCCACTTCTTTTTGCAAAGCGGCCTGGTCTTCGCCAAAAGCACTTAAGCGTAAACGCACCTGGCCTAACTTGGGCAGGTAGGCAAGCTTAATATATGATGGCAGATCGTTCTCAATATCCGCTATCCGTTCAGCCAAAAATGATTCACCTTCTCCAACGGTCAGCAGTGTTTTATGGATAATTACTGGTAGCTTAAAAGTAGCTTTAACTTTAGGCAGTACCTGCCCCTCCATCATGTACATCATCTCAAAAGGTACACCCGGCATCGACACATAGATAACACCATTATGGTTAAACCACATCCCCGGCGCTGTGCCGTTTTCATTCCTCACTACTTCGCAATTAGCAGGAACAAAAGCCTGCTGCTTATTAACTTCCAGTAATGGACGGTTGTATTTAGCAAAAATGCGTTCTACATTGGCAAGGGCTTCCACATTTTCAACAAGTTCAACGCCAAAATATTCGGCCAATGTTTTTTTGGTGATATCATCTTTTGTGGGGCCAAGGCCACCAGTGATAAAAATAATATTGGCCCGATGGGCTGCTTCCGATAATGCTTTCAGGATATGCTCCTTATCGTCGCTTATTGATGAGATCTGTTTTACCCGTACCCCTATCTTATTAAGTTCGGTAGCCATCCAGGCCGAATTAGTATCAACAATTTGCCCGATAAGTATTTCGTCGCCGATGGTAATTATTTCTGCCAGCATTATTATATTAATAAAAAGATGATTGTGGATTGTAATCGCTTTTCTTGCTCAGTTTCAGATCCTGCAAGATAGACGCCTTCACCTTTAAAGTTACGTTATACATTTTATATACGCCAAAAGGAATCCACTGAAAGGCCAGGTCCCAGCAATGCAGGTCGCGATATATTGAAAACGATGTTGCACTGGCAAACTTAGCCGCCTTAATATCATATGTGGTAGTGTACTGGATCTTCCACTTTTGTGTAAGGTTCACATCACCCGATACCTGGAGTGTATTGCTGGTTGTTTTGGTATTTAAATAGTTTTGATAGCTAAAGCTATAATTAAGCGAGATATTCCACGGAACATTAAAGTCAACATAAGCATTCGGATCGCTGTTTACCAGGGCCAGCCGTTGGGCCTGGTTGGTATTCATGGTTGCAATAGTATTGAGGGCCGCGTTACCCGGAGTTGCCTTGGTTGAATTTAAACTCCCGCCCATAGAGATATTTAAACCTGTTAAAGTTGGGAATTTCCCGTCCTGCCAGGCATACCTGTTGACGTAGCGGCTTGTTTTTACTATCTGATTATTTGCAATAGAATCACTTACCTTTGTTATATACGGACTAAATACTCCCGAAAAACTGATGCTTAATTTTTGATTAAAAATAGCAGTATGGCCCGAAAATGAGATATCTGACAGTTTCATTGAATCAGCCGCGAAATTATAAAAGGTAGAGAACGACAGGCCCTGCAAAATAGTGATCTTCCGGTCAGTGCCCGATGTATCTGTGCTTTTTGCCTTTACCTTAGCCTCTATGGTATTATCTACCGAGAAGTTTAAGCCGGCCTGCTTACCCGCCGATGGCCCCCCGTAAACCCCATTCTGAAAAATCGAATATTTTTGGTAAGTATAAGGATAAGGCACAGTAGCTGTACTTACCGCAGTTCTGTAATAACCGAAACTCGGGTCGCTGAAGTCGGGACGATAGCTAAAACTTATTGAAGGGGTTGCCACGTGCCTGATGGCTCTCAGGTTACCATGTTTAAAATTGATAGTACCATATAATTTGGTTGAGATACCTGTACTTACACTATACTCCCCGGCACGCTTAAAGCCCGGTATAGTATCAATAATTAGCTGGTTTGAGCCGGCAATACTCCCCCTTTCAAACCTTTCGTTAATGCTTTGAAAATACCAGCGCTCGGTATAGTTCACACTGTTATTAAACTGAAAGTATTTCAACACGTTTAAACCTAAACTAACCGGAATGGTATGCTGAAAACCATTTTGTAACCGCTTTGACAAAGTTTCGCTCTTGAACAATTGACTTTCAGGGATATCGCTCAACTTATTAGTACCTACCAAATTATAACTGATAGTAATTTTCTGATACCATTTTTGTTCGCCTACCCTATTTTTGGAATCGAAGGGATTTATTGACGACATACCAAAAGCAATGGTAGGTAATTCGATATTTACTGTTTTACGGGCTATATCCTGGCTATGCGAAATGCCTATACTTAAGTTAAAAGGTGTACCCGCCCAAGTTTTGCCATAGGCGATACTTGAACGTAAACTACTTTGCGCAATAGAATTAACGTTATAATTACTTGCCGATGGTGTATTCCTGAAGAAACCGGAAGTACCTGCATCAACGGAAGCACTAAAAGTTGAACCAGGATTGGCATTGGCATCCTGTACATGCGACCAGTAAATGTGCGCATCCTTAGTAGCAGGGTCACCCTCCAGTCCATAGTTATGCGAGCCGAAGCTCAGCGTAACGTTACCTGTATATTTATAGCGTTTAAGATAACGTGCCGTGCTGCTCAGCTCATAAGAACCTTTTGAGTAAATGGAGCCTGTGGTAGTTAAATCAACGTAATCACTTATACCTATATAATATCCCAGCCCTTTAAGGTAAAAGCCCAAGGTATTATCCTCACCAAAAGTTGGTAAAATAACACCCGATGTCCTGGTATCCGGCTTTGGGAAAAAGCCAAAAGGTATACCCAACGGTAATGGCACGCCTTCAATTTCAAGATAAGCAGGCCCTGATATAATCCGTTTCTTTTCGCCTATACCACGGGTTATCACAATACCAAAGTGCGTATCAGGGTAAGGAAGATCACAGGTACTGAAAATTACGTTGCGGTAAGCAACCTCATCATCATTTAGCTTTTTTGCCTGTCCACCCGAAATAAAGTTACCTTCCTGCTCGGATGCAGGATTATAGATCTTTACTTTTTTGGTTTGATAATTAAAAATAAGGGAGTCGGATGCTACAGGCTTATCCGTTTTTTGTTTCATGATAGGCCTGCGGGTATATTGATGCGTGCGCGGATCAATACTCCCCCGAGCAAATATGAGGTGGTTTTTATCGTCAACCCTGATATAATCTGCATCAAGCTCAAAATCTTCATAGGTTACCCGGGCTTTTCCGTAAAACTGGGTGATCTGGTGCTCCCTGTCTGAGTGTGTCGAATCCTCGGCGGTTGCCTTTACTTCTGATTGTAGCCCACCTTTATTTTTTTTAGTGGTATCATTCGCGGGTAAAGAATTTACCGGTTTACCATTTCTTAGTGGCGTAATTGAGCCGGATTTTTTACCTTTAAGAAGTTTCTTATCACGAAGCGAATCAAGTTTGATAATAGTATCAGTTAAAGGCCGCCTGCCATTGCTGCTATTTAAAATAGTGCCAGCGTTAGCAAGTCCATTTACTATTAATATAATTGCAAGCAGAAAAAAAAGGGTTATGAATTTCAAAATTGATTATGAATAGTATTTTTGCAGATATAGTTAACAGCGTTCAAAAATAATGAAAAATAAGGCATTGAAAAGATTGATTTATAGTTTGTGGGTATTGCTGGTTCTCCTTTCATTTTTTCCTTTTAAATCATACAGTTCTATTGTAACTAATAATATTAATTCTCAAAAGGATACTGTGATAAACAGTACCGGTTTTAAGATTAAAACCATCATTATCGACCCGGGGCATGGTGGCAAACCATCAGCTTCTACAGGTCATTATTCGCACGGTGCATCGGGTTCTTATTCGTCAGAAAGGAATGTAACGCTGGCTATTGGCTTTAAATTGCAAGCTGCTATAGAAAAAGAATTAACCGGGGTGAAGGCTGTAATGACCCGTACTACTGAAGATGATGTTTCATTTGAGCGTAGGGCCGAAATAGCCAATGAAAACAAAGGACAGTTATTTATTTCACTGCACTGTAACTCATTATCTGACAGAACCATTCGCGAAAAGGTTGGCACTAAACGCCATAAAGCGGTATATCGTACGGTCAGGGTTCCGGACAGATCAGGCAAAGGCGTACTGATTTTGGTTTATGGTTTGCACCGCACTCGCGAAGAGGAAAGCGCTATTCAGAAAAACCAGGTTGGCGAAGAATCAGAACTTGACGGCGGCGCATTAGACCCCAACGATCCGATGACCATCATTTTAACAAATGAGTACAAAAGGAAGTTCAGACAGCAAAGTATTAAGCTGGCTACTTTAATTAACGGCGAATTTACCGATACTGACGGGAGACGAAGTGAGGGTATCAGGGAGCAGGGAATTTATGTACTTTGCCACAGCGCGATGCCATCAGTATTGGTTGAAACCGGATACATCAATAACCCCGATGACGAAAAATACCTTAACTCGGAAGATGGACAAAACGAGATCGTAGCTTCGATCATCCGTGCATTAACAAGCTATAAAAAAGAGATGGAGCAGGTTTCGCAATAATTATAAAGGCAAACTGTTACCTTCTGTGTAAATAAAACGTACATCATAAAACATATAAGCCTGGTGCAGGTTTATAACCTTAAACACAATTAACGTATAAACTCTACTTAATGAAAATCTCTAACGAAACCAAAATTGGCGCGCTTACGGCCATCGCAATTACTATACTTATATTAGGTTACAGTTATTTACGTGGTAATGATGTTTTTTCAGGATCAAACAAATACTACGCTATTTATAACAGCGTTGAAGGTTTAACCGTTTCCAAACCCGTGCTGGTAAATGGTTTCCAGATAGGCCGCATTTCCAAAATGCAACTTCAGCAAGATGGGCATACGGTTGTAGAATTTAAAATTGATCCGGATGTTGTTATCCCTAAAAACACTTTAGCGAAACTGGAAAGTACCGATCTTTTGGGCAGTAAGGCCATAGTCTTTGAGTTAGGAAACAGCAACGTATCTGCCGAAGACAAGGATACACTTAGGGCCGATATCCAGGGAAGCCTTGCTGAAACCCTGCAGCCGATACAGAAAAAGGCAGAAATGCTGATGTCAAAACTTGATTCGTCATTGAGCGCTGTTAATAAGATCCTGAACCCTAACTTTCAGAAAAATATCGACCGCAGCTTCATGAGCATTGCCAACTCGCTGCAAACGCTTGAAGGCACCACGAAAAAAATAGATTACCTGGTAGGTTCACAAACAGGCCATATCGATGCTATACTTTCCAATGCCGAAGTTGTATCCGGAAACTTAAAAACAAGTACAACACACCTTAACGGCATGACGGCCAACTTTGAAAAAGTAAGTAACGACGTTGCCGCTGCTAACCTGAAACAAACGCTTGATAATGCAAACAAAGCCATGGCCGATTTGCAGGCAACTATTGCCAAGATCAACAACAGCCAGGGATCTTTGGGTTTATTGCTTAATGATGATAAGATGTACAAAAATCTTACAGACGCATCAAACAACCTCAACAACCTGTTCATCGATTTAAAAGCACATCCGAAACGTTATGTAAGCTTCTCGGTATTTGGCGGCAAGAAAGATTAATGAAGAGCTAAAAGCTGAATGCGCAAAGTTTAAAGCTTTAAAAGCTTGATTGAGCTTTCAGCTTTTTGCCTTAAGCTTTTAGCTCTAAAAAACTATTCTATAAAGAAGGTTTTCCCCTCAATTGCAAGTTCAGTTGAGGGGAAATTTATTTTAGCCTCATCCAATAACTCATTCAGGGTTTTATAGCGGGCCGAAAAATGGCCTATGAGTAGTTTTTTAGCGTTAGTTTTCAGGGCTATCTCTCCTGCCTGTAACGCTGTGGTATGATGGGTAATAACAGCCCTGTCGAGCATATCATTTAAAAACGTAGACTCATGATAAAGCAGCGTGGCGTTAGCGATTTGGGCAAAGTAGTTTTCATTATACATCGTATCGGAGCAGTAAGCATAGCTTTTAGGCTCGGCCGAATCAATGGTCAAATCCTCATTTTTGTAAACTTTGCCTTTTTCATCCGTATAATCTCCGCCTTTTTTTAATATCGAATAATAGGCGACAGAAATATCAAGGCTTTCTATTTTCTCCTTGATCAGCTTACGTAAACGTTTCTTTTCCTTAAATAAAAAGCCCGTACAGGCAATCCGGTGATCAAGCGGTATGGTTTCAACAACGACATCATTATTGCTTATCAAAACTTCAATTTGCTGCGCATTAGTAAATATGTATTCAATTGGGAACTGTAGCTCCGTATCTGAATATTTTAATTGCAGGTCAATGATCTCCTTTAAGGGTTCGGGACAAACTAATTTAAGCGCCTTTTTACGCCCGTTAAGGTGCATGGATGACAATAGACCAACCAGCCCTAAATAATGATCGCCGTGAAGATGACTAATTAAAATGTGATCAATGCGACCGGCTTTGATATCAAAGCGGAGCATTTGTTGCTGCGTGCCTTCGCCGCAGTCTATCAAATACAGGCGCTCATTGATATTGAGCACCTGTGAAGTGGGATTCCTGTTAAAAATGGGGGTTGCGGAGCTGCTGCCAAGGATTGTTACCTCAAATTTCATAATAGGTAAGCAATCAAATGGTTTATCTTGCTTCTTTTTTTAATTCCTTTTCAATCTCTTCCATAAAGATATGATCGACACCTTCTTCGGCAGTTGGAACAATGGTTAATACATTATCCAGTTGAGATATGGTTACCAAACGGGCAACCGCATCATTTAAACCCGCCAGAATGAAGGAACCCGATGCATTTTTACATAAGCGGTGGCCAACCAGCAAGCTGCTTAAGCCCGATGAATCGGCATATTTCACCTGCGACAAGTCGAGAATAATGTTGCGCTGGCCCTCTGTATTGATCAAAATCAATTCTGATTTTAACTGAGGAGTTACTATTGAATTTAATTTTGACTCATTAAGCTTCAATAATATATATTTCTCGTGTTTATCTACAGTAAATTTCATTCTTATTAAAATTAATAAGCTAAGATAAATATTTTATGGATATTTAAAAATTACATAACACTCAAGGCGTTATTAATTGCGGTTTCAACACGAGTTAACACACTGCCTTCAGCAGGCTTGACAAATGCCTCGCCAATAATCTGCTCGTAAAGCTCAATATAACGTTCGGATATCGAATTAACAATTTCTTCGGTCATAACCGGCACTACCTGCCCATCTTTACCTTGGAAACCATTTTCGATAAGCCATTTGCGCACAAACTCTTTCGAAAGCTGTTTTTGGGCTTCTCCCTTTTGCTGACGGTCTTCGTACCCTTCTTTATAAAAATATCTTGAGGAGTCGGGTGTATGGATCTCATCAATCAGGTAGATCTGGCCGTCAACCTTGCCAAATTCATACTTGGTATCTACCAATATTAAACCTTGTTTAGCTGCAATTTCGGTACCGCGTTTAAACAGGGCCCGGGTATAGGCTTCAAGCTTAACATAATCTTCTTCAGATACGATGCCTTTTGCGAGGATCTCCTCACGTGAAATATCTTCATCATGCCCTACCGATGCCTTAGTTGTTGGTGTGATGATAGGTTCGGGCAGTATATCATTTTCTTTTAAACCTTCAGGCAAAGCTACACCGCATACATGGCGCCTGCCTGCACTATACTCGCGCGCAGCATGACCTGCCAGGTAACCGCGGATCACCATCTCTACCTTAAATGGCTCACAAATGCGGCCAATAGTAACGCTTGGGTCCGGAACTGAAATAACCCAGTTTGGAACAATATCTGCCGTTGCTTCTAAAAAGCGGGCAGCAATCTGGTTAAGCACCTGCCCTTTAAAAGGAATTGCTTCAGGCAGTACAACATCAAAGGCCGAAATACGGTCGGTAACAACCATGGCCAGGAATTTATTATCTATCGTATAAACATCGCGTACTTTCCCCTTGTAAAAAGCCGTTTGGCCGGGAAAGTTAAAATGTGTTTCGTTTATTGCGTTCATGTTAAGAATAAAGAATATAGAGTCAAGAAGCAAGACAGAAACACGACTTCCTGCATCTTGATTCTTGACTCTTGTATCTGTGTTTTACTGTATATCCCCGTAAGCTTCTAATATCTTACGTACTAATTTATGCCTTACTACGTCTTCGCCGCTCAGGTAAACTATTTCAATGCCTTTAATATCTGTCAGGATCCTTAAAGCGGTATGTAAGCCGGATTGTTGTTTTTTTGGCAAATCTATCTGCGTAACATCACCTGTAACAATAAACTTAGCCGATGGCCCCATACGGGTCAAAAACATCTTGAGCTGCATATCGGTAGCATTCTGGGCCTCATCCAAAATAACAAAACAGTTATCAAGGGTACGGCCACGCATAAAGGCCAGCGGTGCAATCTCAATAGTACGGTTCTCCAGGTAAACCTTTAGTTTTTCGGCCGGGATCATGTCATCCAAAGCATCATACAAAGGCCTCAGGTACGGGTCGATCTTTTCTTTAAGGTCGCCCGGTAAAAAACCGAGGTTCTCCCCGGCCTCAACAGCCGGGCGGGTTAATATAATGCGTTTAATTTCCTTATTTTTAAGCGCCCTCACCGCCAATGCAACTGCAGTATAAGTTTTACCGGTACCTGCCGGACCAATGGCAAAAAGGATATCACTTTTATTGATACTATCAACCATGCGGCGCTGATTGGTAGTACGGGCCCTAACCATAATACCGTTTGGCCCAAATACAATTACTTCACCACTTGCAAATTTATCAACAGCTGTTGGTTCAGCAACCGTGGTGGCATTGCTGGTTCTTGAACCAAGAATACGTTCGAGGTCGGTTATGTTAAGATTTTCAAATTTCTCAACATGATTTATCAGGTGGGTAAACTTCTCCTGGAAAATATTGATCTCATTTTCATCGCCCAAAATCTTCACTTCACTGCCACGGGCAACTATTTTAAGCTTGGGGTATTGTTTCTTAATGATCTCAAAATGATCATTATTCGGTCCCCACAGCACTGCAGGGTTTACGTTTTCAATTGATAGCTTAAGTTCGTTCAATACTAATTTGATTTTTTAGTTACAGATTTTTATGAATTAAAAATTGAATATTTGTAGCTTCAAATGCTACTACAAGATTAGCAATAAATATTTATAAAATTAATGGCAATTATAACATTAACTACTGATTTAGGCGATAAAGATATTTACCAGGCTGCTTTAAAAGGCAGTATCTACAAATTGTTGCCCACAGTAAATATTGTTGATATTACCAACAGTGTAGCGGCCTTTAATGTACAACAGGCCGCCTTTATACTTAAAAACAGCTATCATTATTTCCCCGAAGATACCGTACACCTTATTGGCATTGATACCGTTTATAACGACCATACCAAATACCTTGCTGTACGCTACAAAAAGCACTACTTTGTAGGGGCCGACAACGGCATTTTTTCGCTCATGTTTGACCAGGCGCCTGAAGATATCGTTGAGATCAACATTATGCAGGACCTTAAATTCCTGCACTTTCCGCTAGCTGATATTTTTGTAAAAACAGCCTGTCATTTAGCCAAAGGCGGCAAATTGGACGAGATTGGCCTGCCGGTGAGCGAGATTGAAAACAAAATGAATTTGCAGCCTGTTATTGAAAAAAACCTGATCAAAGGCGTGGTGATCTATATCGATTCATTTCAGAATGTGATCACCAATATTACCAAGGAGTTTTTTAACAACGTACAGCAAGGCAGGCGTTTTGTGCTCAATTTTAAGCGCAACGAAACCATCAACCATTTAAGCTGGCATTATAATGAAGTGCCCGTTGGCGAAAAACTTTGTTTGTTCGGCATCAGCGACCATCTGGAGATAGCCATAAATAAGGGCAATGCAAGCGGCCTGCTGGGTTTAAACCTGAATGATAAAGTAATCATTGAATTTCAATAAGGTATTGTATAAATGAAAAAAATCGCGCTGCTTTTTTTATTCTGTTTGATAGCAACTGTTGGTGCATCAGCCCAAAGCCCTGTTAACTCCGATTCTGTAGCTTACCAGCTTCAGCGTAAAAAAATCAACACCATGCTGGCGGCCCGTAAACAAAAATTTGGGCAGTATGATCAAAGCCTCAGCCAGCACACCGGCATTTTCGGCTTTCAAACCAAAGATGATATCCGTCGGTCGGCCGGCATCCTGATGGATATCGCCAAAACGGACGATGCTATTTTCAAAGAACTCAAGATCCTGCTTGAATACCGTGATTTTCAGCAAAGACAGATCCAAAGCCACAGCAAAGAGGCCGAAACTACGGCGGCTGGCTACATGGAAGTGATCAACAGGTTAAAACTACAAAATGCACACCTTAAACAGCAATTAAACAATTCAGAACAGCATTTTAGTACCATGCAAACCATATTTGTAGTAGTTATACTTTTCATGGCTGCGTCAATTTTATTTCTGTTGCGTAAAAACAACCGGGTTAAAGCGTAAATTCGCGACTTAACATTCAAACCCATACATGGCAAGAGGACGACTGAACAGTGGCAGCAAGGCCGAAGCAGAATTACCTAAAGCAAAAATAAACCGAAGCAGCCTGCGTAATGTAGCCAAACTGCTTACTTACTTAAAACCTTACAGGGTTAAATTCATAGCCGGATTAGTTTTTCTGTTCTTATCGAGCCTTGTCGGGCTGGCGTTCCCAGCTATCCTCGGTGCTTTGATCGATGCAGCACAGGGTATCTACAAATACAAATATTTGCCGCATGGTTTAAATGCCATAGCTATCATGGGTTTCATTATCTTATTTGCCCAGGCTTTTATTTCGTTTTTCAGGGTAGTTTGGTTTGTACAAGTAGCTGAAAAGTCATTAGCCGATATCAGGCGCGATACTTATTTTAAGCTGATCACACTGCCTATGAACTTCTTCGCCAACCGCCGGGTTGGTGAGCTCAACAGCCGAATCTCTGCCGATCTTTCCCAGATTCAGGATACATTAACCACCACTTTCGCCGAAATGATCCGTCAGTTGGTGATCATGGTGGGCAGCACTACCCTGCTGGCAATTGTATCCATAAAACTTACGCTTACCTTGCTGGCTATATTACCTTTTCTTGTTGCCTTCGCTGTATTTTTTGGGCGGTATATCCGCAAGCTTTCACGGGAGGCTCAGGATAAATTAGCCGAATCAAATACTATAGTTGAAGAAACACTGCAAGGCATTGCCAACGTAAAGGCTTTTGTTAACGAGGCCTATGAAGCCACCCGTTACGACAAGATCTTACGCCAGGTAGTGAATATCGCTGTTCGCGGGGCTAAATTCAGGGGGATATTCGCGTCGTTCATCGTATTTTGCTTGTTCGGCACTTTTGTGGGGGTTATCTGGTACGGTTCGGTGCTGGTAGCTAATCATGAAATATATGTTGGCGACCTTACCACTTTTATCATGTATTCGATATTTGTAGGTGCTGCTATGGGTAGTTTCCCCGATCTTTATGCCAACCTCCAAAAAGCTGTAGGTGCAAGTGAGCGTGTACTCGAAATCCTTGCCGAGCAGGGTGAAGAGATCTCGATGGTTGAAAGCGAAAACGGGATTAAACAACCCATTAAAGGTGATCTTGCTTTTAATGATGTAGTATTTGCCTACCCATCACGCCCAGAAATTACCGTATTAAAAGGGATCTCATTTAATGCCGATGCCGGGCAGCGGGTAGCCATTGTTGGGCCAAGCGGTTCGGGCAAATCTACTATGGCTTCGCTGATTTTACAATTCTATCATCCGCAAAACGGCGGTATTTTATTTGATAGTAAACCAGCCGACAATTATTCCCTTACTGATATCCGCAACCAGGTAGCCATCGTTCCGCAGGATGTATTGCTGTTTGGCGGTACTATTATGGAGAACATCGCCTATGGCAGGCTCAATGCTTCAAAAGAAGATATTATTCAGGCTGCTAAACGTGCCAACGCGCATCAGTTTATCTCGTCCTTCCCCGAAGGTTATGAAACCGTTGTGGGCGAGCGTGGTGTTAAATTATCAGGCGGACAAAGGCAGCGTATTGCCATTGCGAGGGCCTTACTCAAAAACCCATCCATACTAATCCTTGATGAGGCTACTTCTTCATTAGATTCAGAATCGGAACGCCTGGTACAGGAAGCTTTGGAAGAACTGATGAAAGACCGTACCTCCATTATCATAGCGCATCGCCTGTCAACCATTCGCGAAGCGGATAAGATCATCGTGCTTGAAAAGGGCCATATTATTGAAAGCGGCAGCCACACCGAACTCATTGGCAACGAACAGGGTCTTTACAAATACCTGAGTCAGCTACAGTTTGAAAGCAGCCAGGCCTAAAATTAATTAGCATATAAACGAACTTATAGCTTGTTAATCCGTTTATACTCGCAACAAAACGGGTGTAAACTATTATATTCACAAATTAAAGATTACTTACAACGTAATATAATTATTGATACCAATGTTATAATTTGGTGTCGCGTATATAAAAATGAAACTAACTATACACGGGGCGGCCCGGCAGGTAACCGGGAGCATGCATTTGCTTGAGGTTGGACAATATAAAATTTTGGTGGATTGCGGGCTGGACTATGAAAAGGACCGCAGTGTTATATCTAACGAAAACTTTCCTTTTCGCCCTGAAGACATTGACGTAGTAGTGCTTACCCACGCCCATATCGATCATTCGGGCAATTTACCTACCCTAATCCGTTTAGGATTTGAAGGGCAAATTTTGTGTACCCCACCTACAGCCGATCTGACTGAATTGTTGCTGCTCGACTCAGTAAACATTTTCATGCGCAAAGCTGCGAGTAAAGGCGGGCACCACAAGCGCGGCAGGGGTAAATTTAATACTCACGCGCAGCCATTGTACATGCAAAAACATGTAATGGATACGGTAGAGCGTTTTGTTACTATAGGATTTGATAAACCTTTTCGCATCACAGGCGATATTGAATTAACCTTTGTACCAGTTGGTCACTTGTTAGGCGCAGCTGCAGCGGTATTTAAAATAACAGATCAAGGCGAAGAAAAATCCATTGCCTTTACCGGCGATATCGGCAGGAAAAATTACCCGGTTCTGAACGATCCACAGCCCCTGCCACCTGTTAATTTCCTGGTTTCAGAGGCTACCTACGGCGGTCGCTACCATAGCACGGACAAAACCGTTGAACAAACCCTGATAGAGATTATTGAAAAGGCCTGCATTAAAGAACAAGGCCGTTTGATTATCCCGGCGTTCAGCATTGGGCGTACACAATCATTAGTTTACTCTTTAAATAAGATCTTCAGTACAGGTTTATTGCCGCCCGTTAAAGTATTTGTCGATAGTCCAATGGCTACCCAGGCAACCGAAGTGTTTAGGAAATACCATAATCACGTAAATCAGGAAGCCCAGGATTTTTACCAGAAACGCGGCGATGAATTTGAATTTGACAACCTCACCTACGTGGAAACGCTTAAGGATAGCAGGCAAATTTCCAATTACTGGGAGCCTTGTATTATCATATCATCCGCAGGGATGTTGGAAGGCGGCCGTATCCAGGACCATCTTTTTTACAATATCCAAAATTACTATGCCACTATTCTATTCATAGGCTATTGTGCCAAAGGAACATTGGGACATCGTTTATTAAGAGGTGATTCTATTGTTCACATAAAAGACCGTGAACTTTCCGTTTATGCCACCATCAAACAAACCGACGTACTAAGTGCCCATGGCGATCATAATGATCTGATGAACACCGTAAAAATCATCGGTAAGGAAAAGTTGAAACACGTATTCCTGGTACATGGCGAGGGTGAAAGCATGCAGCTATTGGCTAATGATTTGGAGCAGGAAGGTTATGGCGTAACTATGCCTGAGAAGGGTGTTAGTTATATCATATAAAAATCATTCAATATAAACCATGTCATACGAGGCACGAAGCAATCACACGCGGAAGCATGACCGCCCTGTATAGCATGCGATTGCTTCGTGCCTCGCAATGACATGGTTTTTTCATATAAAGCAAACGGCACGAATTGATAAAATTCGTGCCGTTTGCTTTATAGATTGTATTCGTGTAATTCGCTCTAATTAGAACGAATTCGTGTTACGCGTTTTTGAAATGCTCAATGATCAAACTTGCAAGCTCTACGCCAATCCTTTCCTGGGCCTCGTTAGTGGCAGCGCCAATGTGCGGGGTCAGAGAAATTTTAGGGTGAGTTAAGATCTCTGCACGAGGGGTCGGCTCATTGTCAAACACGTCAAGCGCAGCAAATGAAACCTGGCCGCTGTTTAATGCATCAACCAAAGCAAGCTCGTCGATCAAACCGCCGCGTGAAATATTTACCAAGCCAACACCTTTTTTAGTTTTAGCCAATTCTTCAGCACCAAAAAGGGCTTTGTCGATAAATGGAGTATGCAACGTAATGAAATCAGCAGTTGTAGTAATCTCGTCGAGCGTAGATTTTTTAACAGCTACTTTAACAGTAGTACCGCCACCTAAAACAAGATCCAACTCAGGATTGAAATCATAAAGATCATATGCTAAAACATCCATACCAACACCGATAGCTATTTTAGCTACTTCCCTGCCGATACGGCCAAAACCTACAATACCTAAAGTTTTACCGCGAAGCTCAACACCTTTAGCGTAAGCTTTTTTCAGGTCGTTAAATTTAGTACCACCATCAACCGGCATTTTGCGGTTGCTATCAGGTAAAAAGCGTACAGAACCGAATAAGCTCGCAAATACCAGTTCAGCTACTGATAAAGAAGATGATGCCGGGGTATTATATACACCAATGCCTTTTTCTTTGGCATAATCAACATCAATATTATCAACACCTACACCACCGCGACCGATCAGTTTCAGGTTAGGCGTAGCATCGATCAATGCTTTACGTACTTTAGTAGCACTACGTACGGTAATAGCATCATAGTTTTTCAATTTTTCAGGAAGCTCGTCCTGTGGGATATTGTTGGTATCTACAAAAAAGCCGGCATCTTCCAGCATTTTTTTACCTATCGGGTCGATACCGTCATTAGCTAATATTTTGATCATCTCTTTTATGTTCAATGGTTCATTAGTTCACTGGTTCATTGGTCTGCTTCATTAAAAACTAATGAACTAATGAACCAGTGAACTAATGATACTTTTAAATTATTTATTATTCTCAGCAAATTCCTGCATTACGTCAATCAGCGCATAAATACTGCTTATTGGCAATGCGTTGTAAATTGAAGCGCGGAAACCGCCTACACTTCTGTGGCCTTTAATGCCAACTATACCGCGTTCTTCGGCAAGTTTCAGGAATGGTTTTTCCAGTTCCGGATTTTCCATCACAAAGCAAACATTCATTTTTGAGCGGTCTTCAACAGCAGCCACCGCTTTGAACAATGGGTTGCGGTCAATTTCTTCATAAAGTACACGTGCTTTGGTAATGTTTTCCTGCTCAATTGCCGGTACGCCACCTTTTGCTTTTAACCATTTAAGGGTAAGCATTGATACGTAGATAGCAAATACCGGTGGGGTGTTGTACATTGAACCACCTTCAATTTGAGTTTGGTAGTTAAACATTGCAGGAATTTTACGACCGGTTTTACCCAGCAAATCATCCTTAACAATAACCAAAGTAACACCGGCAGGGCCCATGTTTTTCTGAGCACCAGCGTAGATCAAACCAAAATCGGCAACGTTAACCACGCGGCTGAAAATATCTGACGACATATCACAAACCACCGGAATTGGCGATTTAAAGAACTCCTGTAACTGTGTACCGTAAATGGTATTGTTTGATGTAATGTGGATGTAAGCAGCATCGGCCGGGATTTCAAAATCCTTAGGGATGTAAGTAAAGTTAGCCTCTTTTGAAGTAGCTACAACTTGTACTTCGCCAAAATATTTAGCTTCTTTTAAAGCTTTATTGGCCCAAACACCAGTTTCAACATAAGCTACTTTACCACCTTCAGGTAACAGGTTGTAAGGGGCCAAAGCAAACTGGGTGCTGGCGCCACCTTGCAGAAACAATACCGAATAACCTTCCGGAACGTTGAATAATTCTTTTACCAGGCTTACAGCTTCGTCTAAAACGGCTTCAAACTCTTTCGATCGGTGTGAAATTTCAAGCAAAGAGAGTCCAGTACCATTAAAATCAATAACTGCTTCTGAAGCTTGCTTTAAAACTTCGTGTGGTAGAATGCCGGGTCCGGCACCAAAATTATGTTTCATATAATTAACGAATTGTAGGTTCTAAATACACTATTAGGAAGTTTGTATTTTGTTGGGCCGAAGTTAATTAATTTGACAAAATATATAGACATTATTTACATTTTTTGAAAAAATATACAATTAATCAACAAACGGGCCTTTGATTGCAAATAATTAAACTAACCCTACAGGGTTGATAGTAATTATTATCATTATAATACTTTTAGGGATGTTTGAGTTTTGAAATTGCGGCCACCTGATCGGCCGACGAGAATACCGAAGTACCCGCAACAAACACATTTGCCCCGGCTTCTATCAGTTTTGTTACATTGTTAGCATCCACCCCGCCATCGATCTCAATTAACAGGCCGGGATTTTTTTCGGCACTTAGTGTCCTGAGTTCTTTGATCTTTTTATAAGTGTTATCAATAAAATGCTGTCCACCGAAACCGGGATTAACCGACATGATCAAAACCATATCCAGTTCGGCAATAATATCCTCTAATAAGAAAACAGGGGTCGCCGGGTTAATAGCAACAGCAGCTTTACAACCTAATTGTTTAATTACCTGTACGGTACGGTGTAAATGCGGGCAAGCCTCCTGGTGCACAGTAATACTATCGGCACCGGCATCTTTAAACGCTTTCAGGTAACGATCAGGGTCAACAATCATCAGGTGAACATCAAGCGGCTTGGTAGCGTGTTTTTTGACAGCGCTTACAACCGGGAAACCAAAAGAGATATTAGGAACAAACATACCATCCATAATATCAACGTGGATCCAGTCGGCTTCGCTGTTATTGATCATTTCGATATCGCGTTGCAGGTTGGCAAAATCGGCCGCTAAGATAGATGGTGCTACGAGGTGATTCATATGCAAATATATAAAACCCGGTAACCCGCATGCCGGTAAAAGCCAATTATTTTATGATATAATTGTAAAAAAGCGGGCGTCCCAAAATCGCCATTCTCAAAAAAAAAATAAAAATATGTACTCGCCTTTTTTATAGTGTTCCATTTTTTGAGAGTCAAAACGCGGAACACCTAATAATTGAAACATATTGGTAATCAATAAATTAGCATCCCATATGAAACACTAATAAATAGCTGATTATCAACAAATAAAACTTTCAAGAATAAAAAAACAGGTATTTCAAAAAACACTTTACCTTTTCTGTTTTTTGATAATTTTTTGTCGTTTTTGAAGTTTTTGGACTAAAGTTTAAAACCGGGAAACAGGTACTGACAAAAAAATGCCACCAAAAAAGCGGAATGTGTTGATTAATTATCAGAACTACTCTCTCCTAAAAACTAAAGCTGAAAGCTTTGAGCATGCCAACCACGGGTTATGCTACGCTAAACCCGCGGCAGTTATTTTAAAACCTAAACCCGATAGATATATAAGGTAACGACCCTTCTTTTGAAAAACCCATTACTGCTTCAATCAGCACCAATTGCGCCGGAATGATGTATAAGCCACCGCCATAACCATCATGCCACTTGTCTGATGATTCGCCGGGAACCCATACCCTGCCTACGTCATTAAAGCCTATCAAACCAAATGAACCCGGCAACAGGTACGATGTGAAATCCATAACCTTTAATCGTAACTCGAGGTTATTATAAGCAATTGTTTTACCAGTAAACCTGTTGGTGTGAAAGCCCCGGAAGTTTTGTGCCCCCCCGAGTTTCATCTGCTGAAAATACGCGGCATTCCCTACCGTAGTGCCTAAACCCGTGCGATTGGCAATTACCAATACAGAGTCCCTGTCGGGATTTAAATAGAAACTAAACTCGGATAATACCTGTCCGTAGGTGTTGTGACTTCCCGAACCGCCGCCACTAAAGCCGCTTATAGTGGTTGTCCATAAAATGCCCTGCGTGGGGATGATCAGTTTATTCCGGGTATCAACCGTTGCATTGGCCGTTAAACCTCCGTAAACTTTTGTGCCAAAAACTTCCTCGTTAGGGAAAGAGGCGTTATAGCCATTTAAAAACCTTTCGGTATTGTTGGTTTCCTTGCTGTTATAAAACTGACCTGCAATGCCAGCGCTAACATGCAGTTTCCCAAAATCACGGTGCAGGGAAACATCACCTGTAACATAGTCGTAGCGGTTACGATAATAGGAGATCTTCCTGTCGCCTTCATTTTCAAAAACGGTATTATTACCTATCCCGAAAAAGTTACTCAGGTTACTTGGCCCGCGCGAAAGCAGGTTTATCTTCAGGTCATTTTTGCCAATGGCCTTTTTCCAGTCGGCCATGTAGGTAAACAAAAATGATTTGCGTTCCAGCGAATAATTAGTCAGAAACTCTTCTCTGAAAGCATAAGGTTCCTTGCGGAAACCGTGCCGCTCATATGAGAAACCACCTATCAGCAAAATACCGATATCATTACTGTAATTAGCCAGGATGATGGGCTCAAACCTGTCGAACTTAAAGCTGGTTTTATCATAACTATTTACCGCAGTATCTGTTGAAGTACGATTTTTGGCAAGGGACGATGAAGGAAGTACATTCTTCTGATCCGAACGGTCATAAATATAGGTCTTGCCCTTATTGTTCAAACTGCTGTCAACCGCGAAGGTATCCATGCCATCACCACCTATCATCCTAACTATTATAGGCGATGGTGTTGAACCCGTTACCGTAAAAAAATCATCTCCATCGAAACCATACATTCTTATTTCTTTGGTAACACCCGGCTTAAAAATACGATGATAGGTAACTTTATCAACGCTGCCGTCTTTCTTTATCTTATTTATAGTAAGGCTGATATCGCCGTTAGTTTCGTGAGCGATGGTGAACTTATCCGTTTTATCGCTCGCCGGGACGTCTACGTATATGGAGATAAATTTATAATACTCAAGCGCCTGTTTTTGCAGGATATTACGCCGCGCTATCATTTTGCTGATGATTTCCGGGCCCGAAAGTTTGTAGATGGTATCGGGCATTAAATGCACCGCTTTTTTGATCAGGTCATCGGTCAGTTTGCTTTGCACGTAGGCTATCTGCTCTTTCCAGTCATCTTCACTCAACTGGTTGAGGAAATAGCGGTCAAAATAACGGGCATTAAAATTCCAGCCATTGATATCCCTGATCTCGTCACTGTAACCCTGAAATTTTGATTTGAGCCATTGATGAGCTACTATCCAGGGTAATACGCCCGATGTTTTGTAGTACACCTGGTCACGGTCGCGCGGAACAGGTTCGTAAACGGTTTCATGTTTTCCGTCGATCTTTTCCCAGCGCCATTGGTCTTCATGCCTGTCCCAATCACCTAAAAGCATATCCAGCAACCGGGCACGCAACACGGTCTTCTGGTCAACACGGTTATCGTTGTCATCCTGTAATTTACGTTGTACCTTTTCGGTATTATCAGTTTTTTCGGCATCAAGCGGCTCGCGTTCTTCAAACAAAAACACCTGGTTGGCAAAATCTTTCTGATACTCACCAAAAGCAGGGTCATCCGGTACATAAACAATTTTAGGGTTTGAATGCGGAACGCCCAATGCTTCGGCCAGCGGAGGTACCGTAAGCGCCGAAAAGGGATGAGCTGCCGATACCTGGTCTTGCAGGATATCTTTAGCTACCGTTGGACGCAGATCAACAGGCAAACCTTTTTCAGGATATTTTTGAATGGTACGCAATACCCATTGCTGCCCCGTAGGATCCTGAAGACGCAATGATTTAGTTTGCTTCCCTCCGCCCCTTTGCAATATTTTAAGCCCGCCTTTTTCGGCAGTAAGATGAAATACAGGCAGGGTAACGGGTGCCGCCCAAAGCTTGCGATAATTATCGCCTAAAAAAAATTGGTGGGTACCACTTACATTATTATAAGATGGCTCGATAGCCAGTTTAACGCTGTCGCTATGGGTTTGGGCATATGAAATATTGACGGCTAAGCACGAACCTGCCGTTAAAAAAATGGATAAAGCTTTGAACAGGTTTTTACCGTGCCCCATAGGTTTTTCAATTATACAATAGTAGTATAACTGCATATTACAAAATAGTTTTAATTATCCACAGGAAAATCACTTTAAAAATCACAGTGCCATACTACCTAATGTATCAACGGCTTTCGTGATTCAAGTTACCTTGATTGATTAGTAAGCGCATGCATTACCTGGTCTTTAAGCTGCCTGCTGATCGGTACCTCAAATGTGCCAATGTTCAGCATATTCCCTTCTATCGACGTGATTTTATTATTGGCAACAATGTATGATTTATGTGTTTGCATGAATTTACGCGGAGGCATTTTTTCGGCAAAGGCCCGCAGGGTGCTGTGGGTTATGATCTTACGTGCTGGAGTGTAGATCTCTACATAGTTTTCCATGCCTTTGATAAACAGCACCTCATCAAAAATTATCTTTTCGAGCTTACCATTACATTTAACAAACAGATAATCGACGGCGCCTGCGTTATTTCTTAAATCAAAGTAATCCTTGGCTTTAAATGCGGCCTTCATAAAGCGCTCAAAAGGAATAGGTTTAAGCAGATAGTCGAGCACATCCAGGTCAAAACCATCAGTAGCATATTCCTTAAAAGCGGTGGTGAAGATCACTTTTGGCGGATTGGGAAGCGAACGGATAAACTCAACGCCGGTTAAGTGCGGCATCTGGATATCCAGGAACAGCAGATCAACTGATTGCTGAGCCAGCAAGGCTCCTAATTCCATCGCGTCTTCACATTGTGCTTTCAAATCAAAAAAGCCGGCTTTTTTAACGTAGCCTTCCAGTCCTTTACGGGCAAAGGGTTCATCGTCGGTAATAATGCAACTGATTAAGGCCATTATTTAAATGTCTAATTGAAGTATTGCTGTATAGTGATCAGCTTCGCGACCCGTAGTTAACTGATGTTTATCCGGGTAAAGTAATTGCAGCCTTCGGCTTAAATTATCCAGACCGATGCCGCTGTAACTATCAGGGGTTTTCATATTTGCCGGCACATCATTATAAACTTTAAAAACAAAGTTACCCTCAGTGATGCATCCTTCTATAACTATTTTATAATCTCCGCCTATGTATTTAAAAGCATTTTCAACCAAAGGCAATAGAAGCAGCGGATAGATCTGCTGATCGGTTAAGCCTCCCTCAAAATTAACACTGAGTTTCATTTTGCTGCTCGCCCTGATTTGCTGCAACCGGATATAATTTTCGAGATATTCCAACTCCTGTTTTATAGGTACCTGCTGTTGCTGATCATAAAGCTGATAACGCAACAGGCTCGACAATAACTCGGTGCTTTTTTTTGCGCCGGGAACATCTTCATCCATCTGAAAATAAATAGTATTCAGTGCATTAAATAAAAAATGCGGATGGTATTGTGCTTTTAAAAACTTCAGCTCGGTATCCAGTTGGTCGTTGGTTAACTTTTCCAGTTGCATCTTGTTATTTACATAAGCCTTTAACCACGTACTGCTACGGGCAATGCCATAATAAACAATAGCGTACAAGGTGGGTATCATATTAATATCGGCTATGTCTGCCCAGGGAATTAGCTCTCTTATCCCCTGGGTTACGTGCAGGGCCATATCCATCGGAACAAATACTACGTTTACCAATACCAGGTTTACACCTACCAATATGGCCAACTCCCGTGCTACGTCCCGATAGGATAATTGTCCTGCCCAGTGTTTGTCATAGTGCCTGAAAAGCCGTTCAAAAAGATAGATAGCCAAATAGCCAACCAATATAGAACAGGCCATTTCAATGCCATTGACATAAAAATCCCTTTTCCAAAAATGCTGGCCAACATCGGTATCGTGTAACAGCCTGATGGTAAAATATACCAATAGGCCATATACTGCCGGGAAAATATATTTCCGAAAAAAATTCATATCAGCAAATTACAAATTTAAGGCAGAAAGGACAGGTTCAGGTTTTATCTCCAATATCTCCGGCTTAGGTACAACACTGGTTTTGTCCTTCGGTTTCATACCAAATAAAAACCTGGTTAGCGCATAAGGCCGCACTAATAAATGATACGTAAGCACAGTTACAAAAAAGGTAATGCCCACAGTATAAATGTATTTTGAAAGGATGCTTTCATTTTGTACCTGCACAATGTAATATACCACCAATACAATAACCGTTTGATGCAATATATAAAACGGATATACAGCCTGGTTTAAGTAATTGAGCACTTTATGACTGCGATTAAAATAATGCTTGCCATAGCCAACCAGTGCCAGCACCCATCCCCAGGCAATAATTGGCCGCAAAGCTGTAAAGGCGTACGAAAACGCAATATTTTGAAAAGGCCAGTGGGGATGCAACGGTTCAACGCCATTCCAGCGCATTACTTCCCAGGTCATCAGGCTTAAAAAACCGATGGTTAAAGCAAACCGGCGATTGCGCTCCAGGCTGTCTATCAGTTTAGGTTGAAGGATACAGATAAAACCTGCCAGCAGGAATAATAGCCAGTAAACAAAGTAGCTGCCGTCGTGGATCAGATCATTGGTTTCGGGCAAATCCCAACTGGTGAAAGTAAACCACAGAATTCCTGGCAGCATCAATAGGTAAACCCATTTCCCCTCTGCCAAAACCGCAAGCTTTTGTTTAAACGCATTGCTTTTAGGCGAGATCATCCAGGCGAAGATAGGCGCGAAGATTAGATCGTAAATAAACAGATAGGCGATAAACCAAAGGTGGTGCCAGCTGAAATTGCCTTTAGGATAAGGCTGGAAGCTAAATGTACTTGGATAAAAATCCAGGAATGATCCTTTGTAGCCATTGGCTAAACGCTCCATGTAGATCTGCGGCGGCACAATGATGAACATGCCCACCAAAAGCGGAATAAAAAGACGGCGGAAACGCAAACCTATGAAACTGAGTGTAGAACGCCGCTGCATCATGTAGTAACTCACGGTACCTGAAATAAAAAAGAGCAGCGGCATGCGAAAAAGGTGCAGAAAATGATTCGATTCCATCATCAGGTTACTGGTTTCGTGGTTTTTGATGTGCCAGCCATCTTCGGCAACAAAAGGCATTGCTGAATGAAAAAATAACACCCCCAATATGGATAAGATCCTCAACCAATCGAGGTAAGTTTGACGTTGTGTGGTTTCCATGATTTCTTCTTTTTGATCAAAAGAAGCCACAACCCGCCACTCCATAAAATTACTTTGACCAACGGTAAAAAACCTTTGACCATTGGTAGAAAATTAGTGGCGCGACTGACATGTATAATTCTCCCTGTCATTTCGACGAATCCGCGGAGGCAGTGCGGCAGTGTGAGGAGAAATCTTATACGCCATGCACGGCGACTTGCATGGCGTATAAGATTTCTCTTTCGCACCAGCCCTCAACCAGCCCATGCTCTATCGAAATGACACATACTTTACATTGATAATTCCTGCAATCAGCAAAATCAACCCAATCAAAAAAAATCAACGGTCAGCCCCGCATAAACGGATTAAAATTCCTCGTGCCGATCTCCATCCCTGCTGCCCTGCAAACAGTTTTATCGCCAAACTTAAAGTTGATCTGATCCATGGCCTGGTAAAGTTTGATGCGTTCTTCATTATCCTCAAAAAGGTTGATCTGGTAGCTGCCGGTACAAAGATCGCTCAGCCGTACGCCTATCAGCCTGATGGGTCGGTGCTGGTCCCAGGCCATTTTAAGTAGGTTTTTCACACCGGGAATCAGGATATGTTCGGCCGCGGTAAGCGCTATTTTTTGCTGCTGGGTATGCGTTTCAAAATTGCCGTAGCGTAATTTAATAGCCAGGCATGATGAAAGTTTGTTCTCTCTCCTGAGTTTGGAAGACAGCTCCTCCGTCATCGATACCAGGATAGTTTCAAGGGTACGATGGTCGGATACATTGATATGGAAAGTATGCTCTGTGCTGATGGATTTCCTGTCAGAGTGCGGGACAATCTCGCCATGATCTATCCCATTGGCTTTTTCCCAAAGTGAATGCCCGTATTTCCCGAAAATGGTTTCGAGGAAGCGAATATTGGTACGCTGCAAATCCCCTATCTTTTCAATGCCATATTGATATAACTTATTGCAGGTGCTCTCTCCTAAGCCTGGGATCTTACCGATATTTAGCGGGGCCAGAAATTTCAACTCATCGCCATGTTTTACAAACATTTGTCCGTTAGGCTTGGCCTGATTGGTAGCCATTTTAGCTATCGTTTTACCGGATGCCATACCAAATGAAATAGGCAGACCAGTTTCCTTTATGATCTTTTGTCTTAGCTTGCTTGCTTCGTGATAGCAATCATAAAAACGATCCATGCCGGTATAATCAATATAAAACTCATCGACCGACGTTTTTTGGTACAAAGGCACTGTATCATGAATGATCTGTGTAACCTCGCGTGAGGCCTCCCCATAACGCCCGTGCGAACCGCGAATAAGGATAGCGTGTGGGCAAAGTTGCAAAGCCTTTTTAGTTGGCATAGCCGAATGTACCCCAAAAGCCCTCGCCTCATAACTACATGAAGCCACCACTCCCCTTTCGGGCGAACCACCGATGATCACCGGCTTACCGATCAGCTCGGGATGAAACTTTCGTTCCACCGAAACGAAAAACGAGTCGAGGTCGATATGTACAATATGCCGCTTAGCTTCCACACAACAAATATGAAAATTAATTTGGTATTTTGCTAATTTTTTTAGCAAATTTGAAATAACAAAAATGATACAGCCAATGAGTATATATGAAGATTACCTGATGTTATTATCGCCTCCCGAAACGGTGAAGCATGAGATTGCACGTTACAAAAAAGCATCGGCAAAACTCATTGGCAATTATAAAAGTATGGATTCGCCTGCTCATATCTCTGTACAGCATCTTGAAAGGCAAAAGCCTTTTATGGCCGATAAAAACCTTGATTTGATGGAGCAGGCACTGAATACTATGCCCCCTGTGTTACTGCATATGGATGGGTTTTATCATTTCACCCACCTGCACAACCGCATGACCATTTATGCTAATATCCGTGCAACGCCCGCTACCGACGAATGGTTTAACACTTTAAAAAAGAAGCTGCGTATCAAAAAGAATATCGTCCCGCACATAACTGTTGTGCGCGATATCCCTGAAAAAGATTTTGACACCCTTTGGCCGCATTTCAGGCATAAAAAGTTGCTGGAGCCATTTTGGGTTAAAGAGCTTACCATTTTAAAACGGGATACGCTTGATGCCTTTGCAAAATGGGATAAGTTTAAAGTTTTCGAATTTAAAAACATGACCGGCCCGGGCTATACCCGCGACGAGCTGGAACTGCTTAAGGCCGGCGATCCGGATCAGATCAATTTGTTCATTTAAAATTTAATAATCATGGACTACGCATTTTATCATTTTATCCTCCCGATACCCGATCATGTTGATGTTATGGTCAGGAAATTAAAGAACGAAGCAAAACGCGTTATTGGCAATTACCCCAGTATGCACGCAAGGGCACACATCACCATAAACAACTACCCGCGCAAACCACTGGATGTAGATGTTCAGGGTTTTTCGTTTTTGAGCAGGAAACTTAGCTTATTACCGCCTGCCGTTTTTGAAATAGATGGGTTTGATTGCTTTAATGAAAGTAACAACTATAACAAAACCATTTTTGCAAAACTTAAACTTACCAGGCAAAACCAATACTGGCTTAAATCGCTGAAGGATATCGTTGGCGATAGCAGTACCCTGCCCCATATCACTGTAGCAAGAGCTATAACGCCCGAGCAATTTAACCTGCTTTGGCCTTATTTTCAAAAGAGGGAAATGAAGGTAAAATTTGTTGTTAACCGGCTTACTATTTTGAAAAATCTGTTGCTTGATATCGACCAGCATGCCAAAATTTACCGCGAATTTGAATTTTGGGGAGATGAAAACGTGTTAACGAAGTACGATAATACTGTTATAGCAAGGCAATTTAAAAATTATCCCTCTATAAATCAACAGATAAGCCTTTTTTAACATTTTCTTAACCAGAAACGCTACCTTTTTCTATATTTGCGCCGGGGTAAGTCTTTTACGGCCAGCTCCTCTTGAACTCCCCCAGGGTGGGAACACAGCAAGGGTAGAGAGTTGAGCGGCGCGATAAAAGTAGCTTACCCTTTTTTATTTTCTTATTTTTGCCGCACTGGCAAACATGCCCCGAACCTGCACAGGTTCATGATTTCTTTAATTTCATAACTGTACATAAATGCTCGATATATTCATTATTGGTGGTGGTCCGATAGGTTTAACTTGCGGACTTGCCGCTCAAAAAGCCGGTTTAAGTTTTGTAATTGTCGAAAAAGGCACACTTGTAAATTCCTTATACAACTACCCTGCTACCATGACATTTTTCTCTACTTCCGAGAAACTGGAGATTGGCGGCGTTCCTTTTGTTACCGTACATAACAAGCCTACCCGTAATGATGCTTTGGAGTACTACCGCCGGGTAGCGCTTTCAAATAACCTGCCTATTCATCTTTTTGAAGAAGTTACCGAAGTAAAGCCTGAAGATGGATTTTATACCATCACCACAAAAAAAGCAACTTACCAGGCTAAAAAAGTGATCCTTTCAACCGGGTTTTATGATATTGCTGTTAAGCTTGATATCCCCGGCGAAAACCTGCCCAAAGTAAAACACTACTATCAGGATCCGCATTATTACACGCTGCAAAAAGTGGTGGTGGTGGGTTCAAGCAACTCGGCTATTGACGTTGCCCTTGAAACCTATCGCAAAGGCGCTGACGTTACATTGGTGATCCGCGATAGCGAGGTAAGCCATAGGGTTAAATACTGGGTACGGCCGGATATCATTAACCGTATCAAAGAAGGAAGCATCAAGGCATATTTCAATTCAAATCTTGAAGCCGTCCGTGAAAACGAGGTCGATATTAAAACACCGGGAGGATTAGTTACCATCCCCAATGATTTTGTAATGGCGATGACGGGCTATAAACCAAACTTTGAATTCCTGAAAAAGCTTGGTATCATCCTTTCTGAAGATAAATTCATCCCCCAATATAACCCCGAAACCATGGAAACAAACATACCCGGTTTATACCTTGCAGGCGTGGTTTGCGGTGGTATGGATACCCACCTTTGGTTCATTGAAAACTCAAGGGTACATGCAGATATGATCATCAATGATATTGTGGCCGGGAGGTGAATAGTTGATTGGTTTGATTAGGTGAATGATTCTGCATGTAAACCCAATATTTACAACAAAAATCAAACTGCTCACCCAATCAACTTACTCAACTATTCACCAACCCTCAAATAATCACATTTTTTTCTTGTATAAATAAAAATTTATAGCCTAATTTGCAGCCAAATTAAAAACACAGTAATTCAACACAAAAATGAATCAACCAAGCTTAAATAAGCCCGCAACAAGAGCAACATTTGCTCCGGCTGCCGCTGCCTTGGGTTCAACTGTTTTTTTAAACTGCCCTCTCCGACGAAGGACCTACAT
>NZ_JBFUHE010000011.1:0-278219 GCF_056402535.1 Mucilaginibacter sp. P4_A11
GATCTGTCGTAATCTATTCATCTTGATCGGTTTATTGGACATGTATTCGCTGGTTTTGTTTATCTAAAAAGCTAAACAAAAACCTTGTCCACAGAAACCTATCAATACATTACTTTAATCTCTTTTGAGGGGTCACTTTCGTCTGGCGAAGAGGGGTCACTTTGCTTTGGCGAACGTGGTCACTTTCAACTGGCAAAGGGGACCTTTTTGATCTGGCCGGATAGGGTCATTTTGGTGTGTTTTATCCACATATGCACGAAACGGCTGATTTTATCCAGGCCCAGGTTCTGCAGCTTGATCAACAGGTCGGTGGGCAGACGGAGCGCCGAGGGCGGCAGCGGTAACAACGCGTTCCGGTGCCCTCCTTCTGCAACGATCAGCTCTTTTTGTGCGCAGCGGGCAACTCCCCAGGCGCAACCGATGGTGTCGGCAATCCCCGGACGAACGTCATAACCGATGGCCTTTAGCCTGCCGACCATATCTTTCAGGTACCCGCGTTCCCCTCCCCGGAGATGTGCGCAACCTGTAATATCCATTAATAATCCATCGGGGGGGTCCAGCATAATCAATGGTGTATAACGCAGGCACCACTCTGCCAGGCCGCCAAGCAGTTTCAGTTCGCGGCCTTTTTTATGGTCCAAAACGAGCAGGTCCGGCGTGATAACCTTTGCATCGGCCACGCTCATCCCCTCTTCAATGCCAAAGCGCTGGGCAGCCGCGGCAGCCGCTTTCACAACCATCCGTCCGTGATCCGGTTCCGCAAAAACAAAAGGCTTTCCCCTGAGCTCGGGCTGGCGGACCGCTTTCCAATCCGTCAGCAGGTAACGGAACCAAAGGGACAAAAAACGCTTAGGCATACTGTTGCGATTTTTCAGGTGTGGCCAAAGGCGTTACTGTCCGAAACTGCTGCCGGTACCATTCCAGGATCCAGGTACCGGGGGTGCCGTTCCTGATCTTTGTTAAATCAACCTGCCAGCGGGGCAAACCAACGCCTGGCACGCCCGTCCGGAGCTGGCTGCGGACGGGGCGGACACGCCAGCGCGAAACGCAGGCTGTCACATGCTCTTTTTTTACATCCTTCCGCAGCACGAAGCCTGTTACGTGGCTTTGCTCAACGGCCAGTTGCAGGCGGCGGGATTCCATAAAACTGAGGTCATGCGTCTCGCAGACCACCGCTGCAACGCCCTGGCATTTCAGCGCTTCCTCCATTACCCAGAGGACGTCTTTCTGCAAGGGAACATCTACGAAGATCACGCGATCCGGGTTCAGCCCGAACCGCTTCAATGCGGGCGGGTAGATCCGCCTTGTATAACTTACCCATACACAAATCCCCCCTTTTTCCAACAGTACACGGAGTATCCCGGCTATCATGCCGCCACAGGCCGCCGTTTCAACGGGCCGCCGGCTGATAAATTCATGGATCGCCCCTGTCGGAAAAACCTTGTTAGGGAACGCTGCTTCGAGCGGACCGAGGCCGATATGACCGGACTCGCCGGTTGCTGCGGGCCTGAAGCCCTCCCAGGCCAGGATATCCTGCCTGAGCTTGTCGATAATTGCCTGTTTCTCGCCTGCCATAACATTTCAATTGGGGACTACAAAACTATGCTAATATTTTTAGCAAATTACTATACTTTTTTACAAATTTTTTTCACCTTTGTTTTAAATGAGAAGTAAGTTATTTAACGATAAGGTAGTTAGCGTAAAAACAAGCTCAGGACGCTGGGTCCAGCTCGTCCGGACAGTACAGGTGGCTATTGGCTGTATGAACCGGTACCGGAGTTGGCATTGGGGAGAATATTATTTGACCAGGAGGAAAACTGGATTTATGACGGCGGCTTGCTGGATGTAAGCGAACAGGAAGATGTCGCTGCCGTTATCACCGGCTGTCAACGCGAAATGGATGAGTTACTAAAAAGTATAAAGAGCGTGTGACCTGAGGTTAGTAACTGAATTTGACAGGAACCATGGATGAGAAATTTGAAATCATAAGGCAAGATGGTGATGACCTGATCTTTTTAACGGAAACGGAGATCATCTTAAGAGTAATTACGCCTGCACAAAGGGTAGCCCGCGAAAGTTGTGATCATGTGGTGTTTGAGCTTACAGGAAATTATATCAGCGTGGTCATTAGTGACCTTGACCTGTCTGATACATTGTTTCCGGTGACGCTGGTGTACGACTTTTTTATCTTTAACAGTGAACCTATAAAAACAAAATCAACAATAGAAGACATCGGGGCGGCAATAGAATACTATTGCACCACGAATCTTAAAGCCTGTATAGGACAAATTCAAATTATGGACCTGGACGGCCTGGAAGCAGTGATCGCGGATAGCGAAGACGAACCTGCTGAAAAAGTTGTATATGATTTTAAATATTTTGAAGGGAGGGAAAAAAAGCTGATCTACCTGCCGGACGGCAGTTTTAAGATGGGTGTCGAGGAACGTGAGCCGGGGGAAACAGAAAGCGGGCCGATCCTGTCGGCCATCCTGTTACAGCCCTTTGTTGATGCCCGGCCTTTGCGTTTTAGCTATGACGATTGGGAGATCAGGTCACGATATGTGTTTACGATATTGGCCTGCGAACAGACAATCGATGGCTTTATGAAGCCAAGGCCGATGTATTTTGATGGGCTTGACTTCTTTTTCAGGCAGGTACTGAGAACAAATAATTATTTGCCTGCGTTACCTTATCATTCCTATTTGTTTAAAGATGAGTAAGAAAATTATCATGAAGAGCCATATGGATTATTTGGATTCACTGTCGGATCAGGACAAGGCTTACCGGGAAAATCTTTCCCCCGGTGACAGGGCGTTATACGACTATTTCGGCAGTATGCCGGCGAAATCAAAGAGCCAGGGCGGAGCTTTTAAGCTGGACGCCGCTATCGGCCCGGAACTGACCGTAGGTGATTGCACACCGGGGCTTTGGACGAAAATTGGGCATACAGGCTAACCGGCGGTTAAGCAGTCAAGTTCATATACCCGCTTTACACGAAGCCCATTTTCAAAACCGTACTTGTTATTTTTACCTCACTGAAAGGAAACCGGATGCATTTACAATAAACATGTATAATTTTCCTCATGCTTTCGTGACGAGGAATGGCCGCTGGCAAAATCATCCGGTTAATAAAATGGAAATGAGTGCAGGCCTGCTTGTGGCGATTGCGATGGCTATAGGAGAGCCGGTTATTTAAGGGCAGGTTGTTCGTGATTCCCAAGGCAAACAACAAAATGAAAACTTCCGTGTTTAAACACTCGTTATAATACCATGCCCGTTTCTATCTTTCAAAACAACTACAAAAAGAACATCATATGCCCCCCGTGCAGGAGCATTGCAACCCGGAGGATACCCAAAGAAAGAATCATTAAAGTGGGTATTTTTCTGGATGCCGGTAAAAAGATACATGTGCAGTAAATGCCGGCATAAGTTTTATACCAGGGACGAATAAATATCGGTCTGAAGCCAGGCCGTTTACTGCCTCTTCGCACTCCGAGATACAAAAAGTAATCGGAAAATTATACGATAGCCTAAAGCTCCCTGGATCAAACCCGATAAATGAAGCGCAGAAAATGCCGTTTTAAACTTTTCGGATCGCTTGGCATGTTGCCTGATCAATCTTTAGGGGTATTAAATAACCAACTTTTACGCCACGCTTCCATGAAGCGTGTCTTTTACCGGCGGAAATTGGCAGTTAACAGGGAAATTCGTCTCTGATCCGGTTATGAATGATGATCAGGTCAAGGTCGCACTGGAGACGGGCCGGATCTCGCAGTTCGACTGTGCCGAACAGGTGCTTAACTGCTATTTTATACAGGACAATCAATACCAGTATGGTGATAAAGCTGAAAAGCCAGCGGTAAAGCTGCCCGCCGCTGAAAAAGTCATTGGCATAAACGTAGAAGCAGATGAAAACGGCGAAAAGCGCAGCTGCAATCATTTTCTTCTGTATTGCTTTGCTCTTTTCATGGCGATTCGTTACCAGATCATCGTTAAGACTGATCAGTTTTTTCCTGAATTTTTCAAGTTCATCTTTGTTGCGGTGGCATAGCATTATGCCATTTGGATCATCATTAGATAGCAGCAGGTTGTGGCAGCCGGAGGGAAGCAATTGAAATTGAAATGTACGGGTTGCTTCGTTGAATATTACAGGGGTAGTTGGTGATTGATCATTCATCGGGATGCTAAATTAATAGTTGTATATCCTGCGGACAAACCTTTTTTATTGCCTGTTGATATGAGTCGCCGGGATGTGAGAGGTCCGGTATCTTATTGTTAGAAAGAACACATTATCACCTGTGCATTAGCCCTGGCAATCGGCTGTTAAAATAAAAGCCCCTAAACGCTCGCCGCCGGGACTTTTCCTAAACCTTATCACATTGAGGCTTGGGTAAGCCTCAATACCCAAATATCGCGATTTTAATCAATAATTAAAACGTTCTTAATTATTAAGATTACCTGGGGCTATTCCCTTGGTAAGGCGATACTGCATACGACACCTGACGGCTAATTATTGGCTGCAGCCATGCCTTCCGGATTTCCGGGTTATTGTTCCCTTAAAAATACTTTGTGTGTATCTTGTTATTTATTACATAAGTTATTAAATTACAATATATTATAAATCAAATCCTTACACAATGAAGAAGACATTCCTTTCTTTGCTGGTGCTGGCCCTGCTGGCGGCACCTGCCCGATTACTGGCCTGGAACGGCATCGGTCACGGTACCGGCGGGGCGCTGACCTATTACATCCTGAAAAAAGGCAATCCGGCGCGGGTCAGCAAAATACTCGCTACACTCACCCTACACCCCTGGTACAATACAAAATGGCATGACAAGCTCGCCGGGCTTACACTTCAGCAAAAAGAAGTCGCCTTATTTATGCTGGCTTCCACTTTCCCTGATGACGCGCGAAACACGCCTTATGACCGGCCGACCTGGCATTACATCGATTACCCTTTCGCGCCTCCCGGTCAGGGTGGTAATCCCCAACGGCCGCCGGTGCCCAACGCTGAGACAAAAATCGATTCCCTGGCCCGGGTGCTTAAAACCGCGCCGGAAAACGCGGATAAAGCCATCGGCATTTGCTGGCTGCTCCACCTGGTCGAAGATATACACCAGCCGCTGCATGCGACGGGCCTTTTCACCGGCACTTTCCCGCATGGCGACCATGGCGGTAATTATGTCTTTATTAAACTTAGCCCTGCTGCAAGTCCGGTTAAGTTGCACGCCTACTGGGACGGCCTGATCAAAGGTTCTTTCAACACGATTCCCGCGCTGGCCTGGCAGCGTTTCAAAGACAGCCGGTACGCTCCGGCCAGGTTAACCGAACTTTCCGCACACAGAAAGTTACACGAATGGCTTGTCTTGGAAAGCTTCCCGCTTGCCAAATCCTATGCTTACGACAACGGTGCGGTCAACGGTGACAAGAACCATCCCGTAGCGGTCGGCCAGGCCTATACCGACAAAGCCAAAGTGATTGCCGAACGCAGGATCGTCTTGTCCGGCTACAGGTTAGCCGGTTTTTTGACGACGATATATGCCGGTTAATGCGGATCTCAGCGAAGCTGTATTGAGCGCTTTGGAATGCACATCTGCTTATTGCTAAAACCTTATATCACGGCAGAGACAGGTTATTCGTCCCCGGACAGCGCAGAGGACTACAGGCATGTTTTCTTTTTGATAATTAAATTTACTGGTAATATTATTTACTGTATTTTTACCGATATAATAAACGTAATCCTCCAAACCTATGCCTTTATGCGCAACTATTTCAGCTTTAAGAGCTTATAATAACTTCACCGACGTCGTTTTTTTACAGGGGTATAGCTTGACCGGGGACGGCGGCGAAGGCCTCTTTTACTGGGACAGTGCAGACAGCACTTCGCCTGATAACGACGGGACGATTGTGAAAGTCACGGGCGTGAGCAGCGGCAGATGGAAGCGGCTCTATTCGGACAGCCTGAATGTTAAATGGTTCGGAGCCAAAGGAAATAACATCAACGATGATCAGCCATCTCTGCAAAAAGCCATCGATGCGGCGCAGACCCTAAAACAATCTTTAAGGATACCTGCCGGTTATTATTATATCGCCTCCGGCCTGGTTATCGGTAATATCGGGGATCCGTTTATCACCGAAAAAATAACAGGGGCGGGAAGAATGAATACGAAGATCACTTACGATTCCACCGTGGCCGGGTTTACGGCAGTGAAAGTTATAGGGGGCTCAGGAGGCCTGACTTCCGGTTACTTAAAAGACATTGCTTTTGTCGATAAAAGTTCCGATAAAAATCCCTCGGTTACTACCGCGATAGAGGTTGCCGGCAAAGGCGGGTACCGCATCATAAACTGTGCATTCGGCCGTAACAAACTGGGGATTTATCTGCATAACCGGGTTGCCAAGGAGTTTACGGAATATGTCGTAGCTGAAAGGTGTGATTTTACAGTCGAATGCCTGCAGTCATTGCGATATTACAACGAGCCGGGTGCGGACAGCAGTTTCCATGGATCCGGTCTTTCCGGGTGTACGGTTAATATTGCCACGCTTAATACTTTACCTGTCGTAACAATTGATGGAAGCGCATACCCTTATAACGCGCCAATGGACCTGCAGGTGTGGTCACTGGGAAGCGGGCAAACAGTGATTCAAAACAATTCATCCCGGATAGCACAACTGCATGGTGCGATTACATTCGAAGGCGGATATGAGCCTGTACAGCCGGATCAGTCGGACGCCTGCAAAATTTTCAGGGCGGCAGCCGCTCAGATATTTTACCTTGGCACAGTTCAGGGAATTACCTGGTTCAACCTTGGAGATGTAACGCTTACAGATGTACTGGATGTCACGGGATCAACGACGGGAAACCTGGTACGCTATAATAAAAAAGCCCAGTCGAAGACGATAATCCTGAATCCCGGGGACAATGATACTGGAATAAATGTGGGGGAGTTTACCGACAGCGACCTCCTCAGGATCAGCTTCCAGGCGCCGAATTTTGACTGGCGTGATTTGCTGTGCGGCACCCACGATGGATACGGAGCACCCTCGGGCTATGTCAATATCCTCGCGGCGATCAGGCATTTTAATGCTTTTGGCTACCAGGCTCCTGTATATACGGTCAATGCTTTGGGAAATCTGATTATTTCTATGGCGGGTATCCAGCCGGCTACCATAAAGGTGGTTATTAACCTTATCCCGTTGGCAAAAGTTTTGTAAAATCGGAGAAAGAAAAACAGTAAAGATTTACCCTTCCCTACTCCGGATGGGTAAATCTTTACTATTCTAATACTGGGCGCCGCGGTGTATGGCACTTTTAGGTTCGCTTTAAAGTTTTCGCAACAATATTTCTTGCTCTTAAATGGGTATTGACTTTACTCCATCCAAAGCTCGGGACCTTTGGTGGGCCTGCTTATAGCTGCATACTGCTGATGGAGTAATTAAAAACCACGGCATCGCTTGCTTTTATATTTAAGTAAATAGCGTAGAATTTACTTTCATTGGGTTTATATATACCAAAATTCCTGTGCTTATTGAGAGATATTTCTTCAAATGAAGATAAAATCCCCTCTTTTTTACAAAAAGCTACAAATTCATCATAATGCATATTTAATGCTTTAGCACTTGGCGACATTTCACCGTTCGGGATATAAAGAATTATTATTTTTTTGTCGTTTTTGTAATCGAGAAGTTGCAGAAATGAACCGTCAATTATGTTATGTTTATTAGATAGCCCTAAGGGAATCTGAAGTTTAAACGATTTATCTTTTATTATTGTCCCATCAATTTTCATGGAAATTTTATTATCATTAACATATTCCTGAAAATTACTGCTATTTGTACTCGGTATATGCTGATCCGCACACCCAAGAAACAACATAAGAATGCAAATATTGATAATGTATCTGGTCATATTAAATTTATTAATGTAATCCGTTAATTTTCCGAACAGCTTTTTTGAAATCCTCGAAATTGACAGGTTTACCTACCGCACCGCTCGCATTATAAAAGCCTATTTGCTTAGTTACCTTTTGCACTGTTTGTGTTCCTCCTATTGTACTGCTTGAACCTGTTCCGGAACTATTTGCAGATACATTATCAACCTTATAGCCTAATACTGCGCTCGGCCTGTTATTGGGGCCATCTGCACCATAGCTCTCTGTATCACCCCTTTTGCCGGGAGTGCCGCCTTTTTTTCCTGATGGTATAGGAGTTCCAATTTCAGTAATATTCCCCTCCGCATCAGCAGTAGTGGGGTGTGTATGAACATCGTAAGAACTCTTTTTTCCTGCATTCGACAATTCCTCGTAACTCGTAGCAAGCTTCACTGAACCGTCGCGGCCTGATGTTTTTAACGAGGAGGTTGTTCCATCTGTAGCGACAGCAAAACCATATTCTTTTCCTGTTGCTTCCGTTTGAGCATACGCTTCATCCATTTTATCCAGAGCCTCGTTGGTTGGATCTGCAACCACTTGACCTCCAGCAATAGCGGCATCGACCTTGGCGGCCTTTGAGCTTGTAGTAAGGACAATAAGTTTATCACTCGAACCATCTTCAACGTGCTTTACGTTTTCTCCATCGAGATTGTAATAGTCGGTTAACATTCCATCAGGATCAATAAAACGAATCGGATTATTTTCGGTGTAATTGTATGGGCTGTGTTTCCTGGACTTCTCCGCCAGCGGATCCACACCCATCCATTTACCAATCATTGGGTCGTAATACCGCGCGCCATAGTCATATAATCCGGTCTCTTCCTGTAGTTCCTTATGATTATAAAGGTACTCATTTTTAGGTGATATAATCTGCTGCAAGGATTGGATTGTATAACCGAAAGGATAGTAGTCGTTTTGTTGCAACAGCTTTGCTGTTTGCTGTGTAAGGTCTGCCGGATCGGGGGTGAGCGTTACCCTTGTGTTTCCTAAATGATCTTTTAAATCATATTCATATACGTAAGCTGTTCCACTCTTCCTCGCCCGCCCTTCTTCCGTCTGGATGAATGCTACAGCCGAGGTGCTGTTATCGTATTCGACACCTTTGTCATATTCTGTTGTCGTCGTTGTCCCGCTTCCCGACACGTATATTTTTCGTAGCTTATTCCCTCCGGAATCATAAATATAACTGATCGTTGCGGTAGTGCTTCCCTCCGCCTTGGTTATGACTTGCGGAAGGTTGAGTAGGTTATATGTGATACTGCTTATTCCTTTGTTAGAATCTTTTAACTCGTTCCCATTCCCGTCATACGTATATTCGTTCGCTACTTTTACCGGATCCTGGAATCCGGATGCACCGGTGTATGTTGAGGCGTCATCGATCCGATTCACACGGTAAGAGTTGTACGCATCTGAATATAAATAACTCAGCGTATCGATCTGCATTTTCCCGCCGACATTATCATACCTGCCGAGGCCTGTGATATTGCCCATGTTGTCATAGGTCACGTTCTCCCCGTACAGGTTGTCTTTTGCGGTGGCGCTGCTTGTTGATACTGCTGACCGCAGCCTGTTCAGGTGATCGTAGCCATAATCATAGATTTGCTTAACGGGTGTAATCGTCGTTCCTCCGATTACTATTGGAGCCGACTTCCATGTTACTGTTGCTACATTCCCATTGTATTGTTTGGTTACGGAGGTTGTGCCATCATAGCTCAATTCTTCCCCAAACTTATCATTGGCATCCGTACTGGTTAATCCCCCGTCATTGCTTAAACCGGCATTATTGATATTGGTCAGCCACCCACGTGGATTGTAGCGGTAATCTATGGATTGCAGCCAATTTGTACCGCTGTTTATCGAGTGCAGTCGCTTTAGTTTTAACTGGCCTACTTCATTGTAGTCACTCCTTGCCAGTAAAATAGTAGCTTGCGAAGCATTACTGCCATCACGCATCTGGTGACTGGTACCAAGCTTACGCCCCATATGATCGTAGCTATAGTAATTTGTTGCTGTTAGTGTCAGTACACCGGCGGTTCCGGCAGCATTCTTTAAATAATGCGACCGCTTCACCATTGTTGGTTGATTTAAAAAGTTGTAGGCAGTGGTATCAACATTATAATTATATGGATTCAGCGCAGAAGATCCGCCGATATAATGCTGATTAAAGGCCTTGATCACTTTCCCGTCATCATCATAATACGGAACGCTCCATAAATAGTCGCCGGTTGTGTTCAACACCAGCGTTTTGGAAGCGGTAAGTAAGCCGGTTGTTCGTTTGCTATAACCTGAAAGCGTATGCAGGTCATAATTGCCGGGAAGACCCGGGATGTTAGTATAACTGTCATAGTAGTTTAGGGTTAAAGTCGTTACCCACGTTGCGGGCCAGGTATTGGTCGTGTATCCGTTGCCCGTACCTATTGGCGTTTCCCATAGCGCGCTTTGTACGTCCGCGAAGCCCTGAACGGCGACGTGATTATCGACGCCGGCAGTAGAGCCATATTGATAAACGCCGGTCAGCACAGTCCTGCCCATAGCATCATACTTGGTGATCGTCCACTCCTGCGGCGACTTCATCCGCTGTACGGAATCCTGGGTGGCGACCGGCTGATCAGCTTTGTTATAGATAGTATATTCCCAGCCTTTACCCGGGATTTTCTTTTGTACCAGGCGGTTCCTTGTGTCATACCTGTATTGATAGCACCGGTAATCGAGCGTTACCTGAGCGATGGCCGCTGTTGCATCCGGGCTGGCACCCGGCGGCAACACGAAACACAGATTGCCCAAATCATCGTATACGTAATAGGTAGACAGCATTTCCGCTGTTTTTATTGGAGTTGCAGTAGTTCCGGTTACTTTGATATTGTAGGTTCGTTTAAGTAACAGGTGCCCTTCTTTGTCCTTATATTCTTCAGTCGTATTGAAACAGCCGTCGGAAGGCTGCCAATTCTCATTTCGTGTGATGGTTACAAACAATTGATTGCTCGAATAGGTAGCATTGTTCCCTGACCGGCCAAGCGTCCGGCTTTGGTTACTGTTAATTGCGGCGGTATACAAAGCGACTTGCCTGCTGCCATTATTTCCCGTTATCCCGGAACCAAAGGTCGTTTGATCATTGGTTGTTATGACAACCCTGACCGAATGGCCGTTACTCGCCGCGCTTGGAGTAGTTCCTAACTGCCAGGCCGTTCCCGCTGAGCCCTGTTCAATGACCCGGTTTAATGGGGATGCCTCGAATGCGGTTTGTGCAAGCGGAAAAGCCGTGTTGGGTACACCATTGGTTTGTTGCGTTACCGTCGTGACGGGATTTCCGGACGGGTTATAAAAAAGTGCGACACCTGCACCGGTGGAAAGTGCATCGGTACGATAGCTGGCATAGGTAGTTGTTGAAGGTGCATATGGGAGATATTTTAGGCTTTCCCTGCCAAACTGATCATATACAAAAGGTTGGACGATGTCTTTTGCGCTCGGCGAAGACTGTCGTTGTACAGTTTGCAATGGCCTGCCCAACCCATCAACATATTGGATGGTAGACTGGACGGAATCTTTGTTCGTACTTAACAAATCAAGTTTAGCGTTTGTAGATATTGCCCTGTTCGCAATTCGTGTACGTACATAATTCTGGGTTGTTGTTATTTGTGCATGTACGGTAAAGGTGCCGAGGAGCGTAAGCAGGAAAGCCAGGATGCTCTTTTTATAATGCTTATTGTAAGAATACATGGTAGATAAGGTTAGGTTTATGGACGATAGTTATAATCGTAACTCTGTAAGATGTTCCCGTATTGATCTTTTATGTTTTTCAGCCTGTTAAAGCTGTCATATTCATAAAAAGATGCCTCCCCTTTAGGATCGGTGACGCTTGTCAGTCCAATTTGAGGATCGAAGGTATAGGTGGTCATTTGCGCAGTCGCAGGATAAAACCGCACATCATCGACAGGCGCTGGCAGACTGATCGGATAGCTCGTGCCGCTCACGGTAACCGGTGTAACCACCAGCGACCATACCCCGCCTGATTTGGACCAGTAAGTCAGCAGGTAGTTTCCGGCACTTAGCCCGGTCAGTGTTTTTGCATAGGTTCCTGTCGCCAAACTGTAATGCCCTGTTTTGGAATCATTCAAAGTGCTGTTTCCGGCACCTTCCTCGAAGCTTTCATAAAAGATGTTGGCACTTACGGCATTTTTGGCTTCTGCTACCGGATAATGCTGATTGTACCCCCATTGATAAGCAGTGACCGGTGCGCTCGATTTGGACACTTCCAGCAAATTTCCCTTACCGTCATAATTACCAAACTGCACCCTGGTCTCCAGTGCCGCTGAAAGTGTTTGAAACTGGATGGTTTCCGGCGTTACGATGTTTCCCGGCGCATCCCATACCCGGTAATTGGTACGGAAACGTGAATTGAATACACCGTTTGTATATTGTTCGCTCTCTACAACTGTACCAACCATATTCTTGCTGACCATAGAATCGATGGCCACGCTGGCTGTTGTACTTAATCCGCTGATCTGGCTTTTGTCCTGGGCATATTTATTGACCGTTTTAAGCACGATCGCTTTGCTGTTCGTCAGCTCTGTCCGGGTTACTAAGCCGTGAAGCGGGTTATCGTAGTAGTAGTTGGCAAGGGTGGCATTGGGATTCGCTCCGGCCTGATCATACTGTGTTTCTGTTTGCTGTGTCTTATAGATCCAGGGGCAGATTATTTTGCTGTCAAAAAGATAATAAATCTCATAACCGTAGGTATTACAGTATGGGCAGCTATCTAATTCTGAACCTAAAGGACAGTAGCATTGGTTGCAATTGATATGACACATATGGTTCAGCAGCCCGGCTTTAGAATTTAGCTCGAAATAACCGGTAGCTGTTGGCGATAAAGCCGTCGCAAGGTTGTATTGAATATCAGTTTGCTTGAGCAGTACATTCGATGCGTTATATACGAGCTCTTTGGTAAGGTAACCTCGATAGGCATCGTAATCGTTCAGATATTTACTTCTATAGGAGTCTATGTTCGACGCAACAACACTGTTGGTTCCGTTCACCATACTATCCAGACCTAATGTATTTGGATAGTTGGCGGCAGTTGTGTAATAGCTTTCTTTTCTCCCTCCGGTGCCGTCTCCTTCTTTTTCAGTTACCTGACCATAGCCAATATAATTCCCCTGGGTCATGCCCAGATAATTAGTAGGCCCTGAACTTCTTACTAACCAACTGTATCCCCACGCGGGGTTAATTTTCTGGCTGGTCAGGCTTATCGGTGTTACCAACACCCCCGATGACAGGGTGGTGTCGGATGCCTGTTTGTAATTGAATGTTTTTTGTGTGCCGCTTAGCGTTGTTGGGTCAACGCTTACAATTTTTTTAATCCGGATACCTCCGCCTTGTTTAGTGTGTATATAGCCATCGAGGGAATAGTACTTGACCGTACCCGTAGCCGTTTGCGTGAGGCCGTCAACCGTGCTGACCACTTCATAATTTCCTACGGCGAACGACTGCGTCACCGTAAGCGTCGAGGTGATCATCGTCCGGCTGTAAACATTTGTTCTCGTACCGTTGGCATTGATCAGGTTGATTTTGACGCTTGGGCCGTCCTCCACCGGTGGTGCGCCGCTGTAGCTGCCCTGGGTGGTTATCGTAACTGTTTGCGCTGCATTGATGGTAAAAGCAGTGGTCTTGGAAGGGATGTTTGTTGACGAGGATCGTGTAGCCGTCGCCTGGGCCTGTTTTGAGGTTTGTAGCGGGTCATTGAGCGTCACGCCATTAACATTGCTGTAATCATTGCTCTCATACGTGAACTGGGTGGTGCCTCCGGTCGGATAGGTGGTCTGGTTCAGGCAGCCGATGATTGCATAGTTCGCATCAGGATCCCGGTTGCCGTAATTAGTTGCAGCCTGGTTGGCGACGTAGGTGCCATAGATGGCGGGATCAAGGTATGGCAGCAGGCTCCCATTGGTTTTGCCGTTGTAATATCCCCAAAAATCCTGTGACAGCGACTTTACTGATGGTACGGATGCCGGGCTGTTGTAAGCAAAAACATATTTCCTGGAAGTCGTACTGTCAGCGGAATACTCAACTACCTGATCTAATTTCAAACGGCAGTCTTCCGGTGTCGTGGTCGTACTGTTACCGAAATAACTTTGATTCAGCACCACCTTTTTGATGACATTTGCGCTATTGTTTTTTACCACAAATTCGGTGATCCTTCTTGCGTTAGGCATATCCTTACGGTCTTTCAACGTATAAAAGGTTATGGTCTCAAATGGTGTGGTGATCTTCGTCAACACTTTCGATGCGACAGTTATATAATTGGTTGCAGCTTTCCATCCGGGATTGAACTGCTGCGCATCCGCGTTTGCTGAAGTGTTGGCATGATCAGATTCATAGTATTGGCTGAAGTAGGTATCATCATCAGCATAGGTCAGGGTGATGTTTCCGGCAGGAGTTATAATCTTGGAGAGATACCAGGCAGAGGTATAGCTCAGTATTGTCGGGGGGGCGTTATCGTCTGTTGTCGTTTCTTTTGCATCGAATATGTACTTGATCCCCTTATCGTCAGTGATCTGGATACTGCTTAAAGCATTATCCATTACTTTGATTTTAAGCGCAGGCTGGGCTGGTATAATATGAGCCGCATGGCCCGCAGTCGCATCGATGACAAATTTCCCGGAGTTTCCCGCAAAATTATAATAGAACATATCGGGCTGATCATCGTAGGTTCCGTTGCAAAACGATTGGGTTAGCAACAATGAGCTGGCTATATATGCATTTGTCCACGTTGCATGACTCCAATAGCCGAGGCCGTTCTCATCCGGCCCGCCCTTGACAGAGCGGGTGATCGCCCCTCCGGCGTTAAGCGCCCAGTTCAGCCCGATATTACCGGATTTCTCTTCGACCTTAAGTCCCTGGGAGTGGTACGAAACACTGATGGGCATTGAAAAATCGCCAAGCGAAACAGTGTACAGCGGAATGCTCACGCTCGGAATACCGGCATACAATCCGACGGGAACATCACCATATTTTCCAAGCGTTGCCGCGTTAGGCGATGGCGGTGTCACTTTGGGCAGATCCATTCTTGGATCATAGGTTGATGTTTGTGCAAATATGCTGTTTGAAACTCCTACGAGCAGCACTAAAAAAACGAAGGCTCTCTTCATGGGAAATGAGATAAGGTACAAGGTTTAATTACTTGATTCTAAGCTAAGTAATTGCAGCAAGAAAAAGTCACCACTTTTTAGCCGAAATCGACCACATGATGATAAAAAAAGGTGATTTTATTGTCATTTTGTCTTCAGATAGTTATGCTCATTGGGTATTAGGTCCATAAAAGGCCACTAAGGATATTTTTTTTGAGCTTATGATTTTGGTCCGTCTGGTAATAATTTTGATACCTTTGAAAAAATTCTTGAGATGAAGCGAAAAAAGAGGGATCAAACCTATGTCGAGGCCTTATTGAAGTTTTTGTTTATCCTTGTGCTTTTATTTTTCTCCAAGCGGATACTTAAAGTAAGGAATGAGGATAAAGCCATTAAGCTAACTCCTGTGGTTGAAAATTCTGCCTTAAAACGTGCAGACTTGACCTGGTAAATTATTTTTCTTCCAAGGGGTTGTCGTGCTTCGTTGCACCGTTTCATTTCAGACCTAACCGTTCAGTAAAGGATAGCTTAGTTTAAAGTATTCGTGGCGCAGTCAACCGCTTACTGAGGTCTCAGGAAGATTAATAAAGCAAGGTCACAAAACCTGTCATCTTTTTGTTTACTGTTTTTTGGAATATAACATAGTAATAAACGCCTGAGGGCAGGTTTTTTCCTTTATATTGCCCGTTCCAGGGTTTGTAGAAGCCATTACTTTGATAAACCTTTACCCCATGCCGGTTGAATATTTGCACCTGAACGTTCGGATCATTTTCTATTGCCGGAATCACCCAGGTATCGTTTGCGCCGTCATTATTGGGTGTAAAGGTGTTGGGGATAGCGCTTTCATTACATTGCGCCGAAACAGTGATCTGCTTCGTTGCCTGGCAGCCGTTGTTATCGATCACCGTGAGCTGGACAACTTGAGGCTGATCGACGCTGAACTGCGCCCCTCCCTTTACACCGTTCCAGAGATAAGTCGAATAACCTTCGTCTGCGTTCAGCACCACGCTTTGGTGTGCTGAGGGGCAAATAACAGCATTGGGGATATTGATCACCGGCAGGGAATAAAAACTCAGGTCGAAACTGATGTACTTGTAGCAACCGGCCCCGGAGGTTAAACCTACCCCATAAGTGCCCGGCCGGGTAATGGTGATTTCATCGGAACTCTGCCCGTCGGACCATTGGATATGGCCGTCACTGTAAACAGCTTTCACCGTCACCGGTTGTCCCTCGCATAAGGTTTGTGTCGTACTACGTTGTATTGTTAGACTGGGTTCGGGATTAAATGTCAGGGTATACTCGGTTGAAACGTAAAAACAAGTATGGAGAATCGTACTGGTGACGACTGCACGGTAACTGCCTGCTGTTATGGTGTTGATGGTGCTGCGGTCATCCCATTCCGGCAAGGGAACACCGTTATTGGTCCAGTTTATGGAATAATCTGGCGATTGATTTATACCGGCGCTGATTTTGGCAATATCCCCTGCGCAGTAACTGGTCTTGTCCGCAGTTAGTTGCGGGTCAGGTAAATGTACCAGATTAACCTGAACGTTTTTGGTCCTTACCCAGCTCCCTTCACAGGAGCTGACTTCCAGCGCATACGAACCGGAAGCGGTTACGATAAGTTCATTACTGGTCGCACCGTTTAGCACACCATCCTTATACCAGCGGTACTGGTATGACGGATTTAATGTCGTTTTCAGTACCGCCGAGGGTTCATTACAATAGCTCAGCACGTCCGGATAATCAAATGTAAATTGAGGTGAGGGTGTAAAAGATAAAACAGTCGCTTCTGAAATTTTAAAACAGTCGCTGTTTTTGGCCATCAATTTAACGGTATAGCTACCGGGTTTAACCACCTCTATTTCCTGCTTGTTCAAATTTTCGGTTAACGGCTCGCCGTCTCGGTACCAGTTTATATTATAGCTATCGTCTGGCGGAACACCGGAATTTAAATGAGCTGTTTCTCCTTCGCAATACATTAACTTGTCAGGAATGGCTTTGGCCTCAGGCAAGTTGATAAACTCAACACCGGTTTCTTTTGAGGGCACCCAGGTTCCGTCACATGCGCTTACTTCAACTTTATAAGTCCCGTTTTCCCTTACCAATAGAAAATTATCTGTTTTATCCAGTAGTTCGCCATCTTTATACCAGCGGTAATGATAGGCCTGGCTGTAATCTGTTTCCAATTTTAATTCGGAGATACCGCAATACTGTTTATGATCTGGGTAATTAAAACTGAATACCGGGGCGGAGATCACCTCTACTTTCAGGTGGTTGCTGTCAAAATGAAAATTCTGGCAGGGGTCGTACAAAACGGCATAATAGTCGCCGGGCTTGGTGGTTACCAGTTCGATGCCGCTTTCTCCCAACAGTTCCTGTCCGTTACGGTACCATTGCACCGCAGCGTTGCCATCGTTATATTGATCGGCTAAAAGATGAGCCTCAGTACCCTCACAAATACGTTTTAATGCGAGGTCATACGGCTCATTTTCAAAAGAGATCAGTTTCGCCTGCTGGTTATTGAGCGCTGCGGCGTAGTCAGGCTTGATAAAATAAAGCCCGTTATCAGTCGCGAGCCAGAATCCGTCCTCGCAAACCGGTTCCCGGGTCGACTTCGGGTAAACTGAAATATCGTTTACCCGGATATTGTCAAGCTCATCAAAATGACTAAGTGTGAATTCATTTAACTGGTTATTATTCCCATAATAATCGTACATGGCCGTGCCGTAATACAGCCCATGATCTGTTCCTACTAGCATATTCTCCTTGATCAACCCCGCATCAAAGAAAGCATGACCGTTACCGAAAGCCGTAAGCCCGTAAATACTGGTGATCTTGTTTACCTGGATATTATCCAGGTAATGTTTAAAATTATCACTCGCATAGTAACTGCCGCTATTTTTTATCTGGAACATTCCCTTATCATTGCCCCAATAGATATTCAGAAAGTTGGGATGGATCTGGGAATCATAAATCGTCGGGGTAGTATAAAATGCGGTATTAATATGATCACCAAACGTTTGTCCATCCAGCCACACATAACCCGGAAAATAAGTATGATCGTCAAATACCAATGTCGGAATAAATCTTAGTGTACCTGTTTGCGGGCCACTGGAATCGTAAGTACCGCTGTGAAATAATTTTTTATAGGTCGCTTCAAATATCTGGCTGTCTTCCTTATGTGAACTCAGTATCAGCTCCTCCGTATCCATATTATAGCGGAACATACCGTTAAAAGTCCCTATGAGGAGCACATTAGCGGTCTCGGTTAAAAATATCCCGCTATAATCAACACCTATGGAATTGATATCATCGACAAGCCCCTGGGCTGCGGAGATGGTATTAATGACTCCCTTTTTGTATTGTATTACCATTTTATTGCCGGTCGCAATAAAAACGGTGTCCGCACTTTCACCGGCGATATCTGTGAATGTTAAATCATGATATGCTGAAAATTTACTGCTAAAATCATCAATCTGTTTAGTGGTGCTGCTTATCCGGAATACCTGGTTGTGCTCGGCCAGTACCCAGGCGTAAGGATCATGGAAGTCACATTTTACTTTCAGGATTTTTTTTCCGGTGAGTAATTGCGTATTGACATGAAGGGAGATATCACCTTGAGCACGGGCCATATGACCGCAAGCAAATAATATTATCAAAAAACACAAACAGCTTTTGGCCACTTTTAGGAATTCGTTATTGAATTATTAAATTCGTCCGTCACTTTATTGAGAAAATATTCATTCGTCATCTCATTATCAAAAGCGGTTTCAAAAAATTTTCTTCAACCTCCGCTTATAGCCAGTTGAACAGGTTACATTTACTAAGATTTCAAAACTTTGTATTGGTCTTGAATCAAACTCAATCTGGATATTTCAATATTTCCTTTTCCGCAGATATTCCTTTCTATTCCATCAATCGCTATCTCCACGGTATTCAAAAAAAATTCCCGGTTACCATGAAATAATACTTTTATTTTTATTATCAAATATATTTATACCATTTCGATTAAGAACGGTACATCAAAGAGGTTCTAAAACCATCTACGCTTCCACTCGAAAACATGGCTCTCTTACAAAGCTTATCCTGCAAAAGCCTGGCATCTTTTCCCACATAGGTAAAATCGGCTGTAAAATCAAACCCCGGATAAAAATTCACCTCAGGGATTTGCATATTTATTACCTTGCTTACGGGCAATAAGCGGGGACGCTTGCGGCAGCGGGCATTCATTCCAACCGGGTCGTTAAAGGCAAAGTTATACGGCATCCAGTCTGCGAAACCATTAATCAGGGGATCGATGCAGTTAAAACACCCCATTTGCTGCGTATTCGTGCTCCCGGGTGTTGTAGCTGTTTTCAAAGAACGAAAGGAACGCTCGCACCAACTTAGGGCATTCATAATATTTACACTAAAAAAAATCTATGATTTGACGTTTAAATTAGTAAACATCAACGTTTGCTAATCAAGTTCTTTCATCTTTTGCAACTTTACAGTTTTCTCGGTTCGTCGTCTGTTCCATTTTTTCTTTGTTTATTATAGCCTCTCAATAGAATACGTATTTGACCGCCCTCACCCATTTTAGCAATCTTCAGGCTTTCAATTTCTACCTGCGAAATAAAGAGGGTTTCGGGGTTAGAAATAATCCTATCGTTTACCATCACCTTATTTTTTCGAAATTTAAGTTGAATATGATACATTGCAAATATGTCATACAGGGATAACAACCTGCAATTTTGCTTCATTTTAATAACGATAACTCCATCAACCCCGAACAATTGACATAGAACCTCTTTTTGAGCAGACCTTAGTGAGTAAGTAGAATCTCTTTCCGATGGGGCAACAAATGCATTTGTCGTTGCAATTGATTCCTTAGTTGCAAATTTAAGTATATACAAAAACTTAAATTCCTCCTTGGGAATCGTATTCGAATCCTCCGAGATTTGTCCAAAACCTCGATTTGAAAAAAATAATAATACTGCGATAAAATAAATTTTCTGTTTCATATAAAAATACGTTGTATTTCAATTTATTGTCAATTTAACGAACACCTTCTACAATATAGGAATCATTGTTAAAAGCAGATGGAGGTCTATATCCATAAGTGCCTGTGGCGGGGTTGTAAAATGCGTAATTAAAACCTGCATTAGGACCATTAATAAAATAACTAAACCCAGTAATCAATACCTCATGTCCCATATGGGGACGGGTATTGTAAGACGCTAGAACAGGGAATCCATAGGATAGTCCCTTCACTATATTATTATCGTAACCTCCTAGTAAAAACTGGTCAAAAAACGAGCTCTCTAACTTGACAGGCAACCCTGCGCTTAAAATTTGTCCATATTGATAATCAGTGATTACCTTGCTATTAATTTTAAATTTTCCGAGTAAATCCAATCCGTCTATTTTTTTTCCAAAATATCCCATCGCAGCAGCTGCTGAGAAAAATTCGCAACTGTTTGCAAGTTGTTTGTTTGCAGGGTCACTTATCGGAAGGGTTTCCCCCGGCAAGTGAAGTAAATTACCTGCATATGCAAAAGGGTCCTTTTTCTGATCAGCATTACCGATACCTGGCTGTGAGCTAAATAATCGATCTTGCACCATATCATCTTTCCCGTCCACATTCGCCCGGTTATTGTTTTGGGCGCCTTTATTGGATTGCATATTATCATTATTGCTCTGATTAGTCCCATTCATCGGCGACTCCGGATCAAGGATTACAAGCCCGACGGAGTAGCTAGTATTATAATACGAATGTGTGCTATAGCCATCGGTATATGTCGGGCCAGTATCCATACCATCAGGGTCGATAAACCTAAATGGATTATTCAAGGTATAATTGTAGGGACTCCATCTCCTCGAGGTTTCAGCCATTGGATCAACCACATTCCAACGGGCAATTATCGGGTCATAGTATCTCGCTCCAAAATCATATTCACCAAGGTCTTTTTGAAGCTCCTTACCATTATACAGGTAAATATTATCCGGATTAGGTGTCACGCCCTGACTATAAGTGATCTGCCTGCCAAATGCATAGTAATCGGTGGTCTGTAGTATTTCATCTGTAGTTAGCACACCATTATTATTCTTATCTCCAAATACAGCCCTCACGTTCCCCAAATGATCTGCAATATTGTATTCAAAAATATAAGCTCCGCCAGCACCGTTAGGTGTCGCCCTGCCTTCAGGGGTATGTATCAATTCAATTGCATTGGCAACATATTCTATCCCATCCACATAAAAGCGATCTTCTACTGTCGAGCCGGCTAAAGTAGTTAATCGTTCAAGTCTCTTGCCAGTCGCGTCATAGGTATACTTGAGTACCTTCGTCCCCGTTGTGATATTGATCTGTGCGGGGAGATTCAGCTCATTATACAAAACGGGAGCCGTTATTGTTTTTTTACTATCGGTTAGCTGGTTGCCATTTGTGTCATAGGTATAGCTACTGTTGTATGCTTCTGTGCCCGTGGCATCCGATACACTCATCAGCATATGGCTTCTGTTGGCACCGTTCATATAATTATAGACCAAACTATTCAGCGTGGTGCTTGTCCCGTTCTTACGTGTTAGGGTCAGTATATTCCCCAATTCATCGTAGGTGATAACTTCGTTATACGAAGTATTGTCCGTAGAGTTCTGTGCCTTATAATCCGCATTTGTCAAACGGTTCATCGCATCATAGGTAAATACATATCCCTTATATTGTTGCGGAAGGGTGATATTCGATGACCATTTAGCCTGCCATTTGATATTGCTAATATTACCGTTATACTTTGCGGTACCACCGATACCATTAGTTACCTGATCATAGTCAATGTTCTCTCCAAACAGGTCCAGTTGAGTGGTATAGGTTTCATCCTGAGTGGCGGCTGAATTATTGATCCGGCTCAGCCATCCCCTCGAATTATAACGATAGTCCACATGCTGTATGAATCCAGAACTTGGGGGCATCCCGGTAGCAGTGCTATGCAAATGTTTGGTGATCAACTGACCTAATTCGTTATAATCGTTCTTGTTTATATTAACTGTCGTACCCATAACCGTCGGCGTGTTATACTGCTGTTTCAGTAATAACGGCCTGTTCATGTGATCATAGCTTGGAGTTGATATGATGGTAACAGCCGGCGTTGTTGTTGAAGTAAGATAATGTTTACGGGTAGTTTGTGTACTCCTGCCTTGAAAACTATATTGATTTTCGACAGCATTCAATTTAGTAACGGATATTCCACCGCCTTGGTAGTGCTGCTCCAAGGCCTTTACTACATTCCCTTCTTTATCATAAATTATCATCGAAAACATATAGTTGCTTGTCCCCAGAACATTGACAAGTTTTGCTGTTTGCAATCCTCTCGGATTTTGTTCCAGGGTATCAATCGATATTGATGGTGCGGCAAATACCGATGTACTCGGATTTACAGCTGTATTGCTTAAAACATCATACTTATCATAATAAATCACCGTGAGTACCTTGCCACCTGTACCGGTCAGGTCAGGGTAACTGATGTGTGTATAACCATAGTTCGCTGTAACGTTAGTAAACGATTCAAAAGTAGCATTAACGGAAGCATCAGCCGATGATTGCAAACTGCTCCTGGACGCCGCGCTGGTTAGCTTGCCGGTCGTTATGACCCGGCCCAATGCATCATATTTGGAAACCATCCAGATACCCAGGTTTTTCTGATTGGCATCCTGCGTCATAATAGGCTGGTCTTTGCTGTTATAAACAATGTATTGCCAGCCCTGTCCCGGTATCTTCTTTTCGATGGGCCTCGCAAGATCATCATAGTGATACCCATAAAAATAATTCAAGAAAACAGTACTGCTTTCAGTAAAAGAAGAGGGTATGGCAACTGCCGTATTGGAGCCCGATGCCGATGAAGCCGGAGGGATCACATAGCGCAGGTTCCCCAAGTCATCGTAAACATAATCGGTGACCACGTAGGTGCCGGGACCTGATTGTACCTTCCTGCTGATTACCCGATCTTCAAAGTCCTTAAATAAAATTACCGCATTACCATCTTCGTCAATTGTGTTTGTTACGTTCAAACTTCCGGCCGGATAGGTTGAGCTTTGCGAGGCCCCGGTAGTAGCGGTACTTACCACCCAAAGCTTAATAGCATCGGCAGTTGTATTTACCGAATAATTTTGCGTAATGGTATGACCGCCACCAATCTTCCAGGAAAGACCTGGTGCACCTTGTTCAACAGGCCGATTTAATGGCGAAGCCTCAAACTTCGTTTCCGCGTAAGCCACTTGTGTAGCAGTAGGAATTTGCACTACACCCGTTGTTGGTGCATTATAAAATGAGGCTTGAGCGCTTGTTATGGCATCGGAGCGGTAATTCCCTGCTGTCCCTGTTGGCGCATAGGGGAGATAATTTTTTGCCTCTCTGCCAAAAGCATCATATGCTTTTGGTGATACAATGTCATTTCCTAAAGGTGATGCCTTCCATTGCACTGATTGCAATGTCCTGCCAAGTCCATCTGCATAGTCGATGCCGATCTGAACTTTAGATTTATCTGTACTGGCCGTTTTTAGCGTGGCGTCATCGATCACGCCTTTAATCCTTGGTGCGGTGGTAACTACATAATTCTGATTAACAGACTGGCCAAAACTTGTGAAATGACCTAATATGATCAATAGTGTAAATGTACAGGTTTTTATTGCTGCAAAGAACCTGTTGGTTGCTGGTGTTAAGGTTTGCTTTTTCATGGTTCCTGCATTAATTAACCTGTACAAATGAATCCGAACTTCCGGTAGCAATGATCACATTGCTAAAATTGGCGGACGGCGCGGTAACTGTTGGCCGTACGTTGCCCAATTGCCAGGTATGCGAATTGAATGGCGAAACCGGTGGCAATTGAAGACTATAAGTACCTGCAGGTATTTGCACCACAGTACTACCTGACGTCGGAAAATTGTATGTAAGCGTTTGAGGGCCGGAAAAAGTAGCCTGGAAACCGGCCAGGCCGGTATTATTGGTCAGCGTAAAGTTAATCATCTGAACCGGGCAGCCACAGACCTTATTGGCATAAGCCTGGCCGTTCGTATTGTAATCATACTGGGCTTCTGCGTTTGCCGAAGCTTTGGTCGACGAATAGTATTTATTGGCGGCAACCGTAAAGCTGGTGGATTGCGGATTGGTCCCTGCCGGGCAGTTATTCCGGGTTATTGTGCCGGTGATCACATCATTTCCTATGGTCATATCATAGTTGTGATAGCCATAGTTCTTGATAATATTTCCGTTCCAGTCTTTTACGTTTTTGAGCCTTTGGAAAGAGTCATATTCAAAATTTGAAACCGCGCCTTTAGGATCAATCAATTCGGTTAATCCGTTCGGATCATAGGCATAGGTATTGATCTGGGCATCCTGCGGATAAAGTGCAAGCTCATCTATTGATGTAGAGCCACTCACCGAGATCGAATAAACATTGGTCGGGATCAAATGCTGGTAGAAAGTCCAGCCGTTAACTAATCTTAAAGGTGTACCGCTGATAAATGACCCGGTGTTTACTGTGGCCGCCCCGCCATTGCTCCAATAAGACAAAACAAATGCTTTGGTCTGATCAGTGTTGCTAAAACTGATCGATCCGTTATTCAGAGAATAAACCATTTTGCCCGTCGGTGCGGTATCGTCCTGTGTGGCGCTGCCGGAATAGTTCCATCCACCTGTATTTCCGGTTTCAAAACTGGTATAAGCATAATTTCCCAGGACTGCATTTTTAATCTGTAAAACAGGAAGCGCGTTATTGTAATTCCAGAGGATCGATACGGGCGTAGAATTTCGGGGCGTGTACTGGATAAGGTTGCTACCTGTATCGTAATTGTCAAAGCTGATCATTTGGGCGTAACGGCTGTCTGATGAAAGGTTTCCCGAAACCACTGAGCTGGGAACAAAATTTGTTAAAGGGGCAGCTATTCTTAACCGGCTAATTTTACTGGGTACTACAGGGATATTTGTGCTCCCCAGCATTTTAAAGACATGCAGCTCTCCAGTTGTAACCCCATTTGTTGCCAGGCTTACATTTTTAACAGTATCCCATTTCTCAATCATCTCCGCCTGCATATTTCGGTTAAGCATGGTATCCAGTACCGAGTTACCTGTTGTGGTTTGCCCAACAGCAAGATAGTCAGCCGGGTACTTCATCGTAGAAATATTGGTGTTGCCTTTGCTGTCGACATGATACGACCTGGTAACTTGCTGATGTTTGATATTGTCGTATTTGTATGAAACTGCTGACGTACTGAATTTGGTGGTATCGATCTGATCGTAGTTGTAAAGGGTAGTCCCTGTTATGTAGTTGTCATCGGAAGGTATACTGTAGTTCTGAGCGATAAACTGGTTAAAATTATTGGCAGGGCCTGCGCCGCTTCCGGCATATTGTATACCCATGGCGTTCGGGCCTTCGTCCCAGGCCATTTTATCGATCACCATGCCGGCATAAGCGTGGTTATTTAAAGGAAAACTAGTGTAAGTATTTACCTCGCGCTTTACCACTTGGTAAACGCCGGAGCCATTATTTTTGAATTCCGTCTTTTTTAGTAATTGCCCCCTGGCATAAAAGAAGGTTTGTATAATAGGCACGCCGCTGCGGGATGTCATGCGGGAATCCGGCTGATCCCTGAAAACATATTCTATCTTTCCAATATTAGATGCTGGGGTGCCCAAATATTCCGTTACAGAAGGATAACCTACCACAGCTGCATCAAACGGAACCAGGTCATTGGATGGGTTAGAGGAAAAGGTCGTATAATTCTCGCTACCCGTCTGTATTCCGGGCAGGCCGGGCCCGTTACTTCCTCCCCAGTAACGGTATTGTTGAGTGTTGGTAAAATAACTCGATTGCAGGACTGCATTGAACGTCGCGCTATTGTACTGGTACGTTTTAGTTATGGGTATCGCGTTTACATTATCATAGCTCTTGACCGTGGCGATGCGCAAGCCGCCCACCTGAACCAGGTTATGCTGTGCATCGTAATAACGGTTGGTCTGATACGTAAAATCCGTATGGCCACCGGTTGGAAAATCGATACGCTGAAGAATATAGGCCTGCATATAGGTTGAGTCCGAATTACGGTTATTGGCTACGCTGCTGCCGACGGTGTAGGTGGCCGGAACGCCATTGGAATTGGCATTGACAACCATTTGAGGAACCAGCGAAGTGCTGGTCGTTTTCCCATTATAGTAATCCCAATAATCCTTAGCAAAAGAATCATAAGCAGGTAATGTTATACTGGTATTATAGGTAAACCTGTAATGCTGCATGGTTGATCCGGCAGCGTCCAAAACCTGGATAGAGTCCAGTCTAAGCCTTGAGCTGCCGGTCGGATTAAAATAACTCTTATAAAATACTACGCTTTTTTGCAACACATAGGCTTTCTTACTGAAATCAAACGCGTAGATTTTGATCTTATTTAATCCTCGTGCAGTGCTTGGGCTGCCAAAATCAAGCCTGGTGCCGCCGTCCATTTCAAAAACTACTTTGCCATTCTTAAAAAGGATCTGGGATAATGCCTGTTCGTTTACGCTGGTATAGACCAGGGAATTGTGATGGTCCCCCGCTGTATAGTTCATCACATAAGGGCACGTACCCGAAATAAAAACATTGTCAGTAACTACATCATAATGGGTAGTTGCCGAAGGGTAGGTAATATTTTGAGTAGCATAAGAAAATAAAATACTGTCCCGTTTATCCTGGGAGATCATGCTCTCCAGCATCCAGGCAGAATTGACCGACTTCGTATTCGTTGATGTTGTGGTCGTAGTAGATTCAGTATTGGTACCAAATCCGAACTTGCTTACAGTACCATGTTCGTCAATAATCTTAAACCTTGGCGCATTTTGAAATTGGCCTGTGGTCCCGGAATTGATGAGGCTGATCGGGGCGAATGGTATTAATGCAGGTTTCAGACTATTGGTGCTTTCAAAGAAGAACTTCCCGCTGTGGCCGGGGATATCATATGAAAAAATATCAGGCCTGGAATCTTTATACCCCGTTACCACATCCCTTGCATAATCGATATCCGTATTGCTATTATTCAGATCAAGTGAATTATAATCCCGCAACGAACCCGAAAGTAAACCGCTGACATCATCATCAGGCATTCCCATTACTTTCCTCGAAATACTTCCGCCTGCAGACACCGACCACCCTAACCCCACCCAGCTTGCCACATCTGAAACCCGGTTTCCCGACGCGTGGTAGGAGAGCGTGATAGGCAGTTCCAATGATCCGGATTTAGCTGTAAACAGGTTGATGGATATATCCGGTACGCCCGTGTAATAATTAACCTTGTAGTCGCCATATTTAGTAAAAGCGGTGCTGTTAGGTGCTAACGGAAATGGATTTGGAATAAAATAACGTGAATTAGCGATTTGCGCGGACAGGTTGTCGGCTAAAATAAGCAGGACAATAATTATCCCCAGGAGTTTAGGTTTCATTGATGATTAAGGTTTAAGTGGTGATTGGGAAGACCAGAGAACGGCAGATCATGAGAAAGACTGAAATGCCGTCAGCATAGTTTATCAGTCACGTCTTACCCAACATTGGGGGCATACCAGAAATCTTCGCACAAGGGTGCGGTAAAGTGATCAGGAAAAGGTTCATAACTGGAATTGGTTTGGTTATGACCAATTTAAAAACTTATATTTTAATCTGCAAGTTTTCACAAAAAAAACAGGGCATAAGTAATTGAAAATATTATCATTACATCCCAAGCAAGCTATTAATCACATTTTTTAAATTATTGTGAAAAAACAATATTCACATAAACCGGCAGGGTAGCTGTTTCTGCATCTGTTCTAACATCCGGTAATTCAATTTTATATCAAAGCATAATTAAATGAGGGATATCCCTTAATGCCTCAGGAAGGGATTTGCAGGCGCCGTTCATTTGCATTGACAGACCGATGGATGGTTTGCAATTTCAATGAATTGGTATGGCAACTTTGGATTTGATCACGCGTCAGGATTTGGAACAGTTTAAAACGGAACTGTTCAGTGAGTTAAAGAAAATGCAGGGTTTACCGGCCGTCTCGCCAGCTAAGGAATGGCTGAGGAGCATGGATGTCCGCAAGCTTTTGAACATTTCAGCGGGGACTTTGCAGAACCTGCGGATCAGTGGAACGCTGCCCTATACCAGGGTCGGTAGCATTATGTATTACCGGTACGCCGATATTCTGAAGATTTTGGATGGCGGCAGGAGCTGATGCTGATGAAGCCGGCACAGCGGGTAGCGCGATTTTTAAGGAAAGCAGGAATGGACAGCAGGTTACATCCCTCCCATATCAGCCTGTTTATGGTGATAGTTTATTTCAGCACTGAGGGCCCGGAAGGGGTGTTCCGGGTATCCCGGAAAAAACTGATGGCGTATTCGCGCATCAGTTCTATTGTGACCTACCATAAATGTATGAAGGAGCTGCATGATTACGGTTATGTTTTGTATAAGCCCAGCTTTGACCCCTGCCGGGGCAGTGCGGTGTCTTTTCCCCGGGGATAGTTCAGTTCTTGTTTTCCGACAATGAAGCATTTTCAGGCCGGGACGGCGGCTGTTTTTTTATTAAAAAAAGCGAGCGGGAATTGGGCAGTGGCCCAATTCGCTCGCCGTTTGCGCTGCAAACGGGGTTTTACTTATGCTCCGGGCATAAGTTTCGGCCCTGGCATTGCCCGGGGCCGGGAATTTACCATAAGTGGGATTATAAGTACTGAATAAAATGTCTACGAAAGATAATTATACAAAGACGCTGCGGTTTTCTGCGGAAACGGATGAAAAGCTGGGCGAGGCCGCCGCGAGGCTGGGGCTGAGCAAGTTCCGTTTTTTTAACCTGATGGTGGATTATTTCTACCGGACCAGGAAAGATCCTGCTGATGTCAATGATGAGGTACTGAAGAAAACCCTGTTTAGGAATCACGATACCTACGTGCGCTTTATCAGGGCGCAGGAAGACAGGATCCTGATCCCGCTGAAAGAGGAAATGGACAGAATGGTGGCTTCGCAGATCAAGATCATTGACAGTTTTAATAACCAGGTGCTGAAGGCAAACCGGGAGATTTTGTCGGGCCAGGATACGCATTCCCGTCAGGTGGAGCAAATGATCGGTTTATTTTCGGAGCGGCTGGACGACAAAGAGGGGATGAAACAAAAATTCAGGTATATACTGAATCATTTTTATAAAGCGATGATCCAGGCTTCTGCAAGGGAAAAAGAGGCTTTGCTGCTGGAAACGTTAGAACACATCGCTAAACTTTAATCCTATGTTCATCAATATCACAAACAGCGAGACCGCTGATAATAAGGGCAGCAGTGCCGGCCTGGTCAACTACCTGGATAAGGAGAACCGGCCGGGGGGCAGTTCAAATCAGGAACTATGGTTCAACGAAGGGCACAGGGACATCCCGTCTTATCAGGCCAGGCGGGCCATCGACAATAACATAGCGAAGCTGGGAAAGGCTGATGCCAAATTTTTCCTGGTCAATATCAGTCCGAGCCAAAAGGAGATCGCCTGGTTAAAGGAACGCTACGGCGATGCCGGAGCGAAGGAACAGCTGAAACTGTATGCGGTCAACATGATGGACGAATACGCCCGCAATTTCAAAAGGCCTGGGATCGAAAGCAGTCAGGACCTGTTGTGGTTCGGGAAGCTGGAAAATTACCGTCGTTATAGTTATAAGGATTGGCAGGTTCGGCAGGGCTTCTACAAGGTTGGCGACCTGAAGCCGGGCGAGCAGATGCATATTCAGGTCATAGTCAGCCGGAAGGATATCACCAATAAAATTAAGCTCAGCCCGATGAACAATTCCAAAGGGCGAAATGCGGAACACGCACGCAGGATGGGCCAATTCGACCGGTCTGCTTTTAAGGAATCCGGGGAACGGGTCTTCGATCAGCAGTTCGGCTTCGTGCGTGGGGTACTGGATACTTACGCGTACGCGAATGCCCGAAAAAAAGGCGCACTGGAGCAACGTATCGCTTTACGGTCGGCCTGGCGGGGAAAGCCTTCAGAAGTTTCAACGCAATCTCATTCACGGGCTCTGGGGGCAGTTGACCTTGGGAGGATACTGGCCAAACCTGGCCAGGAAGCGGCTCCGGATACTTTCCATAAGAAGAAGCGGAAACGGGAAGGGCCGGATCAGGACCAGGAAATCTCGTTTTAAAGGAAAGGTTAGTCTCATTAAAATATTGAGGATATGCAGACTGGTGAGGATATTCAGGGGTTAAGAAAAATTATTGATTTTACCCGGCTGATCGGAGGTTTCATTTTAGCGGTTCACTTCTACATCAGCTGTTACCATGCTTTTGAGGACTGGCATTGGACGGCAGCTATCACTGACCGAGTGACCGGTCACATGGCGAAGCTTGGCCTGTTTGACGGTTTTTTTAAACCCAAGGCGGCGGCGTTAGTGTGCCTGGTCATATCCGTTTGGGGTATCAGGGGACGCAAGGATGAACAGATCGGCTATAAAAGCATCGCTGCATTTATTGGCAGCGGGATGTTGTTATATTGGTCGAGCGCCTTATTTTTTTATTTGCAAGTTCAGTCGCGATGGATTGCGGCCGGGTATATGCTGACTACGGTAACGGGGTACATGCTTATGTTGACGGGCGGGGCATGGTTGTCACGCCTGCTCAGGGAAAAACTGGATAAGGATATATTCAATACGGATAATGAAAGTTTCCCGCAACAGGAGACTTTGCTGGAAAATGAATACTCGGTTAACCTGCCCGCCAGATACAATTTAAAAGGACAGGTAAGGGATTCCTGGATCAATATCATCAATCCATTCAGGGGTATCCTGGTGCCGGGTACGCCCGGCGCCGGTAAAACTTATTTTGTGGTGCGGAACATCATCGACCAGCATTTAAAGAAAGGGTTTTCCATGCTGATCTATGATTTTAAGTTTGACGACCTGACGAGGCTTGCTTATAATAAACTGGCTATATATAAGGGAAATTACGCGGTAAAGCCCGCTTTTTATGTGATTAATTTTGATGACCTGAACCGCACGCACCGCTGCAACCCGCTTGATCCCGGCACGATGAAAGATATTACGGATGCGGCGGAGGCAAGCCGGACGATCATGATGGGGCTTAACCGGGAATGGATCCGAAAGGAGGGGGACTTTTTCGTGGAAAGCCCCATCAACTTTCTGACGGCACTGATCTGGTACCTCCGCAAATACGAAGATGGCAGGTATTGCACCTTGCCGCATGTGATCGAACTGATGCAGACGGACTATGCTCAGCTTTTTGCCATTTTACAGGAAGAAGATGAGATCAGGGCGCTGATCAATCCGTTTATCCTGGCCTATAACAACAATGCAAAAGCCCAACTGGAAGGACAAGTCGCCAGTGCCAAGATCGGTTTGTCCAGGTTGTCCTCCCCTTCCCTGTATTATGTGCTGTCGGGAAACGATTTTACACTCGATTTAAATAATCCCAATGCCCCCAAGGTGATCTGCCTGGGTAACAACCCGCAGAAACTGCAAACTTACGGGGCAGTACTGTCCCTGTATATTTCCCGGATCATCAGCCTGGTCAACAGAAAGGGACAATTGAAAAGCAGTCTGATCTTCGACGAGTTCCCGACCATATTTTTTAACAATATCGACAGTCTGATCGCTACCGCCCGCAGCAATAAGGTTTCCACGACATTGGTGATGCAGGATTTCAGCCAGCTTAAAAAAGATTATGGCGCCGAACAGGCTGATGTGATCACCGGGATTGTGGGCAATATCATAAGCGGCCAGGTTACGGGGGATACTTCGAAAAAGCTGGCGGATAATTTCGGTAAGATCGTTCAGGATAAGAACAGCATGACGATCAACAACAGTGATACTTCTTTTTCCAAAGCCACGCAATTGGATTATGCGGTACCGGCTTCTAAAATCGCGTCCTTATCCTCGGGAGAATTTGTTGGAATGGTTGCTGACAATCCCGACCAGCGAATCAACCTAAAGCTTTTTCACAATCATATTCAAAACGATCATGAGGCGATAGCGCTGGAAGAGGCTGGCTATAAACCGCTGCCATTGATCAATTATGTGTCCCCGGAAGACGTGGAAGAAAATTACAAACTGATCAAACGGGAGATTACTGAACTGGTCAAACTCGAAATGGAAAAGGTGGAAATAAAAAAACCTAAAGCGGACGCGAAGGCAGCTGCCGCTTCAGCGCAAGCGACAGAAAAGCATGCAGACAAAGTCACCGATTTCGTCGGTCAGGCGCAAAAACCTTTAGCCGGAGGTCAGCATACAGCGGCAGCACATCAGTCAAAGACCGGGCAGCCTGAATTGGATAGAAACGACGAAAACGGTATCGTATCTTATTAGCTGCTAAGAAATTCCCTTGCCCGCGTGCCCCGGCAGAAATATGACTTCCATTTAAATTAACAATACCCGGTTTAATACTTTTAATTAAACGAAATATTTAAATAATAATTTCTTTTTAAGCAACTTTAAGCGCTTTTCATACGTTATAACATTTATAATCCTGCCCCATTCGGGGCTGATTACAACAGCGAACGAATATTAAATATTATTAATTTAATCTGCCGGAATTAATATGAAGAAAGCATCAGCAGCCGATAAGCCGTTAATCGTTGATATACTGTCGAATGCATTTGAGACCAATAAGAGCGTGAACTACATCATCAGGCAGGGAGCAGGGAGAACGGCCGCGCTGCGGGCCTTGATGGACTATTCATACCGGATGTGTAAAATGTTTGGCGACGTATGGCTGAGCGATGACAGGAAAGCCTGCGCGCTCGTTTTATATCCGCAAAATAAGCGGGCGACGGTTAAAGCGATATTACTGGATATTGTCCTTATATTTAAAGCGATAGGGGTAATGGGAGTAAAAAAGACCCTGGACCGCGAAAGCAGGATCAAACAGAGACAGCCCCATGTTCCGATGGCTTACCTGTGGTTCATCGGCGTTGATACCAATGACCAACATCAGGGCACCGGCAGTAAATTATTACAGGAAATATTAGACGATGCCGCAAAGAAGGATTTACTCGTTTATCTGGAAACTTCCACTGTAGAGAATCTGCCCTGGTACCGGCGATTGGGATTTGAGGTCTACGATCAACTGGAATTGGGGTACACGCTTTATTTCCTTCGGAATAGTTAAAACAGACCGCTGACCGGACACTATATTTCTTCGCCGATGCTTGTATTTCATACGCAGATCCACCTGGTCACTTTTATATTCATTGTGCTGGAAACGGTGATGCTGTTGTTCCAGTTCTTTTATTACCTGTTCAGACCGGAGGATAAGAACCGTTTGTATTACCTGATCCTGTTGACCTTATTGCTGTTCTACAACATTACCGGGGGGCTGTTTCCGGATCCCGGTATTTCGCTGCCTGTCCCCTACCAGGAAATGATCGCCTATGGCAGCGGGTTTTTAATGGCTTCTTATTTTCCGTTTTACTTTTATAAAGCGTTCGGCTTGAAAGATCTTCGCTGGCATGCCTTTTACGGTGTCCCGATTTTCCTGATCCTGCCCTACCTGCTCTTCTTTGTGATCGATTACGCGATTGCCGGTAATCTTGATAAGGACCTGAAATACGGGATGCTGGCACCTTTCCTTTATGCCCTGGTATTGTTATGGGTCATGTTTCAGGCCATCCATAGACAATACCGTGTTAAACGTAATTACCGGGAGTACCTGGAGGAGATCGCCATGTATGTGGCAGTCAGCCCCTGGGCGACGCTGACGCTCTTTGGCTTTATCGAGGAAAGCCAGGTCACCGAAGTGCTTTTTACCAATACGGGAATTGTCGCCATCAGCTGCCTGTTCATCTGGAAGTCGATCCAAAAGACCCGTTCCGAATACCGGAAGAGCCTGCAGCTGCAAATGAGCTCAGGCAGCGCTGACATCCTGCAGCAGAACTTTATCCGTTTTAAACTAACCAGGATGGAGATCGAAATTATTCAGTTATTGCTAGTAGGCCAAAGCAATAAGGAAATAGCTGACAGGCTTCATATCTCCGAAGAAACGGTCAAAAAACATATCTACAATGCATTCAGAAAAACAGATGTCAAAAGCAGGACAGCCTTATTTCATAAGTTAAAAAATATTCACTTAAATAGTTTCCTGGCGTTTTTCTGATAAAAATACCACTTTTTTAGTACCAGTTTTGGCGCAAAAGGCCACTTTTTTGGTATTTCCTGCCATCGTGATTCCCTATAGTTTTGGATTGTTAATCAATTAAAACACTATGGTTAGACTTTACGCATTTCCTGTCCGGGTATCAATTGTTGCCAGTGAACAGGCGGGACAGGACTTACTTAACTAAATTCACCTATGGTACAGGAACAACTATCCCGGCTGCAAAAGCAGCTGGAACAGGAGCTGGAACAATTGTCTTTCCAGTCGCAGGAACCGCTTTTCAAACTGACAGGCGCGCTAAAGCTGATCAGGCGGGCGCTTGAAAAAGTAAAACAGGATGTGATCGCACATTCTTTTAGAGAAAAACGAGAGGAGATCAGCTTTTTCAAGTATGCCAAGCCGTCCATCTACCAGTGGCAGATCTTCTATACCGAATTGTATACCATTGAAACCGGCTTTCCGTTCGGCGACGCTGAAAAACAGGCTGACTACCTGTCCCAGGAACTGCATTATATTGAACGTTTCTTTCAGCAGCACGCTTTCTTATATCAATATTTCAAACTGGATGCCGATGAACTGGATAACCTTTACTTTATACGGGGAGCGGAGATCCAAAGCGTCCTGCTTCCCCATATCCCGGAGGTCGATCCCGGCTTTGGCACCGGTGCTGACTACCTGTTTTCCAAGTTCAGGGCTTTTGAAAATCTGAAGGCCTGGATCATCGAAAAAATACTTTATCTCAGGGGGAACCCATTGAATCCGCTTCAGTTAAACAGGGAGCCGGATGATCTGAAATGGACCGGTGAAACGATCAACCTGGCCGAGATCGGTATCGGCATTTATCAGACCCGGCAGCTGAACAACGGCACGGCAACGCTGGGACAGATCTTTCGCTGGCTGGAGGATAAACTCAACGTGAAGATCGGCATACCCTCCAAGCGACTGTCCGAGCTCCGGCGCAGAAAAAGGCTGAGCAGGACACAATACCTAGATGAAATGAAAGACAATATCATACAAAAACTGGATAAGGAGGACGAGTACGACCCAACAAGGTAAAAAAGCGGTTTATCGCTGGAATTTAACAAGAATTATTTAATTGATTAACAACGATTTTGAGTTTAATTAAGGGATATCCCCCCTTGCCTCCAATCCCGGTCCGTTGTCTTTGAAAATTTGCTTTTGAAATTCCTGCCGTAATGAAGCGGCAGGACAAAAAGTAAATCATGATGTTATTGAAACATTTCACATGGCAGCACTTTCTGGTTGCTGCTACCATCCTGGCCGCGGTCTGGTATGCAATTATCATCCTGGTCTTTTACCGTAAAAGATTACAGGATATTTTAAACGGCAAACAAAAACCGGAGATCAGCCCGGGGCCGCTCAAACATGGCTGGGAAGAGGACTATGAAGACCTGTCGGCGGGTACAGATGACGACCTGATCGGTAAAGCCGTTTTGCCGGAAGGCATGACCAAAGTGAGCATGGACATGTTCGGCTTTGCGCCAAAACTTGCAGAAGCCGGCCACGCCCGGGAACAGGCCGGCGGGGAATTCATCAGCGATGAGTATCCGGGAACGAACGAAAAAAGCAGGGAAATTCAACAAAGCCTGGTACCTGATGCGATCGAGGATCTGAAAAGTATTTTTTCCATTCTCGAAAGAGATCAGGGTACGAAGGAGCAATTTCTTTCGCTTTTCGGCCTCGTAAAGCATAAATATGCGGCGATCCGGCATACGCCTGCTGAAAATGCCTTTAACGAATTCATCAGGGCAAACGTGCTTTTTCCCATTTCCGACGAAGAGTTAACAAACCTCTGGACTTAACCCTTAATCCATTAAACTCATGAAATCATTGATCAATGCCGTTCTTGGCTACATAAAAAATTGGGCAAATGCCTATCATTCATTGCCTGCCGGTCAGAAACGGACCGCACTGACCAAAACCCTGATGTTCGCATCGGCCATGTTAACGGTCAATTACTGCTTTGCACAGGATGGCAATTCCGGTATCAATTCGGCAACCACGCAGGTCAAAAGCTATTTTGACAGCGGCTGCAACCTGATGTACGCTATTGGCGCAGTGGTAGGGATCATCGGTGCCATTAAAGTATTTAATAAATGGAATGCGGGAGAGCCGGACACCAATAAAGTTGCTGCTGCCTGGTTTGGCTCCTGCGTCTTTTTGGTCGTCGTTGCTACCGTGCTGAAGTCATTTTTTGGATTATAACAGAAACACGATGTCAGTCTACCGGATCAATAAAGGGGTATCTAAACCCATCGTCTTTAAAGGGCTCAAGGCCCAGTACATCGCCTATCTGGCTATCGGGCTCGTGGTCCTGCTGATCGGATTCGCCGTTCTCTATATCTGCGGCTTCAGCCTTTGGATCATACTTCCGCTTATTCTCGGTCTGGGTTCGGCATTATTCTTCCTGGTATTCCGGCTGAGCCACAGGTTCGGTGAACACGGCCTATCCAAATTCTTCGCACGAAAGCAGTTGCCGGCGTTCCTTGTTTTACGTTCACGGCAGGTATTTATTAAACTAAAAGAAAAAAATCATGGGAATTGATATCGAAAAAATATTACCGCTTATCAAGGTCGGGAACGGTGCTATCCTTTCAGCGCATGGTGATATGACCATTGCCTTCCAAGTTGTTTTACCGGAGATTTTTACGTTATCTGACCGGGACTACGAAGCTTATCACCAGGCCTGGGTTAAAGCTATACGGCTGCTGCCGCAGGGGAGCATCTTTCATAAACAGGACTGGTTTACGGAAAGCCATTTTAAAGCAGACTTTGAAAAAGCCGGTAAAAGCTTCCTGTCACGCTCCAGTGAGCGTTTTTTCAACGAACGCGAATACCTGGACCATCATTGTTATATCTTCCTGACCCAAAAGCCGAAAGACAGGAAACCGGGGACATCGGTATACAGCAACTTATTGCGCAAAAGCATAGTTCCCCAACAGATGATCAGCCCGGTACATTATAAGGATTTTCTGGATTGTGCAGGACAGTTTGAAAGGATATTGAAAGACAGCGGGTTCGTTAAGCTCACCCGCTTAAATGATGATGAACTGGCAGGGACAAAGGATAATGCCGGTGTTATTGAACGGTATTGTTTGCTGTCAACGCCACCCGGTAAAACCATTGTACAGGATATCCATATCAGGGAAGAGCTCAGGATCGGCAGTAAGCATTGCGAACTTTATACGCTCGCAGACACCGAAGATTTGCCTGGCCTTTGCGGCAGCCGGATCAATTATGATAAATACAGTACCGACCGGACAAAATTCAGCATCGGTTTCGCCTCACCGCTCGGTCAGCTGCTGAATTGTAATCATATCCTTAATCAGTACATATTTATTGAAGACAGCCAGAAGACCATCAAACGACTGGAGGCGAAAAAGCTACGTTTACAATCCCTGTCCGGGTATTCGAGGGAAAACGCTATCAGCAGGGATGCGGTCAACGATTTTTTAAATGAAGCTATCGGGCAGCAGCGGCTTCCGGTCAAAGCACATGTGAATGTTTTGGCCTGGTCTGAGGACAGGGAGAAGTTAAAAGACCTCAAAAATCTGGTCAGTTCGGCCATGGCGCAAATGGACGCCACGCCAAAAAAGGAAACCGACGGGGCGCCGCAGATCTGGTTTGCCGGCCTGCCCGGCAATGAAGCCGATTTTCCGATGAACGAAACCTTCGATACCTTCGTCGAACAGGCGACCTGTTTTTTTAACCTGGAAACCAATTACCGTGACAGTATCAGCCCTTTCGGCATCCGTTTAGGGGACAGGCTTACCGGTAAACCTGTCCACGTGGATATCAGCGACGAGCCGATGCGATTAGGCTGGACGACTAACCGTTCGAAATTTACGATAGGCCCATCCGGTTCCGGTAAAAGTTTTTGGACAAATCACCTGCTGAGGTCCTATTTTGAACAGGGTGCCCACATCGTGGTGATGGATATTGGTCACAGTTACCACGGACTTTGTGAGCTGGCCGGAGGTTATTATTTCACCTACTCGGAAGCTAATCCGATCCGGTTCAATCCATTTCATTTGGGAGAGGACGATATCCTGGACACGGAAAAAAAGGAAAGTATTAAAACCTTGTTGCTTGCCCTTTGGAAAAAGGATGATGAACCCTACCGCAGGTCAGAATACGTCGCCATATCCAACGCTTTGACAGGGTATTACAAACATTTGGAACGTTTCCCGGAGATCTTCCCCTGCTTCAATACCTTTTATGAATACCTGATGGAGGAATACATGCAGGTGCTGGAAGATGGCAAGGTAAAGGAAAAAGACTTTGATGTTGCAAACTTTCTGTACGTACTTAATCCTTATTACCGGGGCGGTGAATTTGACTACCTGCTGAATGCAACAGAGAACCTCGACCTCCTACATGAACGCTTCATCGTCTTTGAAATTGACGCTTTGAAAGACCATCCAATTCTCTTTCCGGTGTGCGTACTGGTGATTATGGAAATGATAATATCCAAGATGAGAAAGCTGCCCGGCATCCGGAAAGTCGTTCTCATTGAAGAATGCTGGAAAGCTATTGCGAAGGAAGGCATGGCTGAATATATCCGCTATCTGTATAAAACGATGCGGAAGTTTTATGGCGAGCCCATTGTGGTTACCCAGGAAGTCGAAGACATCATCAGCAGCCCCGTTGTCAAACAAGCTATTATTAATAACAGCGATTGCAAGATCCTGCTTGATCAAAGCAAGTACCAGAACAAGTTCGACGCGATACAGGAGTTGTTGGGTTTGACGGACAAGGAAAAGGCGATGATCCTTTCCATGAACAGGTCCAACGATCCGTGTCGGAAGTACAAAGAAGTGTTTATTTCTTTAGGGCAGTACGCGAAAGTTTACCGCACGGAGGTAAGTCTCGAAGAATATCTCGCCTATACGACAGAGGAAAGCGAAAAGGTAAAAGTACATCAATATGCCGCCAGGTACGGCAGCATACAAAAAGGTATTGCGATGCTGGCCATGGATATGCGAACCAAAAGTTAACGTGATGAAAAGAACAGTTAAGATCATGGCAGTTTGTTTACTTGCTGTAAGCGCCTGCCGAAATGCGTCAAAAACCAACCAGGATTTTATTCCCGGCACCTATGTAAAAAGCGATAAAAGCGCATATGGCATCGCTGAAGATACCGTCTTCATCACGCAGACGGGTGGCAAAAACTACCTCGTCGATTTTCACGTGACCTATCAGGCGATCCGTGACGGCAGGCTCTTGCTACCGCATCATAAAAAGGAAAAGCTGAACGCATCATGGGATGCTTCAAAAGAGCAGCTTACGGAAACGGTTACGGGCAGGACGTATACCTTTCAGCCGGATAAACAGCGCATGATGCTTAACGCCGGCGTTTTTCGAAAAATAAAGTAACACCCTAACAGGATGAAATAATGATACGAGCTTCATATAAGCTCATATTATTATCCTGATCAGCATTTTAAAAAGGTGGTATTGCCTGTATCAATATCCCAGCAGTTAATTAATCCATTTAATAATCAAATCACCCACATCAATGGGTAAGGGAGGCTTATGAATATTCCCAAAGGAATCCTGTTTGCCATTAAAAAAGTTAAAACAATGAAAAAATACATGGTCATACTCCCCTTATCGGCAGTCACGGTATTTGTGGCGCTCCCCAGGGGCGCTGATGCCCAGGTCGTTGTTGGCCAGGTCATCAGCGAAACCGTAGGCAGGGTTATCCGCGCCATCGACCTGGAGGTACAGCGGATGCAAAATCAAACGATCTGGCTTCAGAACGCGCAAAAGGCATTGGAAAATCAATTGTCCAAATTAAAGCTCGCTGAGATATCCGGCTGGTCGCAAAAGCAAAAAGAGCTCTATGGCAGCTATTACGACGAATTGTGGAAAGTAAAGTCCATCATTACTTATTACGGGCGGATCAAAGATATAACCGGGAAGCAGGCAGCATTGGTCGGCCAATACCAGCACGCCTGGAGCCTGCTAAAAACAGACAAACATTTCTCCGACGACGAACTCAGCTACATGCAGTCAGTTTACTCCGGGATCCTGCAGGAGAGTGTTAAAAACCTGGATGAAATCCTGGTCGTGATCAATGCTTTTAAAACGAAGATGAGCGATGCCAAAAGGCTCGAACTGATCAATAAAGCGGCTGATCGTGTAGACAGCAATTGCAGCGATCTGAAAAAGTTTAATAACCAGAATTATATCCTGAGCATACAGCGGTCCAGGGACGAAAACGAGGTCATAACACTAAAACGCTATTATGGGATTGATTAATGCAAATGTTGTTTTTCGCGCTAAAGCGGTACTGTTCGTAATGATACTCCTGATGGTGAATGCTACGACGACTTTTGCGCAGACATTCGCAGAATGGTTTTCTCAAAAGAAAACCCAGATCAAATATCTTAACCAGCAGATCGCAGCTTTGATCCAATACGAAAACTACGTGATGCAAGGTTACCGGATTTCACAGGACGGTTTAGGAGGCATAGGTGATTGGGTAAAAGCTGAATTTGATTTGCATTCTGATTATTATCAATCTTTAAATCAGGTAAACCCGGCCATCGGCAGCGATCCGAGGGCGGACAGCATCATCAGTTATACAAAACAAATTCCTGTTCGCTTTGACCATCTTATGCATATCAGCATCCTGGATGCCGGCGGTCGTGATTATATCCGCCGGGTTAGGTCTGCGGTGATAGCAGCTTGTGATCAGGACTTAGCAGAATTACAAACGATCATGACCAGTGGTAAGCTACAAATGACCGATGACGAACGGATCCGGCGCCTCGATGAAATCTATAACCGGATGAGGGACAAATATGCTTTTACGCTTTTCTTCTGTAGCCAGGCCGGCACCTTGTTGCTCCAACGTGAACGGGAAGTCAGGGATATGAACACTATAAAACAATACTATGGAATCACGAACTAAAAAAATAACAGCCAGGCGCGGGCTTACCGGAATATTAAGGCTGATGGCAGGAACGCTGCTGTTGCTGCTGCCTGTCTCCAAAGGCGAAGCCCAGATTGGCACCGGGCAGGACATGCAGCAATTAATATTAGATATTGAAAAGCTTACCCAGTTTAAAGCCATTCTCGCTGATATGCGGCAAGGTTATTCGATGCTGACACAGGGCTACCGGCAGGTAAAGGATCTGTCACAAGGTAATTTCAATCTGCATGCTGTTTTCTTAAACGGCTTATTGCAGGTCAATCCGGAAGTAGCAAAATACGCCCGTGTGGCCGATATCATCGCAGATGAAGTCAGCATACTTTCGGAATACAGGAACGCTCTAAAACGGCTCCGGAACAGCGGCCTTTTCCATGCTGGCGAGTTAGGCTATCTGTCAAATGTATACGGCCGGTTAACGGCTGCCGCGTTAAATGACGTCAATGACCTGGCCGATGTGGTTACGGCCAGCAGGTTGCGGATGAGCGATGATGAAAGATTAGCTGCTATTGACCGGATATATGCCTCAAGCAGTGATAAGCTTGCTTTTTTGCGGTCATTCAACCGCAGGGCCGGAGTGCTTGCCATACAGCGGCAACAGGAGCAAATGGTAGTGAATAACCTAAAATCATTGTACCCATGAAAAAGCAGATTGTAGCTATAGGTGCAGCTCTGGGGATATTCAGCAGCCTTTCGTTAGATGCGCGTGCGCAGGATATCACCGGCAGTTTAAAAGGTATGCAGCCGGTTATAAACAATGTTTATAACCAGATGATCCCGATGTGCAGCAACCTGATCGATGCAGCCCGCGGCATTGCAGGTTTTGCCGCGTTATGGTATATCGCCTCCCGGGCCTGGAAGCAAATTGCAAGAGCCGAGCCGCTGGACTTCTATCCCCTGCTTCGCCCATTTGCATTAGGGATGGCCATCATGCTTTTTCCGATGGTAATTGCCATCATGAACGGGATCATGCAGCCTGTCGTATCGGCAACAGGCTCGATGGTGACCGGTTCGGATAACAGCATTGCTTTGCTGCTGAAAGAAAAGGAGGCTGCGATCAAAAACAGCAGCACCTATCTGATGTATGTCGGCGACACGGGGGAAGGCGACCGTGCTGCATGGTACAAATATACGCATCCGGATGATCCTACCGGGGAGAATGAAGGCACAATTTCGGCTGTAGGCAACGATATCAAATTCTGGATGGACAAGCAGGCTTACAATTTCAAGAATAATATCAAACAATGGATGAGCGAGATTTTACAGGTGCTTTATGCCGCAGCCATACTCTGCATCAATATCATTCGCACATTCTACCTGATCGTACTGGCCATTTTAGGGCCGCTTGTATTTGGCTTTGCGGTCTTTGACGGATTGCAGCACAGCCTGCAACAGTGGATCGCCCGTTACATCAATGTATTCTTATGGCTGCCGATTGCGAACATCTTTGGCAGCATCATAGGCCAGGTACAACAGCAAATGATCAAGCTGGATATAGCACAGATACAAAGCTCCGGAGACACCTTCTTTTCTTCAACGGATACGGCGTACCTCATATTCCTGTGCATTGGAATTGTCGGGTATTTCTCCGTACCGAGTGTGGCCAATTATGTGATTCATGCCCACGGACAAAACGGCTTCCTGAGTAAGGTAACGCAGGTAAGTACGGGTGTTGCAACCCATACGATGACAACGGCTTCCGAAGCAGGAAATACTTTGGGTAACCGAATGGAGCAAGGCGGAGCCAACCTGATGAATGTCCCAGGCAACTTTATGGAAGGTTACCGGAACGCCGGCGATTCCTATCAACAGGATAAACTTTCAGGCAGGCAAACTTAAAAATGGAGGTAAATTATGTTTCAACAATTCAAGAATATAGACACGGCATTCAGGCATATCAGGCTGTTCAGCTATTTACTGATCCTCGCCTGTGTTTTGATCACCTGCTTTGTGGTGTTCCGAAGCTATCAGAGTGCTGACAACTTCAAAAATCATATTTATGTACTCGCTAACGGTAAAGCGCTTGAGGCAATTGCCTCGGACAGGAAAGATAATATACCGGTAGAATGCAGGGATCATATCAAAGTTTTCCACGAAGATTTTTTCAATCTCGATCCCGATGACAAGCAAATTCAGACGACCGTTGCGCGGGCTTTATACCTTGCCGACGGCAGCGCAAAAACCGCTTATGATAACTTAAAGGAGGCGGGCTATTATAATAACCTGATCTCCGGCAGTATCAGTCAAAGTATCTCGATCGACAGCATTCGCCTCGATATGAACCAGTATCCCTACGGATTCAGCTGCTATGCAAGCGAAAAATTGGTCCGCAGTACCTCGACGACAACCAGGAGCCTGGTCACCCGTGGTTTTTTACGCAATGTCAACCGGAGCGACAATAACCCGCACGGGTTCCTGATCGAACGATGGGAAACACTGGAAAATAAAGATGTTCAGGCTAAAAATTTACTACCATGAGATTACTTAGCAAAAACAGGAAGAGTTTGATCAGCAAAAATTTTTTCGCTAAAGCAACTTCGGGACTTGACCGGCAACAACACAGGATTGCCGGTTATCTCGGGCGGAAAACGCAGTACTGGAACCGGAATGCCAAAATAACAGCGCTTGCCCTCTTTTGCCTGGTGTTTGGCGGGATATGTCTCCTGTTGTTCATCCGCAGTGTAGTTCACTGAAACGGGGTTTAGTCTATGGCAAACCTATTATTAACAAAAAAATTCAATCATGACGACACAAGAAGAAAGCAGACGAAAGCTGTTCTTATTCCTTCCCCTTTTGGTGTTGCCCTTTTTGGCCCTGGGCTTTTACGCTCTGGGCGGCGGCAGCGCAACGGAATCAAACCAAAAGGCGTCCTTAAACAAAGGCATCAATACCAGCCTACCGGGAGCCAGGCTAAAAGACGAAAAAGACCAGGACAAGCTGAGTCTGATGGACAAGGCACTAAAGGACAGCAATTTCAAACGGTCAAAATCAGCTGCAGGCGCATTCGCGGCATTAGGCTGGGATACCGGCCGTTTCAGCAGTAATGGAAAGCAATCCAACACCGCTGAAAACAATGAGGCGCAGATCAAAGACCGGTTGGCGCAGATCAATAAACAGATCAACCGGCCGGCAACCATCGCCGGACAACATGATGAGGATTATCCGCCGTCCGCAAAGTCTCCTGATTTAGACCGGGTAGAAAACCTATTAAAACAAAAACAGGAGGCAAATGAACCTGATCCGCAATTACAGCAGTTAAGTGGCATGCTGGATAAGATCAGGCAGATCCAAAACCCGGCAATTGTAAAAGCGCCTGACCTGAAAACCAATCCTGTTAAGCCGGATAGCGCCTTTAAAGCTATTCCGGCGTCTGTCGACGGGGATCAGCGGGTACGGCCCGGTGGCGTGGTCAGGTTAAGATTGCAAGATACGGTAACCATAGGTGCCATACTTTATCCGAAAGGTCAGCAGCTTTCCGGTTTGTGCGCAGTGACCAATCAGCGGCTGTTGCTGGATATTAAAAATATCCGGCTCGGCACAACGATCATCCCCGTCAATTTGACAGTTTTTTCGCTCGATGGATTGCAGGGCATTGATGCGCCCGAAGCAGAGCTGGCCGGGGCGGCCGGGGACGGCGCAAAAGGCGCGCTGGAAAATATGCAGTTCCTTTCGGCGGATTACACCCTCGGAGCTCAAGCTGCTTCAGCAGGTATTTCTGCAGCGAAAAGCCTGATCGGCAAAAAGGTCAAAAATATCCGGATAAAGCTTAAAGGCGGCGAAACGGTTTTGCTAAGAAATAATAAACCTTAATATGTTTTTAAAGAGCTCATTTGCTGAAGAAATTATCAGCGTGTTGGAAGATGCACAGGATGTGGGCTTAAATCACGTGGTTTTTGCAGTGGGACTTTCCGTCGAATTAAAGCCGCAGCACATCGCATTTTTTTCAGATAAGGACAAAGCTCTAAAGTACTGGAAATCAAAGGAACCTTATTATCAAACAAGCGGATTGGGCCAGGATCCAGAAATATGGCATCGGCCAATTGATCTGCTAAAAGCAGAACTAATAGATGTTAATCACTTAAAAACACAAGAATTTATGAACAGGAACAACTGGGAAAACATGGAGAACGAAATGAAGCAGCTTCGTTTTAACCCGCAGACCATCGAACAGGTCCGGCAAAAAATGGAAAAGGGCATCACGGACTTTACTGCCCACGACCAGGTCAAAGGGACTAAAGGCGCGGTCGATGTGACCGCTCATTTCAGGCAGTCGGCACAGTCTGACAACTTTTACCTCAATAAATTTGAGGTAGCGCTGAACACGGGCAAGCCTTTGGAGGAAGGGCATAAATATTTTGTGATTACCCCGAATGAGCAGCAGCCGGGTAAAAATATGGCTAAGCCGTTTGTCAACGTCACTGAAGCCATCAGCTTTTTTAAAGATCAAAAAGGTGAAAGTAAATTAGCGGAAGGCAAGGATGCCGGTCATACCAGGGAACTGGCCACGATGAAGGAGGGTAAAGTTGATTACGTAGAAAAGGACTTCGCGCGTACCTTCCGTACCCCTGCTCAGACGCAAACATTCTTCGTGGACCGCGGGAAAGGTTTTACGGTAGAACAAGCTGCCAACCTTATCCAGGGTCGCGCGGTTTATCGTGACGACCTGTTAAACATGGGCGGCAGCCCCTATGCGGCCTGGGTAAAACTGGACTTTGACAGCCCGAAGGACAGGTACCAGAATTACACGACCAATCAATACCACGTCCCGAGCTATGGCTTCGATGTCAAAGAGCAGCTGGCGAAATTTAACATCAAAGAGCTGGACAATCCTGAAAAAGCCGAAAAATTGACCAAGTCTATAGAAAACGGCAATCGTCCGCAGGTAACGCTTATCAGGGACGGCCAGGAAACCGGGCTCTTTATTGAAGCGGCACCGCGGTACCGCCAGTTGAATTTCTTCCAGGAAAACGGCAAGCCGGAAAAGCGTGAGCAGTTTTTAAAGGAACCTGCGCAGGACCAGAAAATAGCATTAAACAAATCCCAAGGCAAGGAACAGGGTCAGGGAATGGCTGTCTGAAGATCACCTGGAAATAATCAGCAACATGTTAATTAATTCATTTTATAATTTATGATCATGGAAAAATTCGCAAAATTGAAAGGAACTATCCTGGCTATTGAAGCCGAGGCTGTCAAGTTTTATGAGCGTGGGAACCGTGCTGCCGGTACGAGACTGCGTAAATCTTTACAGGAAATAAAAGGGCTTTCGCAGCACATCCGGCAGGAGGTGACGACGATCAAAAACAGCTGACTACTATAGGCTGTTGAAGGCCCGGTTATTTAGCCGGGCCTTTTTAGCACATGGTGCCGCTTCTGTTTTGCGCCGATGCGTGACAAGCCGCATTACTTAATATTACCTGCTTATATCTTCGCTTGCTCCGGCCGGTCGCAAACATAGCAGTTACCAGCTGCATCAACGTACCAGCCTCTTTCAAAACAAAACCTCCAAAGTATTCCCTCTTCCTGTAATACGCTGGTACAGAACTTAAAATTAAAGCCTTTGTCAGCCAATAATTTGGCATTAAAAAAGCTAACGCTATCCTCATCAATTGGCCCGCCAATGGCCTTCAGCAGTTGATAGTTGTTTCTGATGATCTTTAAGATTTCCGGCAGGTTCTCATGTACCTCCGCCCTTTGTTGATAAGCTTTATTCCGGTTAAAGGTGTTCCGGCAACCATCATTACAAAACCGCTTGTCGGTCCTGCCGAATAATGGCTTGCCGCAATTTTCGCAATACCCGTCGGCCTTGTGATTTGCTTCAGTCATATAAATGCCAATGATCGTCCTGATAACCTGACAGATAAACGGTCAAGATCGGGTAATTGTTTTTTGTACCGGGTAATTGCAATTCGTACCGGGTAACCGTTTTCAGCGCTTCAATTTTGTTGGCGAAAGGAATAATGATATGAAAAACCCCATTTTGGCAACGGAAAGCTTTTACAATAACAGGAAACATTATTTCCTGGACTTTAAGCTGGCGGCGAATAATAGCCCGTATATCAAGATTACGCGCAGCGATGTACAGGAAGACCATACTTACAAAAGGTCGGAGGTGGTTGTATTTGAAGAGGATTTTGAATTCCTGATCGAAGCGTTTTCCTCTCTTTTCAGGACCGTAGCGTACCTGGGCGGCCAGGGGGATCCGATTAAACGGGACAAGAGGGGTCGAACGAGGGGCATCAAAAGCTGGGAAGCGTCGGAGCGCCCCCGTGAAAAGCTGATGGAGCAGGACAAACCGGCTTTGTCGGACGCCGAACTGCTGGCTATCGTTATCGGTTCCGGTTCTCCCAATGAAACCGCGGTCGGCCTGGCGGCCCGTATCCTCGACAGCGTCGGCGGCGACCTGCAACGTTTGACCGAACTCCGGCTGGACGAGCTATGCGGGTTCAGGGGGATGGGCCATGCCAAATCATTAAGCATCATTGCGGCTATGGAACTGGCCGCGCGTTTAACCGCCGGTCAGCATAAAGCGGCCTGGCTCAGAAAGGCGGAGTGACCTTTTTCAGGCCAGCAGCTCCAGCAGCTTCGTTCCTCAGCCGCTTCGCTGCATTTTAAAAGACCGGTCACAGCCGCAACTCCGCTCCGCTCCGTTTCGCCCGCGACCGGACATTTCGCCGGCCATTTCATAAGGTCTCGTTAACTCCTTTCATAAAATCCCCCCGGGCTTTTTGGTAGCAAATTTCCGAACAAGCCCTTTGACGTCAAGACCGGGCCCTGCGGGTTTGCTGAAAAAAAATCTCCACCCTCGCTGCGCTCGGGTCGTATTTTTTTTCGCAAAGTCTTGCCTTACAAAGGGCTTGTGTCAGGTGAGGTTGCTTATCAAAAAGCCAGGAGGCTCCTGCCGACTGACTTTCTAAACAGTAAGCAAGATGGGAACAGCAAAAGGGAGAGCGCCACCGGTTAAGGACAAACGGAAACCAAAGCCTTAACACAGTAGCGAAAAAAGGGAACATTAAAAATTTAGAAAAAGTCAACATTATGAAAACGACAGGAATTGAAACCGGAAAAAACAACAATGAAGAAAAAAACAATCCCATAACCGCCGAAAAAAACAACCCGCAGTTTGTTGCAGGCAACCAGGTTAATAAGGATTCGGCGAAGCCGCAGGCCGAAGCTGTAAAACCCGAAGCACCGACAACGGATACGAAAGCTGATGCGCCGAAAGTTGAACAGGCCAAACCAGCCGAAGTTAAGGACGAGCCTAAAAAAATCGTACTGAATCTGGAGGGGACATTGAAGTTCATTGAGGAAATGCACCGCAAGGCCAAACAGCGTGCCAAGTTGCAGGAGACCATCAAAAACCTTGATGATTTCGAGGTAGAGTTAAGGGACGAAGCGGACACGACCGATACCAATTATTACAACGGCTGTGTGCTGACCATTGAGGACGACAACCGCAGGAAATTTGAAACCAAGAATCCCACGATCATTTGGACGGTGGCGCAGCTGGTGAACAATATGTGCATCGATAAACTGGCTGAAATCGAGGCCGGGCTGGTTTTACCTCAATAATGAAATGGAAATGCCCCCTGTTCCGACGTATTGACAGGGGGCGTTATTTAAAAATTCTTAACCTTAAAATCTAAGGCAATGTTAGAAATCTTCATCGAGCTGACCAACCAAATATTCTGGCCGGATTACGCAGCACAACTGGCGAAAGATAACCCCGAAGCTTTTCAATTAGAGTTATCGGAATTTATGGACTGTTATCATTCATAGACCTATGTACGATATCATTTTTTTACTGGTCAGGGCGACCATACAAACAACCCACAAAACAGCTCACGAGGCGATAGCTGAAATTCAGCAGAAAGCCACCTGTACCATTACCGATACCCAAAAGGTAAAAATCAAAGAGTTGAAATTGATGGATTACAAATTAAAAGCATAACAACATGGCACATGACATTCATTATAACGAGCAAACACAAAAACACAGTTTTTTCAGTGTAAAAGAGAAAGCCTGGCATAGTTTAGGGCAGGTCATCCAGCAGTACCCGACCAGTATGGAGGCATTGGCATATGCGGGTCTCGATTACGAGGTGGTCAAACGCCCTAACATACATCCCTTGCCAAGCGGTGTAAATATCATTTCGGATAACAGTTATTTTACTTTCCGTACGGATACCGAGGCGGTTTTAGGAAGTAAATTAGGATGTGATTATGAGGTCGTACAGAACACAGAGGCGTTCAGATTCTTCGACAGCATTGTTGGCGGTAAGGATGGGATACTTTATGAAACGGCGGGCACTTTGGGGCGTGGTGAAACCATTTTTATCACTGCCAGGCTGCCCGATTATATCCGGATTGGGCGAAACGACTGTATCGAAAAGTACCTTTTTTTAACCACCTCGCATGATGGTTCCGGCTGTATCCACATCGCCTTTACGCCTGTCCGGATAGTTTGTCGAAATACCCTGAATGCCGCATTGTCCAATCAAATCAACGCTATCAAAATCAGGCATACCGCCATGGCTGGCGATAAATTGAAAGCAGCCCATAAAATGCTCGGTATCTCCAACCAGTTAGCAGTGGAAATGGAAGCCATTTATAACCGATGGTCAAGGCTGCGGATAAGCGACCCGGAATTAAAAAAACTCATACAAATAGCGATGGCACCCAGCCGGGAGGTTTATGAAACCCTGAAACAAGGCAGGGCGCAGGATTTAAGCGACCATTTCAATAATATAGTGAACAATGTTTTTGATTATGCCATGACGAGCCCGAGCCAGCAGGAGGAAACGACCAAGGGAACGGTTTTCGGCGCTTACAATGCGGTAACGGGCTATTTTCAAAATGTCCGCAATTTCAGGGATGACGAAGCCAAATTTAGATCCATCATGTACGGTACAGGTTTCAGCAAGGCACAAGCCGCATTTAACTTGTGTCATGATTTTGCTAAGAACGGCAGTAGCGCATTGGTTTTGAATTGATTGACCAATGAGGATCACTCCCCTTAATTCATTAAAAAGAGATGAGTTATATAATCATAGAAACGCATGGCGGTTCGGAATACGCCGCCATCGTATCAGACTACGAAGGAAATCACCTGGCTTTCGATACTACAGAAGAAGCGGAGCGGGAGGCGGAGGACTGTCAGGCAGGTATTATCGTTGAAGTATAAGTTTAAAAAAGGCAAGCGCCGCCTGAATTCCGGGCGGCCCCTTGCGGGGCCGAAGGTGTTCTTTAGAGTTTTAAAAGTATATGAATCTTAAATTCAGCGTAGTTTCATATCCGGGAATTTGACTATGCAGCATTACCCCTTCTAAAGTATTGTATTGATAAATATCCCCTAAAACTTGTTCTTAGGCTCAAACTTCCAGCCATCTAATCCTAAAGTATAGCCCCCTGTTTTATTGAGCATGGAGCAGACTAACCTTATAGATGCCGGGCTCCTAAGATCCGCGCTTTTATCCATTGGCTGAATTGCTACGGGTGCATGATTACCATAAGCAGCCATTAACCGGCCATTCGTCATTTTGATGGTAATGGAAGGCCAGCTATCCGTTAAGTTCTGTGCCTCGTCGTATTTAAGTTTAACGACAGGCGTTGAGTTTACCAATAAACTTACATCGCCCTTATAATAAAGCGAATTTAAACATACGCGCGCTATCACCTTTTGCGCTTTATCCATTACTTGTAGATAAACTGCATTTTTTTCATCTATAACATTACCTGCGCCAACGTTTACACAATTGATGGTAAAATTAATAACGCCAGATAATGTCCAGAGTGACATATTTCCCTGTGTTTCTATATCGCGGCTTAAAGTGGCGACTTTGTTTTTCTGGCGGTAGTCTATATAAATATCAGGCATACTCTTTCGGTATGTTTTGATATTGGTGTGTACGTTCCACAATTGTGTGTACCTATCTGTATTGTCCTCCGCAACAGGATTCCTTTTCCAGCCGTAACGGCCATTTTCAAGCACACTATTGAACGGCAAATCTTCCATTAACTGAATTGTTGACGAATTAAACGGCTCACTTAGATTATAAACCCGGTCGTACGGAATTATTTGCTCTGGCTGGTTAATGCTTTTCCAATAAATCTGAACGGCACTTTTTAAGGTTGCGGCGCCCGCACATTCCCATCGAACGAAATAACGTTTATTCTTTTCTAAATCAATTTGCAATTGATTTTTATTGGCGTCCATCAATTGCCCGTCTATCCATAACCTGCAGTTAATGGCAGGATTACTACCTTTTAAATAAAATTGATATTTATCTGAATAAAAAGGAGCTATAAAACCTGTATAAGTAACGAGAGAATTTGCAGCCGTAGTTTTAGGCCCTAAACCTACAACAAGGTTAACCGGTATCGTCTGCTCCTTTATCGTTGCCAGGCCATTTATTTTCCAGCGATGCACACCACCGTGCTGGCTCTCATCATTTGTATAAAGATAAGAATCGCCATTGGCTAATTTCACAACGAATGCGGCAAAACTGTTGCCCGCCATTTCTGGAAGGGCCTCCATATTTGCGGCTACTGGGCCGGCAACTCCAAACTGTCCCACTAATAGCCCGTCGTCATAAATATGCATCCATTTATTTACCTCACTGTTTTTCCAAAACTCGCCATGGTACCCCCAAAAAATATTGCGTCCGCTGGCCATGACAGTGCTGCCGGCATTGTTTGTACCGTTACCTATATCAAAAGCCCCATCCACAGGAAATGGTCCTCTGTATTGTTTGGTCGTGCTCATGGCTGCGCGCCAAAGCAGTTTGTTGCCCCCAACGTTTACCCCGCCCAGGTGCCAGCCGTTGGTAAGACTTGCATCAAATAATACCATAACCCCTGACGATGTAGTTTCGCCCGATTTCAGCGTAACCGGATTGCCGTGGTATCCCGGATCTGTTGAGCCGGCTGGCTGGGTCTGTGCAATGGTAACTTCCGGGCCCCATACGGGATCGTTATTGGCATCAAATTTCAAAAGTGCTTTTTTGGTAAAAACAGATGGTGCCCCTTGTCGCATAGTCGAAAGCCTGCGCAGCGAACCATCCGGATATAACTGTGTGTTATTTATAGGAAACTCAACATTTGTCATTCGCAGCGGCCCTGTTTTAGGTAACTCAACCACTATCCAATTAAATAGTTGGTTAACACGATGTTCAGCTAAAGCATAAGTTCTGCCGTTACTCAAAGTTGCCACTCCGCGGAGCCTGTTATACTTATCATCATATTGAGGCTGGATATTGTATCCCCAGTTACGCACTAATTGCCAGGAGCCATTGTTTGCAGCCAGCGGTTTGGTGTAATCTACCTTAAACTCCAGGTAATCAGAGAACACACGGGTAGGATCGTTTCCATCAACAAAAGCACTGTAGAAGGTTTGCAGGTACATGATGCGGTTAATAAATTTTCTATCAGCCCCAAAATGCTGCGCCCTTAAGTTACCCGCATCTTCTACCCAAAAGCTGCCGTCGGGCTGAAAAGCAATAAAAGTACCCGGGCCTTTACTTTCGTTGAAATAAAACTTATCATCTCGCACATTGGGGTCTGTTGCATACCCGCCGGAAATACCATAAGTCCACAAAAAAGCCCCGTTATTAACCTGGAATGCTTTTAACTGCTGGGCATCAGCACCGTCGGCCACGACCAGGGTATTACCGTCGGGGCTTACCGCAGCGGTGAGCGGGTACACCAATCCGGCAGCAACAACCTGCAGCGAAGCCAGTTTACCATCAAACCCAACAACAAACTTTTCGATAATCCGTTTCTTCTCTTTAGTGTAAATGAGCCAGACGTTATCATCTTCGTCAGTGTTGATATTTACCGGGTTTTCAAATTTTAATGTTTGAACAAGCGCACCGGTTGTTTTATCAAGCACATGTAATTCGTTAAGGTCCCTGTGCGCTGCAAAAAGATAGGTGCCTCTTTTTTGAACGGCAAGCCCTGTGATCGCTGATCGATCGTTGTTAACAAGATCGATAACGCTTTTATAATTGCGCCCGTATTTTGTGGACTGAGTAATGCCTTTGGAAAAGTTAACTTCCGAGTCATCGGCTACCGAAGTACCGAAAACCATCCAATTGTTAACCACATTGCCATCGTTACCTGCCCAGTAAACATTTTTACCATCTGTCGTAACATACTTTATTGATAAACCCTTACCCAGAATTACTGCTTTTTTTTGCGGGCTGCCGGTATTAAATTTATAGGTACTGCCGCTTTGCTCATTATAACCAACCGCAAAATAGGCGTAATTGCCGCTGGTCGCCATGGCATACATCCGTTCAACAGCATGATGTACCGTTGATCCGCTAAGAGAATCTGATGTGTTGCCAATTACCCCCTCCCATTTGTACGTCACATTATTGGATAATACTTTAACCATGTAGCTGGTGTTTGCGGCAAGGCGGCCGTCATCATCAACACCATCCCACTCCGCCTGATGGATGCCTGCGTTGTAGGTTACCCCGCTCCAGAGCGTACGGATCAGCGTGCCATCTTTTAGATACACACCGGCGCTGGTTTTCGAAGCAGCGTCAAGTTTAAAAGTAAACGCGTTCGTTTGCCCCACCGCATGCTGAATAAAAAGCAAGTATATTCCGGTCAATAACAACACCATGTTAAAGCAGGTTCGGATCTTTCTTTTTTTCATATCAGTAATGATAATTTAGTCCATGGATATCGATATTATGATGCTTAGCTACCTTTTCGATCAATACATCCCGTTGAGATTTAATTTATAGAGAGGACGACACAACGGTCATTTTTGCATTAAGAGGTTAATACGATATTTCTTACTTGTCTTTCTCTATCAATATACCTCATTTGGATTTGCTTTGTGAATGATACAACGGTTATTTTTGTATTAAGGCATTAACATAACCAGTTGTTCAGGCTTGGGCTTTGTACCTAACAGAGCCTTGATACGATATACTTAAATGAAAAGTTGTGCAATGCGACCCACAGATCTGGCGCAAGAAAAAGCAGGTGGTAAAGATCCACTATCTGCTTTTCACTTTATCTACTGATGCAAATCTCTTCATGAACCGGATTAATAATAGAGAGGAAGAATCCCGCTGTTTTTTCGCCAAGATGGGAAGGAATTGATTAAAGGTGAAATTGATGGAAGATGAGTTCAATAATTTGAAATTAATTGGAAGACTGTTTATTACCTGCCCATATATTCTCAAAATCGCTTACCGGCAGAGCAGAATCATCTAATCAGGAAAATAATGAATGTTTGCGATTATCGGTATTGATTTGTTTATCCCGCCCCCTCTGTCCAAACTCTTGAAATGAATAGCCTCAACGTTCCGGTTTAATTCCTTCGCTTTCCGGAAAATCTGCGATAGTTGGTATACTTTGAGAATGCCATCATAGGCGATTGACGAAAGTCCGAGCTTTCCAATTGCTTTTTAAAGCAGGGTTTCTAGCATAGATCGCGTACTATTTTGGGGCTAAGTCTGGCGTTGACCTGCAGGTCCTGCCGATTCCCGAAACGTCCTATAGATTTCCCTTGACCTGATCACCCGGTCCGGATAAGCTCACTCTTTTCGGCCAGCCGATCAGACGACAGCTCGCTGAAGTTAACCGGCGTTACTTCCACATGCAGGCCTACTCAATCCAGCAGGAGACAGGAGATTTTGCTCAGCTATTTTTACACCATGCCAGGCGGACAGATACATTCTTTTTCCGGATGGTTATAGTAGCCGCAAGGGCATGGCTGTGAGAACGTTTCTTCCACAGTCGAAAGTATTGAAAAAGCCCGGTATTCCCCAATACGTTGATACGCCAAAGACCATTGGCGAACATCTCCGAAAGAAACGGCTACAAAGCAAGTTGCTGCAAAAAGAGTTGGCCGAACTGCTTAATGTTTCGGAAGACCGCATCACCTATTGGGAGAATGAACGAAGTGCACCGCAAATCCATCACTATCCCCGTATTATCGACTTCCTCGGCTACTACCCGTTCGCCCACGAAACGAAAAGTTTCGCGGGGAAACTGCTACAAATACGGCATTGCAAAGGCTTCAGTCGAAAACAATGCGCCGTGCACCTTTCCGTATCGGAAGACGCGGTACGACGCTGGGAACGGGGCAAGCCCATCGCAAACCCGACCTACCAAAGGCGTATTCATTCCGAATGGAATGAATTGCTGTATCATCACGCACAACACCCCGAATAGGGGTGTTTTTATTTTATAACGAAAAGATAACGATTAAAACTTAATGAATTAGCAAATCAGAATACGCGTGATATGAGTTAATCTTTATTGGTTCATTATTGATTTTTTTGAAACCAATTATTTCCTCGGTAGCCCCCTTATTGTATAAAACTTTTAACTTGTAATTATATGAGATTTCATTCACACTACCGGTTATACGTCTTACGTAATAATCCTCTATCTTATAGCTATTATATGTGCTTACTTTAGAATTAATGAATTTTAGCATCTTACTGAACTCATTGTTGATCTCTAATCGTTTTAAACTATCACTCAGCATATTTTCTACACTGTTATAGTCTTTAGCTTTTATTTTAGAATAATATATGTTTAAAAACGCCTTGCCATCTTTATTATCTTCAGCCGCGTTTATACGAACATTATTAAATGTACATCGTGTGAATGCGAAAGAAACAATGATTAACAAAAATATCATTGTCGTTTTTATTAATGACATAATTTAAATATTGGAATAAATACTATTATAATTTTTAATATTTTCTTATCTTAAAGAAGAAACTTCGCTATCCCGTGTTTCATAAATTAAAATATAATTGATCCTTTTTACCTTTCATGAGCCTTCAATTGCTGTCTCAGCTGTTTATTAAAATTTCGCGTTGTTGAATGGCGGTTTATTATCTCCATTAATGACGACTTTGGCCATTCTAATGCCCGAACAGGTGCGCGCAATTGAGCCTGGTCAAGATAAAAGTTATTTATCTTAAACTTCAACCACTCAGGAGGATGACGGACACAGGAGCAACTCATTGAAAAAGCAATACTTGTCTTGATTTATATTTTACCAATTTGATAACCATGGAATCTTTTAACTTTATCAATGAATCTCCCCTTTCAATTTTGTGATTAAAATCCCAAAGATTCACTGGAAGATTAAAAGTTTTATTATTAATCGAAACAGTTGGTTCTCCTTTAATACTATAAGAAACGTTTTCGACCTTGCCGTTAAATTCTAAAGGAAGATTTTTCTGAGTTAAATTATTGTAGTAATAAATTGCTATTGTAAATAACAAGAAAGCAAGTATCCCTATTAAAATAAGTCTTTTCATATTCTTTATTTTATTGACCGATTGTATTGCTGACACCCGCAGAACCACCCAATCCCGGCCCAACACCAAAACTATAACCTGTCCAGGTTGGCGTTAACGGGCTGTTGGTGCTTGTGGATTCCCAAGCGCTTGCAGCATATATTAAAAAATTGCCCGAACCGTCATACCCTCTTCCTAAAATCGACTCGAACGTCGCCTTCCGAGGATCCCCAACAAACCAGCCGTCAGAGATGCTTGCAGATGCTCCGGCTTCCCAACCAACGCGATAACTCACACTTCCTGCAATGTGAAACCCGGCATCCCGCCCCCTGGTTAATAAATGACCTGAGCCTGCGAATCCCACGCCAACACCCAAGGCAAAAGTCATGTTCAAATTTAAAGAAATATCATCAGGAACAATAGCTCTGGCGAGGGGGCTGTTCCAAGCATCACTTAGTGAATTACGAAAATTTGTTGCCATTTGCTCTCCCTGCCAATAGTGAACATCCAATTCACTTACTTCTGCGTTAACAACATATTTGGCTTTGCCATGATCCGTTCCCGTGACAGTGGCACTATAAAAATGTATTCCCCCATCCCCTCCATCATAAACGGATGTTGAAATTAGTCTTCCGCTGCTATTATAGTAATAATCTATTGTTTTGTTAGAATTGGGCCTATCATCTGGTGCAATAGGAACTAAAACGCCATTATCAACTTTGAAACCATAGTTTGCAAATATTGCTTTCCACGCCGCTGAATAATTGGGCAAGCCACCGCCTCCTCCTGCGGCAACCCAGGCAGCGTCCTTCATATTCAAGCCCAATATTAACGAATCGAATTCGCTTCCATGATTTCCTCCCCCCGAATCCCCGCCATCGTTGGCTCTTAGCAGATCTCCAAGCGGATCATTCATCATAATAGGATTGTTCCCTGCATATTGATAAACGCTCATACTTTCCGCGCTTTCCGGCATAGGATCAGTCGCAATCCATCTTCCCAAGGCAGCATCATAATTACGGTAAAATGTTTGCTGGAGATTGGGTAAAGTGCCTACTCCAAAGTCACTTTGCTGTTCACTGCCGCCGTTATAGAGCTGTTTGTTATCTGTATTAGGTGTTGCAACAGCACTGCTCGGAAGGCTCAATCCAAAACCATAATAGCTGTTTTCCTGCCGCACCACTGCAACACCGCTTCCGTTATCCTCAAAGCTTACCCGCGCATTGCCTTGCTGATCGGTAATAATGTATTCTGATTTAAGAGTAACAGTACTTCCAGAACCAGTGTTTCTTATACGGCCTTCAGGCATGCCAAAATAATTCAGTAAGCCATTCACGTATATAAACCCGTCAACATAATCCATGGTATTTGCCAACACGTTATTATCATAAACCTGCTTTTTGATCAGTGATCCCGCATTGTAGGTGTAATTGATATAACGGCCGGTTGCGGTGGTGATAGTTATTTTATCGGTTTTGTTTATCAGGTTATATGCAATGGTTAATCCCTTGAAAGGGTCCGCCGTCATATTGCCATTTTGATCATAACTGTATGTTCCTGTAGTAGTCCCGGTTAAATTTTGAAACCCGTAATTAACATAATTGCTGCCAATATTATCGGTTACACTATTAAGTTGGTTAGGGTTATCTGTCCTGTAAAAATAACCAAGGTGGTCAACAGCAACGATCGTCCCGGGACTTGAAAGATATGCATTACGATTTAGGGTTTGTATATTGCCGCCTTCATCGTAAGTTATTGAACTTTCACTATAGGCATTACTATTGGTGGTAAATGCGCCTGTGCTTGCGGGTAGCCTTTCGCCATAATTTGCCGCCCGATACCGGTCAAATGCATCATAAAGATATAAATAACTCCTTTCATTACCCTGGTTTCCCGAAGCATCCCTACTCATCCATTTTACTGCTGATAACTTACCATTATAATAGGCAGTATTGCCAACATTGCTGTCTACATTATCATATAGCAATTGCATGCCAAAAACGTCATTCGTATCATCATTCGTATTGGCTGTACCCGAGTCATTATTGAGCTTGCTATTATTAATACTCAATAGTTGTCCCCGAATATTATACCGGTAATCGACCGACTGAAGATATGTCGTTCCGCCGTTATTTGACCCTAATTTCTTATCAACCAATTGTCCGAGTTCATTGTAAGTGTAAGCGGCAACACGTATCCCGACTGAACCGTTATATTGCTGGTCAATAGCGGTGATCCGTTGCATATGGTCATAGGTGTAGGCTGTCTGCACTGTCACCGTAACCGGCGTCGTAGTGGTTCCACTGACTTTAATCACTTTGGATTGTGTTGGCGTACCGACGAAGCTTACAGCCGATGTAGCATAATCAGTCACCGTACCTGCAACGTAATTACCTAAATGATTATTGCTTTGCGTTTGCACCAGGCGGCCCCGTTTGTCATAAAACATGACTTTCAGCAGCCAGATATCACTTAACCCCGAACCAATTGTGCGCGTCTGTACCATAGTAGGTACACCTTTGATGGGATCGGTTGTAACTGAAACTCCAGTTAATTGAGCAGAAGAAAATGTATAATTCGCTGTTCCATTACTGTCGATGTCATAGTCATCGTAGTAACTATAGCCAAGGGGTGTAATGTTGGTTGTGGGAAATATGGTATTCGTATAATAACCAGTTGCAGCCGTTGTCGTACGGCTTTCATACCAAGCCGTTGAATAAGCGGTAATGGTATTGACATAGGCTTGCATGTTGGCTCTTCCAATATGCGAGGTGGGCGTTATCGTATTGTCGGTATAAATGCCTTGGCTAATTGGATGGCCCTTCACATCATATTTGATGTAATTCCATTGATTGGTGGCAAGCATTCTGGCATCCTGCGTCAATACCGGGCGGTTCAACGGATCATAAACCATGTATAGGGTGCCAGATGATGGCACCGTTTTTTCTATCAAACGCCCCCGATCATCGTAAACATACTTAAATACCAGGTTGCTGAGCGGAGCAATTGACAGATTGTAGCTATTTGCAGATAGTAAAATTGTTGCTTTGGGCGGAATGATATAGCTAACTAATCCAGCGTTATTGTAAATATAATAAGTATCCAGATTGCCCCCGGTTAGTAATTGTCGCTTCAGCATAGTATGTCCAGCCATATCAGCAAAAACAAGCGTTTCTATTCCGGCTTCATCCTTCCCATCGGTAACTGACAGCTTGTTATCCGCATAAAAGTTCCCTGCGGTGAATGTGCCGTCTACATTCCATGCCAGGATATTGCCGTCTGCGGTTGCGTTATTGTAACGATAACTTGCGGTTTTGAAATGATTACCCGCGACACCAGGCTGAAATCCATTACCGGGCATGCCCGAAGAAAGCACCCGTTGAAGCGGGCTGCTTTCAAATAACTGTTGACTGAAAGGGCTCGCGTCATCGGCTACCTTATCCGCAACGCCATTGCCGTAAAACGCAGGTTGCTCGGTACTGATTGCATTGGGACGGAAACTGCCCATGGCATCGGTGCTTTTCCCTGCGTAGGGCAGATAAGCAATTGTTTGCCTGCCGAGGTTGTCGTAAACAATCGGCTGAATGATATCATTTTGCAGCGGGCTTGCCTGCACCGCCACGGTCTGGATCGTTCTTCCCCCTCCATCCACATAAGTTCTGGTGATTTGCTTTTGGGTAAGTGAAAGGGTATTGATCTGAGCATCAGATGTTACTCCTTCTATTTTAATCACATCCTGCTGCACGAAGCCGGAAGACTGCGCGAATACCAATCGGCTACATAGCGAGCCGCACCCCGTAAATATGATAGTGATAGTGGTTTTAAGGTTCATGGTTCTGGTGATAGGAGGTTTAGTTGAACGGACAGGTATAATTATTATATGCAGAAAAATTAATAGTATCCCCTGCATTTATGGTGTAAGTGAAGACAAAGCTTGAACCAGTATATCCAAAACACTGACCATCGGTACCATCAGTAAAGACCGCATTAGTGTAGCCTTTACCCGTACCTGGGTTATATTGAGTTCCGGACATGTTTATCGTGATGGTATAAGTTCCCGGCAAAACGGATGTAGGCAAACCGGAATAGGTGTGTGGGCCACTAAATGAAACTGAACTTATGCCCCCGGCAATTGAATAATTATTATACGAGATCGTTGCCACTGCCTGTGTCACGCTTATCGGTACAGGTGCTGCTGATTTGCTTCCAAAAAAAGGAGAGGTCACGGTAAGTGTCGCGTTATAAGTCCCGGCTGTGGCATAAGTGTGGGCGGGAGCAGATGGTGCAGAGGTTATTACATTTGCAGGGCTGTCGCCAAAATTCCATGTGTAGGTAAGGCCTGCGGTCGTGCAGTTGCCTCCGAAATAGTTCGATGCTGAAAGTGTGACTGGTGTTATTGTGTTTACAGTGGTTCCCGGCGCGCTGGTTATTACCGGCGTCGTGAAATTCTGAACATTCGTAGGTGTAGCATAGGTGTTTCGGAGAACTATATTCTTATCCTGATCGAATTGATAAAGCAGCCGTCCAAATGCATCATTGGTAAAATAAGTTGATATGCCGTTTGTGTTTGTTTGTGCTGTTTTTACATGCGTTACAGGATCATAGGCAAACGTTGCGACTTCGGCTACATCCGGATAAAACAAAACATCATCAATCCCTACTTGGGCATTTGTTGTAACTGTTGCACTAAACGACGTCCCCATACTCGTCAAAGGCACCTTTAACTCATAATATTTCCATACACCACCGGTGTTGAATGCCAGTGGATAATTTAGCGTGGTGCTCCCCGAAGTCAGTGCGATATTCAAACTTCCTGCTCCCGCGCTGTTAAGCCATATTGAAAAAATATATTTTGTAGCGGACGTGTTTTTGCTAATTGTCTTAACGAGATTTTGACTGCTGCCGAAATTATAAGCACCTCCTGTATGTCCTGCTGCCAATGTAGTCCCTGTACCATTGATAGTAAAATTGACCGCAGGAGCCGATGGGAAATTGCTGTCGAAATCATTAATTGCTACTTCACCCGCTGATGTATTAGTAAAGGCCGCGATAACATTGCTATAGCGGGGATCAACAATAGATGTTTTAATGGCCTTATTGGCGTTATCAATTGTTACTGGTGAGCCGGTATTGTCATAAGTAATAAAGTTGGCAACAGGAAAGTAGCGGCTATCGTTACTTGTCGTCTGATTTACAGCATTAACCGTATAAGGACTGAAATTGGTTACCCCCGCTGACTGTATAAATTGTAATTGTTGTGAAGGCAAGTAATTGGTCGTAGTGCCGGCCGTTGCTGCTTTGTATAACGTTAAAGCGGCACCCACGGTCGTTTGGCTTGCACCCCGGGTAATTTGTTGATAAGTCTCTACAGGGGCATTGATATTGCGTTGTTGTAATTGGTAGATCGCCGTTATATTGGGATTGGTACCACTTGTTGCAGTATAATCTTTCACATAACTATAATTATTTGTTATGATGCTTCCATCGCTGTTAGTGACCTGCTTTTTGGTTAGCAATCGGTGGTTTATACTCCCATAAGTAAATGTTTCAGTATTTGTTATGGAGGTGCTGAGCGTTGGGGAATCAAAGGTTTTGTTGGTGACCGTCGCGCTGAGTTCTCCCATATTATAGTAAATGATGTATTTACCGTATGTTTTAGCCAAAAGCGGTGCCAACGGGTCATTTTCAACCTTTACGGCAGTGATTACAGATGGGCTTCCCTTTCTTGTATATGTATAATTTGACTCGCTTACCTCAGCCCCTGAATCATTAAAATTGGTGACCTTTTTTATCATACCGCGCTCAAAATCATAATTGGGATTCGGAATGAACGGGTATGAAGCTATATTGTTACTAACAACCCAACTGGAAGTAGTTGAACAATTATCACGCGCTGAATAATTTATAGTGGGTATCCATTCCACACTACATCCCGAACAAGCAGGAGTACCGCTTTGATCCCAATTCGTGGCCGGTAGGAGATATTCATATTGTACAGTCCCGGCTCCTGTCTGCTTTACTTTTACAGAGCTATACATGATCGTATGGTCTTCTGTCGATAGATCGTTCACAGAAAGTACGGTAGACTCATTGAGCAAGGTCTGCGCATCCGGAGCATAATAGTTGAATGGCGCACTGAAAGCAAAGGCTGGCAGCGAGATCGGCTTCCCTGTCGACACACCTGAAGCATTGGTGTAAATATAATTTCTGACATTACTGTTGGCCGAGGCGGGGCCGAAAGTATCGATTGTCTGTTTAACCCGGATTCCTCCCCCTTTTACAACAGTGTTTGACGGTACGTCAAGATAATCATTTGATTCGTAAACAATTTCCGTGGTACCGCCCTGTGCGTTGGTGATTTTACTGAGGCTTCCCACCATTACCGTTGTGGGATCTGCCGCCCTTGAATTACCAGCAGTTGTGTAGCTATAAACCCCCGAAAAGGCGTTCGATTGATAAGGGGCAAACATAGGATTTGCGACATTCACCGGGCTCATCATCACTTTGGGAATAAGTGATGATGGCGTTCCGTTCGATGCTGCGTAATATCCCCAATAATCCAAATTCGTAGTTGTTGAGTCTGGCAGGCTTGTGTTGTACCCTCCGTTGGTTTCGCCAATATATGAAAACTGATAGTTTATAGGTGAATTGCATATCTGATCATCAACTGTCCTCAAAAAACAGCGGCTATAGTCATTGCTTGTTTTAACATAGGTGTATCCTAATTGAATAGCTCTTCCGGGTACATTGACATATGACAGGATAGTTTGATTTGTGCCGATGTTTCCTACTGAAGCAAGTGTCCAGGAAAAAGACATGATAGAAACAGGTACAGGGTTGTTCGCATTAGAGGTATAGATGCTGGATAAGAGATAAGGGGTTTTTGTTTGAGATATTTTATATTGTAAACTTGGCGATGTTGAACCTCCGATATACAGTAAAACATTGTCTGTACCGCTCCGGCTGCTTCCGGCAGTGTATCCCAAAGAGATTTTGTTTCCGGCCGCATCATACATCGCTGTTAAAAGCCACTGATCATTATAGGAAATTCCATGCTGGTATTGAGTGAATTTCGTCGCAAAATAGGAAGCGGACGTCCCCCCGATGGTTTTTTGCGTATTACTACTGGCCGTTGCAAATTCATACGTAATGCCTCTGTCGTTAACGATTGTAAACGAGGATAACAGGTTGTTGTTAAGCGTATAGCTGATCTTAATATCTTGATTAACGACGGGAACAAATTTCGAGGAAGTTCTATCGTACACCATCTGGCATGATAACCCCGGCGCATTGATATAAAACATATCGGGCTCACTATCATTGGTGTATGGGAAATAGTTATTGATATATGTTATGTCGGCTGCCTCGTCGGAACAGGTGTAAAATAACCCATCGTTATTGACAGTGAACCCATTGATATATGTTGGGTAAGTATTCAAAGGATCCATCCACCCTCGTAATATATTATTATCATTGTCCCGATTACAATCGTCAGGAAGTCCGCGAACCGTTCGGCTAATCGATCCTCCTGCTGATAAGTTCCATCCCATCCCGGCTGTACCTTCGATATCCTTGGGTTTTATCCCGTCGCCCACGTAGTTTAGACTTACCGGTAAGGAAAGAGAGCCGCTGACTACTGTATATAAGGGAATGTTTACGTTCGCGGTTCCTGTCAAAGGATTTACATTTACTGCATTCTGAGCTTTAGTTATGCAGTTTATTGTCAATAAACTGCCAAGTAGAAAGATGAACTTTTTATTCATTTTTAATTATGATATCAAGGTTTAGGCAAACTCATGCACTCATTGGCATGTATTTACTTGTAACGACACACTGGCTTTCTTGAGCCTTATAAAAAGATTAATGTCACCCAATTATAAGAAATGATTTTCATAATATTATTCATATAAAAGATATTTTTATTGCGATGTTTACTATCGCAATATAACTGCTGCCATTTTTCAATAGTCGGACGTATTCTTCTTTTAGAAGTAACTAAATGACTTCATCCGCGACATGTGAAAGAAGTGTACCAGAGAGGAATTATTTATCGTGAAAATCGAATTAAAAGCTCCGCACCGAACACGCGGTTGCGTAATTAGAGATAAGAAACTGGTCGGGGGCGTCGGTAATGGCATCGGTTCCCAAACACCACGCGTACCCTGCAACGGTGGTGGTAGAACTCCAAAAGTGCCCAGGTCCCAGCCCCTGCGGATTGTCATAGAGATTTTTCTTTAATTGCGATAGTTTGGTTATTAAACCTTATGTTATGCCTTGTCTTTATCTGTACTTATTTAAGTATTTACAATACCTCTCCATCGCCGAATGGCTTACCCCCTTCACCAAAAGTAAATCGTGTACCGACATCAAAATTATCGCCAAGTAAATCTTTAGACATAAAAAGAATTTCTACAACGCCTGTTTCGCCGGGGGAAAAATCAACTTGGTTTATTAGACTAATTTGACCAGATGTCTTCATTTTGTCAATAAAATTGAAAAGAGGTCTGTAATTATTTCTAAATGGCGTTTTACGCCCCTCTGCATATAACCGTATATTTGCTTTAATTTTTATCATAATTATTTAACAACAGGACTAAAATTCAATGGTGTCGCTTTGAGAAGTTTTAGGTTTTGAGGTTCCACCGAAATGGCATTCATGTTATCTGCTCCAGATTTAAGCGAATTATTCAAAATTTTATTCGGTATTCGAACTTCGATAATGGTATTAGGAATTGCACTGTAATTAGAGGTTAGTTTTTCCATTTACAGCAAAATCCCGGATGAACTAACTTCTGGGATTTGCATATTCATCAACTTGCACATACGCGCAAGGCAAAGCGTTGCGGTAGCTGGACATACACAATGTGTTTTTTGAATTGTGCTCCAATATTCTCCATTCAGGATTCTACACAGGTATGAGGACATCTATCCCACTTTCAAGATAATTTAAGTTTTCCATGACAAGGGCTATTCCACCGAGTAGCTGAGCATTGTTGCCAAGTTGTGAAATGGCCAGCTTTGTATAGGTACTTAAATGAGGGATACAATGCTCATTCATTGCTTGCTGGATAGGGGTTAGCCATAATTTGCCGATGATACTACCCTTCCCGCTTAAAATAATACTTTCAGGATTCATTAAGTGAACGAGAATCGCCAATCCTTGCCCTATAGCATACGCGGCTTCTGAAATTATTTTTATAGCAACCGCATCTCCTTTCATTGCCTCATCAATAATATTATCGGCTGAAGGGATTTGATAAGCCATTAAATTACTTATCTCACCTTCTTTCAGACGCTCTGCTGCCTTAGCCTCAATGGCTAATAGCGATGCCTCAGTTTCCAAACATCCGTGTTTTCCGCATGAGCAAAGCTTGCCATTCTTATATAAGGCCAAATGGCTAAACTCACCGGCAAATCCGCTGTGCCCCGTAAATACTTCTTTATTGACGATCATTCCCAGTCCAATGCCCCAGCCCAGGTTCACGACCATTGCATTGTTTCGAGCCTCTGGGAGTCCGAATTTTTGTTCCGCCAATGCTATTGCGGATGAATCATTTCCTATGAAGACGGGTAAGCCAATATGTGCCGCCAAATAATTTACCAATGTAGCATCAGGCGATTTCAGAAAGCTCAGGTTATTGCCCGAGAGCGAGTCAACAAAACCAGGCATGGTAATGCCTACCGCGAGGAATTTCTTTTCCGGCAGTCCTGTGTCGGCTATGCATCGTCTTATATGATCAATCAGTACATTAATAGCGTTGGGATTGTTTTTAAGCATTAACGCAAATTCCTGTGCTTCACCTACAAAATCATTGTTCATGTTAACTACGGACACTTTCGTAGCAAACTGATTCATTGCAACGGAAACAATATAGCCCGATTCGGCAACGAGTGAATAGGTTGCAGGCTTGCGACCGCCGCTTGATTCCCGGATTCCGACCTCTTTTACAACATTCAAGTCCTTCAACTCTCCGATAGCCTTGGTGATGTAGGGTATACTGCGTACAGTACTGGAGCTAATGTCATTTAATGACGCCTTTTGGCTGTAAAACAAGACTTTAATTATGTCTATATAATTGATTAACATTTTTCAAACAATTTACGCTTAAGTAATCCAATTATTGACAGGGGTAAACGCCTACATAGAGATTATAAGGCAAATACTATTTCAATAGATCCATGATTAGGGTAGCGAATGCCACTTTCATAAATATTGTGTACCCTTCATCTTGAAAGACAATAGAAACGTTTTTACTATTCATTTTTCTGAATTTAAGGGATGAGTGAATAAGCAAAACCTAATCATCCCATCCCTCAATTCTGGATAGCAATTACTTTTCACTACCGATCATCGGCTAATTAATTGATATATCATCAAAATCGGATTGTTTTCTACATAATAACTATAGGGAGTTACATTATCTGCTCGTTCAGCAATAAAATTCACACCCGCCCGCTGTCCAACAGCTGGATCATAGAACCTTGCGCCGTAAACTTATAATCTACAAATCAAACATAATATGTTTATCTTTTATAAAAGACTGCTTTGGATATAGTATTGCCTTGTAATCAAAACCAGGCCGACCTGCCTTTAATTTAGTTATGCTAATCAGTCCATTGTGACGAGAAACCTCTAAATTAAAAATAGGTCCGTAGTACTCTTCCTTTTGATTTTTTTTGTAAAATATAAAAGGTCTGAGCCTATATAGATAAATCGTATCTCCCGAAATCTTTGTTATATTCGAAAGCAGAACGGAATCGCCGCTATTATAATATTCCGTGGTTTTTAACGTCACCTTCCATGTTTCCCCCTTTTTCTCCCGAAAGTCAAAAAGCTTCTCTTCGCCTGATCCTCCTTTGTTGTTGAATGGTACAAGCATAATAGAATCATTTAACCTTCTGAGGTACCCCTGTAATTTGAAATAGGATTTCTCGTCATTTTTGAGTGCCCAATAATCTATGCCGTTTATTTTCGTAGACATAGGAGAAAGACCAAACGATTTTATAAAATAGAACTGGCTATCAACTTCCACATCCTCGAAGTGATCACTCATATTATAGAAGAAATCACGTTTTTGCTTGCCACAAGCTGAAACCAGTAATGCTATGGCAAAAATTGCAATTCTATTTTTTGTCATTTTGATGGGATTTTTCATAATTATACATATCTTGTAAATCACTTTTATTTAGTTCGGTTCCATTTCCATCACTTATCTTTAGTTGCAATAATTGCTTCATCATACCCCACGCGTTGCTACCGGGAGTCACACTAAAGTCGTTATCTCCATCACTAACTCCCAAATGCAGCCCGAGACCTTTTATTTGACCTGTTTGTCCAAAACGGAAGTGTTCCATATCCCCATTTCCGATGTCTCCGTCAATATGCGCTGCCATCTCGTGATACATAGACATGGCTAGGTCATATTTATCATATTTATCTGCGTTAACTCGATCTATAGCAACACCTATAATACTGGTAACATTCTTCGGCTTAACCTTGTGTCCATCCATAGACTCAAATTTCTCTGGATTTCCCATGGCACTTGTATTAATTTTGCCATTTTTGATCATCCCTTTGGCCCCAAGATGTGCTTGGGTGTACATAATTGCATTATCTCTGCCTTTTTCTGAAGATATATAAATATCGGTTGTCGAGCTTCTTTGAAATTTTAAGATTTCTGCTCGTCCAATTGCTGTCCTTTCCATTGTTTTAAAAGAATCCCAAATTCTATGATCGCCTTTTAGATTGGCTGTTACGAATATCGAATCTCCTTTTGCATCTACATTTTTTATAGGATTGTTCGCAACGTATTGATATGGACTTATAATGGAATATTTCTCTGCCAATCTATCCATACTTGTCCACCTGGCGATGATCGGGTCATAGAACCTTTTACCGTAATCATACAAACCAAGGTTTTCCTGTAGTTCCTTCTTATTGTAAAGATAATTGTTTTTTACACTTGGACGAGTGCCAATGACTATATCCATCCCAAACGGATAATAATCATCCGCCTGAACCTGCCGGGCGATACCCGTGCCTGTATCAAAGTTAACCCTGCTGTTGCCGAGGTGATCGGTTAACGTATATTCATAATTATAATTAGTTGCTCCGTTTGGCAAAGCCCGGCCTTCTTCCGTTTGAATGAAGCTGATTGTTGAAGCTGTCGCGGTACCATCATATTGGATACCCGAAATGTAATCAGTTTTGGCTGTGCCGATCAAGCGCGAAAGTTTCTGTCCAGTGGCATCGTATGTATACGTTGTAGCCTTACCTGTGATTGTCTGCGGCAGGTTCAACAGGTTATAAGTGATAGCCGTGATTCCTTTGCTGTCGTCACTTATCAGGTTTCCGTTGCCGTCATAGGTATAGTTTGTTGTCCCACCTTTTTGTCCTACCGTACCGGCAATGGCATCGTTTACACTTTTTAGCGTATTGGTGCCAGCAGTATAAGTGTATACCAATTGGTCGGACAGTGTATTTGTTGTGTAGCGATTCAACTTTGTAATATTACCCATCAAGTCATAGGATATTCCGTTTTCATTATTTCCCGTCGTGCTTGAATTGCCTGAGATCAACCTGTTCAGTTGGTCATACACATAGACATAGTTATTTGTCAGGTTACCCGCCGTGCCCCAATATTGGTTAGCGATATTGCCATTATACTGCTTGCTGGTATTAACGGCATCATTATAGTTTAAGGTTTCAGCAAAGAACGGTGCGCTACTGCTTTTCAACCAGCCCCGCTCGTTATATCCGTAGGTGATGATTTGCTTGAATGTGGTGCTATCGGTGCTGTGCAAGTTCTTCTTCCATACCTGTCCGACCTCGTTATAGACGATTTTAGACAATATCGGGTTCCCATCTGCCGCCTGGGTTCCGTTCTGGAGCTGTTCTCTTACGATAAGTCTTCGCCCCATATGATCATAGCTATATTGATTATTGATCGTCAGTTGCGGGTTAGCAATCGCCGCCTTGGTAAAATGTCTTCGGTTAGTCTTGGTTAACTGGTCATTGAAGTTGTAATAACTCTGCACCACATCAAAGTTAGTGGTATCTGCGGTTCCTCCCAAGTAATGTTGCTTGTAGCTCTGAATGTCCCTGCCTTTATCATCATAGTAGCTCACGCTCCAAAGCATATCGGGGACGGTATTAGTGATGGTATTCAGCACCGCTATTTTTGTGGCAGTCGGCAATCCTCTGGTCATTGCGCTCACCCCGCTGGTTATCTTATAGTTATTCGGCAACTTGGGAATATTATTGTAATTGTCGTAATAATTGATTGTCAACGTCTTGCTCAATACCGGATAGCTGCTCAAAATATAGCCAGTTGGATAATTTGTCGCGTTATTGGTACTATCGCGTTTATCCCATTGCTTGCCAGCATAAATACTATCCTGCAATGTTTTTAATACGCGGGGAGAACCTGCATTCCACAGTCCGGTTACAATAACCCTGCCCACAGCATCGTATTTGTTTACCGTCCACTGATTGTTCTGTCGTTGCAAGCTGTCTTGATTGAGTATCGGCTGGTCAAGTTTATTATAAACCATGAACTCCCAACCTTTGCCGGGAATTTTTTTCTGTGTCAGCCGGTTTCGTTCATCGTAGCGGTAGCTGTAGCCCATACTTCCCGCGTAAGCCGGAATGCCCGTTGCATCCGGGTTGGTGCCGGGAGGCAGCACAAAAGCCAGGTTTCCCAATTCGTCATACACGTAATATGTCGAAAAAATCTGCAAAGGGCCTCCTGTATCATTAAACGTTCTTTTCAGTACCACATGTCCTTCCTTATCTTTGTATTCTTCTACCGTTCCTCCCCGGCCGCTTACCCAATTCTCATCTTTGCTTATCGTTACATACAATTGCCCGGCTTTATAATATGCTCCTTGACTGTTGCCTTGTATCAATGTCCGGCTTTGGTTCGCGTTCACTTTGGCGGTATATATCATCGCCAACATCGTATTGGTGGGATCTGTCACTGCGATCTCATTATTGGTGGTATAGACTATTTTCTGGGTATGGCCTGCCGCCGGTTGCCAGTCGGTTCCTGGTGCCCCTTGCTCTACAGCCCTGTTTAACGGAGAAGATTCAAACACGGTTTGCGCATAGGGAACGGTGATCACCGGTATTCCGGTTGCCTGTTGGCTTCCGCTCGTGCCATTGCCTGTCGGATTGTAGAACCCTGCTATCCCTGTCGTAAGCGCATCAGTCTTATAGCTCCCGTTTGCTGTCGTTGCTGCATAAGGCAGGTATTTCTGCGCTTCCCGTCCGTAAGGATCATATGCAAATGGTTGAACCAAGTCTTTATTTAATGGACTTCCCTGTACCTGCACGGTCTGCAAAGGCCTACCGAGACCGTCGAAGTATTGCACCGTCTGCATCAGCTCGCAGGCATTCCGGTTCGCCAGATCCCCGGAATTTGGTATGGTGCCTGCATTTTTGATTCCACCTACCCGCGGTACGGAAGTGACTATATAATTTTGGTTTTGATTGAAACTGTTTATCAGATTCTGGCAATCCGGATTAACGATATACAGGCTCAAACTGCTGCCTGCTGCTGCTGTAAACTTAAACCCTGTGTCAAGTTTTATGCTGCTGTAGCTGAAATAGGAGCCTGCTGCCGGTGTCCCCGTCATCGGGGCCGTTACCTGCGTTTGCGCTCTTACGCTTATTGCCAATAGGTGAAGGCTGAGAGCGAAAAGCAATGTTGTTATATGCTTCATTGTGATAATGTCTTTTTGATTTGCAGTTCGGTTTATTGTCCCTGGTAGTGATAGTCCAAATGCTTGACTATGTAGCCGTCCTTATCCCGTACGTTCATCAGGCGCTGAAGGTTGTCATACTCATAGGTGGTTGTCATTCCTTTCGCATCGGTCGCGCTCGTCATGCCCACCAAGGGGGCATACGTATAGGTTGTCATTTGGGCGTCGGCGGGATAAATCCGAACGTCGTCATAGCCTGTGCTTGGCGTCATCGTAAACCAAGTACTTGTATAAGCTTGCTCACCGCTGTATTTCCATATACCGCCGCTTAGATACCAATAACTGATCACATAACTGCGGCTATTGGGTTTTGTCCAGCTTACGAGAGCTGTTGTAGAATATTTATTTCCCGTATGCGCAGCTCCTGTTGTTACCCCAGCTGCCGTGCTCTCCTCATTTCCTTCGTAATAGAACTCCGCAGATGACGCATTTACCACCTGGGCTATAGGATAAGCATTGTTGTACGCCCATTTATATGATGTAAGCGGAGCACCTACTTTTGCTACTTCCGTAACATTGCTTTGAGTATTATAATTATTATATTTTAATCTTGGCTCCAGTGCGCCTCCCAATATAGCCATCGAAACCAGGTTTGGTAAAACGCTTCCTTGAAATGTTTTATAGCTAGTGGCAACCTGCTTTTCCGTGTTTCCGTCCCTGGTAACGATCTGTTCCACGACTGTGTTATTGATAGACTGCGAACGCAATAGATCAGTACCATAAGTGGCGTCTGTATAATCAGCCGGATATTTATTTTGGGCGATCAGCGTTTTGCCATCGCTGCTGGTCGTTGTTGTTTTCGTAACCTGCATGTGCGATGGGTTTGTGTAATCATAAGTGGTTATAGTAATGATAGCCGAGTCCGCTTCGTTGTAATCGGTTTCTCTCACCGCAGTTAATTTTCTCGCTCCTGTGCTTAAGCTATAATCATATAACGTAAAATCCCCGGGATGAAGTAAATGGCAGCTATTCGAAGGATCATCGATAACCACATTCCTGATAATGCGTGTAGCGCCATCTGAAAAATAACCGGCTCCGCCGTAACCATACGCTTTGTCTTTTAACTTTGAATAAGTGCCGTCCAGGTTCCTCCTGTAATGGATCTCACTTATGGGAAGTGCGTTAACTCCCATACTTTGATCTATATATTCTCTTCCTCCTGGCATCGACGGGCTATAGATAGAATCAAAAGCCCCATAAAGGTTGTACGAATATTCCGTTTTGCCATTAGCATTGTTATTGTTATCATAGCTGGTTTTAGTTACCTGGCTGTATAACACGTTAGCTCCCTCAAAACTCTGTCCGGTATACGCTGGTGCGGCATAATAATAGATATGGCCCCGAGTCATTTCGTAACAACCAGCTCCAGATCCTCCGGATGTAGCTAAAACCGAGGTTGTTTTAAAATAATTACCAGCAAGAAGGTTATCATTCTTTCCGATGCTTTCCCCGCTGTATGTGTATTTATCAGTTGATAAAACCGCACCGGTGTGATCGTAATTTTGAATGCTTGCAATTCTTAATCCACCTCCGTTTTTCACAACAGATGTAGTATTCGTAACCTGCGCCGTCAGGGAAAAAGTGATTTTGGTAGGAGCATCGTCGTCCACCACAAGCGTTACCTGATATTGATGGGTAGAGTCAAAAGTAAACGCGCCAGTCGCCACGTACGGTTTGGTAAAATCTCCCTGATGCTCCCATATCCCCATTACCGTATTGGTGGTAATGTCGGTTAGTGTCGCCCGCTGCGCTGCATCAAAAGAACTTGGGTTGGTGTGCGCTGTAAAGTTAATGGTTACCGGGCCTACGCTCGTGGTTGTGCCAGTCGGCCAATTAAAATTCGTATTCTTTGTTGTGACATTTCGCTTTCCTATCCCTGTCAGCGATGTCTGCACTACCGATACCGTTTGGGTTTGGGTTTGATCAGAAGTGTACTTATGCGATTCATAATTAAAAACAGTATACCCCTTTGTCGGATAAATGATCTTTTTTAATATACCTGCCTGAATATATGTGTCTGATTCATTTCGATTAGCAGCACCTATGTACAGGTTATTCTGTGCATAAAGTCTATAGAGTTGAGGAGCTGTGGGTAGGACAGCCGGGAGGAAACCATTTTGCGAGGCGCCGTTGTAATAGCCCCAATAATCGGCGCTTTTATCATGTATGCTTGGCAACGGAGTGGTATCATAGACAAATTGGTGCGTCTCTGAGGTATTATTGGGTATCAATGGAACTTTACTGAGTGAAAGCAGCCGCAGACGGTAATCCCATGTGTCAAATTGCGGTTGCGCCGTCGTAAAGTAATCGTGATTGAGCACATATTTATAAACAGGATTGTATTGTTGACCACTTTTCTTAAAAACAGTCATACTGTCCAGCATGCACCCCAGGTAATCCCTCCTAGGGGTATTGGCATAAAACGTCACCTTCCCTTGCCGGAACAAGATTTCCTTCAAAATAATATAACTGTCGTAATATTGGCTTTGGTTCATCTTCACTTCTTGTGTATCATATAAGTCGGTTCCCTCGTCGCCATACTTGCTGTAATAATGGTGCACCTCCGTTTCCTCGAAGTCTTCATTGGTTCCGCCAACCGTAGTTACGGTAGTATAATTGAACTGTACTGTGTCTTTAGTATCTGCTGATATTATTTTTGATAGATACCAGGACTGGACTTCATGTTCCGTAGGTGATTGATTTGCATGATCAGTCGGCTTTTTTATATCTTGATAGTGAGACTGTTTGTCCTGGTAATAATAATTCGTGCCATCGACGTCGGTAATCTGATAACTGTTATCAAGGGTTGGATTTCCTATTGCCGTGAGATGTTGTATTTTGATTGGCTCAAGCGGAATGGGTTTGAATGCAGAAGCGGATTGCATGTAAACAAATCGCCCAGATAATGACGGCATGTTATAGCTGAAGAAATCCGGCGCAGAATCGTAGGTGTCATCCTGGTATTTACGCACTTCGTCCAGATCAGCATAGGTTTGTAGTCCGCTTATCATTTTACTCTTAATGGTGGCCGAGGTTCCTTGTTCATTCATCCAGCCGTATGTTGGCTCTTCATCGTGCAATCCCCGTACCCCCCGTGAAATCACTCCGCCGGCATTTAGCGACCACCCCAATCCGATCCAGGTTGATTTCTGGGTAACTTTCATCCCTGATGCATGATAGCTAAGGGAAATAGGAACTTTTATTTTTCCCGTATTGATTTCATAGAGAGGAATGCTGATGGATGGAACCCCTGTTGAATTGCTCATGGGAATGTTGCCATACTTGGCAAATTCAGCAGCATTGGGAGACAGGGGAACTACTTTAGGCGGACTTATTGGATCCGTAGTTTGACAATACCCGAGTATCGTCATAAAAATTAGCGCCAGGCTAAGTGTAAATATTTTCCGAAACATTTTGCGGGCAAAAATTAATACGTGTGTAGTTATTGTTTGATTGCGGATGATTTTTCGATAAGAGCCAACCGATGCGCCAGTTCGTTAATTTCCTTGTCTTTTTCTTCTTTCATTTCGATTAAGTACAGGGTCAGTTCTTCTACTTTCTTCATCAGCAGCTTGTTCATTTCGCTGACATCAAGCCCGCTTTTGATCATTTCATGTTCCGACGGAATTTCCGGCAGATGCTGGTTCTGATCGATGTAATCTTTTACTTGATTTAATGGGAGTAACCGGTAGCCTTTTTTGAACACATAATCTGACCAGCCGTTTAAATCGATATTGACCTGTTTGGAATGAATGGTTCCGTTAACGTCCAGCGTGTTTTGTGGGGTGGTTATACCAATGCCAACATTTCCATTGTAGTCTATAGTTAATCTACGAGCGTTGTTCGTAAGCAAACTCAGTGCCGGAAGATTCGCATAACCGTTGCTGCTTTCCAAAAGCATACCCCCCATCTTACCTGATTCCCCAGTGCTGCTTTCACTCGAGAGTTTAAATACTAACCCTAACTGGCGGGAAAGAGCATCCACGGCTAATCCATTATGACGAATGGTCACTAATTCGGAATAGGCGGTGGTTGAACTTCCTGTTAAGATCTCCTGCTTAGGCGTGACGCCAGGGAATAATCCGGAAGAGGCATTGATTACTGATGGCGCGGTGGCACCAATGATTACGTTATTGCCAACGGTAGTTGTGTAAACGTTATTTCCGCTGGTTGTCCATTGGGCAAACAAATGATTTGATGCAAAAATGAAAAGAATGGTGATGAAGGTTAGTTTTTTCATGAGTTTAAATATTTAAATGGTTAATTGTCTTTGGAAATGACAGTCAAAATGTTTGATGGATATTCGGCTTTATCGATGAGGTTTCGCAGATGCAGAAAACCCTCGTATTCATAAAGGGGGTATTGTTCCCTTTGTATCGGTACGCTTGTTACTGGGATGAAGGAGCGTACTAGTTCTCTTCCTGGCGCGGGCCGACAAGGCCGTCTTAGGCGTGTCGGCATCCGTTGGTTGAGCATAGTCACTTTTATTAAGGCAAAGAGAAGAGAGTGGAAAAGAGGATGAATGTATCATTTTTTCATTCGTGATAAGGCTGACAGTTGATTGCGGGCAAAGAGCGCTTTGCGAAAAGCGTTATGATAATATCATTACAATAATAAGCATCAAATATTAAAAATAAGTAGGTGTTTTCACTAAAAAAAGACAGTATAAACACCTACTGAAGGGGGCGACAATGGTCGCCATTTTGCAAAGACGGAAGAAACGTCAAGTTTCGCCAATGTTTAAATACACCAATATAGCCTGTGATAAGCCCGCAAAACATTAAAAACTTCGCGCCCGCATGCCCGCAGTTCGGTTACCCTTAGTGACCATACGTCTCGCGTTCCCAGGAATAGTAATAGTACCCGAAAGGATCATTCGGGTTGCTGAGGATTGAAAACGGGGTCATATCTGCCATCTGCAGGGTGGTTTGCGATAAGATGGTTAATTCGAGCGTTCCTCCTGTGTGTCCATTCACTATCGTAATCTGCGAATAGTCCGCGGAAAACTTCCATGTGCCATGTGTAGTACTCGACGGCGATACCGCGCTGTAGGTGTTGTCGGCATTAAACGCAATGGTAGCGCCCTTCTTGGTATCGGGAATGTCAACGGCACCCCATGCCCCGCCTTTTGCCAGCCACTCTATTTTGTTGAGTTTCCACGTGCCAGTAGTCAGCAGTTTGACTTGGTTTCCGTTGGGATGGTCGCGTCGTCCGAGGTCTTCTTACAAGAAGCAAGGGCAAGGCTTAAAGCGGCAATAATCAGTGTTGTGGTAAAGGTTTGTGTTCTGTTCATATTGATATGGTGTTTAGTTACTTGCGAATGCCAAAGTCATAGACTTTGTGGGTGATGCCTTGGGCGCTTGCGGAGAATGCCGCGAACATGAAGCAATACTCGCCGTTGAGCAGTCTGATACCCACTGAATACGTGGTCGAGGTCGTCGTACCGGTGGTTGTCCATTGGGCGTGAGCAATAATTGAAGAAGTAAGCAAGAGAGTTAGTGATAATAAGGTTTTCTTCATTTTAATTATTTTTTGATTGTGAATGGTTGTTATTGTTTCTGTAAACGATAGTCGAAGTATTTGATCGAGTTCTCGTCTTTGTGTATAAGGTCTTGCAGACACTGGAAACCATCATGTCCATAAAAAAGATGTTGTTCCTTTAGTATCGGTACCGCTTGTCATTTTGATGAAGGGTGCGTACTGGCTCCGATCCTGAGGCTGGCTGGCAACGCCGTTTTAGGTATGTCGGCATTTGTTGGTTGAACATAGTCACTTTTACTAAGGCAAAGAAAAGAGAGCGGAAAAGAGGATGGAAGTATCATATTTTCATTTGTGATAAGGGTTATAGTTAATTGCAAGCAAAGAGCGCTTGCGAAAGCGTTATGATAATATCATTACAATAATAAGCACCAGATATTAAAAAATAAGTAGGTGTTTTCACCATAAAAAGACAGTATAAACACCTGTCGCAGAGTCAGTGATAATGGTCACTGATTTTGCAAGGACAGAAAAAAGCGAAGTTTCGCAAGTGTTTTATTGTACCGATTTGCCGGTGATACGCCCTCAAAACATTAAAAACTCCGCACCGAACATACGGTTGCATACGATGATATGAGGAATTGATCTGGGCTGTCTGTAACGGCATCAGTCCCTAAACACCACGCGTATCCCGCAACTGTAGTAGAGCTCCAAAAATGCCCAGGAGCCAGCCCAAGCGGATTGTCATAGAGGTTTTTCTTCAATAGCGATAATTTGTCAATTGATGGTAAATACCAATCGTTGTAGCCGTTTTTGCCGAGGTTGTAACAGGTTAATGCTGCATAGGCAATTGTTTGGGCTGTCCCGTATTTAGAAACAATGGTATTGGTGTTGGCATTGTCGGTACCGATTCCTTTGCTGGTTGTAAACAAGACACCAGAGTTATTATCACCACCCCATTTTGATCCACCACCGAAGTTATACACAAGGGCATCAAGCTCGGCGACTAGGCCATGTTTCCCGGTGCCATCGACATAAAACAAGATGCCTCCGTTCAGAAACTCGCCATACTCCATACTGGACGGTTTGATGGTAAAGACCGCAAATGCTTTCATTTCTATTAAATTATTTGACCTGATATCAATTCGTTTGGTGTTATCTCTTTGAATTGTTCTGGAAGGCCGTGTAGTATTTACCTGTCCACCGGTAATTGATCTAAGCCAATCGGATGCCGTCTGAACAGTAATTTCCAACACACCCTTTAACAGCCTACAGGTAAATTTCAACTTAAGTAAAAAATCTAAATTCAACACTTAAACCCTTGCTCTTTGCGAAACATAAAACCTTTTTAATAAAACAATCTCCCCTTTAAGCCGAACAATTAATAGATTATTTTTATAATCAACAACAAAATCAGTGCTAATACGAAAGAATCATATCAGCATTCCCTGAAAACTAAAACACTTTCCTGCTGCTCTCAACTGACATTCAATCAGCGATTTGATTTAAAAATGATTGGATTTAAATTACTACTTCAAAAAAAACATCCAGCAACACCTTTCCATTTGCCAGCGCCATATCCTGCCTTGACGGAACCCTGAAAGCACAGGAACGGATCATCCCTGTGCCGTTTGCTCCATGTAACTCGTTCAGCAATTTCAGCAGCGAAAAGTAATCCCCTGAGAAAGTCAGTTTTTGAAGAATATACTTGTCCATATGGTAACCTTTATCCTGCACCGGGGCACTTACAAATTTGACATTGTTTTTTTCCGCGAGGAAGGCTATAGCATTGATCGCGCTGCTCCTGTACGTCACCGTATCTGCATGGTAAAGGCCAATGATCCTGTCCAGGTTGGCATTTTTCCGGTCGGTATACCCAGGTTGCTCAGTTGCGTTGTTTTGTTGGGCCAGCTGTTCCCTGAGTTGTCCATTCACATTCCTGGCATCCAGGGTGTGTTTAAAGGCCAGCTCGTAGCCCGTAAAAACCAGCAGAACAGTTCCAAGCACCAACAGATAAACTTTTTTAAAAGGCCAGTATTTCAGCATATCAATAGCTTAGCGTTATTGTGAATATACCTGTATTGAGTTCATTATTGAAGTTGTAGCTTTCCAGCTCCACGTTCTTCACCCATTTCTTCGATTTAAGCCGGGCTGCCCATTCATTGACAGGGATGATCTGTGCCGACTCTCCCCGGATCAGGATCTTGCGTTCCCGGAACTTCATGCTGCCAAAACCATGATCGGCTGCCCCGTCAATTGGGTTCAAGCTGATCTCTTTTAGTGTGATCTCCCCGGGCATCAATGCCGCCGCCTGATCAATCAAACTGCTTTTATTGATCCCGCCGTCCCATCCAAGATCTCTTAACAAAGTCTCCTTCTGTCTGATCTCGTCATTCAAGGCCTGCTGATCTGTACTTGTCCTGGCTGAACTGCTTACTTCTGCCGCAAGCCGGGCATTGTCAGCATTCAGCCCCGAAAGCCACACAAAATTACCCAGCAGCAAAACGAAAAATACCAGCAGGATCACCATACCGTTCACTTTGAACTTCCTTTCGCTGATCAATCCATCAAAAGCTGATTCCAGCGCAGATACATCAGCCCTGACCGCATCAAGTTTGCCAGATAGGAGCAACTGAAAAGCCGCAGCATAAGGCAGCAGCAATTGCTGGTCAAGCACTTCGTTTTCTACTTTGATGGTATAGGGGGCATGGAATTCTTCGTGAGAACTGACTTTTTCCCAGCTTTTATCTGCAGATCTTTCAATTTTTATACCGGCAAATATGATTTCCTCATCATAGATATTCAGTTGCGGCAGGATATGTGCTACGGGAAACGGTCCCAGGCTCAGCATGAGCGGGGAAAGTCCCTGCTCCGAAATAGCATCCAGCCATTTGTCCGCCTCCGTCTTGCGGATTACCGCCACAAAGGAATGTCCGCCGGAAGGGAAATGCTGTATGTAAAAATCATCTATGGACGCATTAGGGAGCACTGAGGAGAAATTCGAAGCGTCAATCTCATCTATCCTCTCCAATTGTTTATACAGTACGCCCCTGCCGGAGATACTGACACTTAGGGGTATTCCTGTTTTGCCTTGTTTTCCCAATTCTTGCAGGCTTAGCCCGGTAACTTTCTTTTCAAAGGAAAGGTTTTTACCATCCAGGGATACCTGGCAGTAATTAACCACAGCGCCGCCATCTTTACCGATAACAATAGCCAGCCCCCCCGCCTGTTTAATGCCGTAAAACCTGTCCAGCAATTCCATAGGCCTATCTGATAATGGTCGATTTGATGAATAGCACACTCACTACTTTAGACTTGGTTTTCGTCCGGCTACTGAAGATCCATTTTAACACGGGGATCCTGGAAAGGATAGGGATACCGGAGCCGCTTTCGTCACTCTCTGTCCTTTCAATCCCCCCCAATACAATGGTATCTTCACTATGTACCCGCAAGCTGGTTTCGAACTTGCTGATCGACTGGGGCGGCGGTGAGCCGTCTGTCGGGATAGAAGTAAAGTCAGAAATATTGACGCTAATGCCAAGCGTAACCTCATCATTGCCCGATACGAGCGGCTTGATCCCGATCGACAGGTCAGCATTCACGGCCTCATACACATTAGAAAAAATGGATTGCGTGGCTGTGGTCGTGATCACATTCTGGGTCGTGTTTTTATAGTATCTTTTGCTGCCGATGCTCATTTTGGCCGTGTGCCCGTTTAGTGCGACCAGTTTGGGTACTGAGCGAACATCGACATTATTACTTTCCTCCAGCGCTTTCAGGCTGATATAAAAATTGGGCGTCACTCTACCCAGGTTAATAGAGCTATTTTTACTCAGACTGCTCAGGAAGCTGTTGATCGATTTTGCCCCAAACGTATAATCCAGGCCTGAAAGGACCGTCCCTCCTGTTTTTACGCTATCTGAAACGCCTGCCGAAATTCCGGTAGATATCGTATTTGACTTATGGATATCGATCAGCGTCACTTCAACCAACACGCTTGGCACCAAAACGTCAAGCTGCTTGATAAAAGCTTCCACTTCGTTGATCTGTGCATCCGATCCTGACACCAGCAGGGTGTTCTGTTCCCGGAATTCTTTGATTTCCAGTCCGCGTTTCCAGTCGGACGGAATCATCATCATGACCGTATCAATAGCGCGGTTCTGCAAATGGATGGCCCGGTAAGATCTTAAGCCTTCCTGCTTGCGGTCACCGATAATATAGATCCCGCCCTCCGAATGAAAAGTATACTCGGTACTTTTGAAGAGCAGGTTGAGAAACGTATCATAACTTACATCCATTACGTGCAACGTAATGTTGCCTTTGATCTCCGAATAGATCGAGTAGCTTTTGCCGGTTTCCTGAGAGGCCTGCTTAACCATATCATTGATCGGCGCATTAACCGCATCTGCAGAGATCAGTTTCTGACCATTCACGATCCGGACATATAAGCCCGTCGCGCCTCCAGCCGAAGGCCCGGCAGGCCGGAAATTTTTCCGTACAGAAGTGTTCTTATCCCCGTTGATATACAATTCCTCATTTTCTCCCAATGGCTGGAACAGGTAAAAACCGTCACCGGTCTTCACCATTTTCAATTCATTGGTAAAAGCCAGCTTTTCCAGCGCCCCGTCAAAAGGAGCTCCTTCGATGAACGCCGTTACCAGCTTATTCTGTAGCGAACCCGGCACGATCACATTCTTACCAGAAACCTGGCTGATCTTTTTAACTACCGCCGACAGGCTGTCATTCTGCAATTCCAGTGACAGTTTATTCTCTGCCTGGTTATACTTTGCGCTGATGTCCTTCACCAACGGCTTCACAAAACGGTTGGGGTCCTGAAAGGGGGTAACGTAAATAATTGTTCCTACAACCGAAATATCCAGGTTATATTTTTGCGCCAGTAAGATGAGGATATTGGCTGCGGTCGCATTGTTAAACGTATCGTAAACCGTTACCGTCAGCGTCGGATCAACACTGATATTCAAACCATTGACGCGTGCCAATGTATTCAGGTATTCCCTGATCGAAACACCACTGACCCTCAGTTGCACACGCTGACCGAGCCCGGGGACCCTTACGGTCAGGTCATCCAGTTTCTGGTGGATACCCTGGATCCGCTCTGTTTCCTGCGCCATAGTTGGGCTCAGGCATCCGGTACTAATGATAAAAAATAAAAAAAGTAAAAATCTTTTCCCCATATCTCCTTAATAATTAAATAACAGCGGGCAAATCATTTCATTCCTGTGGATTTCCACATTCTATCGATAATGTCCTCGGCCCCGGATTGAAGGTTCCCGCTCTTGACAAGCCCCTTCTGGCGGTGCAATCGCTTCCCGCTTATTACCATCTACCCTGTTAAGTCCTAAGCTATTTAACCGGAAGCCTGACATCCGCTCTCTTACCTGATAACCATAGGTTTAATAAACAGTATGCTGACAATGCCTGATTTGGGTTTCGGTAACCCCATGAAGACCCATTTGTAGGACGGATCATGTGTTGGGGTTTCCCTGCTCTCTAACTGCCCAATCCCGCCTACAACAATAACATCGCCACTGTGAAACGGTAAACTGGCATCGGATTTACTGATCACCGGGGCGTCGAAAGAGCCCCCTGGATTTTTAATTGAGTTAGCAATCTTCACACTGATGCCGAGGCTTAGTTCATCATCATTTGATGTATCTGGTTTGAACTCGACCGATAATTCATTATTTACCAATTCGTAAACTTTTGAGGACGCAGATTTTGAAGCTGCCGTAGCGCTTCCGGTTTGTTTATTTTTCAGGTAATAGCCTTTACTGCCGAGGCTCAGCTTCGCAGCCTTTGCGTTGGTTGCGATCAATTTGGGTATTCTGCCTACTTCAATTTTATGATGATCATCAAGCGCCCTCAGGTTGTCAAAAAAAGCCGGCGCTACCTGCCCAAGATTAATAAAAGCGTTTTTGTTCAGCCTGTCCAATAAAGTGTCTATGCTTTTTGAAGTCAAGATATGATCCGGGCCCCAGGATAAACTGGGTCCGGTTTTACCGTTATCCTGCACACCCGCTATCCTCCAGGAACTATAGACGTTCACTTTGAATAATTCGATCAGTACCTTTGGCCCCGGGCCACCGGTGTTCTGGATGAAGCCGGCCACTTTGCGGCAGCTTATCTTCGGTCCGCAAACAGATATGATGTTCTGATCCCTGAATGCTGAATTCCCTTTTCCAATTGCGGGAACAGTTTTCATCCTTGTAGGGTTTGCTATGTTATGCCATAGGTTGGCCCGGAATAAATGCAAATCATTCACCGCGCTCTCCTTGTTCAAATAACCGTTACTCCCTGCATAGAACATTTCGGCGTTCCCGGCTTTACCGGCGAATATTTCCGGCTTTTTATTTAATGTCGCCAACATGTTGATCGCTCTGCCTCCCCTCGGGCTGACGTTCGCTGCAGCATTCTTTCCTTTAGCTAAAACCGGAACGACGGCACCAACAGCAACGACAAAAACCATAAAAATTAAAATTCTTTTCATCATCATACTTAATAATTAAATAATAGTGGGTAGATCTCATCAATTGAAGTAAAGCCTTCACTGAATATCTCAAATGCATTCTCTGCCAGCGTATGGATACCGCGCTCCGACAATAGCCCGTGGATATTTGCGTTCCCTTTCTTAATCTCTTCGGCTAACTCAAGGTCAATCGGAATGACTTCATAAACCGCTTTCCTTCCTTTATAACCGGTATAGTAACACTGTTCACAGCCATGCGGCTTGTAATGATGTGCCACATCACGTGAAGGCCGGTACTGCCGCGGATACATCGAATTGTCAAAATCATGCAGCGTTTTGCAATGCGGGCACAGCAGCCTGATCAAACGTTGTGCTGCCGTGGTGCTTAAAGTGTTCGCCACAAGAAATGATGGTATCCCCATGTCGATCAGGCGTGACACCGTTCCCCAGGCTGAGTTGGTATGGATAGTTGACAATACCAGGTGACCGGTCAGTGCTGCCCTGATTGCCATATTGGCTGTTTCCGGGTCCCTGATCTCCCCTACCATGATCACATCCGGGTCCTGCCGCAAGAAAGTGCGCAGTGCAGCGGCAAAACCCAGCCCGATTGATTCTTTCAGCTGTACCTGGTTGATTCCTTCCAGCGTATATTCCACCGGGTCCTCTATGGTCAGGATATTCCGAGTCTCTTTATTCAATAATTTTAAAGTAGCGTACAACGTAGTTGTCTTTCCCGAACCCGTAGGCCCGCTGATAAGCAGGATACCGTTAGGACGTTTGACGCCCTGCAGGTAATTTTCCAGGTCAAAACGCGAAAAACCAAGGCTGTTCAGGTCGATATCAGTTGCATCATTATTCAACAACCTCAACACCACCTTTTCACCGTATAAGGTTGGCAATACGGAAACACGGATATCAAACTGGCTGTCGCCTCTTTTGAAGTTGATCCTGCCATCTTGTGGCAGCCGTTTTTCGGCAATATCCAGATTGGCGTAGATCTTGATCTTATTGATCAGTGCCGGATAACCATCGCTTTTGAGCAGGTAGCGCTCTACCATGTTTCCGTCGATCCTGATTCTTACCCGGCATTTGTGTTCATACCGTTCGATGTGGATATCGCTGCTCTTCAGATTTTTCGCTTCTGCGATCAGGTTCTCGAGAAAATCATCCGCGTGATTACTCAATTGTAATTGAGTAGCGCCCGCTACCGCATTATCCCGCAGATAATACTTGGAAAGCAGCCTGGCGATCATGGTCACCGGTATCGGCTCCAGCAACACCTCCTTTCCTAGCAACACTTCCAGTTCAGTAGCGAGGCCGTCTTCATCCACTCCGGCTTCGCAATACAATTCCATCCGGAAGTGTGTTCCGCTTTTGGGCAGAACACGGTAATGCCAGGCCTGGTCCTTGCTGAGCAAATGAATATTTTCGGTTAACAATAAAATTTCTTCCCCGCTTCTCATAACAAAAGGATATGTCGTAACCAGTTATCATCCGTCACATCGATGTGAAAATAACACCAGTCAGCAATTAAAAACATGATCAACAAAATGGATTGAAACCCCGCAAGCGGGATGTGGTGCCCCCTCTTTACGGAAATGAGCCTCCATAGCAACCAGCAAAACAATACCACAATCAAACTTGCCACATAAAAGAACACGAAGTTCAATACTGACAAATAAAAAGCAGCAGCTAAAAAGAACAGGATGTCTCCCCAGCCCAGAAGCTGATGAGTAATATTGACGACCCGCCCATTTTTGAGCGAAAAGTATATGGTCAGTACAGCAAGTTGCAAACTGACAAAAAGAAGATTGAAAGTAACCGGTTCCCAGTAATTATCCAGTTGACGAAACCTTAGCCAGTGCATACCGACAAAAGCAGCCACTAAAAAAGGGAACCAAAACCAATATACCGACCGGCTCTTAAAATCCTGAACTGCCAAAGCACTGAGCACCATCAGGATCACTAACTTTAAAACCAGCGACACCTCAATCCGGGGTTACTTCTTTCAGGTTCTTGTCCTGGTCAATCTCCCAAACATTGAACGTACCGTTACCGTTAAAATCAACGACAGCAGTAGCTTTGGCTGTAAAGCCGGTATTGGATGCGTTGGTGATCTCAATCCGGTAATTAGCTTTGGCATCCTTTCCTTCCGTACTCAGTTTTTCCTGGATAAAGCCCAGCTCGATTAGGTCCTTGGAATATTTGGAATGCTCGTAGAAGTAGTTTTTTTCCAATACCTGTAAGTGATTGAGCTGTAATTTCGCTTCAGTACTTTTGGCTTTCGTAATTAGCGGGAGCAGGTTGGGTAACACCAGCAAGACCAATATCCCGATGATCACTAGCACGACGAGGATCTCGGTAAGTGTGTACGCGGCAAGGCGCTTTTGTGATTTTAATTTAGGTAACTTCATTATTAAATTTCAGCACTAAGCTAACAAATATTTAATTCGGTGCAAATACTCTCATTTAATAATATTTGATATTCAGCCGGTTAAAGATTGCTTATTATACACTAAGCGAAGAGCAATAATTCACCAAGAGTAAATTATAACAGTGAGAAAGCCCCAGCCCGAAAACATGATACGCTGACATTTTGCTAATCCGGGGTTCAAAAATCATTTAAACCATTTCATGAATTATATTTAATTTAGTCGAAATGAAACTTAAACCCGCACAGATATTATTTGTCCTGCTAATGATTTCTTTGTCAGCCTGCAAGGATTTTATCGAGCCGAATATCAGCAAACGAGTGGTAACGCTCAACGCACCTTCAAATAAATATCAAAGTACAAACTATAATATTAATTTCTGGTGGGCTGAAGTGGAGGATGCACTCTACTATCGTCTGCAGGTTGTAACACCCGGCTTTGATACCGTTGGCGGCCTGGTTGCCGATACCCTGGTTAAAGGGAACCGCTTTATACTAACACTCGACCCCGGAGAATATCAATGGCGGGTAAGGGCAGAGAACGGCAGCTCCCAAACGGAATTCAGTACGCCTAATCACCTTACCGTCATCCCTTCATCACTTACCGCTCAAGCCGTGATCCTCGGTTCCCCTGCAAACAATACGGTCACCAATCAAAGCAGTATAACATTTAAATGGGGGGCACTTTTCAGTGCTGTTAACTACCACATCCAGGCAGACACCAATAATTTTGCTGATGCCAGCAATATACTCATTGACCTGACTATCCCGGGCCAGCAGTATACTTATAAATTCCCCAAAGACCAGAACTATCAGTGGCGGGTAAGGGCTGAGAACGCTACGGAACAATCCAAATGGTCTGTTGTCAATAATATCAGCTTCGACGCCACCGCACCTGCCGGTGTAACGCTTAGCTCACCGCAAAACAACGCAGTGGTCAATAAACCGGTCAGCCTGCAATGGACTAAATCGGCCACGGCATCCATCTATAAACTATATGTATACAAGGCCGACTCGACTACCTTGTACAGCACAGCCTACCCTGCTTTACTGAATGCCAATACTTACAGTTTCACCCTGGGGGCATCCGGGGAAAGGATCTACTGGCAGGTCACCGCGCTTGATGCAGCCGGGAATGAAAGTACTCCTTCGGCGCTGCAAAGCTTTGTACTGCAATAACAGGCCATATGAAGAATAAGAAATTCACATACCTGCTCGGTGCCGCCGTCCTGATCGTCTGGGGGCTGATCCTCTACCGTGTTTTCGGGGCAATGGGGGATAATGAGCCGGATGAGCCAGCCATATCGGGGCCTGTAAAAAAAGAAGCCTATAATGATTATACTGTTCCCCGGGATACCACGCACCTGCGGCTGAACTACCGCGATCCCTTTGGTATGGTGGCCGCTAAAGATACCGTCAGCTATAAGCATATTCCCGCGGGCCCGGCGCAGGCAGGACATCATCCGGTTGCGCCCGCCATGAACTGGGATTTTATCAGATACGTGGGATATGTAAGAAACCCGGACTCGAAAAAGCTGGTGGCCATGGTTCACCTGAACGGAACAGAACTGATGATGAGCGAAGGCGAATCGACTGGCAGTCTGAAACTGATCAAAAACCTGCGGGACTCGATCAGGGTCAACTACCAGGGCAAAATAAAATACATCCCCCTTAAGCCAGCAAACCCATGAAAAAGCTATTACTTTTCATTTTCATTCTGTCATTCCGCGGTGCTATGGCCCAAATCCCGGATTACGGCCTTTATAATATTCATATTAGTGATTCAGCGAAAACAATTCGCACCCAGGTGAACCCTGTTTCAGGTACGGTTTCCACATCGCCGCGGCTCTTGTATTACTGGTTTGGGAGTAATTCCATCCATGAGCAACAGGGCGGTTTCAGCGGCAAGCTGCTCAACGGCATTTACGAGGAGGCTGACAGGAACCATCATTTGATTATGCAGGGAGGATTTAAGGCCGGCCTCAAAGATGGCACCTGGAAAACCTGGAACGAAGCGGGCCGGCTCAGCAGTATCATTACCTGGGATGAAGGTGTAAAAAAAGGAAAATTCGCCTATTATGATGCCAGTGGTAACGAAACGCAGTCAGGGAGATATGATCATGATCAGCTGGACGGCAAGATCGTTTACCATGCAGCTACCGATTCTGTTAAAACCACCCTGTACAAAAACGGGAAAATAGTACCGGCTAAAAACGGCAGCTTCCTTAAAAAGATCAACATTTTCAAAAAGAAAGCTGCCGATCCCCAGCAACCCAAAACACCATAACATGCTCAAAGCCTCCGCCCTGTATATGGTCATTGTGATCACCCTGGTTATTGGCGTGATCTGTTCTGCACTTATCGTGGCGGCATACCTTTATAAATCCCAATACCAGGCAAAGTTCCGTACCGACCAGTTGCAGAACAACCTGAACTCCGGCATCTCTATTTTACTCAACAGCAGGGATAGTATTTATAAGGATGGGCGTATTTTCAGCCTTTTCCAAGGCGATGCAGATTCGATAAACTTAAAAAAAACAAGCTGGGGGATCTTTGATGTATGCAGTGCAAGCGCATTCATCAGCAGGGACACGCTTTATAAAGTTTTTTCTTTAGCAAACAGTATCGACTCCACTAAATGGGGGGCTTTATACCTGATCGATGAAGACCGTCCTGTTTCCGTCAGCGGTAATACGCTTATCCGGGGAAACGTATATATTCCCAAGGCCGGCATCAGGACAGCCTACGTGGACAACCAGGCTTATACTGGCGATCAGAACATTATTAACGGCAAAACATTTGACAGCGAAAGAAAGCTGCCGCCACTTTCCGCAGCCAGGCTGGATTATCTGAAAAAACAATTATCGTTTTCACCGCCCGTTAACGATCTCCCCGCCGGGACGGACAGCATTAACCGGTCTTTTCTGAAATCAACCCTCAGTTACAGCTTTGGTAAAAAGGCAAAGACAATGAGCCATGTCAGCCTTAATGGGAACATTATTTTATATTCCGACACCACCCTGGTCATCGACAGCACTACCCGCCTGAACAATGTATTGGTATTCGCCAAAGGTATATTAATCAAGAGTGGTTTCCGGGGCAGCTGCCAGTTTTTCGCTACGGACTCCATCAGTGTAGAACGCAATTGTAATTTCAGCTACCCATCCTGCCTTGGCATACTTCGCTTTACCACTGGCAATACCGTGGGGCTGCCTGCTAAATTAAACATCGGGGACCGAACTAATTGTGAAGGGTTAATTTTTAGCTATCAGAGAGACGATCAACAACTGCCGCCGGTTATTTCACTTGGCAAAAAGACCAGGGTGCTGGGGCAGGTTTATTCCATGGGGATTTTAAACCTGAGAAGCGGAACAACGATAGCCGGTAGTGTTTTCACTAAACGCTTTTTATACCAGAGCGAATTTACCATGTACGAAAATTACCTGATCAATGTCAGCATGGACTCCCGGGCGCTTTCTCGCTATTATCTGAGCAGCGACATTACACCTGTTGCCGGAAAATCCAAAAAAATCCTACAATGGCTGGAAGCAAACTGACAGACAAACATAGCGTCAAGGGATCTACCATACTGGAAGTGATCATCTCGATGATCATTATTATTGTGGTGTTCGGTATCGCCATGATGATCTTTACCAATGTAAACCGTTTGTCGCTTTCTGTTAAAAAGCTGAAGGCGCAGGCCATATTACAGCACACGTTGCTTCAGGCCGAACAGGCAAAAGATCATACCGATCAAACTATCTCTGTTGATGATCTGACCATCAAACAGGAAATAACCCCATTTGAAAACGAGCCCGGGCTGTCGGCCATTACACTGACCGCTTTTGACCCCAACCACGAGCAGGTAGCCCGGCTTAAAAAAGTGATCATTGACCATGAAGAATAAAAATAGGGTCCCGGCCTTCACGATCATGGAACTTACTGTTGCGATGCTCATCTCTGCTATTGTGATCGGCCTGATGTACAGTGCTTATGCCATCATCAGTAAATCATACCTCTCTTTTGTCGACCGTAATAGTAAAACCAGCACCCTCGCCTTCCTTGACCGGCGCCTGAGCAGGGATATTGATAAAGCCGAAATTATATGGAGAGATAGTAATACGGTGACCATGAGAAGCAATAAAGATACCGTCATTTACCGATTCCAGGCTGACCGGGTGATCCGCCAAAAACTGCTTGCGGATACTTTTAAAATCAGCACCGAAAGCTTTAGTACCTCATTTGAATCTGTTCCTGTTGAGGGCAATACGCCCGACGGCGAGGAAAAGAAAATCGATGATCTGCAAATCGTGTTGTTGGCGGACGGACAGAAAATTCCGTATCATTACCATAAATCATACAGTTCTGTTAATCTATTCCAGCCCTTACACTGATGCCATACATTGACCTGAGCAGGTACGAACCTAAAAAAAAGCCAAAGCCACTAAAGCAAAGCAGCGAAAGCAGCCTCTCGGCTTTACTCAATAAGGACATCAGTTTTGGCAGCCGGGACCTGAGTGATAAAAAAAAAGAAGCTTTGTACCTGGAGCTGAACTCCCTGCTGCTGGCAGGCATCAACCTTAAAAGCAGTTTTGAACTCATCACTGCCGACCAGGAAAAAGAAAAGGATAAGCAGTTGTTCAGTCAGATCCAGGAAGCCGTACTGAAAGGGGTGCCTTTTTCACAGGCACTGGAGCAAACCGGCAAGTTCTCCCTTTACGAGGTTTACAGTTTACAGATCGGCGAAGAGACCGGCAAGCTGACTGAAGTGCTCGGGGATCTCGCGAAATTCTATCAGAACAAGATCAAACAGCGCCGGAAAATCGTTTCCGCGCTCACCTATCCCTGTGTGGTGTTAAGTACTTCTTTAGGTGCGGTATTTTTTATGCTGAAATTTGTAGTGCCTATGTTCGGCGATGTGTTCAAACGTTTTGGCGGCCAGCTTCCCTGGATCACAGAAAAGATCATCAGTATGTCACAGGCTTTGGAAAATAACTTTTATTATTTTGTGATGGTGATCGCCGTCATCACGGGTTTGACCTGGTACAGCCGCAAAACAGAACGTTACCGGCAATTTATTTCCGCTTTGGTGCTGCGCCTGCCGCTTGCGGGCAATATCGTGCAAAAGATCTACCTGGCCCGTTTTTGTAATTCCATGCGCCTGCTGATCAATGCCCGGTTGCCTTTGTTAAGGGCTATCGCTCTGAGCCGGCAAATGATCGGCTATTACCCGATCGAATCCTCGCTGCAAAAAGTGGAAGACGACATCCTGAAAGGAAGATCCCTGCATCAGAGTCTGCAGCAGTTTAAGATCTACCCCGCCAAAATGATCCAGCTGTTAAAAGTAGGAGAAGAAACCAACCAGCTTGATTATTTCTTCGCTAAAATATCAGAACAATATATAGACGAAGTAGAATACAAGACCTCTACGATCAGCAGCATGATGGAACCATTGATCATCATTTTTTTAGGGGCTATCGTAGGTGTGATTCTCATTGCCATGTACCTGCCGATGTTCCAGATGAGTAATAATTTTCAATAGATAATCATCGCGGCATGCCGGCATTATCCCGATAACCTGGCATCGCCTGTTTGTCCAGTTATAACAGATTTCTTAACTTATTTAAAATACCGGCTTACCTATTTACAACAAAATCCCAGATATATGAGTCATCCGGGATTTGCATGTTTATGAACTTACGCAATAGTGTCAAATAGCTTTTACCTGATTGCTCTGCTGAAATTATCACACGCCAGAGGCGTGCGCCAGCGAAGGGCAGTAGCAACATTGATTAAGTTTTGGAATTCCCGGGCGGATGATTGCGCTGAACAAAGGGTATACAAAAACAGCGACGACAGCGTGAGTATTATGCGTTTCATTAATAAGTGATAAGGTGTATTAAACACTTCTATTTTATGTACGGGTACAAAGAATAATAGTTGCTAATATAGCTGGATTAAAAAACATATAATAATTATTAAAATATTTTATGTTTTTTAATCCACCAACTGGTGCTATGAGTGCAGGTGACATAGAACGGTTAAATCCTCATGATCATTGCATTAGTAATGACCATGAGATCTGAGCTTTACTCATGAAGCTTTTGAATCTCATCAATCTTCTATTATCTTCGCATAAGATTTGCGTTCCGATAGACGGCAAGAAAAAACTGGTGAGTCACGCGGTGAGTCAATTTTTAAAGATCATATGATCGACTGAAGATCAAAAGAATACAGAGGAAGGTTCTGAACCCTCCCTCTCCGCTGATTTTCATATCAAAAATGGCTAAAAGCCTGTATTTCGCACGAAATACAGGCTTTTAATTTTCAACCAACAAGCTGTTTTATTATCATGTCATATATATCTGGTGAGTAATTCGGTGAGCCAATCATTTGATTGACTCATCAGAAAGAGATTAAAAAAACTGATTGAAAGCCAGTTTAAAAACTGAACATCTTGTCAGATAATGGTCGCAAACCGATATTTATTTAACCATTTAGCGAGTCGTTGTGAAGACAATTTCGGTGTGCTGTTTTAACTTCCAAAGTAGTATAAACTTTGAATTGCTGACAGAATTCGTTGGGGGCACCGAACTTATAACGATTTTAAATTATTGGCGAACGCTTTAGCAGTCATTAACCGGCATAGCAAACGATATGTACAATCTTTTCCAGGCCGCTTCCTATCCCTATCTCGCCTCCGTGGTGCCTGACCATCTCGGCACAGATGCAAAGTGTAAAGGCAGTGCACCCTGATCAAAACAAAATATTTATTTTTAGGTTTTGAAGGGATTATGGATTTACAGGACAACGAGCAATTAAACCTGGTGGTACAAAGTGCCCCGATTGGTATTTGTATACTTAATGCCGCTACTTTTAAAGCGGAATTGCTCAATGATAAATTCCTGGAGATCGCAGGGAAATCCAAAGACGCCATTATCGGTAAATGGTACTGGGAACCTTTTGCAGAAGCGCGGGAAGCCTATGAAGCCGTGCTCAAAGACGTTGCCCAAACCGGCAAGGCCTATCATGCAGACGAAGCAGAACTCATGCTGATACGTCATGGTCGGGAGGAATTGATCGTGGTAACCTTTGTTTATGCCCCGGTGTTGGATGCTAACGGCAAAGTAAGCAAGCTGTCGGTCTGGGTACTCGAAAACACCAAGCAAGTAAAGGAACGCCGGGCCATTATAGCCAGCGAAGAACGCCTCCGGGCTCTGATCACTGCATCGTCTGACGTTATCTACAGCCTAAGCGCAGACTGGGGAGTCATGCGGGAACTGGACGGACGCGGTTTTTTAAAAGACACGCATGAACCTGTCACCGAGTGGCGAGCCCAAAACATTCATCCGGATGATATGGAAATAGTCAACAAAACGATTGATGAGGCCATTCGGAAAAAACAGATATTTCAGCTGGAGCATCGGGTATTACGCGCTGACCGGTCCCCGGGCTGGACATTCTCACGGGCAGTCCCTATCCTGGACGATCAGGGCAATATTACCGAATGGCTTGGCACGGCCAGCGATATTACGGAACGTAAACGGATCGAAAACGCTTTGCGCGAAGCCAGGGAACAGGCCGACCGGCAAAAAAGGGTTTATGAAGCGATCACTTCAGGCACTCCTGACCTGATGTATGTCTGGGACCTCGATTATCGTTTCACCTACGTCAACAGCGCCCTGCTCGCGATGTGGGGGAAAACATGGGATACCGCTGTAGGTAAAGGCCTGCGGGAAAACGGCTATGAAGAATGGCATGCCGCGATGCATGAGCGGGAGATCGACCAGGTGAGGGCTACCAAAAAACCCGTTAGAGGGGAAGTTGCTTTTCCACACGCTACCCTGGGCATACGGATCTATGATTATATCTTAATCCCAGTACTTGATGAAACAGGTGAGGTTGAAGCCGTAGCCGGTACTACCCGTGATATTACCGAACGTAAGCTCTCAGAAGAAAAACTGGCGCAGGCATCTGAAGAGTTACAAGCGATCAACGAAGAAATGGCAGCGGTTAATGAAGAACAAGCCGCTTCCAACGAGGAACTGACCGTTACCAATGAAGAGCTGACCATGATGCAGCAACGCCTTGAAACCACGAACCATGAGCTGGAGGCCAGTTCGTCGCGTTTACGCATGGCTATCCAATCAACGCGCCTGGGCACCTGGGATTACGATCCCCGCAGCGGGGCGCTGTACTGGTCGAATGAATGCCGCGAAATCTACGGCATGCCGCAGGATCAAAATCCCACATTTGCTACGTTTTCAGAACATATTCACCCTTCTGATCATGATTGGGTACAGCAGCAGATACAAAAGGCGATTGACCCGGAAACTGGCGGACATTACGAACTTAGTTTCCGGATCATCCGGTTTGGAGATCGGGAAATCCGTTGGATCAAGGTCCATGGCACAGTCTATTTTGACCAGGGCCTGGCGATCCGGTTCATCGGTACTGTACTCGATATCACCGATATCAAAGCCGCTGAGGAACAAAGCGCCAAGCTCGCCGCGATCATCCAGTCTACGGACGATGCCATCATCAGTAAAACATTTGAAAGCGAAATCACCAGCTGGAACGCAGCCGCGGAACGCATCTTTGGCTATAGCGCCGGGGAGATGATCGGCGAAAGTATTTATAAGCTTATCCCTGACGAATTGCATTTTGAAGAACCGCAAATCTTAGCGCGTTTGCGGGCAGGCCAGCGCGTGCAACATTTTGAGACCAAAAGACGCACCAAAGATGGTCGGCTGATCGATGTCTCGCTGACGATCTCGCCGATTAAGGACCCACGTGGAAACATCATAGGCCTTTCGAAGATCGCCCGCGATATTACCGAAAAGAAACTTGACGAGACACGAAAAAATGACTTTATCGGCATGGTTAGCCACGAACTTAAAACACCGCTGACTTCGCTCAGCGCAATCATCCAGGTAACCAACACCAAACTGAAGACCAGCGGGGACGGCTTTCTGATAAACGCGATGGAAAAAGCCAATCAGCAGGTCAAACGGATGAGCGCCATGATAAATGGCTTCCTGAATATCTCCAGGCTGGAATCCGGTAAGATCCATATCGAAAAACAACATTTCGATATCGGAACGCTGATCGCGGATATGATAGATGAAGCCAGCTTAACCGCCCGTACAGACCTTATTCGGTTTGAACGTTGCCCAACTACAACGATCAATGCAGACCGGGATAAGATAGGCTCAGTGATCTCCAATCTGATCAGTAATGCCGTCAAGTATTCACCAACGACGGCAGCTGTCGAAATAGCCTGCGCCACCAGAGATGGGCAACTGATTGTCAGCGTGAAAGATGATGGCATAGGAATTAAACGAGAAGACCTGGAAAAGATATTTGACCGGTATTACCGGGTGGAGGGCGAGGATACCCGGCATATTGCAGGATTCGGTATTGGGCTGTACCTGAGTTCAGAGATCATCCAGCGTCATGGCGGCAAAGTATGGGCGGAAAGCGAACCGGGCGCTGGTTCTACCTTCTATTTCAGCCTGCCGCTGGAAACTGACTAATATTCAGAATGTTATTATTTTAACGCGGAAACCCGATCCCGACAGCGCAATACAGGTTGATATGATGACCTTACACGATCAACATTTGAAAGACAATTGATTGAATACGACTGCATAGTAGTGATTTAAATTGATCATTTGACAAATATTTAATACAGGATAATCATCCTACTAAATATTAAAACTTATCTTCAACCAAAATATAAATGATCATATGTTAAAAAAAATATTCCTGTCAGCAATTTTAATAGCCGGCAATTATGCTGCCTGGGCCCAGAAAGTTGATTACAAATCCGGAACCATTAATATAGATGGTAAAGAAGTGGCCAAAGTAATACGATTAAAAGACAAAGCTAATTTCGGGCTTACCGCCTCTTATGAACTTGATAATATGGCTGGCACCAAGCTTGTCATCGCCACTATGGCAACCGATTTTGTACCGTCACGCAATGATGGCGATGGGTATTATTATCGCTTTACCTTTCTATCTACCGGCCAGGTGGCCATATTCGGGTTAAGTAAATTTGGCCCGGAAAAAGCATTTGCCAAATTATTAGGCGAAGGTGGTGTTGTGTTAAACGATCAGCTTGATGTTGCTAAAGTCAATGAATTGATCGCGCTAAAAAGCAAAAACCCAAAAGCGCAGATAGAATATAATTTGGTAAAGCGTAACTACATGATGAATGTAATGATCAAGGAAAACCAAATTATGCAGGGGCTTGACCAGATTGGCGTATTTAAAGATGTAACACCTAACAATGCAGATCAGGATGCTTACGAATTTAGTTTGCCAAGTGGACTGATAGTAGCCCGAACTACTTTTAAAGCAGGTAAAGGCGGCGTTAAGAACTGTATTATAACTACCAGTAAAGATGGCGTTACCCGTACGGTAGATATTTCTGAAGGTGGTACTTATGGCGAATCGATTGTACGTTCAGAGGGAGTTGACCGCCACCAGGAAACTATTAAGAAGATTGCCAAATGGTTGGTAAAAAATGAATATTTATAAAAAGAGGTAGCAATAACCTGATTGACCGGCGTAAAACTTTCAGCTTTTATTAGATATCGGCCTTTAACGCTTGTTTGATTTTTAAGCTGGCCAAAAGCGATCAAAAAAATAAAGTTTAGTTACGCTTATTCACGCTATTAAGGGGATGTTCAATTGTAAGCATCTCCTTAATACATTCGGCCTTAAAACAGGTGCCCCTCAAGGCTTAAGCGCCTCTATCATACCTGCGGCATTCTTATTTTGAGGATCAATTTCCGTCGCTTTTTTATAATTAAGCAAGGCCTGTTCCTTATCGTTTTTGCTTTGAAAAGCTTGCCCGATAAGTTCATAGGCGTATGACACATCTCCAGGCCTCGCCGGCAATTCCGCAGCCAGGCGGTAGATACGGATGGCATCGTCATAGTGCGCACGGCGACCTACATATTTTCCGGTGCTAATAAGATCGCCTATCTCAAAGCTAAAATCGTACTTGTCCTGATAATGTGTCTTCAGTTCGTGATAGTAAGCCAAACCGCTGTCGGCGCTAGCCAACATCTTCTCCCTGATCTCCAGGTAAAAAGATTTCTTAGGCACAATTACCGGTTTGTTTTGCATAACATTCATCAGCGCTGTTTTAAGGGGTAATACTTTCATTTGTTGGTTATTTGTCATCATCACAATGGTAATACCATCGGGCAACCAACTGTAAATAGTAGCCTCATAGTTACTGTTTGAGCCCTGATGCTGATGCCATATAAGCTTGCCATTCTCAAAACCGGTTGATCCAAGGCTGCTTTCTCCTCCCGGAAAATTAGCAGCCAGTTCGGCTAAAGAGTTTGCTGACAAAATCCTGCAATGTTCCAATGCCTGTGTCCACTTGTACAAATCGCCAATAGGCAAACGCACCCAACCGCTCATTACCTGGCCATAAGGAGTGTTTTTACCGGAATTGTCAAAAGCCTGCGCCATTCCGGGCGCCACCACAGGATAATCTACCACCGTACGGTTCATGTCTGCCGGTTTGAAAATGTATTTCGCCAGGAATTGGGCATAACTAATTTTACTAACCTTTTCAATAATGCGCATTTGCAGGTAAACATTGGCGTGATTGTAGATGTAGCCAGTACCCGGAGCGAGTGCAAGTTTTTTAACAGACCTGAGGTAGTTATATAAAGCAGAATCAGTATCACCTACTGTTGCCGGTGGCAGCGGAATCCCGCTGGTGTAATTGATGAGATGCCTGATCTTTACCTGCCTGGCCCATTCCGGAAATTCGGGAAAATAGAGTGATAAAGGATCATCCAGCGAAAGCTTGCTTTTTTCCTTTAATATCATGATACCTGCACCATTAAACTCTTTGCTAACCGAACCGATATCGAACCTAAGCGAATCATGCAGAGGGGTAGTTTTACCGCCGTTGGCAAAACCCAATGATTGCCGGTAGATGATTGCGCCATCCTTTGCAATCAGGATATTGCCATTGTAAATGCCGCGCTCGTGAGCAAGCTGAACTACAGAATCTATACGTTGTGTTAAAGACTGGGCTTCGCTTAAAACAGCATGCATACTGATAAGGAGCAGGATAATTAATCTCTTCATATTATGGATTAAAGACGTTTCATTTTTTAAAACGTTACCGCTCCGTTCAACTTTCCGGATAAGCTTCTATTAACATATGTTTGGTTTAAGTAATAAGTATTTTGAAATTAAGAAGATACCTAATGGCAACGTGTACCATTGCATCAGGCCGCGATATACAAATACAAAAAAAGCTGCCCAAATAGCGGGCAGCTTTTAAATCAACCATTAACTATCTGGTATCTCACTTTACATCCCAGAAGATCTTTGTTGTACGCGTATCTTTTGCTTTTACATCACTATAATGACTGTTAAAGCCGGTTTCGATACTCGGATATACTAAGCGGGTTGGCGGCGTAGTATAGTTAGAAAGTTTACCCGTAGTTGGGAAATTCAACACAGGGTATTTAGTACGCCTGTATTCGCTCCAAGCCTGGGTGCCTTGCATAAATCCAAAATGCGCCCATTTCTGAGTCCAGATTTTTGCCAGTTTTTGGGTCTGTGTACCAGTATAAGCTACCGATGCCGAACTCAGGAGGGCCGGGATATCAGCAGCATTCAATGTTGGTTTATTACCAGTGCCTAAGCTATTCAAATAAAAATAATAATAAACAGACTGGCTTATCGCAGTTTCATATGCTGCTTTAGCATCACCTCCACCCCAACGCTCAAAAGCCTCAGCTTTCAGGAAGTTAACTTCAGGTGCAGTTATCACAATACCCGGCAGTTTGTTGTTGGTTAAGAAAGTGGTTGAGTCAACTACCGAATAGTTAGCTGCTTCAGTTGAAGCCTGCTCGCTTGTAAAAGTTACCGGCATTGCCTGGTATGTTTTGTTACCGTTTTTATCGTACAATACCGGGATCCTTGGATCATTTGCCGGTAACAATACAGTATTTAACAGGTAATCCGGAGCATAGTTACTACCGCCTTCGGTAAGGGCATTTTGTAATGATCCGGTATAGGTAGTTAACGGTGTTAACAAAACATCGGTAGCTGCCGGACTGTAAGCTGCAGTATTACCACCATCAATCAGTGGGTATGATGTAGGATCGGCCAGCATTTTTGCTACTTCGGCTTTTGAACCGGCTTCATCATAAAAAGACATACGCATCAGTAAGCGTAAACGGATAGAGTTAGCGTATCTTCTCCATTTATCCACACTACCACCTAATAAGATATCCTGTTGTGTAAATGCTTTGCTTGACTGACCTGACAAGGTAGCTGTTTTAAAATATGTTGAAGCAGCATCTAAACCTGCAATAAAGCTTTTGTAAAGCGCTATCTGATCATCAAATTTAGGGTTTTTAACAGCAGCACTTGTTTCAAGGCTACCAGCCTCACTAAACGGAATATCGCCCCAGCAATCAACCATTTCAGCTGCCTGATCATATAAAGCTACCCGGGCAGCATTCATGATCACATCATTAGTTGCCTTATCTGTAGCCGACATTTGGTTATAAGTAACTTCCATGGTGCGGTATAAAGCCATTACGCCATTAGCCGAACCATTTGGATGATAAAAGTCCTCCCAGCGATTGCCCATATAGCCGTCATTAGGCTGATATACGGTATTGGTATTAGGCAGGAAACATGTTTGTGAAAAATCAGCAGTGGCTGTTAGTACAAACGTTCTGTAATGCCAGTATTCCGCCCTTACCCTGGTATTATTTAACATACCAGTAAACATGTACGGAAGAGTTACAACTGCTGTTTTTTCCGGGTTATTAAATTTTTCGTCGATGCTTTTTTTGCAGCTTCCCAATGATAAAGCAAGCAAAAACGCGTATCCTATATGTTTAAAATTCTTTTTCATAATTAATGACTTGTACTATTAAAAATTCGCGTTTAATGAGAATCCAAAGCTTCTTGTAGCTGGTGATGAACCTTCATCCACACCTTGCCTGTACCATTTGTCGCCAATTGGCGCTTCCGGATCAAGATTTTTAAGTGTGCGGTATACATACAATAAGTTTCTTCCTACTAATGAGAACCTTAAGTTATTCAGATGCAGTGCTTTGTTTACGCTTGCAGGCAACCTGTATCCCAACACAACCTCACGCAATTTCACGTAGTTATTTTTAAATACTGCGTTCTCATTTACAGAGTTCTCGCCCCAGTCATAAGTATTCAGGTAATAAGAAGCAGCATCAACAATAGTGGCGTTTTTCTGCCCGTTTTCGTTTACACCTGGCAATACAACACCATCATTATAAGTTTTACCGCCATTTGGTGCAGTTCCTAAATGTTTGCCACCGTTGCCATCAATGTAATAAGCCAGGCCACCATGAGCTGCATCACGATACTGCAAAGTGCTTTCGTACATACCCGCAGCAGTACCATATTTCAATGGGTTTGATACCATTTTACCGCCCCAACGATAATCAACCAATACGTCAAGAGAGAAACCTTTGTAGTTGAATGTGTTGGCAATACCGCCTACAATTTTAGGTTGTATATTACCTACGTTCACATATTTTGATTTGTCAATAGTGTATAAACCATCGCTGTTAACAATCTTGTTGCCATTAGCATCTTTTGCAATTGGGTAAACCAATATATTACCTATAGGCTGGTTTGGCTGGGCCACAACCAATAATGCAGACTGGTCGCCGGTGTAGAAGGTAAGCCTGTCAAAGCCTGGTGCCAGGTTGTTTACTTTTGAATGGTTAATAGCAAAGTTTAAACGCACATCCCAGTTAAATTTACCGGTTATCGGTTTACCGCTGAAACCAACTTCTAAACCATCACTATGTAAAGTAGCGGCATTGGCCAGTAAGCTCGAAGCACCTGTTGTTGGCGCAACGTTCAGCGCCATAATAACGTTTTTAACCTGGTTGTTATAGTAAGTGAAATCTAAACCTAAACGGTCTTTCAGGAAACGGGCTTCTAAGCCGTACTCCTGCTCATATTTCATTTCGGGCTTTAACTGCAGGTTACCATAGGTAGCATCAAAAGTAAGCTGGGTAACAGAACCGTTTTGTGTTTGTAATGATGATTGGTTGTACAACACGTTAGGAACATACCTTGGCGCTTTGTTACCAACCACGCCATATGATGCCCTTAATTTTCCGTAGCTGATAAATTCAGGCATTTGAAACGCATCTGTAAATACAAAACCGGCATTTACCGATGGGTAGAAATAGGTGTTGTTTTGTGTAGGAAGTGTTGAAGCCGACTCATTACGTGCGGTACCCTCTAAAAACAGGTAGTTTTTGTAATTAAAGTTTAAGATTCCAAAAACAGCCTGACTTTTCAGGAAACCACGGGTAGCGCTTGTATTTGCAACACCGTATGAGTTGGATATAGAAAAGAAATTTTCTGTAACCAAACCACCATTGGTACCTGAAGACTGGTCACGATAGGTTTCACTGCGTGAAGTATAACCACCGCTAACAGACATGCTCAGGTCTTTGGTAAGTTTTGGCGAATAGGTTAGCAATAAGTCACCATAAGTAACCGAATACTGTCCTTTGCTAACACCGTAATAGCCTGTGCTTGACGAACCGTTAAATGCTGTAGGATACTCATTGTATTGCTGTGACTCGGTATTGCGGCCGGTATAATCACTGCCGATACGTCCGCGGAACTTTACATTTTTAAGTACATCCCAGTTTAAAGTAGCACTGGTGATCAAACGGTTTTCGTTTTCATCCTCGCTGTTCTTTAATTGAGTCCAATAAAAGTCCATAATATCCGCTCCGCTCATGTTGTATTTGAAAGCCTCAGCTGGGTTTCTGGCAGCGTTGCCGAGCGTTACGTATTTATAGCCCGCTGATGTTTGATAGTTATCCAGCAATACATCTGCTTTTTCCGACCTGTTTAAAAAGCCACCAAAGTTGGCTAAAACACGGCCAAGCTGGTACGGGCGGTTATGAGTTAAGGTATTTACATAGCTCGCAACGATATCCGCGCTAATTTTATTGCTTAATTTAACAGTGGTATTTAAGTTAAAAGAGTTTTTTTGTTGTTTTTGACCACGCTGAATACCGGTATAATCCAAACGGGTTGCCGACAAACGGTAGTTAACATTATCTGTTTGGTTTGATATAGCGATGTTGGCGTTTGAACTATAGCCAGTTTGAAACAGATCTTTGTAGTTATTTGGCTGCGGAGTGTAATCCCTGATCTCGCCATCCCACCACCTAATTTTCTGACCTTCCATTTTGGGGCCGAACTGTGCGTATGAACTAAAACGCGGCCTGTATCCTGACGGTGAATTAGCATCGGCTAACCAGCCATCTTCGGTAAAACCACCTGCAAGGTTGGTAGCACGGTCATAACCAGGACCGTAAACGTTTTGAAAGTTTGGCGTAAAAGCAACCTGCTCGGCTGTACCTACGTAGTTGAAATCAACACCAAGGCCTCTTGATTTAGAACCCTTTTTGGTGGTGATAACAATGGCACCGCTCATAGCGTCAGATCCGTAAAGAGCCGTTGCACTTGCACCTTTTAACACAGTAAGGCTTTCGATATCCTGTGGGTTAATATCCAGGATACCATTACCCCTGATCCGCTGATCAGACCAGTACCCGTCGTTATTTGAACCACCGGCACCGGCTTCGCTGTTATTACGGATAATAACACCGTCTACAACATACAGGGGCTGAGTGTTATAGTTAAGCGAGTTGATACCGCGGATCTGCACGTTTACAGCACTGCTTGAACCACCGGGAGCTGTAGTGATCTTAACACCCGGGGCCTTACCGTACAATGCCGAAGCAAAGTTGGTATTACCAGCCTCTGTTAACTGCTTTGCAGTAATCGTAGTAGTGGCATAACCCAGTGCTTTTTCCTGGCGTTTGATACCAAATGAGGTAACTACCACTTCATTTAATTCGCCTTTACCTGTAGCCAGCGTTACGTTGATCACGGCATTGTCGCCAACAGTAACTTCTTTTGGGGTGTAGCCTACAGATGAAAATTTAAGTACGGCACCTTTAGCCACTTTAATGCTGTATGCGCCGTTAATATTGGTTTGCACACCGGTTGTTGTACCCATAACTAACACGGTTACACCCGGTAAAGGCCCGGCGTCATCGCGCACCACTCCCGTAACATTTGTTTGGGCAAATAAATTTGCCGAGATAAAAAGGGGCAGTAACAGGACCACCCACCTTTTCAAGTTTAGATAAAATTGTTGCATGAAAATTGATTAATTGAGTTAAAAAAAGGTTTTTAGGTATGTTTATGCAGGCTCGGAAACACTGGCCTGCGGACTCAGTTTATATAAGTTTTCAATCACCGTGGTTACGCCCCCTAACAGTTGCGCGTTATTACCCAGGTTTGAAACCGCCAATTGGGTGTAGGTAGTTAAATGAGGGATACAGTGCTCATTCATGGCCTGCTGAATAGGACTAAGCCATAATTTACCGATAACACTTCCCTTCCCGCTTAAAATAATACTTTCGGGATTCATCAAATGCAGCAATATAGCCAGGCCCTGACCAATAAAATAAGCTGCTTCAGAAATAATTTTTATAGCGAATGCATCACCTTTGAGCGCTTCGGCGATGATATCATCTGCCGATAATGTATCATATTTTACCAGGCTGCTAACTTCGCCTTGTTTTAAGCCTTCAATGGCTTTTGCTTCAATGGCCAGCAAAGAAGCTTCTGTTTCTAAACAGCCCTGCTTACCGCACGAGCATAATTTCCCATTTTTGTGAAGCGGCAAATGGCTAAACTCTCCCGCAAAACCGCTATGCCCTTTAAAAATTTCTTTATTGATGATCATTCCTAAACCAACTCCCCAACCCAGGTTAATGATCATGGAGTTATTTCGGGCAATAGGAAGGCCAAATTTTTGCTCGGCAAGTGCTATAGCAGTCGAGTCGTTTTCAATAAATACAGGTAATTCGGCTTGCTTGGTAATGTAGGTTACCAGTGTTTCTTCCGGCGATTTAAGAAAGCTCAGGTTATTACCCAAAAACGCGTCAATAAACCCCGGCATGGTAATACCTATAGCTAAAAATTTATCTTTTGGTAATCCTGAGTTAACAACAACGGCTTTGATACAGGTTATCAAAGAATGGATAGCATCTTTGTTATCATTCAGTTTTAACTCAAACTCCTGCTCCTCACCTACAAACTCGTTGTTCATATTGACAATTACGATCCTTGTCAAAAACTGGTTCATGGCAACCGAAATGATAAAGCCAGTATCACCTATCAATGAGTAAGTTGCGGGTTTTCTACCCCCACTCGAAGCCCTTATGCCTACCTCCTTTACCATATCTGACTTAATTAAATCGGCTATACCTTTGGTTATATAAGGGATACTCCTGCCTGTATAAATACTCAGGTCGGCAAGGGAAGCTGCCTTACTGTAATACAGGCCTTTAATGATGTCGATATTTTTGAGAAACATGTAGCAGGGGGTTTAGATTGCATATTTAAATAAATTAATTTAATAAAGAAAACTTTTTATTTTTTTTAAAAAGTATGATTAAAGTTTATAAATGCAATAATTACTTTTAAAATCTTAAAACAGATAACGCATTTCATTTGGAGATAAAGATTTTGGTAATCTTTATCCCATCTCAGCCCATTCTAAAGCATCAGGAATAAAGAGCAAGCAAGTTTTAAAACACCGGCTTGAAACAAACCGACCATAAAATCCCCTTTTATTATGCGGATAAACCGTATCACACAAAAAAAATTATTTTTTTTTTCCATTCAAACAATCTTTACAATCAAGAAGTATCGTTGCGGATAAAGCGTATCGCACACATTCTATCTTGCTTTTAATCAATAGTTTACAATAAATTTGTTTTATCAAACCAATTATCCGGGATTCCCCAAAAAGCAGTAAGACCGTATGCCAAGCAAAAAAGTGCCGGGGCCGACAGCCTGTGAACGGCTTGTTTTTATGGCTTTATACCGGGAACAGTTATAAACTAAAAACCAATTTATGAACAACAAACCAAAAACTACCTTTGCAACCCTGTTGGGCCTAATGCTCTTTACAGCCGTATTTTTCACTTATTGCACCAAAAAGCAAGTTGAACCTGCGGCGAGCGGCAATCCTGCCTCACCTGCACTAAAAACCCAGGCCATCGGCTTTATCCACCCCGGCATCCTCAACACACAGCAAACCCTTGATTATGTGGGCCAGCAAGCCAATTCAAACGATGCCAACCGTTTGGCAGCCTACCAGTTTGTACTCAATTACTGCAACAACCACAGCCCAAGCGGTGCCTACAAAGCCACTGTACAGGTAGCAGGCGGCGTTACCACACCTGATGAAATTGCTTTTAAGGGCGACGCCCTGTTAAGTTATGCCCTAGCACTGCGCTGGGCTAAAACCGGCACCGCATCATACGCAACTACTGTAAAGCAAATCCTTGATGGCTGGGCCAGTCATTTTCAAAACTTCAGCGTAACCGGTTCGCAGCCTAACCAGGCTTCGCTTGAGGCTTCATGGGCTGCGCCTACCTTTGCCGCAGCTGCCGAAATTATCAAGTACTACATCCCGGCAAGCGGTGTTGGCGGCGGCTGGACCACTGCCGAAAACACCCAGTTTGTAAGCTTTCTGAACAACATGAAAGACAATTATATTAATAACGTACCTAACTTCAACAACAACTGGAACGTATCTGCGGGATACGCAAAAATGGCCATCGGTATATTTGAAGACAGCCAAACTGTATATCAAAATGGTATCACCGCTGTAAAAACAGTGTTACCAAATGTAATTGCTTCTGACGGTTCGATGAACGGCGAGGTCTGCGGGTCACACAATGATTATGTGCACTACCAGTACTCTCTTACAGGGTTGAGTTATGCCGCCAACATTGCCGGTATCCAGGGCGATCTGTCTATTTACTCAGCCAGCAGCAGTCGTCTGTTAACCGGTTTCAATTACCAATATAAGTTGATGCATGGCACCGTATTTCCGCCATGCTCACCTAATGGCAATGTTAATAACCCAATATGGCCTGGCATTGAGGTGGCTAACCGTCATTACGGCACTACCGAAACCAGCTACATAGCCAGCAATTATGTGTGCGATAGCAATGGCCTGCCTAATGGTGATATCGGTTTTCTTTGCTGGACCAATTATACCCATAACAACGTGCCAACAACTTTTTAACAAGACCCATACTTAAAACAAGCCGCCCCAGAATAGTACCCGCTGTAACTGGGGTGGCTTTTAGCGATAAAAGAAAATAAGAAGTAGCGAGAATCAAAAGGGGTACCTAAAATGAATAATGGCAATGTGAAACATATTTAACAATGCATCTATTATTCATTACATGGATCAAACCAGCATAACACTTATATTTCCGCACCAGTTATTCAAGCATAATCCTCTGGTAAACCAATCGCGGCAGGTTTATCTTGTAGAGGAAACGCTTTTTTTTAACCAATATAATTTTAACAAGAAAAAGCTGGTATTGCACAGGGCATCGATGAAGTTTTATGCGCGCCATCTTTCCGTCCACAACATTGTAGTCAATTATATTGAAGCCCGGGACGCACTTGCTGACGTTCGCCGGCTGATTACCTCATTGTCTGAAAAGGGCGTCAAAAGCATTCATTACACCGACACCGCCGATAACTGGCTGGAACGCAGATTAAACAACGTCTGCATCAAAAACGAGATTCATCTCATCAAACATCGCAGCCCCAATTTTTTGAACAGCCCCGATGAGGCCGCTGATTTTTTCGACAAAAGGAAAACGTACTTCCAAACCGATTTTTACATACATCAACGCCGGCAACGAAACATTTTGCTTGAACCGAACGGACAGCCTATTGGTGGTAAATGGACTTATGATAGTGAAAACCGGCTCAAGTTCCCTAAGAATGGATCGGTACCTTTGCTGGATGTGCCGCCGAAAAACAAATATATTGAAGAAGCCCAAGTTTATGTAGATACACATTTCGCCGGTAATTATGGCAGCACCCAATCCCCTTTTGGCAACCTGGGCGGTTTTTATCCAAGTACACATGAGGAAGCAGAGCGGTGGCTGGATAATTTTTTGCAGCAGCGCCTCCAGGATTTTGGCATTTATGAAGATGCCATGGTAGCTAATGAAAGTTTTCTAAATCATTCGGTGTTAACCCCTATGCTCAATATCGGCCTGCTCAACCCGCAACAAGTTATTGATAGAGCACTGGATGTAGCTGCCGACTCGGACATACCCTTAAATTCTTTAGAAGGATTTATAAGGCAGATAATGGGCTGGCGCGAATTTATCCACATTGTTTATGAGCGTGAAGGAACAAGGCAGCGCACCAAAAACTACTGGGGGTTTAAACGCCGCATTCCTTACTCATTTTGGAAAGGTGATACCGGCATCCACCCGGTTGACGTGGTGATAAAAAAGGTACTGGCCACCGGATATACACATCATATCGAACGCCTAATGGTGATGGGTAACTTCTTTTTGCTATGCGAATTTCATCCTGATGATGTGTACCGGTGGTTTATGGAAATGTATGTAGATGCCTATGATTGGGTGATGGTGCCCAACACCTACGGCATGACCCAATTTGCCGATGGAGGGCTGATGATGACCAAGCCCTATATTAGCGGCAGCAACTACCTGTTAAAAATGGGCGACTGGAAAAAAGGGCCTTGGCAGGACACCTGGGACGGATTGTTCTGGCGCTTTATGTATGTGCACCGCAACTTTTTTTTACAAAACCCGCGTTTGAGCATGCTGGTGAAAACATTTGATAAAATGCCTGCAGAAAAACAAAGGGAACATTTAAACAACGCCGAACAATTTCTTGCGAAGCTGGATGAATATGACTTTTAAAAATTAAATAATAATGAAGTTTAATTATTTAAATGCCGTTAAACCCAACAACTAATTATATTTGAAACATGGGTCATAAAAAAGTGTGCCTATCGTGCAAATTATGCTTTAATCGGGAGGTTACCTTTGGTAGCGAAGGGGTACATTTATGTCCACAGTGCGGAAAATCAATGAAACTTTTACCCCATCGTTTCAGGCCGCCTAAAAAAACAGATAAAAAGGCCTGGCAATTAGCAAGTTTTCTTATCGACAATGGATTTTCTTATCAACATATTTATCAAGTAGGCGGTAATGAATTTATTAAAAGCAAATACAATAACTACATCCCCTACCCTAAAAATTTAAAAGACGCGAAAGAATTTGTAGAACAATATAAAATGTATTCGAAAAGAAAGGCATGATTTTTCTTCGAATACATTTTCAGTGCAATTGCCCCTGCGTCTTCTTCCTCAAATTCATCAACACCACGGCAAATAAAATAAACACAACTCCCATCCACTGTAACCAGTCTACATATTCCTTCAGCAGCACATTTGCCATTATTATAGAAACCGGTATTTCTATAGATGCAATAATAGCTCCCAGTCCCATACCTGTCAGCGGCATACCTCTGGTAAACAGCAATGGCGGGATTATAGTTCCGAATAAAGAAAGGAGGAGCCCCCAGCGCAAAAATATTCCATATGAAAATTTCACATTCAACGATGAATGAAAAACGAGAACAATAATGAGCAAGCCCCCCATGATCATATATAAACTTCTTTTTAACGGGGGAAAATCAAGCTCAATGTTATTTGACGAGTACATACTTGCCGTGTATGAAAGGGCAGCCATCATTCCCCAGCCAAACCCTTTCAAATTTATATTGCCCGATTGTTTAAGCATATCTGTGGCCAGAATAGTTCCTCCCAGGATAATGACAACCGATATGATCTTACGCAAGCCGGGCAACTTTTTATGCAGCACCATCTCCAGGATCACGCTGATCCACACGGTTTGCATTAATAACACAATGCCAATACTCACCGGGATATACTGAACTGACTGGTAAAAGAACACGCTGGTTAAACCCAAAGAGATCCCTGCAATAATTAATCTCAATATTCCTTTAGTGCCTGATCTTTTTATTGCAGGTTCCAGCTCCCGTTTACGGAAGAGGCTTAAAATAAATAACCCAATAAAGCCCATACCAAATTGCGAAACAGTGACTTCTGCCAAACTGTAGCCTTCATGATAGGCCATTTTTACAAAGGTTGCCAGCATTCCATAACTACAGGCGCCAAGCGCAATAAAAACGCTTCCTTTCAGCACACTGTTTTTCATGCAACCTCAACTTCCAGATCTATCAGATCTTTTAGCTCCTGGTACGATGTCTCTACGGTAATTTTAAGTTTCTCCGGCGCGTAGGATACTCCGTTAACGGTAACCACATGAATATTACTGACCCCGATAATATTAAATACCGTTTTTAAATAAGTGCTCTGGAAGTTAAGATGTTCGTTATGATCTCCCTTTTCATATCCCTGCGCCCCCCGCGAAACCAAAAGGAATACTGTTTTATCTTTAAGCAACCCTATATACGGATTCTCCATATCTGCCTTGTTAAACTCAAATGTTTTATCAACCCTTACAACCTGGTCAATATAAGCCTTGAGCGCACTTGGGATAGACCAATTGTACATCGGCGAAGCGAGTACAATAACATCGGCTTCCAGTAATTCTGAAATATAAACGTCACTTATTTTTAAAGCTTCTTTTTCTGCTTCTGATCTTGCCGCTTCAGGCTTAAAAGCGGCAGCTATCCAGTTTTCATTAACGTGTGGTACGTTTTCAGCTCCTAATTCGCGATACCTGATCACCGGGTTGGCATGGATGCTTTTCCAGTGATCAACAAATACTTCGGCAAGTTTTCTGCTGTGAGATCTAACTCCCCTTGCACTTGAGTTAATAACCAATACTTTTTTCATTTTATTAATTTTATACAAAAGTACCGGGCTCCTGGATTATATTTACATACCAGTTTACACAAAAACTACAGCCCAGATGTTACCTTACAAATCATTGATCCAGGTTGACCGGAACGCCTCCGTATCCTTACATATCCAGGTTTGCAATATGTTTATATCATTAATTACCAATGGTACACTACAGCCTGCCGATATATTGCCCGGCTCCCGCGTGCTTGCGCAACTGATCGGCATTAACAGGAATACGGTAAAACTGGCTTATGAAGAATTGGTTAGCCAGGGCTGGGCCGAATCAATTGAGCGTAAAGGTGTTTTTGTGCTTGCTAAATTACCTGTGCTTTCCAGGCCTGTTGTTCCTGAAATGGGTAAAAGCAATAACCAACAGGAAACCTTCACCTGGAGCAATAAATTTGAAAATGCCTGGATCACTAAAGAGCCCGAAAAAATGATGCTCGCTATTGATGGAGGTTTCCCGGATGTCCGCCTCGCTCCGATAGACCTGCTGATGCGGGAATATAGGAGCCTCTCCAGGAGGTTACACGGTAAAACCTTTCTGAAATACGGAAGTTCAAAGGGGTCAGAAAATCTTCGTGCCGCTATTTGCAGCTACCTTTCCCATACCAGGGGATTAACTGTTCCGGTCGAAAATATTATCATTACAAAGGGCAGCCAGATGGGGATCTATTTAGCAGCCCAGTTGCTGCTCAATCCCAGGGATAACATAGCTGTAGGACTTTCAAACTACATTTTGGCTGATGATACTTTCAAATATGCCGGCGCTAATTTGGTACGGATCCCCGTTGATGGCAATGGGATGGACGTTAACCATCTCGAAGCAGTTTTACAGCATACCAACATCAAAGCCGTATACATCATCCCGCATCATCACTACCCTACAACGGTAACCATGAGCACAGAGCGAAGGCTAAAGCTGTTAAAGCTTGCAAAGGAACATCGTTTTGCCATTATAGAAGATGATTACGACTTTGATTTCCATTACAATAATAAGCCCTATCTGCCACTGGCAAGTATCGACCATAATCAAAACGTAATTTATATAGGCTCCGTTACCAAAACATTTGCTCCCGCCCTGCGCATTGGCTTTATGACAGGGCCAACCGCGTTTGTTGATGCCGCGGCTGCGTTAAGGGAACTGATAGATAAGCAGGGCGACACGGTGCTTGAAGAGGCATTTGCCGTATTGTTTAATACCGGCGAAATGGACAGGTATTTCCGGAAGTCGTTAAAAATTTACAGGCAGCGCAGAAACCTGCTTTGTCAGATCTTGCAATCGGATTTTAGTGCTCATGTAACATTTAACATCCCTGAAGGTGGACTTGCCGTATGGACAAATTTTAATGAACGTATTAATTTAATAAAAATGACCGAAGATGCCGCGAAAAAGCGGCTCCAGATAGATGACGGGAGTTTTTACAAGAACGAATCTTTTGCTGTCAACGGTATCAGACTGGGCTTTGCCTCACTTGATGAAAATGAGATGGTTGAAGCACTCAGGCTTCTGAAAAATGTATTGCATTAATATCGCTGGGCTACCCCTTATTTCAAAGCTGGCATAATTAACACCGGTACCATAGCCCTAATTTTGTGTCAAATAATTAAGAAAATGGAAACACGAATTAAAATTGACAAGGTATCTCCTGCGGGATACAAAGCCATTCTTGGCCTGGAAGCATTTATTGAAAGTACATCTCTCACAAAAAAACATAAAGACCTGATAAAGATCAGGGCCTCACAAATAAACGGATGCGCTTTTTGTATTGATATGCACACTAAAGATGCCCGCAAAGCAGGTGAAACTGAGCAGCGCATTTATGCCCTTAACGCATGGCGCGACACGCTGTTTTTTTCAGAAGAAGAAAGGGCAATATTGGCGCTGACTGAAGAAGTTACCTTAATCAGCAATCATGTAAAAGATGAAACCTATCAGCAGGCGGCCAAAGTACTGGATGAAACCTACCTGGCACAGGTGATCCTGGCAATTATTACTATTAATGCATGGAACAGGATCGGGATTACCACCAATCTGATACCGGCATAGTGTTAGTACAGTCACAAAAAGGGCGGAAAATGTTTAAAAAGTATTTTCCGCCCTTTTAACACTGTCAAAAACTATTTATAACTATAAAGCTTAATTCGCTGTATCCCATATTCCCCCACGGGAATCCGCAAATGTCTTCCCTGGTGATCTTCATCACCATTTAAACGGCGTTCGGGCTGCCATTTTCCGTTAACAAATACGCCTTCGTCTACCTGTAAGATCCCTGCACGCCCCCCATCCTTAACAGGTTTAAAGCTGATGACCAAACCTGTTCCACCTACATAAAACTCATCCTTAGCCAAAGCAATGATAATGCCACCTGTTAACGGCCAGTTTGTGTCCTTAGCTTTTGGCGACCAGCCCAATGTTAAATCGTGCGAAATCGTCAGGATATAATCACCCATTTGTAACCGTACCGTATCCACATCTTTACTTAACAATACGCCCTCCATAGTTCCCTTTCGTTTTGCCTTGCTAATCTCCCCCGATAGCTGCTGAATAATATTGTACGACTGGCTAAGTGGCTCACCTGCCGTTTTATTATCCGTCTCGATAGAAAAAGGGGAAAAGCCGAGGGCTTTGTAATGGCCAATGGCGTAAAAAGCTTTGGCATCTACCCCATCCTCAAAACGATGCTCGGGGATAAACAATGCATTATCAGGCCGTGTGTAGTGGTCATTCCAGTATTTAAAGTCAGGGTTATAAAAATCCGGCGATAAAAGGTCAATATCCGGTGCTGCCGCTTTCCAGATGTCAATTAAATGCGGTAGGGGGCCCGCAGAGGGATATTGCCCCGGCCTTTTACCAGGAGCATTAAGGGCCGCATTCACATACATCGGGAGCGGATAAATAGCCTTGCCTGCTTTAGCCACAGCGTTGGCATATCCGGCAAAATACCAGGCCATAAACAACTCATCGGTAGCCAGGCTTTTACCAAAAACTGCTTCCCAGTTGCCCGAAATTTTATTTCCACCCTCCTGCCATATTTTTTGTATCTCGGGCACAAGCCGGGCTTTGTGGGAATTTAAATAAGAAATCAGCTTTTCAGGAACCGGTTGATTGAAAGCTTCATCGGCCAGCCTTGAATGATCGCGGGCATCGGGCAACATACCTATCTCGTTTTCAACCTGTACCATTACCACGGTATGCAGTTTGTTATCCGTCTCCTTAACATGCTGCATTAAGGATCTGAATGCTTTGATATCGGCCAATAAAGCATCTTTGGAGAACGGCGTAATGATCTCTTCGGGTCCCCCTGCGCTATTTGCTACCCGCGGAAAACGTTTTTGATCGGTTTTAACCCAGCCCGGCGTATAACAGCTCATGCTGTTTTTCCAGGTGCCAAACCAAAGCAGTACCAGTTTCATGTGGTATTGCCTGGCGCTTTTTATCAGGTCATCAACCAGCGTAAAATTCAACTGGCCTTCTTGCGACTCCAATAGCTCCCAGTAAACTGGGGCTATCACCGTGTTCAGGTGCATTTTTTGCAGTTTGGGCCAAATCGGGGTCATGTATGCAGTGCTTGAAGCGCTTGAATTTCCGAGTTCGCCTCCTGTCATTAAATACGGCGCTCCATCTACCAACAGTTCGGCATTATCACCGTAATATTGTATATGTGGTATCGTTTGTACAGCATTTTGTGCCTTAAGTTTAAAGGTTATCAAACAGCACAAAACAAATATCAATACACGTGGCTTCATAACTATTTTGATTACGCTGATATAAGAAGCTGTTTAAATTTGATTGTTCTTAAATGTAGAGACACATCACATGCGTCTCTACAAAAAACTTTCCATTCGTTTTTAAACAGCTTTTAAGGAAAAACAACCTTACTGTTACTTATGCGCATATGCCCACGCCAAGGCTTTCAGCATGGTAACAGGCTTGCCCGATAAGTGGGTAACGTTATCAATAATAACATGCTTAAAAACAAGGTTTTCGTAATGCCGGCTGTCCAATAACGCCGCCAGTTGTTTGTTAGGCTCAACCTGGCCTGGCGTTTCTAACCCGCCCACTTCCATAAAAACATTTACGGGCAGGCTTTTATGTTTGGCAGCGTATTGCTTTTCAGTTTCAAATACAGCTCCGTTAGCATAACCCAATGCCGGGCTGCCTATCAGTATATTTTTAAACAGCGTTGGCTTTGTAAACAAGGTGTAAGTTGCAAACAAGCCCCCCATCGAATATCCATACAGCGTGCGATTTGAAGGATCGGCTTTTAAACCGGCATCAACCGATGGGATCAATTCCTTTTCAATAAAATCAAGGAATACCGGTGCACCGCCGCTTTCGGCAGTATTTGGAGCTGCAACTGGCGTAAAATCGCGGTTGCGTTTGTTACCGGGCGTACCAATCAGGCCACCATCGCCAATAGCCACCAATATAGGTTCGGGGATATGATATTCGGCCATTAATAGTCCTAAATACTCAAGCGATGGTGAAAAGTCGTTGTCACCATCAACCACGTACAACACCGGAAATTTCCGTTTAGCAGTATCGTACCCAGCCGGGTAATGAATATAAATATCATAATCATTACCCGCCAGTTTAGAATGCATTTGCCGATGCTCGGAGTTGGGGATAGTAACCGGCTTAGTCTGCTGAGCAAAACCACGCATATCCAACAAATTAAGCAATAGCAGGATCAGTGTTAAAACCTTAAGGATTTTCATATCAGGTGAGATTACAAAAACGGATCAATCAATTTGATAGAACCATCGGCATTATGCTGCAGTTCGGTAACCTTTACATTGCGCAGATGTGTTTTACCCGATAGCTGGGTGTCATGATAAAATATGTACCATTTGCCTTTTATCTCAATGATGGAATGGTGGGTTGTCCAGCCCTGTACCGGTTTCATAAACACACCTTTATAAGTGAACGGCCCCAGCGGACTATTCCCTATTGCATAGCAAAGCAAATGCGTATCGCCGGTTGAATAGGTGAAGTAATATTTACCATTGTATTTGTGCATCCATGAGCCCTCAAAAAAGCGGCGGTCGTGATCTTTGGTCAACAGCGGTTTGCCCAGGCTGTCTACTATAACAACATCTTTTACCGCACCATCAAAAGTTTTCATGTCCGGTTTCAACAAAGCTACCTTACAGCTTATGGCCGGGGCATCTTCCTGTTTCGAATCGGTTTTTGAACCGTCAGCCTCGTATTTTCCTGTGATCCAACGCTGAAGCTGACCGCCCCAGATACCGCCGAAATACATATAGGTTTTACCATCGGTATCGGTAAATACAGCAGGGTCGATACTGTAGCTTCCTGCAATTGGCTCCGGCTCTGCTTTAAACGGACCAACCGGGCTGGCAGAAGTTGCTACGCCGATATGGAATACATCCTTTTTATCCTTTACCGGGAAATACAGGTAATAGGTCCCGTCTTTAAACGCTGCATCCGGGGCCCAAAGCTGCCGGCCTGCCCATGGGATATCTTTAATATCAAATGCCACCCCATTATCCGTAACCTTACCGCCAACGCTATCCATCGATAGGATGTGATAATCCTTCATGGCAAAATGGTCGCCGTTATCATTTTCCGGGATGCCGGCGTTGATATCATGCGAGGGATAGATATAAATTTTACCGTTGAACACGTGTGCCGATGGATCGGCCGTATAAATAGAACTGATCAACGGCTGGGAAAGGTATTTTACTTTCTTCCCGGTATCTGTTTTTGTACTGTCGGCTGCATCAGCTGTTTTTTTAGTTGATGAATTACATGCACTCAAAATGCACAGGGGTGCAAAAAGTGTGAGGACTAATTTTGCTGGAGTAAATTGCTTGGTCATTGGCGTTTGGTTTATGGTGATGATTAATTGGTCATGTAGTTATTGCCCCCGATACCCGGTACGTAATAAAATTTCATATTTTTATAATAGTCAAGCGGATGCTGCGGCTTTGCATAGGCAGCCCTAATAGGCATTTTTGAAAACGTTTGAAAATATAAAACACAGGCATCCCGCCAGGTTACAGCTTCGTTGAGCTGAACCTGCATTAGTTGCTGCACTTCGGTAAAACGTTCGGCGTCAATCTTGCCTTGCATTTTACCCCAGGTTAAACCCATTTGCTTAACAGAATCGGCTCCCAGGTAATAATGATGAACCAGCTCATCCCACAATGACTTGCCCGAGCGCATTTTGTAGGCCCAGCTTAAATGATGGAACCATAGCAGGTATTCATCGGGGCAGGATTGCAAACTTTCCCAATACGCTTTAACCTCTGGTGCATATTGCGATAACGCGTTACTGCCCTTACCTGTACGGTCAAAGCCTATCCCCGCCGAATCTGCCTTATGATAATAAGTAGCATTCCAATCCGGTCGACCGGCATTATCAACCCAGGGGCCAGGACCATAATGTGTTGATACGCCCATAATATGGTGCAGCCCGAGCGGGGTCATATAGCTAACCGTATTTTCTCTTGATTGCAGCATAAACTTTTTTACCGGCGATACAAATCCCACATCGTTGGTAAAAGTCATTTTGAGCCAGTCGGCAGCAATTAGCGCCGGGGATTGATCCGGGTTCCAGGCCATGCGGCCAAAGGCATACCAGTTAGCCTGCGCAAAAGGGTGCCCACACCAGTTTAAATCGGTGCCGATATTGGCTACGCCCGCCATGCCGGTTATCAGTTTTTTGTTGAAATCACCTTTTATCACCCGTGCCACGGTTGAACCTTTGCCTTGTGTATAGGTGTCCGATTGCAGGCATTCGGCAAATAATGGCGCTTCATAAACCAAGTGTGTTGAAAAGCCCAGATACTCCTGTGTTAACTGGAACTCCATCATCAGCGGGGTATTGGGCATAGCTCCAAACAGCGGATGAAACGGCTCTCTTGGCTGAAAATCGATCGGACCATTTTTAACCTGGATGATCACATTATCCTTAAACTTTCCGTCAAAAGGTTTAAACTCGTTATAGGCTTGCTTAAAACGGTCGTCGGGTACTTTATTATCATAAACAAAGGCACGCCACATCACTATGCCATGATGCGGGGCTAAAGCATCGGCCAGCATATTGGCACCATCGGCATGGGTACGGCCATAGCTTTGCGGACCAGGCTGCCCCTCCGAATTAGCCTTCACCAAAAAGCCACCGAAATCAGGGATGTAGCGGTAAATTTCATCGGCTTTATCAGCCCACCATTTTTTTACAGCAGGATCGAGCGGATCGGCAGTTTTTAAGCCCCCCAGCTCAACCGGGCTGCTGAATTTTACTGACAGGTAGATCCTGATCCCGTACGTTCTGAAAACATTGGCTAAAGCCTGTACCTTTAATAAATATTGAGGCGAAAGGGTCAGTGCGTCGGCATTTACATTGTTGACAACCGACCCATTGATCCCTACCGAAGCATTGGCCCGCGCATAATCAATATAACGCCGATCAACAACACCCGGCAACTTGTGCCAGTTCCAGATAGATGAACCCGCATACCCGCGTTCCACAGTGCGGTTCAGGTTATCCCAATGATCCAGTACCCGGTACATGATACGCGGATGATCAGCAAGATCCAGTTTATTTATGGACTGGTCAGTTTGTATGAGCTTCAAAAAATTAAAAACGCCATACATAACACCCGCGTCGGTGTTAGCGGCTATGATGATGCATTTCTTTTGGTTGATAAGAGCCGTTTTAATAAGATAGCCTTCGCTACCTATACTATCTGGCACAGTTATCAAAAATGATTTCAATGATTTCGGTGTGCCGATTATAATGGTTTGCCCGCCCGTTATGTTTTTAGCATCGGTTGGTTTTAATGTCAACATTCCATCCAGCCCGGTTAAAAGCTCGGTCTTTGCGGCTTTAAGCTGATCAGATTGTGCCGGGAAGATCAGGTATTGCAACTGCTGCCTGTAAGCCGTTGCCAATGGGCCGTTGGTTACTTTATTATATTCAAGCCATAACTTATAACCATTATCCGCATAAACGTTGTTTATCGCCGCAAAGAAAAGCAGCGCCAGTAAACACATGTTCTTTATTGAATATTTAGCCATGGCGTTATTAATTCAGCTTATAAACCATTAAGGTGATTTATAAAAAACACAATTGATCTGTTGAAAAATTCATCAATGAAACAGGTTAAGACCCTGCCTCATTTAGTACGGTTTATAAAATCTTTAATTTTATGCAATCGATTGCAAATATATAAACCTTTATTTACATTTAACAACTGAAAGCCAATTATTCATTTATTATTTAAGCACTTACCCTGAGTTATACCCACGAACTTCTCTCCAATAAAACCAAAACAGAAATCTATGAAAACACCCTCCCATTTTAAAATATCATACATCATAACAAGTGCACTTTGTATGATTATTTGCGGGATAACAACTAATGCACAAACAGGCAAATTGGATAATGGCAAAGGGGCGTTTGCTACCGGGAAGTATCCAAACCTGTTTAAAGAACGAGGCCATAGCAAAAACGAAATTGACGACAAGATCAACAAAGCCTTCAACCAGCTATTTTTCGGTAACCCGGATAGCGAGGCGGCTTATTTCCCTGCGGGGAAAAATGAGAGCGGCCCGCTGGCTTACGTAAGCGATGTACCACATCATGATATCCGCAGCGAAGGCATGTCATACGGGATGATGATAGCCGTACAACTAAATCGGAAAGATGTTTTTGACGCCATCTGGAACTACGCTATGAGTAATATGTATATCAGTGATCCTAAGCACCCTTCGGAAGGTTACTTTTCATGGTCATTAAAAAGAGATGGCACGCCTAACGAAGAAACACCGGCTCCTGACGGTGAGGAGTATTTTGTAATGTCGCTTTACTTCGCCTCCGGCAGGTGGGGCAACGGTGCAGGGATTTATAATTATCATCAGTGGGCCGATAAGATCCTGAGCACCATGCGGCACCATCCCATAAAAAGCGGCATGACCAAATTCGGCCCGAGAAAAATTGGCCCGATGGTTAATGAAGAAAAGAATATGATCTTATTTGTACCCGGTATTGAACGTGGCTCGTTTACCGACCCTTCCTATCATTTGCCTGCATTTTATGAACTCTGGGCCCGCTGGGGACCAAAAGAAGACCGTGCCTTTTGGTATGCCGCCGCCGATACCAGTCGCGCCTTTTTTATAAAAGCAACTAATCCACAAACGGGGCTGGCATCTGACTACGCCAATTTCGACGGCAGTCCGCGGGCAGCCGGTTTCAATAAAAACGCTGTTAATTTTTCTTTTGATTCCTGGAGAACGGCCAGTAATTGGTCGGTTGATTGGAGCTGGTGGCACAAAGCGACTGACGAACAGGCATTAAGCAACAGGATCCAGGCTTTCTTTATCTCCAAAGGGATAGACAGCTACGGCTGCCAGTTTACGCTAACCGGCAATCAATATGATAATCGGCACGCAACCGGCCTCATCGCCACCAATGCGGTGACCAGCCTTGCGGCCACTAATGCCAATCGCAATCAATTTGTTGATGCCCTATGGAATGCACCTGTACCACAGGCACTCGTTGAGCGCTATTATGATGGGCTGCTTTATTTGATGAGCTTTTTACATTGCAGCGGCAACTATAAAATTTATCCACCTAAATAAGCGTAAAGCACAAGGCTAAAAGCCTAAAAAATAAGCAAAAGCGTAAAATAAGTACAGCTTTAAGCCTTATGCATTCTGCTTTCAGCTTAATAGGTCAATGTTCTTTTTATTCCCATTTCTAATCCTCGTAACTCGGCCAGGCCCTTAAGCCTGCCGATTACCGAATAACCGGGATAGGTATCATAATTAAAATCATCAAGCAGCTTATGTCCGTGATCGGGCCGTATAGGGATGGCTGTATCGCCCCGGCCCGCATTTTTGCGGGCTATCTGTTCATCAATAATGGCCTTCATCACGGCATACATATCAACACTGCCTGTTAAATGATCGGCTTCATAAAAACTACCATCCTGCTGTCTGGCTACATTACGCAGGTGCAAAAAATGGATCTTATAGCCCAATTGGGCTATTATTTGAGGAATATTATTTTTGCCCGATGCACCTAATGACCCGGTACAAAGTGTTATACCATTAGCAATTGAAGGATAACTGTTTAAGATATCAGTCAAATCATCCAGGGATGAGGCTACACGGGGCAGCCCCAGGATAGGAAATGGGGGATCATCCGGGTGAATGCACATTTTGATACCCAGCTTTTCGGCATAAGGAATGATCGCCCTTAAAAAATAAAACAGGTTTTCCTTTAATGCATTAGCATCTACCCCACTGTATTTGTTCAGGTACTCTTTAAACTCAGCGATCGTGAAAACCTCATCTGTACCGGGTAGCCCCGCTAATATTGTATTGGTTAATAGTGTTCTATCATCCGCATTCAGCCCATCGAGGTAAAGCTTTGCGGCAGTTTGTTGTTCAGCACTAAATTCGTTAAAAGCATTCTCCCGCTCTAAAATATACAGGTCGAAGGCGGCTAAAGCAGGGGCATTATAAAGCAATGCCGAAGCACCGTTTGCTAAGCGATGATCAAGATGTGTACGAGTCCAATCCAATACGGGCATAAAGTTGTAACACACCGTAAAAATTCCTTCCTGCGCTAAATTTTGCAACGTTTGAATATAGTTGTTAATATAATGATCGCGTCCCGCACTACCTGTTTTGATGCTTTCATGAATATTCACACTTTCCACAACTGCCCAGTTAAAACCTGCACTTTCAATCAGAGCCTTCCGCCGGCTGATCTCTTCCTGGCTCCAAACATCACCGCAGGGGATATGATGAAGCGCGGTAACTATCCCGCTTGCCCCTGTTTGTTTTATTGCACTTAAAGTTACCGGGTCGCCGGGGCCAAACCATCTGAAGGTTTGTTCTAAATCTGGTACCATATTATTTAACGGATAATTTATCAAGGCGATAAATTTATGCAACCGATTGCATAAATTTTAGTATTTCATTAATAATTTTATACTTTTATCCATTAAACAATTTTGCACCAGCTATCATCAAGCCTGCAGAATTGTTTAAGCACCTCAAATTAATTATATGCCGGGCAGCGAAAAAGAGATAACCATATATGACATTGCCGAAAAACTAAAGGTTTCGGCAGCTACGGTTAGCCGTGCGCTTAAAGATCACCCGAGGGTTAATAAAAATACCAAAAAAAAGATCGTAAAAGCTGCCGAAGAAATGGGTTATCGCTCCAATTCGTTCGCCAGCAATTTACGCCGCAAAAACAGCAATATCATTGGCGTAATTGTGCCCCGGCTCAACAGCAGTTTCATGTCGGATGTTATCGCGGGCATCGAAAAAGTTGTGAACAATAATAATTATAACCTTATCATCAGCCAGTCGTTAGAGACGATGAAGAAGGAGATCAGCAATGCCAAAGCTATGCTGAATAACCGGGTCGACGGCCTTTTGGTTTCCTTGGCTTATGACACCACCGGCATTGAACATTTTGAACCTTTTATTAAACGTAAGATTCCGGTGCTGTTCTTTGACAGGATCATTGAACATGCGCATTACCCGCAGATCTATATCGATAATTTCAAGGCAGCCTACGAAGTAACCGACCACCTGCTTCAGCAAGGCTGCAAAAGGATAGTGCATATTAACGGCAACCAGCTGCGCAATGTTTACGCCGAGCGTCTTCGCGGATATAAGCAGGCACTTGAAGCACATCATATTGAGTTTGACGAGCAACTGGTGATCATCAACGATCTGAGTGCTAAGGAATCTGCCGCGGCGGCTGAAGCTATTTTAAAAATGGATCCGCTTCCCGACGGTATATTTACTGTTAATGATGTGAGTGCCGTTAGCTGCATCCAGGTGCTGAAAAAAGCAGGCATTAAAATTCCCGAGCAAATAGCCATAGCCGGCTTTAACAATGATCCGGCAGCCTGCGTGATTGAGCCAAACCTCACCACCGTAAATTATAAAGGATATGAAATGGGCGAAGTTGCCGCGAGCATGCTTATCAACCATTTAACCAACCGGCAGGACCTGCAACAAACGCATAGCCTTATCCTCCGGTCGGAATTGATAGTACGCGAATCATCTTCCAGAAAAAAATAACCTTTTTTTAGACTTCCATGAACTCAAAAACCAAACTTGCTATTGTAACCGGGGGTGCTTCGGGCCTTGGACTTGCCACCACCAAAAAATTCACCGAACAAGGCATCAGAACCATCATCATTGGCCGGGACGAAGCAAAACTGATCGCAGCAGCACAGCAGTTTGGTGAGCTTTGCAGTTACAAACAATACGACCTGAGCGATACAACTGGTATCCCTCAATTGATAGCAGAGATTGAAGCTGAATTTAGCGTTCCTGATATTTTGGTTAATAATGCCGGCATCAACCACAAAAAAGCGTTTGCTGAGGTAACCGACGAAGAGTTTTCAAGGGTGATCCAAACCAACCTTACTTCGGTATTTGCCATAAGCCGCGAGGTAGTAAAAAGCATGTTAAAATCAGGCGGAGGTAGTGTTGTTAACATCAGTTCGATGGCGGCCCAATATGGGATCCCCTATGTTATTGCCTATTCAGCATCTAAAACTGCTATTGAGGGCATGACAAGGGCTATGGCTACCGAGCTTTCGCCGCAGGGCATCAGGGTTAATTGCGTTGCTCCGGGTTTTATAGCCACAGATATGTCGGCAAAGGCACTGGATAACGATCCTGCCCGCAAGCAAAAGGTAATGGGCCGCACCCCGATGGGTAAATTAGGCGAGCCCGCCGATGTAGCCGAAGCTGTTTATTATTTAGCTACCGACAGCGCCAAATACGTAACCGGGGTTATTTTGCAGGTTGATGGAGGAAATTCGATAGGGTTTTAGGCACTATAATTCAAACGTCATATTTAACTTGTTTCAACATCTCACTCGCTAAGCCATATGCTAAGTAAATCGCCTACCTTTCTTGTGGGGGCTGAAACAAGTTCAGCATAACGATAACAAAAATTATGGTCATACTGAGCTTCTCGAAACATGGCGGGCAGGCCTCTGCGCGCGACCCTTCGACAAGCTCAGGGTGACAGGCTCTCTTTGTTTAATCTCATTTCTCCTTCAGAGTCCAACGGTTTTAAACACTCAGGATGACACTGGCAAATCACTTCCCTCCTTCCTTTCCATAATGCATCAGCTTATTGGCCCAGGCAATAAAGTATTTTACGTTTGGCGCATCGGTATGGCCGCCGTCGTGTTGTCGCCAGGCCAGTTCGCCATCAAGCAAACCGGTATTAACCGGCGGCATCTTTTCGATTTTGTAATCATTTGAAACACCTATGTCTTTTGCGCCAAGCAGTTTAAATACAGAACCGGCGGCGACAGTTGCCATATAGCTTCCCTGCTGATCAAGCCATTTGGCGTCGCCCTGTTCCGGGATGCCATAGCTTATAAAAGTAAAGCGCGGGGCGCATAGGGCAATCAGTTCATGTGCATCTACCGGAAGATCTTTCGCCGTTTTGGCACCGAATGTTGCCTCCGATGCACCATACTTTATAAAGTTACCGGCCATCCAGTAATATTCGCCGCCGGTAAGGCTTTCAACTGCCTCACCAAAATTGCGGCGGTGCAATTTGGCTCCCCCTTCTCCCGAAGAACCGATCAGCCCCATAGCAAACCGTGGTTCAAAGGCCAGTGTTACCAGGGCTGCCTTTCCATAACGGGAAACCCCTTCAATGCCTACATGTTTGGCATCAACTGAGGGTTCTGTTTCCAAATAATCCAACGCACGCGCCGCTCCCCACGACCAGGCCCGTAAAGCCCCCCAGTCTTCAGGTTTGCGTGGTTGCCCTTTGTTTACCAAACCGATGATCCCTTTGGTCAAACCTTCGCCGTTGTCAGGCTGGATCGATGAAGGGTCTATCAACACATAACCCCAGCCGTTGGCTATCAACTGCGTGGCAGTCGGTGGATCACCTTTGGTCGCCTGGAAACCGCCCGGCCCAAAAGGTGATTGTTCAGGAATGGGGTTATAGGCAGGATACCGTTCAAAAATGGTCTTTAACTCGGGATGCTCTTTTACAAGCAGCTCTTTCAGTGCGGTGTTGATCTTTTCAACATCTGCAGGTGAGGGCTGGGCAGGTGCGGGCAAAGCGCTTCGGCCAAACATCATCAATACAGGTACCGGGCCTTTGGCATTTGCTGGCACTACCAATGTCATTTCAATATTCACATTGATAAGCGGGTAAACCGAATTATCAACATGGCCTATCAGCTGTTTGGCAATCACCGGGAAAAAACCCACGCGTTCCTTATCGGTTACTTTAACCGCCCAGCTCACTTTGGGTACATTGGCCGGGATGCGGCCATAAACCTCCCGTTCCATGTCTTCTACAATTTCGGGGCGGCGCTGTTTCCACCAAATTTCGGCTGTAGTTACCTTTTTGCCGTTCTTTAATGTAAGTGCATCCGGCAAATCAGGGTAAGGGTTAGCCAACGCTTCATCATAATTGGCATGGTTAGGAGCCGATTCGTCACCACTGGGACCATTACGCAAGGTTTTGATCCCTAATTGTTTCATCATGTTCTGATGATCCTGATCGGCAGTAAAATTTACCGGAGCGGCGTTTTGAGCTTTTGCTGCAACAGCACACGCGAGTAGAAAAAAGAATACAGTAGTTTTCATTCTCCTGGATTTAGGTTATTAGTTTATTGTGGCTTATCGGTTTGGAAAGGTGATGCGGGCAAGCCTTCTTTATTATACAGATTTGCACCCTCCGGGTTATCGGCCCAGGCATATCTCACATAAAGCGGTACGGGGATCTTATCGTTCCAAACCAGCACCTTATCCCCTTTAATGACAGCCTTTGCCCAAACAAACCTTTTATCGGCACCGGCTATTGCAAATTGCGACAATTCCTCACCATCCCCAGTAACAAGCCCCGAACCTGTATTTTTAAAAGTAACTTCGATTTTATTCCCGTCAATCTTAGCCGATTGATAGATCGGCCCCGATGGCACTACATTCACGTCACCATAAGCAACATATTCGGCAGCCCGGGCCAGCCGCTCTCCTACAGTCTTTTTATTGAGGGGATGGATATCGTTCCATTCACCGGCCTCAAGCGTAACCGCCATGCCCGTATTGGATACTTCAAGGGCGCTTAGCTGCCCGTTACGCAATTGAGCCAGGCTGCTTTCTGTAGGCGAATATTGTACCTCGTTAAAGTTGGGAAGCTGGGCATAAATAAAAGGAGTATTACCCTGCTGCCAGCTGTTACGCCAATCGACTATAAGGGCTTTTAGCAACTTTCCATATTCAAATGCGCGGGAAGTATTACTTTCGCCCTGGTACCAAACCATCCCTTTAATGGTATAATTGATAACGGGCGCCACCATGGTATTGTAAAGGCCGGTCGGTGCATTTTGGGCCGAAAATTCAGGTTTTACCCTAACCGGTTCAAACACCTGCCCTACCTTGTATTGCCAATCGCCGCGGAGGTCGGTAGTGTCACCGGCTATTGCCAGATAATACCTTTTGTCGGGCACAAAACCACCTTTACCTGATGTATTGGTAACCCGTACCACTATAATGTTTTTGCCCGGCTTTAATAAGCCGGCGGGTACTGTATAACGCCTTGGCGGGTACTGATAAGTAATGTTCCCAACCGGCCTGCCGTTAACATAGGTTTGATCTGCATCTATTATCCTGCCTAAAAACAGTTTAGCCACTTTACCCTGTACCGATGCAGGCAGGGTGATTTCTTTCCTGAACCATACTACCCCATTCAGGCCTTTTACACCCTGATCCGCCCAATAGCCGGGCAGCCAGAAATGGTGCCAATTGTGCGGTAAATAGGTGGTATCATACCATGGTTTGGCCTCATTTAAACCTTTATCTGCATCAAGCGGTTCCGCAGGTTCCGGGCGCTTTTTCAATACACTATCCATAAAAGCAGTATTGCTAAATTGAGCAATGCGGTTATGGTACGATTGGATATCCTTTAATCCATCGCTGCTGATCCAGGCCTCGATAGGCGTACCGCCCACACTTGAGTTGATGATGCCTATAGGCACATGATATTTTTGATAAAGCTGCTTTGCAAAAAACCAGGATGCAGCGCCAAAACCCAAAACAGTTGCTGGATCGGCTTTAACCCATTTGCCGGGTAACAGGTCCGGATGCTGTTTGGTTACATCGGCCTCTGTTTTCACAAAAAAATTCCTGATCTGCGGGTAATTGGCATTGGCTATTTCGTCCGGATATCTTTCCTTTACCCGCTCCATGGGCAAAACCATGTTTGACTGACCCGAACAAAACCATACATCGCCAATTAAAATATCGCGAAGAGTGATATGGTTAGTACCAGCGATCTCCATAGTATATGGCCCTCCGGCTTTCATTGGCTGAAAGCTTATTTCCCATGAACCGCTTTGATCAGTAACAGAGCGGTATGTTTTATGCTGAAAATTAACAGTGATCTTTTCCCCGGCGTCAGCCCAGCCCCAGATCTTTACTTTGGCATCACGCTGCAATACCATGCCATCGGCAACTAATTGCGGCAGGCGCACCACCCCATAGCATGGTAATATAAAACAGGCACACAGCGCGACAAGTAATAGCTTCACTGACCTCATAACTTCGAAAATTTATTGATGGTTTATTTCACTAAGTAACAAATAAAAAAAGATTTGTGCAATCGATTGCATAAATCTTTTTTATTTAATCATTCCCTGCTTAGTTACCTAAAAAGGATGCCTCTTCAATACAATTACATTGGTCAGTAAATGATCATAAATGTGCTGATAGTCTGTATTTCAATACTAATGAGCATTTTTTTGTTTAAAATCGCATTTATCAAAACAGGCAGATGGCTAAAACAAGAAATATTAAACCTGATCAAAAGATCTCGTTCAGAGAGCGCCTGTCTGCCCTGAGCAATCTCCCGGAGTTTTTCAGGCTGGTATGGCAAAGCAGCCCGGGCAAAACAACCACGAGCTTTCTGTTACGCATTGTACGTTCGGCGATGCCGGTTGCTTTGTTATATGTGGGCAAGCTGATCATCGACCAGGTGGTATTGCTTAACCGCCATGGCGGAAGTCAGCATGAGTTATGGAAACTGGTTATCATCGAATTTTTGCTGGCCGTGGTAACCGATGGATTAAACCGGATGATCAGCCTGATGGATAACCTCCTGGGTGATCTTTTTGCTAACTATACCTCGATGCGCATTATGCGCCATGCCGCCACGCTCGACCTGGAACAATTTGAAGATTCCGTATTCTATGATAAACTGGAACGGGCAAGACAGCAAACTGTTGGGCGTACTGTACTTTTATCGCAGGTAATGAGCCAGATCCAGGATTTTATATCTATAGCCTTCCTACTAACCGGTTTATTAACTTTAAATCCCTGGCTTATCCTGTTGCTGCTTATAGCCATCATCCCTTCATTTATGGGCGAAAGCTATTTTAACAGCCAAAACTACGCACTCACCAGAAGCCAGACACCTGAAAGACGCGAACTGGATTATGTGCGCTACCTTGGCGCGAGCGATGAAACAGCTAAAGAGGTTAAGATCTTCGGCTTGTCGGATTTTATCATTAACCGCTTTAAAACATTATCAGATAAGTTTTATGCCGATAACAGCAAACTGGCCGTACGGCGCTCTGCCTGGGGTACCTTCTTCTCTGTTTTAGGCAGCGCGGGCTATTATGCTGCTTATGGTTTTATCATTTACCAAACGGTAACGGGCAAATCCTCCGTAGGTACGCTAACCTTCCTGGCCGGTTCATTCCGGCAGCTTAGCAGCTTGATGGAAAATTCGCTGAACCGCTTTACATCAGTTTCACAGGGTGCTATCTATCTCAATGATTTCCATGAGTTTTTTGAGATCAAACCTAAGATAAAAGTTGCTGCATCTCCTTTACCATTCCCAAACCCAATAATGCAGGGATTCACCTTCGAGAACGTGGGTTTTAAATACCACAATGCCGAATCATGGGCCAACAGGCACCTGAACTTTACCCTGCACCCCGGCGAAAAGATTGCGCTGGTTGGCGAGAACGGCGCAGGCAAAACTACACTTGTTAAACTGCTGGCCCGCTTATACGATCCTACAGAAGGGCGCATTCTGCTGGATGGTGCCGATCTGAGAGATTATGATATTGCTGGTCTCCGGTTAAACCTGGGCATCATTTTCCAGGATTATATCCGTTACCAGATGAGTTTTTCGCAAAATATTGCTGTAGGGAATATCGACGAACTGGCCAATACCGAACTGATCCGTAAGGCTGCCCATGAAAGCCTTGCAGATGTGCTTGCGGCCAAACTTCCGTTGGGCTATGAGCAATGGCTGGGCAGACGGTTTAACGAAGGGGTTGAATTATCAGGCGGAGAATGGCAGAAAGTAGCACTGGCAAGGGCTTACATGAAAGATGCACAGGTGCTTATCCTTGACGAGCCTACTGCGGCGCTTGACGCCCGGGCAGAATACGAGGTATTCCAGCGTTTTTCCTCTCTAACCCAGGGAAAATCGGCTGTCCTTATTTCACACCGCTTTTCAACAGCACGCCTGGCCGACCGTATCATTGTATTGGAAAAAGGCAAGATCCATGAGGCAGGAACACACCAGGAGCTAATGGCTAACAATGGCCGCTATGCCGAATTATTTAGTCTACAGGCGGCAGGGTATCAGTGATAAAAGAGGGCCTGTCACCCTGAGCTTGTCGAAGGGTCGCGCGCAAAGGCCCAGCCCACCATGCTTCGAGGGCCTCAGCATGACACCCTTTTGAAGTTGCCATGAGGGACAAAGCATCTTGTTCGCCATGTAAAGCGGCTTTGCCAATCAAAAAAGAACCTCCACTATCGCTCAAGATAACATATGCCTATTTTTATAACTTCTTTTGCCCGCTTAGTTTAGCTACAACCAGATTGCCAACCTTGTTACCCTGAATAATGCCATTATCAATAGCATCCATAAAATGGATGCCACCCCAAAACCTGGATATAGCGGCTTCCTTAGCGGCTTGCGTAAAAGAATTGAAATGGCGCGGTGGCACACCGAAGTTCACTTCTACATCATCTGTATATTTAAAATTATCGCCCAGGTAATGTGTTAGGATAACCGCGGCTGTTGATGAAACTACCGAATGCCCGCTGATGTACTCGGGAAATGGCGGTGTTTGCAGCAGGGGTTTCCAATGCGGATCGAGGTACTTGCGGATAGCCGTTTCGGGCCGGATGCGGTTGGTGCGGTATTTATCTTCCCAACAGCAGATAAAGCCATCAAGCAGACCGATAGCTACAGCCGTATTAACCTGTACCGTTTTGGAGAACCCGGTTTTGGCCTGCTTACAGGCAATGGCCGTTACCCCCATCCAGTGTGCCCCCGGCGAGATCTTTTTAAGGCCGATAAGCATATGCCCGTCGTTTTGAACAGCAAAAGGGTTACAATCCCAAAAATTGGCTATATCTTTTTCTTCCTGCTTTAAGCCATTGCCGCTTTTGGCGTAGCTCATTTGCAGGTATTTATAAAAAAGCGAGTTTTTATCGGTTGAGAAAGGAATAGGCGCGTCAGGAACAAACTGCGAGGCCGAATCAAGCGTCATGGGCCGGATGGTGTTAAAATAAGGCTCAACCGGTAACATGTAAGCAGGCGGTGTAAGGTCCCAGCTGCCCGGTGTTTGTTTAAGCTTATAACGTGGATAGTTACTTATTTTCCGGTAACCATCGGCCTTGGCATAAGCCAGGATCTGTTTGCTGATTGCTTTGGCATAACTTTTTGAGCTATCCACAACCTCGCTGCTAAAACCAATATTTTTGCACGAATCAATAAAGGAAGCCTCATACCCCAGCATCAAAGCACCCGATGGCTGTAACTTGGCCGCAGTTTCAAACATGGCCAATACCGAGCTTAACTGATAATTATAACCCTTATTTTGTTTGGGGTGTTTGATATCAGGATATTGATTCAGTACACCGCGCATGCTACCGATCTGCTTATCGTTTTCGGCAACAACCTCATATCCGGCAAGACAGGTATAAGTATAAAAACGGGCTGCCAGCGGCGGATTGGTAACATCATGCACCATTACGCTGGTCATGTGACCTATCACCTTGCTCACATCCTGGTTGGTTAATTCGGGTTGCTTTTTAGGGCTGCAGCTTATCATTGCAAATAAGCCACAGGCCGGTATTAGCATTAACAATTTTTTCATTACTTTTTATTATTGCTTATATGCCTTGAGTTTGCCTTTATCAAGGGCAAACAGTAAAATATTATTTAATTGGACTACGCTCCTTACATCACCACGAATATTAAAGCCTGATTTCGGTTGACTTATGTATTGATAATTACCTTTGCCATCTCCTTTTAGCAGTACGCCATAATTGGCATCATATTTACCAAAACGGATGCGGGCCTTGTTAATGTTGCCGCAAAGCAAAAGATCGTCTTTTCCATCATGGTCATAATCAAGTGTAGTAATAGTAAAAACCGGCGAATACTGGGCCTGTAATGGCAATGCGACCTGCTTTAACCGCCCTTGCCCATTGCTAATGAAACATGCTGTTGCAAGCTCGTTGGTTGTCAGTTTTTTTACGTCTTTTAATTCCTCAGGGGTAAAGATCTTATCCATGGTGGCGTCGGCGTAGCTTTTATAATCAGGGAACCGGCTGCGCATAACACTTAACTGATCAAGCAATTCATCGCGGCTTACAAAGGGGTAGCTTTTATGCTGAATGTAAAAACACAGCATAGGGTCGACTGATCCATTGTCGTCAAAGTCTTTATAAAACATTTCGGCAGGCTCGGCGTCGCTTGCTTTGCACTGGGTATTTAACCCAACGTTTCCGGCAACAATATCGGGGTGACCATCATGGTTGATATCGCTTACTTGTAGACAGTTCCACCAGCCGGCATATTTTTTATCAAAATATTTTGTTGTGACATTGGTTAACTTTGTACCGCTGTTTTCAAAAACTGTTATAGGCATCCATTCGCCAACCAGCACCAGATCGGGCTTTTTATCACCGTTCATATCAACCCAGGCGGCATCGGTTACCATACCTATATTTTTTAATGCCGGATTATATTTTGCTGTTTCATCGGTAAAATGCCCCTTACCATCATTTATCAGAATATAGCTTTCGGGCGCTTCGGGGTACCGGCCGGGCACTACCCTGCCGCCAACAAAAAGGTCAGGGAAACCATCCCCATTAATATCGGCCGCCTTTACACAGCTTTTACTGCTGATCATTTTAGGCAAAGCGTTGTTTACTTTGCTGAAGTTTCCTTTGCCATCGTTAAGATACAGCCTATCCTGTAGCAGTGCATCGTCGGGTTTATAATCGGCGTAACCACCTGAGCCTACATAAAGGTCGGACTTACCATCGCCATTGGCATCAAAAAACAAAGCTGCGGCATCAGTACTATTTTTATCAGCCTCAAAGGCGGGAACAGTTTTGCTTATAAATTTCCCATCTTTTTGCTGCAGGTATAACACTCCGGCTTTACCATCATGCGCACCTGCATAGATATCTTCAAGCCCATCACCGTTTACATCGCCTTTGGTAAGGATAGAACCCGAAAAGGATATGGAGTTTACCATTAATGGTTGCCGCTTAAAATCATTGGTTGTATTATCGCTTTCGCGGAATGCTACAGGCGCGGGCACTTCCTTAAATACAGGTTCTATTTGTTTTTGTACCGGACTGACGCCTGTGGCTTCCTTTTCGTTTAAAACAAGCTGTTCGTTGGCTTTTACCTTTTGAATTATTTGTGATTTGCCGCTTTGCCAGGTGATCCTTAATGAATCAACCTGCTTGTCTTTTCCTAATCCAAAATGAAGTACCGGCGAAACAGTTGACTGGTAGCCATGGGTTGGCATTTGCTCCAGGTATTGCATTTTATTACCTGAATAAATGCTCACTTTAGCTCCTATCCCCTGTGTATTGGCCCCGCTGCCATTTAATTTTAAAGCTAAATAATGGTTATCATTTTGCTTAGCGGCCTGGTTTTCATAAACAAAAGCAGGCTGATTTATATTGTTTACCACCAGGTCGAGGTCGCCGTCATTATCCAGATCCACATAGGCCGCGCCGTTACTGTTTGATGGCAGCGTTATGCCCCATTGCTCGCTTGTGTTGGTGAACGTGGCATTACCGTTATTTTTAAACAGGTAGCTTTTCATTTGCGACGATGGCATCTGGCTCACAAAATCCAAAAGGTCCTTCCGCATTACGCGCCTGTCTTTAAGGTTATCGCCCATAAATTTTAAAAAGTCCATGTTGGTATAGTCACGGGTATAACCGTTGCTTACAAACAGGTCTTTCCAGCCGTCATTGTCGTAGTCAGCAAATAATGGCGACCAGCTCCAGTCGGTATTGGAAATGCCGGCCAGTTGCCCTGTCTCGCTGAACGAGTTATTGCCATTGTTGATCTGCAGCATATTGCGCATATACTGGTAATAAAAGCCAACCCTCAGGTTCAGGTCAAAAGCTTCATAGTTATCAACGCCGAACAACAGTTTTTGGCGTTTGTTATCTTCGGGAAGCATATCCAGGGTATAGATATCGGGCTTACCATCATTGTTGATATCTGCCACATCGTTCCCCATGGAATAAAATGAGGTGTGGCCGATCTGCTTTTGCAACTCGTCGGTAAAACCGCCCTTACCATTATTGATGTACAACCTATCAGGAATGCTGTAATCATTTGATACATAAATGTCCGGCCAGCCATCGCCATTAATATCGGCTATGCCGGCTGCCAAACCATATGACAGCGAGGTGTTGATGATGCCCGAAGCCGGGGTTATATCAATAAAATGGTTATTATCATTCCGCAGCAACCTGATCCCAGATTCGTTATCTTTTTTTGCGGTCATCTCTTTAACAAATGCATCGTCAAGAATGCTGATCCGTGCCGGGTTATGATTAACTAACAAAAGGTCGAGGTCACCATCCCTGTCATAATCAAAAAAGTATGCCTGTGTGCTGAACGATGGAAAATCAAGACCGTAATCGGCAGTCATATCTTTAAACATGGGTACTCCAGCGGCATCGTTACCCTGGTTTATGAACAACTGGTTAACCCTTTTCTCAGCTCTTATTTTACCCGAATAACATATATAAATATCCAGCTTGCCATCGCCGTTAACATCGGCTATGGTAACACCTGTTTTCCAGGGGCCAGGCCTGCCCGTTACACCTGCATCAGTTGTAATATCCTTAAACTGCATATTGCCCTGGTTCAGGTACAATTTATTATCAGTCATGTTGCCGGTAAAATAAAGATCCTGCAGGCCATCGCCGTTTAAATCGCCAACAGCCACACCACCACCATTATAAAAATATTCGTACATCAGCACGTTGGTGTTCAAACCTTCGGTTAAAGTATTGGCAAAATCAATATGGGTTTGCTCCGGCTGCAATAATTTAAACAATGGTTGTTGGGAATCAGCAGCAGGCTTGTGATTGCACCCTGCGGATAGTACCAGGATACATAAAAAAGGCAACATCAAAAACGATCGTTCTTTTCGCTTTTTAAGCAATAGAGGGCACCGGAATATCTTCATTTTGGTTTACAGTGGCTACGATAAATGGGCATCGTAAATTTGATGTCAATATAACAATTATTCTGTATCCAAAATATTTTTAGCTTACTTCAGCGTAGCTTTGAATTTTCAGGTGAACATGCATTAAGCAAAGCTTTTTAGCCGCTGGATTTTAAACAAAAATCCCCCTGACCTTTAATCTTACTATCTAAAAGCCCGGGGAAATTGCTTTATTACTGTTTTCTCTATTTGATCACTATTTTTTTACGCTCTCGCTGGGTACGGGGCGGGCATGCAGCGCCCCCATCTTCGGCCATTACTTTTTTTATGGAGCTTACCGGTTAATACGGTATTGGTTTTTAATGCTATCATAGGTGGCCATGTGCATGTTGGTATTGCCTTGTTTATCAACAAAGGTTTCGCCCCAGCTAAACGGTTCCCAAATAAAAGTGCCTTTAACTTTGTTGCCGGGCAATGAAAAGGCTATGTCGTTTACCTCGCGCTTGTGCTGCGAATATTCAGCAACTATCACATCCTGTTTATAGCGGGCGGTAAGGCTCGTGAGGTTATTTTTTAAACTATCCGGAGTGCCATGCCATTCGGGATAGTATGATTCGCCAATGATATCGAAATTTACCCCGCGTTTAAGCATGTTATCAACAAAATAAATAGATTCGGCCTTTTGCCCGCCGCAGGCTATATGCAACATTATCCTGATGTTGCTACTTACTCCCCGTACTGCGCCAATGCCTGCTTTTAAAAAGCCGGCCAGCGTATCCAGGTTTTTAACACGACCATCGGGCCATAAAATGCCATGGTTAATTTCGTTGCCTACCTGTACCATATCGGGCAGGGTGCCCTGCTTTTTAAGGGCAAGCAGGGTAAGCCGCGTAAATGCTTTTATGGAATCCTGTAATTGCTGGTTGTTGAGCTTTTTCCAGGCAGCAGGTTTGTATTGCTTACCCGGATCGGCCCAGGTATCACTGTAGTGAAAATCAAGTAAAAACCCCATGCCGGCTTCTTTAATACGCAAAGCCATTTTTTTGGTATCCTCCAACCCGCAATAGCCTTTTGCTGAGTAACCGCTATCGGCCTTAGGGTTATTAAATATCCGGAGCCTTACATAGTTGAAGCCATGATCTTTCAAAATAGCGAAAGGGTCTTTGCTTACGCCGTTATCATTAAACTTGCGTCCCTCGGCTTCCAGCTGGGGGATAAAGGAAATATCGGCACCCATGATTTGTCTAAACTTAACCGGAACATTTTTTTCCGGCAAATATTTATAGGCCGATAAAGCCCCGAAACCTATGATACTTGATACTATCAGCAATATTTTGTTTATACTAATCCTGGTTTTCATATTGGTTGTGTTAATAACCAAATTTACATAGTATATTTAATCATAGCCCTGTAAAGGTTATCGAAATTAATCTACATCAATAAAATTCACTGGCACATTATTTAATTTAACACCACAAAAGGGACAATCATTAAATGGTACCAAATATAAAGCACTATGGATTTTACGGCATATCAGCAGTTGTTTTTCGATATTTTAAACAGCCCGAACCCGACTGCTCCTTATAATAACCCAGATTATTTAAATTATACAAGGTTGAACTGGTCGCGCCAGCAGCGTTGGCTAAAAGTCGGTGTTCTGAACCCGGACCTGACAAATGCCATCGAAAAGATCAACAAACCACAATTATGGACAGTTATCACCGAGGCCTGGTGTGGTGACGCTTCGCATACCATACCATTTTTGCACCGCATTTCGGAGTTGAATCCGTTGATTAAGGTTGATTACCAGTTGAGGGATTCACCGCCGTTTTTGATTGAAAGCTACCTTACCAATGGCACCCGGTCAATCCCGAAGATTATTATTGCAGATGAAAAGAATCACGATCTTGCCACCTGGGGGCCCCGACCGGCCGAATGTCAGCGGTTATACCTGCAAATGATTAAAGATCATATTGAAATGAGCGAAAAGAAGATAGCATTACAGAAATGGTATAATGAGGATAAAGGCGAAAGCTTCCAGCTGGAGTTTTTAGCTATCATTAATGCAATATTATAACTCTGGGCTAAAACATGCGACTCTCAAAAACAGCATACAAAAAGGCGTCATTGCGAGGCACGAAGCAATCCCAAACTGTACAGAGAGACTTGCATGGCCGCTCTGCCTCTCGGGGATTGCTTTGTGCCTCGCAATGACGTTTCTTTATAATGTCCCATCAGGATCCTCTGCGAGAGACCCTGATGGGACGACAAGCAGTTTATTTCTATTTCACCTTAAGTTCTTTACCAGCAATATCTTCCCAACGATAGTAATGAAAAGTTTTATCGTTGCTCATCACCACAAAAATACCATGTTTAAAAGTATCATTTAACGGTGTAGCGGTTACATCACTGCCATCACTTTGCCTCGCGGCTACGTTTGCTATTTTCAGCAGCCTATGCTCAAAAGGATTTGCTTTAGTGCCTTCCCTGCTAAATACCTGGAACCTGTTAGCCCCCTGATCAGATACCAGGATATATCCCGTTTTATCGGTCAGTTTATAAATTGAGATGCCCTCATGATCGGCATTAAATCCTGATGTGCCGAATATCGCCAGTTCCTGGTCTCCTTTTTCGGGATCGGCATAATACTGACGAACGCCCACTTGTTCGTCTGAATAGTATATATAACCCAGTTCATTATCAACAGCAATTGACTCTATTTCTTTTTTGCCGCTGTATTTACCAAACTTGCGTACAAGCGTTGCCTTTACATTCCCGGTGCCATCGTCAGATAACAAATACTGCCAGATATATCCACCAGTTTGGGGGCCATTTTTGCGACCGGCTATGGCATACATTTTTCCATCTTTTGAGGTATAAATAGAGATGCCCATCAGATCGCGGTATTCAAAACCTGTTTCGCCTACAAAAGCATCAATGCCGCCATTATCTACAGGTTTCATATCCGGCAGGGAAAAGATCCGCAGTTTGTGGGTCATACGTTCGGTAGTAATAGCAATATCGGTGGGTTTGCCACCAAGCATCAGGCCATAAGCAAGGTCAACGTTGTTAGGGCGTTTTAAACCTCGAACAACCTTATCTTTAATAATCTTCCCTTGCAAGTCGAACACGTAAAGGGCACCCTCGCTGTTTTTATCGGTGCCTATGATAAGGCTTTTAGCCGGATCTGCGGGGTTGACCCATATGGCAGGATCATCAGTATCATACAATACAGGTTCGGTAATAACTACTGGTTTAATTTCGGGAGATGTACTGCCGGGGATAGTAAGGCCTTTATTATTGCGTACCTGGCTTTGGCTACACGCGGTATTACCTATGGCAACAGCAAGTGCTACAAATGCTAATTTGCTTAATTTATTCATTGATCATTATTAATAAAAATGATCCTGCAAGGGTATGCAGGACCATTGCGATGAGTTAATTTATTTTGTTCCGAAAGCACCGATATAGGTAGCCGGATCAGGAGATACATAAGTTATCCCGTTTACGGTAATACCAGCAGCATGGTGACGGGTAAAATCTGTTTTACCATGGTTTAAAGCAGGAGAACCACTTTGCAAGTGAAAATCCCAATTGGTATCAAAAACCGCGTTCAGTACCGGGGTAGATTCAGGGTAGTTCACAAATTTTGGGTCATTATCACCGGCTTTGGCACTTCTGATCTCATTAACACCTGCAATAATATCTTTTGATGGTTGAAACTGGTTTACCGTAGTTTGATCATAGCCATAATAAAGGTTATTGCTGATGATGGTACGCTTATCTTCAGTTGATTTGGTATCGCGTTTGATACCAAAACGGGTATTGGCAAACAGGTTATTGTAGATATCGGCGTGAACGTTGTTCTCCAGCCAGATAGAACCACCCTTTGCCGATGGCCTGCGCCAGCCTGTATTTACCATAGTATTGTTATAACATATAATATAAGCCTGCGGAGTACGGTCGCCAGAATTTGATAGCTTCAGGGCATTGGTGTTGGCGCTGTAAACCAGGTTAAAGCCAACATCAGCTAAACAGCCCGATTTAAAGTTCATAGCCTCGCCGCCGGTTACACCGGTAGTATAAAAAGTATTATTGGCAAAAATGATGTTACCACCTTCAATATAGGTACAATCTTCCTGAAAGTTACGTACAGTTGAATTTACAACGATGAGCTTACCATTAACATTTGAAAACCATAAGGCGGGCAAGTTTTCGCCGGCCACGGCTTTATAAAGCCCTTGTTTTACCGATGTTGAAGCATCAGATGTTGTATTACCACCATACTCTAAAATGGTGTGGTCAAGCACCAACTCAGCACAGGTTTTAGCAGCCAGGATACCGCCCCACATCTTACCAAATTTTTTGGCATCGGTACGGTATGCCGGGTTTACTGTTATCCTTACCGGGTTTTCGGCAGTACCTAAAGAGTAAAGGTTACCTTTTACTATAAACTCAGGTTTAGCAATGGTATCCATCAATACAGTTACCCCTTCTTCAATGGTAAGCGACTTACCCTCGGGGATAATGATATCACCTTTAATGATCTGGGTGCTGCCTTTGGCCCAAACACCAGATACCTCACCGCTTGCTGATCCGTCGCCAGAGCTTGCATCGACGTCAAGATTAGCTTTTCTGCAACTGCTAAAGGCTACGGCCGATAGCAGCATTACTGCAAATATTTGTTTCAATTTCATTGTAATGCCTTTTATTTATGTTTTATAAATTATTAGAGTTTATAGCGAACGCCTATCAGGTAGGTTTGCTTGTAGTAGTCACTACGGATCAGCGTTTGTCCGTTTGCTACGATGTTATCATCTTTCAGTGTCGCGTTTTCAGGGTTGGTACCTTTTATAAACAGTTTGCTTGGGGTGTTAAGCAGGTTACCGGCCTTAACAAATACACTCAGGTTATTTTTAAACCTCTTTTCGGCCGATGCATCCATCTGGATAAAGCCACGCTGCCAAAGGTCATTGTTCAGGAACTGTGATACGGTGTTGATCCGCGGACCGGTATATGCTCCGGCTATCTGCGCATCCCAACCTTTTTTAGTGTCTTTATATAGTAATGACAGGTTTGCAATGTGCGCCGACTGACCATACAGCGGCCTTGTTTGGTTTACCGAAATTTTGCGGGTATCACCATTGGCATCGGTGATGTAAGTATCTTTAGGAGTAGTGATGCGTGAGTGGGTATAAGTATAGTTTGCTTTTACACCAAACTTGTTAAAGAATTTGATGAAATCGAGTTCCAAACCATAGTTCTTGGCAGTACCAAAGTTACCAGGTATATAATAAGTATCCTGTCCGCGTGTAGCATCGGCCTGGAAGCTGTATTCAATTGGATTCATGATCCTTTTGTAAAATGCACCTGCTAACAATTGAGTACTTGCATCAGGGAACAGCTCATATCTTAAATCGTAGTTATCGGCAACAGCATGTTTCAGGTCAGGATTACCACGTTCGTTATATTCATCCCCTACTCTTCCGCCGGGAATAAGCTCATAGAAGCCGGGGCGGTTAACTGATTTAAAATAAGAAGCATGAAGTTGCTCTTTATCAGTTAAAAAGTATTTAAGGGTTAAGCTTGGCAATACATCGGTATAGATCTGGTTACCTGTTGGCCTCGATTCTCCCTGCGGGAAAAGCATCCGATAACCCTGATTGGTATGCTCCACACGGGCACCGCCAACTACCTGGATGGTTTTTGTGGTAAATTTAAACATACCATAGCCAGCGCCTATCTTTTCAGATGCATCGTTGGTTAAGGAGTTATTTACAGCACCGCCCGGGTTGGTTACGTTAAAGTTAAGCTGGGTATAATTCGTAAAATCAGTACCGTATAAGGCACTTGGATTGGTTGCTGTAAGATTGTAATTGTTATAAAAGCTGCTACGCTCTTTATCACGATATAAACCACCGGCAGAGAAATCTACATTAACACCTCCAATCGGAGCGGTATAAGTAAGGTCGAGGTAACCTGCTTTATCCTCATCGGTATTACGTTCCCAGCGATGGGTAAGTGAAGTACCGTTTGTAAGATAAGTAGGCCTGTCTACAAAGTTTTCGCGTACACCATTTAAGCTGATGGTGGTATTATTTGGCACTTCATTTTCGGCCGAAGAATAAACTGCCGACCATTGTACTTTAAGTTTATCATTAAACAGCTTATGATCACCGCGCAGTGTTCCGCTGTAAATTTGTTGCTCGGTAAAACGGCTGCGGGTTGCATAGCCTAACTGGGCATTTCCTTTGTCCGGATCATAGTCGGTTGAAAAACTGGTAGATTTTTCATCCCGTACCTGGATATTGGTTAAGTTAACATAGGTGTTAAACAAGCTCAGTTTATTGCGGCTGTTTATCACATAATCAACTTTTGAAAATAAGCCATAACGCTTTTGTTGTTCAGAGTATTGTCTGTCGGCCCTGCTGGTAACTGCAGCATACTCGGCCGTTGGTACTACTTTCGAACTGTAAAACACACTGTTGCTGCCACGATAAGTATTCTGGTAACTTCCTGCTACCAATACACCCAACTTGTTATTAAAAAAACGCTGACCTAATGACAGACTACCCACCAAGTTCGGGGCCGGGTGCTTAAGCGAATAATTTAAAGTTCCGGTACCAAAATCGGCCTGGGTTGCCTGGTATGCTTTACCATTAAGTTCATAAGGCGATTTATGATTAATGCCTGAATAATCGAAACTCATAAACTTACGATCAAGAAGCAACTGGCTGTAACCACCGGCAATGTTAGCGTTTATTTCAAAGCGCTCGGGAGCATCTTTCATCACCATGTTAACAACACCACCTACGGCATCACCTTCCAAATTTGGGGTAAGTGTTTTGTAAACTTCCAGCCTTGATAGCAGATCTGAAGGGAAAATATCAAGCGGTACATAACGGTATTTATTATCAGGACTTGGGATTTTGATGCCATTAACCAGGGTATAGTTATAACGTTTATCCATACCACGTAAAATGGCATACTGGCCATCGCCATTGGTATTACGCTCAACAGATACACCGGATACACGGGAGATAACGTTAGCCACTGTCAAATCGGGCGATACTTCGATAGCCCTGCCCGATACAATGTTCATTACCTGTGTGGCCTGCTGCTCAATGCGACGGGCAGTCCTTTCGGTCGAGCCGTTTTTCTGCGACACAACGCTGATCTCCTGTAATTGCTTATTTGCTTCTTCCAGGTATATTTTCAAATGCGGGTTATCATCTTTGGTTATTTCAACCTGCTGCACTGCGGTTGTATACATAACGAAAGAAACCCTTACAGAAAAGGTACCTCTTGGCACATCCTTCAATTCAAACGAACCATCGAGGCCGGTTGTCGTAGCGATCTTCGTTCGGTCGAGGCTAACGGTGGCCCCCACCATAGGCTCGCCGGTTTTCCGGTCATAAACATGACCTTTCAGCTTGGTTGCGTTAGCGGCGGTAACGCATAACAGCATGAATAATAATGACTGTAAGTATTTTTTCATTTTGCGAAACGATTAATGCAATTGTGATTTGCTTTTTTTGACGGGGCAAAGGTGTTTAAACCACCGGTACTTACATTAAAACATAGCGTTACAAAAAGGAAACAGCGTTACATGAGGCGTATACGCACCGTCAACACAAAAATGCAATTAATTGATTTTCAATTAAATAACAAAAACAAAAACCTCCATTATCATTCAGTTACCGTTACATTAAGCCAATGTTAAGCGGCGAAAAGGCGGAAAAATACGAGTTTTTGGATTACAGGGCCTGTATAAAGGTGCTGAGGTTTTCTCCCTGGTCAATGTCAAGTTTCTTCCTTAGACGGTAACGGGCCACCCGCAAACTATCAATAGAAATGCCTAATAAACCTGCAATATCTTTAGAATCCATATTAACCTTAAGCAGGGCTATAAGGCGCAGATCTGTTGAGGTAAGATCATTGCTCCGCTGTTTCAGTTTATCAAAAAAGCTTTGGTGAACCTGTTCAAAAGCAAGTGTAAATTCTTTCCAGTGCTGTTCATGATTAAAGCTCTGGTTGATCTGCTGGATAATTTGCTGCATTTGCCGCTTCTGGTCACGTTTGTCTTCTTTCACCATATCCTGCAGGGTATTACGCATGCTTTCCAACAGCTGATTGTTTTTGATGAGGTTTAAAGTATGGGATGACAACTCCTGCCCTTTAAGTTCCAGCTGCTGTTTAAGGCTTTCCTCTTCCAGTTGTTTATTCTTCAATTCCAGCTCCATTAAATCGCGCTGTGCTTCAAATATCGATTTGTTTTGCTCGGCCAAAACACGCTGATCATGTATTTTAAGACGCTGCCTGCTGAAGGTAACAAACCCCAGGATAACAAGCAGCAGAAAAATGGTGATACCGGCGATGGTAACTATCTGGTTGGTTTTGCGGATATTGTTAAGGCGCGTAATTTCATCGCTTTTTTTATCCATATCATATATCACCTGCAAAAATGAAGTTTGTTTAATGCTTTCCCTCGAGTAAACCTCAAGCGAGTATTTGCGGCTGAGTTCGAGGTAATGATAAGCGCTATCCAGCTTGTGGAGGAGCTGATATGATTTGCCCAGGTCACGGCAGGAGGCTGCCAACTGGTACAGGTTATCTGTTTTCAGTGACAATGCATAAGCTTTGCGCGATTGTACGATCCCTTCCTCGTACTTGCCAGTCTTCCGCAAAATATCGCCTATATTATTGATCACCTCAATACTGGCTACTTCGTTATTGTACTTGTTATAGATCTCTAACGATTTTTTAAAGCAGGAATATGATGAATCATAATTTGCCAGGTCCTCATGAATACTGCCAAGGTTCTCATATATTTTTGCCTGCCCGTAATCGTCACCAATGCGCTTGTAGCTGCTTAGGGCCAGGCGTTGGTAATAAAAGGAACTATCGTATTTATGGTGCTTTTCGTAAAGGTGGCCAATAGCACCAAAGATCTCGGCCTGGCCTTTTTTATTATTAGTTACCTTATATAAAGTCAGCGCCCTCTTGTATAGCTGGAATGATTTATCTGATTGCCTGTTGTAATAATACAGGATTCCCATTTTACCCCAATTTTCTGCCAGGAGATCTTTATTGCCAACTTGCCCGAATACCTTATCGGCATGTAAATAGAAATCAAGGGCCTGCGCATAATGGCCCTGGTTAAAACAGATCTGCCCCATTTGCTGCAGGCTCATACCGGCTTTAAGGTTATCGTTATCCTGAACAGCATCGGCGTGGAGCTTTTTCAGAATGATGAGTACCGAATCGGGATGCTGCTGGGCCTGTAATTGCAGTTCCTGGAACCGGTCAGTTTTGTTTGATTGAGCCACAGCCGCTGTATCAGCTATTAATAAAAACAGATACAGCGTTATTTGAATAAGCCTGGCAAAGCATTTAATCATATCTGAAAATTGAGCTGGGTGATCATCAAGCTAAAGAAGCCACTCTTTAACCACTAAAGCGTCAAAAGAGCATACAAAAGAAGCATTTCAATGTTACTTTAATGTTAACTAACCACAGCGTGTTAACTATATTACATTCATCAGGCCGCTCAACCCGCTTCTATTCATCGTCCTGGGTTTCTTTCAGCTCATCCTCTTTTTTACCCTTGCCTAAATGGATAAGTGGTTTATCCTGGGTTCCGGTGATCGTCATCGGGATGCCGAAAATACCAAAAGGTGGCAGCCCCAGCCTGAATTTCAGGTTCAGCTTACCATCTAACCCTACCTGGCCTTCAAATCTTGGCCTGAAACCGGCAATGCGCATTTTAGTACGCTCGATGGTCATTATATTATTGGCTATAGTAGTTTTAATATCAACCTTTTTCACATCACCATGGCCAACGCTGTCATGCCCGGTTTGTTTGCCTACAGCACTCAGTAGCTTCAATCCATATACTTTCACTTGTTTTACAGAAAGTACGCCACCGCCTTTTAATGACGGATAAACAGGCTTCATATCGCTGTTAAGTTTACCGGCCAGTTTATAATCTAAGGATACAATGCCCTGCACATGCTCTGCCGACGTAGCCATATCATGGAACAATTTGATCTCGCGGTAGGCACGTTGAATGTCAAATTCTTTGGCGCTAATGTGGTAATCAAAAAATGCTTTCTGCGGATTAATGCTGCCGTAAGTAGCATCCATAACAACAGGTGCGCCTATCAGGCTAAAACCGGCTTGTTTAAGTAAAATCTGTCCGTTGGTTATATTCATTGCGCCTTTGGCGTCGCTGATATCCAAACCGCTATATTTTACCTTTTTAACATCAGCAGCAAAATTAAGATCGAGGTTGGATGGCACCAGTATTACGCCTGATGATTTGGTTGGTTTGGCAGACGCAGGCACACCTGCAAAAGCCATAAAATCATCGGCAACAATCAAATCACTCTTCAGGTTGAACTCCCCTTTCAGTGGCGAATTTGGCTGCATAGCATAACCTATCACATTGGATAAAGCACCATCAAGCACTACTATTGATTTACCGTAATTAGCCTTAAACTGGTCGAACTTCATTTTATCCTGATTAAAGCTGAATACACCATTGGTAATAAAAAATGGTTTCGGGAACAACTCGGTAGTAAGTTTGATGTTCTTCACCTTCATACTGCCTGAGTTGTCCAGTTTATCATAATGGCCCGAGGTAGCATCGCTTTGCCTGCCTTTTAGTTTAAAGTTGGTGCTTACAAATCCATTTACATCGTAACCCTTTACGGCGAACACCTTATAAATTTTACCTAGATCCAAACTACCACGTGAGGCTACATTGTAATCAAGATCATCAAAATTGCGGAGATTGGCCCTCAGCAAAAATGGCTGCCCTTCAAAGTTGAACGACACCGGTTTGATATTCACCTTAAGGCCTTTTAATGAACCTGTATTATTAAATATATTCACGCTCACCTGTACATTCTGCATAGGGTGCGGATAGTATTTGGTTTGGATGTAACCGTTCTTCAGGTTGATCTCGGCATTAGTAACCGGGAAGATCCTGCGGGCAGGGATATACCTCCCCTTGCTTTGCAGATTAGCATCAAAATCACCACGAAAATCAATGCTATCAACCGGGTAAAACTGTTTGATATCATCTAAATGGAACTTGGCATTCAAACCGGCATCAATCAATGCGCCGGCTTTGTTGCTGAGTTTCAGGTAGCCTTTGATGTAATTATTAAGTGCATTAACGTTCAGATTGCGCACATCCATAGTGGCGTTGGCAATATTATGATCGGGACAGGCGGCATCCAGGTCAAAACTGATATTATTGATGGCTTGCGGCAGTTTGGTATATTTAAAATACCCGTTCCGGAATGTTGACTTGAGTTTGAATTGAGGAATACTTGTAATCACAGTATCTACCTTTTGCCTTAAGCCTGTTTTTTTAATACCTGTTGTGTATTTGCCTTCGGCCAATAAATGTAAACCGTACCTCCCCTTTACCTGGAATGGCTTAATTCCAAAAACCTTATACCATTGCTCCAGGTCAATCTCGGTATTCACCTTGGCATAAATATATGGTGACTTAATCCCTTTCACTTTTAATACCGAGCCGAAATAATCTTTACCAATGTTAAAATAAACCGAATCGACATTCAGGGTTAAGCTATCGGGGTTAAGACCAGGCAAACTGGCATCCATATTCAGGTACAAATTTTTAACCGGGGCTGGCGTGCTTTTATTGGCGATGAAACCGTCGCGCACCTTCATGCTGATGCTCAGGTTAGGCATGATATTTTTTGAGGCGATGTATTTGCCTGTAAGGTCAAGCTGGATGATGCCGTTACCGTTGATATCCATATTGTCAACATATTTGGCATATTCGTCGGGGATAGCTGTAAAAACATCCCCAAGGTCGTTCTGATCGCTCCTGATCTTGAAATCCATATCGTACCCATCTTTCAAAAACTCAAACCGGCCCTTAAACTTAACCGGAAGCTGGTTGATAAGCAGATCGTTTTTCTGAAAAGCAAAGGCCAGTGATTTGGTATTGATACTGGTAACCAGGTCAGCATTTACTTTTTTCTTAAGCACATAAGCTTTGTTGGCATAATAAAAATCAACCGAAACGGCATCTACATGGCTATAAAGGTCGAAGATATCTTTACTTAAATCGCCTCTGCCCTTGTAGTTAAGCTCCCGGGCGTTGATCTGCATGGGCAGTGAGCGATCGTCATAAACCAAATGACTTTTTTCGATCAGGATCTGTTCAATCCCTAGCGATGCGCTGGCGGTGTCGGCTTTGTTATCCTGCTTTGGAGGCGATGATTTGTAAACGTTATAATTGGCTTTACCGGCACTGTCAACCTGGATATTGATCAGGGCGTGGTCGAGATAGATCTTATTTACATTGATCTTGCTTTTAAACACCGATGAAAGATCAATAGCCAGTGAAATTTCTTTAGCCGAAATCAGTGTGTGATTCTGAAAAGGTACGCTGCCATTCAGCACAAAATCATTAAGCGTAAGGGTTAGCGAAGGGAATTTTTTAAAGAATGATAAGCGCGTGCTTGAAAACGAAAGCTTACTGTTTACACTGCCCGCCGCCCATTGTTTTATTTTCTGAGTTACCGTTTCCGGGAACAGGTACGGCAGCAGGAACATTAACAGCAATAAACTCACAATAGTAATCACGCTTATTTTAAGCGTTTTAACCAATATTTTTTTCAAAGGGAACGGCATAGGAATTATTATAGCTAACGAAGCATGAAAGTAATCATAAAACCTAATTATTGGATATCAAATTATGATGATTGTAATGTTAGGAGAAAGTGAGGGATGATGCCAAGTGGTACTTGTACTGGTCGAAGTTTATTTTCCAGGTAACTTTCACCATCCGAACAGAACAAATATAATTTAACAACAAAGGGCTCGCAAATGCGAGCCCTTTGTTAAATCAGTGGATTATCAGCTATTACTTCGCCGCCAACTTATCCCTTAAAGTTTTCATATAATAACCGCCAACAACACTCCTGGCCTGGAAACCTACCATTTTACCGTTGGTAGTTTCATGCCAGTCGCTAAGTGGTACACGCGATGAGGTTTCGGTAGCAAATTTATAAACCGGAGCAACTAAAGCATTGAAATCTGTTTTGTTATCGGTCATGGTTGCCGTCCAAAGGATCCAGTCGCTTTTGCTGTAGGTTTTACGGCTATCCAATGGCAAACCAAATTGATTTTGATGAGCTAAATAGTATTTAAACTCGGTATCGTAAACCTTTTGCGGGAACAGATGCAAGCCTAATACTTTATCCCAAACCATGTTATATTTCTGGCTCCAGGTGTTTTTGTTATCAAAAACTAAAGCATAGTGATCGCCTGCATTGTCTTTTTCTTCCCATTTAGCGGCCATATCTTTAGCCATCGCCTTGTATTTTTTTGCAGTAGCGGCATCACCCATCATACCGGCAAGCTCGCCATAAGCATCAATAGCTACAATTGCTTTTACCGATAGGTTGGCGTTATGCGCCAGGTGACCGGCAAAATCATCGGTACACAATTGGTTGCCCGGATCAAAACCAGCTTTGGCGAGATAATCAGTCCAGATGGTTAATGTTTTCCAATGTTTTTTTGCGTAGTTAGCATTGCCCTCAACTTTGGCAATTGCGGCAGTAAGGATGATCATGTTACCGCTTTCCTCAACAGGCATATCTTCACCATAAGTTTGACCATTAGCCAATGGGTAAGTTCCTAAATCATGCGATGAATAAGGCTTGTTCCATTTACCGCTTTCGCTAAAATAGAAGATACCGGTCAGCATACCTTTCATCAGCTCAGGGTTGTAAAGCAAATACATTGGTGCTGAAGGATAAGTTACATCAACCGTATTGATCGAGCCGTTGCTGAAATTCTCTTTTGAGAGGAACAACAGATCGCCCTGCGGACTTTTAACCAGCTGATGCGCAGCTATACTTTGGCGGTAAGCCATAACGCACAGTTTAGCATATTCCACGCCGCCCGCTTTAACAGCATCCTGGTATATTTTAGCATCCGTTTTAATACAAGTACCTATTACTTTGGCGTAATTCTTTGTAGCGTCGCTTAACACACCTTCAATAGTAGCGCCCGCGGTGTTACGCCACCATGGCCTTAAATTGGTTTTAAAATATTGGATGGAATAGATATCATCATACCCAACCGAAATAAATTTAGATACAGGAGTTGCTGTCACTTTGCCAAACGGCAAAACGGTATTCAGCATTAGCTGTTTGCCGGTTGAAGAAGCAGTACCGGTTTGAGCCCCCATAAAGGCAGATACAGCATCACCTTCCGGAGTGATATATTGTTTAGCACCAGCAGTTGATGAAGCAACATAAACATAGCCCCAGTCAATACGCAGGTTATCACCTTTTTTCTGTAATATGGGTTGTTCAACAGTACCGGCTTTTAACAGCTTAAGCCCATTCTGGCTGTATTTTGATGCAGTAACGTCCTGCGAAGGCGTATTTACAGCAACATTGCTTGATACACCCTGGTAAACCTGAACATCATGTGCTTTATCGTCGGTTGATTTTAACTGGTAAGTGATATATGATACCGGGGTAGCAAACAATTTCAGATCGCTCATAACTAATGGCGAAGTGAAAGTAAGTTTCAGGTTAACCTCACCCGCTTTGAAGTTATATACCGTTTGGGTAGCAGTAACTTTAACGCTGGTTTGCTCGGCCAGTTTAACGGCTTCGTCATCCTTGCTCAATACCTCTTCGGCAAGACCGGCATCAATAAACGAACCACCACCGGTGTTTTTGCAATGGATAGCCAAAACATTCTCGCCCACCTTTAAATTTGATTTTGCACTGGCTGATAACGCAACAGTTTCAAAATCGCCGTTAGCACCGCCTTCAGCAGCAATCTGCTGACCATTCAGGTATACCTCGGCTTCATCATCATGATAGATCTTCAACATCAAACGGCCTTTCGGCAATTCGGCAATGTTGAATTTACGACGAACCCAAATATCTTTACCTCGCCAGTCGGTGCCTTTGCTTGCGCGCTCATCACCAAATGGTGCAGCTCCGCTTTTCCAGCCTTGATCATTGAAGCCTGGTTTTTCCCAGCCATCGGCAGGTGCTGTTTCGGCCTGGTACTGGCTGCTGTATGATTTTTCGTCGGTAGCAGCTAAAACTGTTTTGTAATTAACGGCCGATGCCCCCATAAAACGATAGTAATTACCATCAACTTTAATAAGGCCTAATAACGATTGGTCTTTACCTGTCCAGTGTTTGGTGGTCGATTCATTCAGTTTATCGGTGTTTGACCAGATGCTGAAATAAGTGTTGTGCGTGATCAGCGGATAAGATGGCATCTTATCCTGAGCTAACACTGTTTGTGCCACAAACGATGCTGCCAGTCCGGAAACGAGCAGGTACGTTTTTTTGAAAATGCGATTCATAAACTACGTTTTACTTTTTGGTTTTAATTTATTGTCGGTTTTTTATTATTTGCTTTTATTGCCCGGTTTCGGAAAAACCTGGTGTGTATTTGCCCAGGTATGCCAAAGGCTATCTAATTGGTGCACCTTTTCCGGATGCTTTGATCTCAGATCAGTTGTTTCGGTTTTGTCTTGAGACAAATCATACAAATGCCAGGTAGTATCATTACTCAGCGATACCAGTTTCCAGTTCCCCGAACGTGCGTACCGGGCACCGAAGTGTTCATTAAACAGATCCTCATGGCCGGGAGTTTGTTTGCCTTTAAAGCTTGACACCAGACTAATGCCCGTAGTCGGTGGAATGTCGTGTCCTTTATAGGTTTTGGGATACTTACCCCCTGCCAGCTCAACAAATGTGCTCATGAAATCCATCACATGGCCTACATGATCGTTAAAGCCACCTTTATTGGCAGCGATTCCATTTGGCCAAAAAGCGATCATCGGGGTATGGATGCCACCTTCGTATGATTCGGCTTTCCAATATTCATACGGAGTATTGGCCACATTTGCCCAACGGGGGCCTATAGATGAATAGGTGGTTTCCGGTCCGGGCAAAGCTTCTTTTTTTGTAGCATAAACTATTTTCCGCCCGTCGCGGGTTTCATTAGGGCGATCAAAGCCCGGACCATAAGCGGCACAGTTTTCGGCACTGGCCCCGTTATCCGACAGGAAAACAATAAGCGTGTTGTCCAACTGACCGGTTTCTTTTAATGTTTTAATGATGCGGCCTATCCCCTGGTCCATCCTGTCGATCATGGCAGCATGAACAGCCATCGCCATGGCGTCCCAATCTTTATCGGGGTTGTTTTCCCATTGCAGGTCGCTTTTCCAGCGGTCGGACAGTTTAGTTTTTGTTGGGTCGATGAGGCCAAGCTTCACCATTTTTTCATATCTCGCTTCGCGGATGGCCTGCCAGCCAACTTTGTAGGTGTCTTTGTATTTGGCAATATCCTCGGGCTTTGCCATCAATGGCCAGTGCGGGGCATTTTCGGCAACGTACAAAAAGAACGGCTTTAACGATTTAGCATAACCCTTGATATAAGCTACGGCTGTATCGTTGATAGCATCTGTATGATAGTAGTTTTTGGGGACTGTTTTAATAGGTGTAGTACCGCTAACCAAACTAAACGGATCATAAAAATCAACTACGCCCCAAATGGTACCGAAAAACTTCTCGAATCCGCGGCTGGTTGGATATTGGCTGATAGGCGAAAAATCGCCAAAGTTTTTATGATGGTTTAGCCAGGCCATCTGATCCTGCGCGTCGGACTGGCCGTTGGTATTAGAAACATGCCACTTACCCGACATAGCTGTGTGATATCCGGCAGATTTCAACACTTCGGCCAGGGTAACCGCATTATCAGTGATATGGCCAAGATAACCGGGCTCGTCCTCAGCGTCGGTCATTTTACCAATGCCTGCCTGCTGATTATATAAACCTGTAAGTAAGGACGCCCTTGTTGGGCAACAACGCGATGTATTATAGAACTGCCTGTACCGGATACCGTTTTGAGCAAGATAATTGATATTGGGTGTGTTAACCTCGCCACCATAACAGCCAATATCAGAGAAACCCAGATCATCGGCCATGATGACGATAATGTTGGGGCGCTTCCTTGCCTGCTGCCCGGGTTGCTTTACGGCTTTAATTTGCCACGCAGCTGAAACAAGCGCTATTGCACCGGTGCAAAATAAACCGGCATATAGTTTATATTTATTCATAGGCGATTAAATTACCTGCGCCAGAGCTGGTTAAATTTATGTTTTCAATAAAAGCAGGAAGGTTAAAAATGGCCGGAGCTATCATGCTTGAACATACAGCACAACGAACAATTTTGCACGTTCCAAATTAAAACAATCATTTTACACAAAACGGCTCAATCATTGGTAAAATCGTATCATTTTTGTGATAAATGGAGCTTAGATTAAACGACGCGTTTATTTCAACGAGTAAGTCGGGAAATTGCGCCGGCATTGAGAGTACTCTTTTACTCTGTGCGTGGTTCCATTACATAACTTAGAAGACTTCACTTTCAAGCCTCTCAGGGGCCATCCTCACGTTCTCGGTATTATATTTTTTTTAGACGATATAAGTCGAATGTCTTATTGGACATTATACCTATACACCTGCCGTCCCAGGTTGCCATTCTCGTCTATTCCTTCAATAACTACTTTGTAACTCCCCTCTCCATCGGCATTAAAGTAATTGAATGAGGCATCGCCATCCTTATCTGTTGTTAATTCCGGTTGCCAATAAATGGTACTTCGAAGATCGGGCCGGTTACCGGTCTGTTCCAGGCTTTCATACTTTGGCGAATAGAATAACCGCGCCTTATAAAAACCGGGTACCGTAATTGGCAGGATGCCTGTCGATGAAATATCTTTGGAACTGAGCCCTCCTCCGGCTTTCGTGGTTACCACAACAACTCCACCTCCGCCTCTTACCCCATATATTGCTGCGCTTGGGCCATAAAACAGCTCTACCGTTTCAACGTCGTATACATTTATAAGATCCATATCTGAGAAAGGTACACCATCTAAAATCACCAACCCTTTAAAACTGCCCCTCATTATATTTCTTGCGTAGGGCCCCCGAAGCTTGCTCGAAATTGTGGTAGATAACGACCCCGTTACCGGAAGCTGAGCCATATGTATTACCAAATCGGCGTTCCCTGGCCCTCCTAATGCCGAAGACCTATAATTATCATTACGCTTAACGGCTTTGATATTTACCTGCTTTAGCATTTTAACTTTATTGTATTTCAGATAATCATCAAACTTCAGTCTGTTGTTTTCAAGATACCTGCTCATAGATAAATTAACATCCAACTGCGTATTGCCATTCAAAGGCATTACCACTGGTGCCTCCTCTTTTTTATAGGTTAGCACAGTTGTGTTAGCTCCTTTTCCGTTCACAGCCTGTAAGATAAATTTGCCGGAATCTGTAAAAAGAAGATCACTGAACTTAAAACTGCCATCACCGCCCACAGGCACGCTTAGCAACTGTGCGCCTGGTGCAGATGAAACTAATGATACTGTTCCGCTGCTTAGCGTTTTTCCCCACAACGTTTTTGCATTACCACTGATACTTAACCCCTGTTCGGGCCGAAAGGCCATGGGCGGATAACTATCGTTTAAAAGTGGCTTCCACTCAAACTGGCGATAACCATTGGTAAGCATTACAAGGTCAAGATTACTTTGAGTTTCATCATTAATATTGATGAAATAATAATTGGGTTGTTCTACCGTACCTTTTAAGTCGGATGTTAATAACAGACTGGTTAATATGGTATGTTCAGCACTTTCATTTACCGGCACTTTATTTTCATCAATCACCGATACCGAAAAATGGCCGATAGCAGGGTCGCCGGCCCTGTTTTTGACATTTATTCTGATGCCCGCACGCTCTCTTTTTTTGTAATTTGTTTTATCGCTTTTAACATTAAGGCTCAATTGATCATAATTCTGAATAAAAATCAAGCGTTCACAAAGGGGCTCATTATCGGCAGAGAATAAGGTAATAGCGGCAATTCCTGTTTTCAAACGCCGCTTTAAAATATCAAGCACTATCTGCTGGCTATCTAATTTACATGCAATAGTTGCTATTGTGCCTCCCGAATAAATTAACAATGGAAGCTCCTCTCCTTTATGTTGCCTGTAAAAGGCGTCACTGGCGCCTATTTTAACCACAGCCCTTGGAATTTCACTGTTGTTGATCGATAAGTTAATGCCATTTTCCCTCACTTCAGGAAGGTTGATAGTATTTTTTGTGCCGTCGGCATAATTAATTTCGGCTTTATAATTTTTTCCGGGCTCAGGTTTAATATAAAAGAAGCCCATTCCCAAATGTGAAGATGCAAAAGTGGTTACTTCCTTATTATCATTATCGATAATAATACCACGAACACTTACCCCCTTTCCGTTAACACCAACCGCCTTGAAAGCTATTTTTGATGAAACGCCTGTGATCATGTTGCCGCTTTCGGCAAAAAACTGCAAATCTATTTTATTCGCAGTAACTGGCGGCAGAGCCTCTGTAGCACTTTCAGTTATCTTATTATTGATAGGTCCTATTTTTATTTCCTGATCAAAATAACCATAGTCGTCCTGGTTTTGCATCCATCGCGTATATGCCCGTATACGATAGTGTCCTCCCGGCAACGTATCGGGTAAGGCAAAATCGCCCCAGGCAACGCCATCCTTTATTTGCAGGTTTATTGATTGATCTATTTTACTATATGCGTTTATAAGTTCGGCGTGCAGCACCCCACTTATATCCGATAATTCATGCCGGTCGCCGACTGTTACATAAGCTTTAAAATAAATAGTATCGCCGGCTGCGTAGTAAGGTTTATCAAAATGCAGATACGCTTTTTCAACAATATGTTCTGATTTGTAATCTTTTAATTTGTTTACGATGTTGGTAAGCCCGCCCTTATTCGCGTTGGATTGTATGACTGGAGGAATATAATCAACCGGAAGTAATTCGGCCACACGTCCATTACCCCATGCTCCTCTATATGATATGCTGTTGGGATCGAGCCAGGCACCATTATGATCAAATAAGGCATAAGGTGTATTAAAATTTAAAATGGTAATATCGCGATTTGCAGGGTTATCAATAATATTCATTTGCCCGCGTTTCGAAAAACGGTGATCTTCATTATAGGTTATGTGAAATGAATCAAAATCACAACCCAGTGCATAAACGCCAGACTGATCTGTTTTACTCATTATCTCATTCTCGCTTAAAGAAAAATTCAATAGTATAGGACTGATCTTTGATTTAGCTTTCTCCCCGCGTTGCGGATTAACGATTTGCAGTACCCGAAATCCTTCGGCATCCAAGTGTTTGCTTTGAAGGGATCGCAAAAAATGCAGGGCCGACCCCTTGTAAACCTGGAGCCTCGCTCTTTGCCAGTCCTTTTCCTCCGACTGCTTTCCATTCAATTCCTCAAATAATATATAGCCTTCGTAATGCAGTTTTTTCGCCGATAGATCTTTATCGCTGTAAGTAAAATTTGTGATCAAATACCTTATCCGGTAACCAAGCCCGTTATTTTCGATTATTAAAAAATCTGCGGACGATGCGGTTAAAGTCTCTGTATTATCATCGTAAACAAAATCAAGTATTTCTGGATTCAGTATCTTACATTGATTTGCCAGTTCGGATTTGCCCAAAAACTGCTCTTTAAAAACAGACAGATACCTGGCGCGATTGGGATCAGAACTTTGCTTAATAGTTACTTCTTCTAAAGCATATATTATTGGCGACAAGGCAATATCGGGTAACAATATGTTGCCCTCAGTAATGTTTATTGTTTGTTTATAAGTTGCAAACCCGATAACCGAAACCACAAGCTCGTACTTGCCGCTTTTAACGGCATTAAGTATAAATGCTCCCTCTTGTGTTGTTTTTGCACCGATAGTAGCATTACTTAAAAATACGCTGGCATTAGGGATGCCCATTTTATCGGTTACGTTAATAACCCGACCCACTATTTTAGTTTGAGCTGTGCATAAAAGTGTCGAAGCCAGCAAATAATATAAAAACAGGATCCTTAACATAGTGTACACGATTCAGGCAAATATCAAGTAAGCAACTGGTGCTGATACTTTTGGATGGTTTATGGTAATGATAAAATTACCAAATATTATGACTTGAAACAATACATTATTTTATACTAACTCTTCATTTTCGCATAAGACGATCATCATCAATCTGCTATCGGCGCTTAATGAAACAGAACTGTCTCGTAGTGGAGTGCACCCTAAACATGAGAAGCTTACTATTTTAAAATGGGCCGAGTTTTTTGTGCTGCATGAGGCTCATCATCTATTCACTATTTTTCAGTTGGTTAATAGCACCGAATAATTTTACCCAACAAAAAAGGCAGCCCGATTGAGCTGCCTTTCATTTTTTTATTAAAATATTCTATTACTGAGCTAATTTTACTTCAACGCGACGGTTAAGCACACGGCCTTCTTCAGTAGAGTTGTCGGCGATCGGCTTGCTTTCGCCCCAACCTTTTACAGTCAGGTTATCGCCGTTAACACCACTGTTAACTAAATACAATTTCACAGAGTTTGCCCTATCAACTGATAAAGATTGATTGTGCTCTGCAGTGCCTTCGGCAGATGCATTTCCATTTAAAATAAACTTAGCCGACGGGTCTAATTTCAGTTCTTTAACAATATGATCTAAAGTTTGGTAAGAAGCGGTTTTTAACACTGCCGAGTTAAACTCAAACTGGATATTGGTGAAATTATAATCAGGCTTTTCCGGAGCCGGAGCAGGCGGCGGTGGAGGTGTTGGCGCTGGCTTCGGAGCTGGCGGCGGTGTTGCAGGTTGTGCTGGCTGCGCCGGAGGCGGTGTTTGCACAACGGCTTTTTTGGTTTTGCAGGCTTGGGTCGTGATAGCTAAAACAGCTATAGTAAGTGCTAATAAAGATGTTTTTAGAGTTTTCATGTTTAATGAATTTGCGTAAACATAAAAAACGTTGGCATATTGTTTATAGTGCCTAACCATAATTTTATGGTTAAATAACGCTTTTTACGTACAGGTGTAGATTATTTAATCAATAGTTATGCCATTTGCGTTGCAGAGTCCGCAAATCCTAATGAAGAATTCTCCCTAAAAGTTTTTTACTTCAACGTTATCGTGAAAAAAAGCCTCTGCACCCCCCTACACACTAAAAATACCAATCCAATTCCCTGGGCTATTCTTATCTTGTTGGCACCATAATAAACCATCGCCATGAAAAAATTATTTGCTGCAACATTAATTGTCGTAACAACTCTTTCGCAACTTGCCTTTACGCCCGAACAAATTAAACCAGATAAGTCTCCAACCGAAAAAACCGCAGAGCAAACCCTTAAAAAACAAATCATGACCGAAGCTGCCTGGGCCATGCAGCAGCAGCCGGTTACCGTTACAGCATCATCCTCTCCAAGGAGCGCAGGCGGCAAGCATGACTTTTTTTCGGAAGCCGATTATTTCTGGCCTGATCCTAAAAATCCTGACGGTCCTTACATCAATCGCGATGGTCTCAGCAACCCCGATAACTTTGTAGAGCACCGCAAAGCCATGATCTGTTTCAGCAAGATCATTGGCGCATTGGCATCGGCTTATAAAATAACCGGCGATGTAAAATATGTTAAACAGGCTGTCATCCATCTTAAAGCCTGGTTTATTGATCCCGAAACCATGATGAACCCAAGTCTTTGGTTTGCACAAGCGGTTAAAGGGCAGTTCACCGGTCGCAATTACGGCATTATCGATACCATCCACCTGATGGAGGTTGCGCAGGGTATTATTGTTATGGAAAAGGCGATGGATGCAGAAACCACCAAGGGCGTTAAAAAATGGTTTGCCGAATATACCAACTGGCTCATGACCAGCAAACCTGGCATGCAGGAAAGAGATGTAAAAAACAACCACGCCACTTGCTGGGCCATGCAGGTAGCCTCCTTTGCCAAACTTTGCGATAATACGGTTGTGCTTGATTCATTACGATCCCGGTACAAAACCATATTGCTTCCCCGGCAGATGGGTACCGATGGTAGCTTCCCTTTAGAGCTGGAACGTACCAAACCCTATGGTTACTCTATTTTTAACCTTGATGCGATGACCATGCTATGCCAGATCCTTTCAACCTCACAGGACAACTTATGGAATTTCGAAACAGCGGACGGCAAATCTATTAAAAAAGGCATCTCCTATATTTATCCTTTTGTTGCAGATAAAAGCAAATGGACTTTAAAACCCGATGTAATGTACTGGGATAACTGGCCTGTTGCTCAGCCTTTCCTGCTGTTTGGCGCCAACGCTTATCATGAAAATCCATGGCTAACAACGTGGCAAAAACTTGATCATAACCCTCAGGTTGAAGAAGTTATCCGGAATATACCTATCAGGCACCCGCTTATCTGGTTTTAACAGGATAAGCGATTTGCAAAATCCCCGCATGTTCCAGTTTTATAATGATATATAAACTGTGAGTTAAGCGTATCACAAAAATATTTCTTCCTTGGAAAGACGGATTTTCCCCCTTGGGATCACACTACAAAAGCACTACTGCGCTTGTGATTGAATCGTATTGAGGTTATTATAAGGTATTTATAATAAGATGTTTGTATAATTTTACTCATACAAAAACATCTATTGCACCTATTAACGCGCCTTTCCTGATATTAGTATATGATATTCATAAGTATCATGATTTTGGTTAACAGGTTTGTGTTTTATTCCCCGGCTTATTTATAAACCAAATAATACATCAAAAACCACTTAACAAACTTAACTTATGAGATCAAAATTTAACTCCTATCTCCTTGGCCTGATCCTGGCCGCAATTACAGCACTATCATCCTGTAAAAAGGACAACATGAACCAATTTAAAACCGGCGGCGATTCCAACACCGACAACAGCAGCAAGCCGGTTTCCGTTAACAATGCCGTACCTATTGCTTCATTTAAGGTGATAGGTTACCTGCCCAGCTGGCAGGGAGATGTAAATACGGTACAGTACAGCAAATTAACCCACGTTAATTATGCTTTTCTTACCCCAACCAATACCGGTGGGCTAAACCCGCTCGATAACCTTTCAAAATTCACCGCCCTTGTATCAAACGCACATAACAATAATGTGAAAGTTGTTATTTCTGTCGGCGGTGGAGGTGGCGGGGATGCCTTCCATCCTATTGTAGCCAATGCCGGTTACCGCACCGCCTTTGTTAACAATATGGTTAACTTTTGTAACCAGTATAATGTTGACGGTGTAGATATCGACTGGGAATTTCCATCGGCAGGCACCGAAACCAATAATTTTTATTTATTACTGCAGGAGTTATCAACGGCTATGCACAACGGTGGCAAGGTATGTACCATTGCCTCCATTTCGGTTGGAGCAAGCTATGTTACTACCAACATGTTCTCCATTCTTGACTGGATCAACGTGATGGATTATGACGATAACAACTTTCAGCACTCCACTTATCAATCGGCGGTTGATTGTTTAAACTACTGGGCTGGTCGCGGTCTGCCTGCTGCTAAAACTATTTTGGGTGTTCCGTTTTATGCAAGGGATAACCGGTATGATTATTCAACCAAAAACTATGTTGATGTATTGGCTGCCGGCGGCAGTCCTAATTCAGATACCTTTCAAACTTTTGGCTATAACGGTATCCCAACCATTAAAAGTAAAACCACGCTGGCACTTAACCAGGCCGGCGGTTTGATGATCTGGGATTTGGGTGGAGACGCTTCGGGGGCTAACTCCCTGCTTTCGGCTATGAATTCAGTTATTACGGGCGGTACTACAACTCCGCCACCAACAGCGCCGCCAATAGGCACAGTAATTTCGCTCAAAGGCTTTAATGGCAAATACGTAAGCGGCGAAAACGGCACTCAAGCCATGACCTGTACCCGCACCACCGCAGGCGACTGGGAGCATTTCACCGTGCTTGACGCCGGCGCGGGCAAAATCTACCTGCGCAGTATGGGCAAATATGTGTCATCAGAAAATGGCACGCAAGCCATAACCTGTAACCGCACTACCCCAAGCGACTGGGAAAAGTTTGACTGGATAGTTACTACAGATGGCAAAGTCACCATTCGTGGCAACAACGGCAAATTCATCTCAAGCGAAAACGGCACCCAGGCTATGACCTGTACCCGCGTTACAGCATCGGGCTGGGAAGCTTTTGGATTGAATCAGTAAAAAAAAGGTTTAAAAAAAATGTCATTTCGATAGAGCAGGGTGGGTTGAGCGCAGGGGGCGAAAGAGAAACCTTATACGCCATATAGACTCACGATACATAGCGTGAAGCAAGGCGTATAAGATTTCTCCTCACCCACTCGCGCAGTCTATCCCTTCTGTTCGTCGAAATGACAACGATTTTAACATAGCTTATATAACCTGCATCCGCCACATTCATTCACCAATAAACCACCTTTATGAAAGCAACTTTAAAATCCCGCCTGCTATGGTGCATAGCAGTAGTATTCTTTGCACTTTCATCGTGCCGTAAGGACAATTTTTCTCCCAATCAGCCTAATAACCCGGTTGATAACAGCGCTCAAAAATCAGTAGCAGTTGATGCCGTACCCGGCTTTAAGGTAGTAGGTTATCTGCCAAGCTGGGCAGGCGCCGTAAGTTCTGTGCAGTTTTCAAAACTTACCCATGTAAATTATGCGTTTGTTCAGCCAACCACTTCGGGCGGGATAGGCGCCGTGGACAATGTATCCAAACTGCAAAGCCTGGTATCAACAGGTCATGCCAATGGCGTAAAAGTACTGGTATCTTTCGGCGGCTGGAACGATGGTAACGACAGTGTCTTCGAAACCCTGGCGGCAAACTCAACTTCCCGTACCAATTTTGTAAACAACCTCATCAGCTTTGCCAATCAGTATAACCTGGATGGGATTGATATTGACTGGGAATATCCTGATGATGGTGCATCGGCCAATAATTACGCAGCGCTGATGTCACAATTAAGCACTGCCCTGCATAACCAGGGAAAGTTGTTAACCGCCGCCGTAATATCAAATGATGGATCGGGCGTATTGAACAGCGTATTCAGCTATGTGGATTTCCTAAACCTGATGGCCTATGATGGTGAAGGTTCAAACCACTCACCATATTCATTAGCGCAAACTTCGTTAAACTATTGGATCGGCAGAGGGTTACCAAAAGCAAAAGCCATTTTAGGCGTTCCGTTTTATGGCCGCGAACCTTATACTTCGTACGCCGATATCCTTGCTGGCGGTGGAAGCCCCAATTCGGACACATGGAATGGGATAGGCTACAACGGCATCCCAACCATTAAAAGCAAAACTACGCTGGCCATTAACCAGGGCGGCGGTATCATGATGTGGGAATTATCTCAGGATGCTACGGGCGCAAATTCGCTACTTTCGGCCATTAACTCAGTTATTAACGGCAGCACAACACCACCTACAGGCACCCCACCTATTGGTACCGTAATATCGCTTAAAGGATTTAATAACAAATACGTGAGCGGCGAAAACGGCACACAAGCCATGACCTGCACCCGCACCACGGCCGGTGATTGGGAACATTTTACCGTGCTTGACGCAGGCGCAGGCAAAATTTATCTGCGCAGTATGGGCAAATATGTATCCTCAGAAAACGGCACTCAAGCTATTACTTGTAACCGTACCACACCCGGCGATTGGGAGAAATTTGACTGGATAGTTGCCGCTGATGGCAAAATAACGATAAGGGGCAATAACGGCAAATTCATCTCAAGCGAAAACGGCACACAAGCCATGACCTGTACCCGTGTTACAGCATCAGGCTGGGAAGCTTTCGGCCTAAACCAATAAAACTATTAACTGCTCATACAAAAGGCCGGGCTATGATTTTAGTATCATAGCCCCGGCTATTTTTATTTCCTTTTAATGTAGAGACGCATAATTGCGTCTCAGAATATGCAGGTCTTGTGATGCCTGCTTGTCCTGCGGGAGACGCAATTATGCGTCTATACGATATATTTCTACTTCACAAACCTCGGCAGCAAATTAGTTGCAGCACTCATCATTTTTACCTTATACCGATAACCTCCTGCAAAAGAATCTTCTTCCTTTAAAAACTCATGGTTCTTTTTGCTGATCCAATAGGTTTCGGTAAAATGGCGACCGTTGTAATCACTTTCATTGAACAATTTCCAGCAATCAACCTTGTTTCCATCCCATGTGGTAATTACCTCGCTGCCGGTTACCTTGTATAATACATAAAGCGGGGCGGGAATCCCGGCTTCATAAAAAGGGATGGCGAAACTTTTGCCTTCGGCCAGTGGTAACATCTCAAAGGTTTCGATGTCTAAATTCCAGTTAAAGTTGGCAAAGGCAAAATCAAGCTTAAAATTTTCCGCCTCGTTACTGGCAACGGTATCGGCACTTAACACTTTATCAGCAGCCCAGTTAAAGGCTTTTGTTTTTTTGCCGATGGTTTCTGAATGATAAAGAGGCGCGAAATCAACCGCCCTGTTAATGGAATAAACAGAGCGGTATGATGAGCTGTCACTGCCATACCAGTGCTGGGTTACGGTAAATACCTTTTCATTATTACGGGTTTCGAGGCTAATATTGCGCAGCCAAAGCCAGAATTTCAGGCTGCGGTTGTCTTTCGTATTTTGAAAGTATACAAGGTATTGTTTTAACCCGGGCTTAAGCGCTGATGTAAGCAGGCGTTTGTCTTTTACGCGGATGGTATCGGTTTGGGCAAATACTTTAGGTGTATGCGATAACAACAATAAAAGGCTTAGGCTTACAGCTATTATTTTTTCGGCTAATTGTTCAGTTTTCATGATAATTTGATTGTTTGATAAGGATAATCTCTGTTAATAGTTCAAAGCTGCCCTTTATCAGCAACCCGGTAAAATCAGTTAAACCAATGCTGCGTTCTTTTTAACCCGATACCGTATTTATTCAATAATATACCTGCCACCCGCCTTGTTGAATGCTTTGGGTCATTCATTTAATAAATGCCGGCATCGGTTTAAAACCGGCATCAACAAACAAAAAGCTAAGTAATTTTAAAAATGCAATTATTTAAAACCCGGCCAACAATTAAACAACTCCAGCTTTTGATCTGGCTGTCGGTGTCTTTGTTGCTATTCTTTTCTTATCTGCCGATGGATGGTGCAGGGCAATCAGCCATTTATACCTGTGTGAACACAGCATTTTATGCGGTTATTATATATGGCAATATTCTGTTCCTGTTCCCAATGTTTTATCAAAAAGGCAAATACGTTTGGTATGTGCTGCTGGTTATAATTTTTTTAATTGCAACCGGCATACTCCGGGGATATTTAACCCTTTGGGTTTATAACACATTTTTCGCTAAAACGCCGGAAAGCATTAATCAGGAAGCAATAATCAAATACGCTTCGGGCGGAGTACTTATTTTTATATTGAGCCTTATTTTCCGGATCGCGATTGCCTATTTTAAATTAAAACAGCAAACCGAAGAGATCATGGTACAAAAAAGCCAGGCCGAGTTGAACATGTTGAAATCGCAGGTACAGCCTCACTTTTTGTTCAATACACTTAACAATATATATTATGAGGCTTATCGTGAATCGCCCCGCACAGCTGCTTTGATAGAGCGGCTTTCAGATATTATGCGCTATTTTGTTGATGAGAGCCCGAAGGATGATGTCACTATTGGCACAGAAGTGCAGTTTATTGAAAATTACATCGCGTTAGAAAAGATCAGGATCAGGCACGAGGTAGTGGTATTTTTTGAAAAGAATTTCAATTCTGATCTTCGCATTCCGCCTATGTTGCTCATGACTTTTGTAGAAAATATTTTTAAGCACGGCATCGATAAATCGAGCGAGCAAAATCTTATTGGTATATCTTTGATTCAACAGGATGGGTACCTGTTTTTTAAAACCAATAACGCCATTCATGCCGAAGTAGCCAGCAAGCGTAATGCTGGTTTTGGGATTGCTAATTTAACCAAAAGGCTAACCATGCTGTACGGCTCAAACTTTGAGCTGAAAATTGATAAAAGCAACAACACCTTTGCAGCATTTTTAAAGATTCCGGTAACATGAATTTAAGCTGTATCATAATCGACGACGAGCCCAATGCGGTGAACCTGCTGGAGATGCTGGTGCAGCAAAGTACCCAATGGCAGCTTAAAGCCAAATGCTACAATGCGCTTGAAGCCCTGGCCTTTTTAAAAAACCATAAGGTCGATTTTATTTTCCTGGATATCAACATGCCGCAACTAACAGGCATGGAGCTTGCAGGTCTGCTTCCGCCACAAACAAAAATTGTATTCACCACCGCCTATTCAGAGTACGCAGCCGAAAGCTATACTTATCAAACTATTGATTACCTGCTCAAGCCCATCACACTGAAGCGCTTTTTGGCCGCAATGCAAAAGATAGAGGGATATTTCGGTAAGCCTGAGCCTGCAATTCAGCAAGCCCCGGTTAATGATGAAGGATATTTCTTTGTAAAATCGGGCAAAGTATTACGCCGGATCTTACTGGATGAGATCCTATACTTTGAGGGAGAAAAGGAGTATGTACGCCTAGTAACCACCCAGGAACAACTACTCATTTACCGTCGGCTTAAGGATATTGAAGAACAGCTTTCTGTACCCTTTGTACGGGTACACAACTCCTACATTGTAAACACCAAACAACTGGTAAAAATTCAGGATAACCATATTTATATCGCTGATAAGCATATCCCGGTAAGCGAAAAATTTAAAGATGGCTTTATGGCGATAATTAATAAAAGGATATTTTAGCGTACTGCAAGGTATACCAAACCTTGCCCTATCTTATGAAATTCAAAAAACTATCTGCCTCGTTGCTTTTGCTATTTGTTATGTTTAATAAATTATCCTTTGCACAGCAAAAAACAAGCTTTCTGTTAGTTGATGAGCAACTATTAGCCAAATCCAGACAACTTTTAAAGCAGGGAGATAAAGAAGCATCTACAAAAATTAACGCCATAATCAGCCGGGCAGACAGTGCACTTACTAAAGGCCCCTATTCGGTCACTTTTAACAAAACCAAAACAGCACCCAGCAACGATAAGCATGATTATGTTAGCCAGGCACCTTACTGGTGGGCCGATAAGACAAAACCCAATGGTTTACCTTATATCCGCAAAGATGGTGAGCGCAACCCCGAAATTTATTTATTGCACGACCGCAGTCAACTGGGCGATATGTGTACAGCAGTAAAACAATTGGCGTTTGCCTACTACTATACCGGGAATGAAAAATATGCATTAAAGGCCAAGACCTTATTGCAAACCTGGTTCATTGATCCTGCAACCCACATGAACCCTAATTTAAATTATGCTCAGTATATCCCCGGATTAAATGACGGTCGCGGTATTGGCATTATTGAAAGCCGTGAACTAACCGCCATACCCGATGCCATAGCAATGTTAAATGGCAGCAATATAGTTGATGACAAACTTATAAACGATATCAAAGATTGGTTTAAAGCTTTTACCGGCTGGCTTCAAAATAGCCCTAATGGTAAAGATGAACATTCTCAGCTCAATAACCATGGTTCGTATTATGACGTACAACTTATTGACTATTCCCTTTTTACGAGCGATAAGGCAACGGCTATACAATTACTGCAAAATACTACTGTATCCCGGATAGAAAAACAATTTACCCCTGAAGGTGCACAGCCCCTTGAACTGGCCCGCACCAAATCATGGGATTATGTAAATATGAACCTATATGCCTGGTGCCAGCTGGCCATACTGGCAAGCCATGTAGATATCGACCTGTGGCACAAACAAACTGCCGATGGCAGGGGTATGAAAGCCGTAGTAAAATGGCTGATCCCCTACGGCTCCGGCGAAAAGAAATGGGAAAATCAGCAGATCGCTTCTTTTGAATATGAGCAGCTACAGTTTATTATGGATAAGGCGAGTGCACAATATCCTGATCTTTCGTTTGAAGAAGTGTTTAAGAGGTTTCCGAGGGAAGTTGAGGTGGAATGATAGATTAGTTGCTGCTAATTAACATCTTTTCCAGTTTTTGAAAAGTTGATTTCCAGCCAAGCTCGTAATCATGTGCTGATTCATAGCCAACATGCGCATGTTGAAATTGCATTTCAGTAGTATCGCCATCCGGCCTTAACAATACTGTAACTAATGACTCAACTCCCGGCTCACTTTTCCACATCCACGTAAAGGTTAGTTTATTGGGCTCTTCAACTTCGGTATAAACGCCGTAGCAGGTATGTGCTGTTCCGTCTCCATTTTTAAAGGAAACTTCAAAAATGCCACCTGGCCGTACGTCAAGTAGGGCGTCAATTCCGGTACCATTTGGGTCGGAGCCAAACCATTTTAGGATGAGATTTGGATTAGTCCATGCTTTCCATACTTCGGCTACAGAGCTGTTAAGTCTGTAGGTTATATTTATACTATCAATTGCATCCATCATATAAATTTAAACATTATAGGATAAAATTTGCCACGCGTCATGAAATCTCTACCTATCATTCCAAAGTCATTTAAAAGAAAAACATTATAAGTAAATAAACATTTACTTATAATTGTATCGTAATTCAAATTACTCACATTATGAGGCCAAAGAATTTAGAAAAGGAACAAGCCATCCGTACCATTGCTCTTGACATTATCGCCAACGAAGGATTGGAAAACCTCAGCATGCAGAAACTGGCAAAGGCAGCCAACGTATCGCCACGTACCATTTATATTAAATACGAGGATAAGGATGACTTACTGATCAAGCTTTTCATTACCGAGGTTTTGGGAGCTTACGAAGCCGCTATTTTAAATGAATTTAATGAAGGGATGGATTTCGAAACCGGTGTAAAAAAACTCTGGGACAACGGTTTTCAATATTTAAAAAACAACCGCACACACTTCGCACTGATCTTGTATGGCAAATCCTCGCCGCTGCTGAATAAAGCCTATCAAAAGCAAAATATCCGGCAGGGACAGTTCTTTGCGCCCATTCACCAGTTTATGGAGGCTAAGGTAAAAGAAGGCATCATTCGCGATCTTCCTTTTGACGCGCAGCGGGCATTGTTGTTCTCTCCGCTGTTGGATTTGGTGAACGAGTATTTTGATCACGCTGACCGGCCGGTACAGATCATTACCAACGAAGTAATGGCAGTCTGTTGCGATGCAGTGATAAAAGGTATGATGAAATAATTAAACAACATGAAAGCAATTAAAAACAAAAACATAGCAATTGTAGGCGGCGGTCCCGGTGGGCTAACCCTTGCCCGGATCCTACAGATGAACGGAGCCAGCGTAAAAGTTTACGAGCGCGACCTAAACCGGGAAGTACGGGTACAGGGCGCCACACTTGATCTGCATGAAGAATCGGGTTTAAAAGCGCTCGAAGTGGCCGGTTTGACGGATGCATTTAATGCCAATTACCGCCCCGGCGCCGATAAGCTCCGTGTTGTAGACAAAAATGGCAGCATTGTGCTTGATGAACATGGTGCAGACGGCGGCTCCTATAACCGCCCCGAAATTGACCGCGGCCCGTTAAGAAAAATCCTGCTCAATTCCCTTCAACCGGATACGGTTGTTTGGGATAGCCAATTTTTATCACTCACAGAGCTGGATAGCACAATTAAACTCGAGTTTAAAAATGGCACTACTGCTCATGCCGACCTGGTGATAGCTGCAGATGGCGCCAATTCAAGGATCCGCCCATACGTTACGCCAATCAAACCTTTTTATGCCGGGGTAAGCGTGATAGAAGGCGCTGTTTATGACTCAGAAAAGGCAACTCCACGCATCCATCAACTTTTGAATGGGGGTAAAATATTTGCCATGGGCGATGAAAAAACACTGATAGTGAGCTCAAAAGGCGATGGCAGCCTGGTATTTTACGCAGGCCTTAAATCTGCCGAATCATGGTTGCAGGATAGCGGGATTGATTTTAAAGATAAGGCACTGGTATCTGCATGGTTTAAACAGGAATTTGCCGATTGGAGCAGCATATGGGACGAGCTATTTGAAAATGCCGAACCGGTATTTATTCCACGGCCACAGTATTGTATGCCTTTAGATCAAACCTGGGAAGCTCTGCCTAATTTAACCATGCTTGGCGATGCCGCTCACTTGATGCCACCTTATGCCGGCGAAGGTGTAAACATGGCCATGCTCGATGCTTTGGAACTGGCCGAATGCCTGCTTAGCGATAATTTTGCCGATACACATGATGCGATAGCAGCTTATGAAAAACAGATGCGCGCAAGGGCATTAGAAACTGCCGCCATGACATTGGAGCAAACGGATTCATTGCATTCTGCCGATGGGTTAAAGAATTTAGTGGCGATGTTTAACCCGGAATGACAAAGGCTGTCACCTTGAGCTTGTCGAAGGGTCGTGCGCAGAGGCCCCACCCACCATACTTCGACGAGCTCAGTATGACAGCCATTTTATATTTTATCTTACTTACGATACCGTGATCTCGCCCCTCAAATCCGTCTCGAGCCATTCTTTAACCTGCAAAGGATCATCGCTTTGGCCCAGCAGGTACATCATTTTGGTCACGGCCGATTCAAAGGTCATGTCATAACCGTTAGCTATGCCGATATCTTTAAGGTGCTTGCTGGTCTCATAACGGCCCAATTCAACAGTACCTACTTTACATTGCGAAATATCAAGGATCACTTTGCCGCTATCTACTGCATTTTTAAGCAAATCGATAAACCATGCATCGGTTGTGGTGTTACCGGCACCAAAAGTTTCCATTACTATACCACGCACATCGGCGCTTAAAATGTTTTCAACAACCTTAGGGCTTATGCCCGGGTACAGTTTCAATACACCAACATCGCTTACCAGGTTATTATGAATTATCAGCGAGCTTTCGTCTTCAGGCTGCCTGATATCGTTTACGCTGAAACGCAAATGTACACCCGATTCGGCAAGTATCGGATAGTTTGGTGAGCGGAAAGCTTCAAACTTTGAGGAGTTATACTTAAAAGCCCTGTTACCACGGAAAAGTTTATAATCAAAATAGATACAAACCTCGGGTACACGGGCACGATCATTCTTTTTAGCTTTGGCTATTTCAATAGCCGTCATCAGGTTTTCCTTCGCATCAGTGCGGATGGCGCTTATCGGCAATTGCGAACCGGTGAAAATGATAGGCTTCCCTAAGTTCTCTAACATAAAACTTAATGCCGATGCGGTATAAGCCATGGTATCGGATCCATGCAAAATCACAAATCCATCATTATCATGATAGTTTGACTGGATCAAACCGGCCAGTTCGCTCCAAATCTCGGGGTTCATATTTGATGAATCGATGATCTCGTCAAACGAGTGTACTTTGATACGGCAGTTAAGCTTTTCAAGCTCGGGCACATTATCCATTATTTGCTCAAAGTTGATAGGCTTGAGCACCTTTGTAACCGGATCACTCATCATACCTATTGTCCCTCCGGTATAGATGATCAAAATTTGGCTCATTAATTAAGTTTATGCTGTGGTAAAATATTAAACAATTTAAATTCCGAACACAAGCCTGGAATTTTCGGTAGTGACCTCAGCCACTTTTTCAATGCTTGTTTGGTGAAGCTCTGCAACCTTCTGGGCTATGTACACCAGGTATGAGCTTTCATTAGGTTTACCCCTGAACGGAACGGGCGTAAGGTACGGAGAATCTGTTTCTAAAACTATATGCTTTAAGTCAATTTCCGGTATTACTTTGTCAAGTCCCGAGTTTTTATAGGTCACGATACCGCCTATCCCAAGGTAAAAATTAAGGTCGATCACTTTTTGGGCCTGCTCTACAGTTCCCCCAAAACAATGAAAGATGCCACGTAACTTTTCATCTGCTTCCTGCTTCAGCACCTCGTATACTTCGTCAAAAGCATCACGACAATGGATCACAATGGCCAGGTCAAGACTTTTAGCCCAGTTGATCTGCTTTACAAAAGCATCTACCTGCTCTTTTAAATGCGTTTTATCCCAATACAGGTCAATACCTATCTCCCCTATAGCATAGATCTTATTTTGTTGATGAGCGTTCATAATGGCAGAAAGCTCTTCCTCCCAATTCGCCTTTACATCGCAGGGATGCAGGCCCAGCATTGGGTAACAATATTGAGGATAGTCATTCACCAAACCATAAACCAGTGGTATGGAAGCAGCATCAACATTGGGTAAAAACAAACGGGTAATGTTATTATCAATACAACGCTGCATCAACGCGCTGCGTTTTTCGGTAATGGTTTCGTAGTATAGATGGGTGTGCGTGTCGGTTAAAACCATGCTGCAAAAATAAACCTTGAATACTTAATAACGAATTTATAGCGGTAAAGTATCGATACTTTCAATTAATTGCCCGGCGACTGTAAACAAAAAACCTCCTGTTTTGGCAGGAGGTTTTTTGTTTAGTTCTTTTTAGCGATCGGTTTCTTTGCTCCGGCTTTTTTTAGCGGCGTTTTACCAGCGGCCGGCTTCGGGGTAACCGCGGCATGTTTGCCCGGTTTTACTTTTACCAGTTCGATATCAAATACCAGTGTACTGTATCCCGGGATATCCGCTCCGTAGGCACGCTCGCCATAAGCAAGGTTTGACGGGATGATGAACGTTGCTTTTGAACCTTCGTTCAATAAAAGCAAACCTTCATCCCATCCTGATATTACCCTGTGTTCGCCCAAAACAACGCTTATAGGCTCATACGGGCGGCCCGGCTGTTGTACGCCTGCCGCTTTGGCGTTAGCTTCGATACTTGTATCAAACAGCTTTCCGCTAAGCAACTTCCCGGTATAATTTACCAACACGGTGTCGCCATTAAGCGGCTTTCTCTTTGTTGTTGGACTTGTTATCACGTATTTTAAGCCAGATGCTGTAGTAACTGGTTTAAGACCGTGTGCTGTAATATAGCTTTCCCTTTCCGCAGTTTCGGCTTGTTTTAGCTTTTCAAGGCCCGCATTCCTTTCGGCAATAGCATCATTTAATGATTGTACCTTCTCTATCTTTAAAATAAAGGTAAGGAAGCTGCCTTTAGGTAAAAATGGCGGACGGGCTTCTTCATGACCAACAAACACCGAATCTGTCGGGATTTTTACGATGGCGCTGTCTTTAGCCGCAAGCAGCGGGAATATATCCATCAGGTCGCCTACGTTTTGTGAAGCCTGAACCTGGGCTTGTACCGGGTGGCCTGCCTTATAACTGCTAAACAATACCGAATCTTTATCTGTTTTTTGGATAAAGTTAAAGGTAAGTACGTCGTTGATCTTAGCCTTGTCGCCAGGGTTTGCCGTATAGATCTGGTAAAGGGCACCTTTAGCCGTTTTTTGCAAACCAGCCGTTTGAGCACCTGCATTTAAAGCAAAGGCAGAAAGGGCCGGCAATAAAAGGGAAAAAATATGTTTTTTCATAAGCTATAAATAAAAAAGCCTTTCCTGCTGGTGCAGGAAAGGCTTTGTAAAATAGTATAATTATTTTGTTGCCGGAGTTGGCATTTGCATTTGCGGCATAACCGGTTTCGGTGCATTTGGATTTGGATGAACAATATTTACCAGTTCAACTTCAAATACAAGTGGTGTGTAAGGTTGCATTTGCTGACTGCCCTGATCGCCGTAACCTAATGATGACGGAACAACCAATACTGCTTTAGTACCTTTATTAAATAACGGGAAAGCTTCGTCCCAACCTTTGATCACTTTACCTTCACCTACCGGAATACGGATAGGCTGATAAGGGTTCATAGGGTTGATCTGCATTTTCTCTTTTACAGCAACTTCTTTAGAGCTGGTTTCTAAAACTTTGCCGGTAACAAGCCTTAAAGTATAGTTAATTACTGCGGTATCGCCTACTGCTACATTAGCGCCGCTACCTGGTGTAGTAACAGCATAGTTTAAACCCGATGCTGTTTTTACAAACTTAAGGTCTTTATGTCCGTCTAAATAACCCTGGATCTTAGCTGGCTCTTTTCCTTTAAGTGCATCGGTTTGGCCTTTCATGTATTGGGTAACACGATCGCGGAAAATTTGCTCGCTAAGTGCGCCTTTTGTAATAACCTTTTCAATTTTAATTGTGTAAACAAGGTATTTGCCTTTAAAGCCCGGAGGACGTTGCTGGCCACCTTTAAATACCGAATCGGCAGCAATTTTGAATGTAGCGCTATCGCCTTCACCCAATAAACTTAAACCAGAAACAATATCACCTTTTGTTTGAGGCTTAGGCATCAGCGTTGGTATAGGCTGTCCATTGTCATATGAGTTATTGATTATCGAGTCCTTATCAGTTTTAAGGATCATGTTCAGTGTCAGAAAGTCACCTTCTTTAACTTTAGGATTGCCTTTTGAAGTGTGGATATTGTAAAGCAAGCCGCCTTCGCCCTGCTTAAACCCACCGTTGCAACTTGCAAATCCAATAGCCGCAAGTGACAGAAACATCAGTTTTCTTTTCATCATTACTTTTTTACTGTATTAATAGCTTTTTATATTCGGGTAAAATTTGTTTAAATTGTTGTATAACCTGTTCAAGGCTATCATCAGAATGACCGCCGGCCGCATTACGGTGACCACCGCCATTAAAGTATTTTTTGCAGATTTCATTGGCCGGAAACTCTCCTTTTGAACGTAATGAAAGTTTTACCCTGTCACTGCGTTCAACTATAAAAGCTGCCAAACGGATGCTGGCCATTGATAAGGCATAGTTTACCACACCCTCTGTATCGCCTGTTTCAACATCAAACCGTTCCAGATCATGTTTACTAACCGCAATAATAGCTGTATTAAATTCGGGCAATACTTCAAGACAATTAGCCAGGCAGTGACCTAAAAAGCGCAGCCTGCTTTCTGATGCACTATTATATACCAGCTCATGGATGCGCCAGTTTACCGCACCGGCATCAATTAAATCAGCCACTATACGGTGAACTGTAGCTGTAGTATTGGGAAGCCTGAAGGAAGCAGAATCGGTCATGATGCCTGTATAAAGACAGGTTGCCACATCCTTATTTACAAGTTCTTTGTGGTGAAGCTGGTTCACTATAAAATCATACACCAGTTGGGCTGTAGCGCAGGCATTGATATCCCAGTGCCTGTAATCATCAAAATCGGCAGGTTCCAGGTGATGATCTATCATGATCTTGTAGGCGCTGCTTTCGCCAACCAGTTCGCCCATATCATTGATACGGCTTAAGGCGTTGAAGTCAAGACAAAATATGAGTTTCGCTTCGGCTATCAGGGCGGCAGCCTCTTCGCGGTGCTCGGTATAAATAATAACATTCTCGTTACCGGGCAGCCAGCTTAAAAAATCAGGATAATCTGTAGGGGCAATAACCCTGGCATGATGGCCCTGCTGTATTAAATAATTATATAAGCCTAATGACGACCCCATAGCATCTCCATCAGGTTTATGATGGGTTGTGATCACTATTTTTTGAGGTTTCGTTAAAAGGTCAGTAAGCGAAGCTAAATCAAACATTAATTCTTAAAAAAGAGTTGCAAAGCTAAATAAATTAATCAAATACAAACCATCTAATTTAATTCAAAAAGCTTTATCTTACAGTTACAAAAGCCTATTTTTGCCGCAAATTTTAAATATCTCCATAAGCTATGGCAAGCTTTTGGTTTAAAACTAACCCAACAAAGGCAATTAGTCTATTAATAACCCAAAAAAGAAACAATTATTTCAATGAAAACTAACAGAACATTTACCATGATAAAGCCTGATGCTGTTGCTGACGGCCATATCGGTGCTATTTTAGACATCATAACAAAAAACGGCTTTAAAATTGTAGCCCTTAAATACACTAAATTATCTGCTGAAAAAGCCGGACAGTTTTATGAAGTGCATAAAGAGCGTCCTTTCTATAACGGCTTGGTTGAATTTATGTCATCAGGCCCTATCGTAGCTGCTATCCTTGAAAAAGACAACGCTATTGCCGAATTCCGCAAACTGATCGGTGCTACTAACCCTGCCGACGCTGCTGAAGGTACTATCCGGAACCTGTATGCAAGGTCAATTGGCGAAAATGCCGTTCACGGTTCAGACTCTGATGAAAATGCCGACATTGAAGGAAACTTCTTTTTCTCGGCTTTTGAAAGGTTTTAACTAATGTATTTCGGGTGTAATTACGTAACCGAAAAGTTACACCCGAAATGTTTACGTTTTTTTTGTAATTATGGTTACGTTTTTTGTAACTTTACAAAACATACCTAAACTATATTGCATTTTTAAACAAACCGATAATATCACACAACATGAAACCGCTATTCAAATACATATTTTACGTACTTATACTGGTGCTGTTGGTTATTGGCTCATTAATGCTTTACAGAACACACCCCGAAGCTCAACTTGCTTTTACTATTCCAGGCTTGTTCATCCTTGCTTATTCAAAGCTTACAGATGATATTAAGTTAAAACACCACGGCTTACGCATGCTTAGAGGAAGATAATCTCCTCAACCAGTATACTTTTAGCTTCATTATTTATCTTTTCAATTATCTGACTGCGCATCAGCATCAGTTCATTTTTTATTACTGATGATTCTATCCGCAGGAATAATTTTTTGTCGCGTACAAATAACTCTTTAGTACGATTGGCTACCGATTTACCAACCAGATCCGGCCAGGCCGTAATAATACCGGTTTCGTCAAAACGCCGTTTGATCTTATATACATTAAGCATTTGCTCAATGGCTTCCTTCAGTGTTTTGTCGTTAGTTTTACGCATCGATAGCTCCTCCCTTTACTTTAAATAGTTTAACAGGCACTTCTATTTTATTAAAAACACTTTCCACACGCCCAACCCCGGTATCTGTTATAAAAACCTGCCCAAAATCATTATTTGATACCATCTGCATTAATTTGGTAACGCGCCCGTCATCAAGCTTATCAAAAATATCATCAAGCAAAAGCAATGGCTTAAAGCCTTTTTGTTGGTACAGAAAAGTATACTGAGCAAGCTTAAGTGCAATTAAAAATGACTTTTGCTGGCCCTGCGATCCAAATTTCTTCATGGCCATACCGTGAATATTGAATTGCAGATCATCTTTATGAATACCTGCTGTAGTACGCTCCAGTGCCTTATCCCGGTCAAAACTCTTCTTTAATAAACTATCAAAATTATCGGCAAGCAATTGTGATTCATATATCAGTTCAACGCGCTCGGCATTATCGCTCAAAAAATCATAATGCTGATTAAATACCGGCACAAAAGTATCCATAAAAGCACGCCGTCTTTCAAAAATGCGCATGCCCGAGTCCATTAACTGCTCATTTATCACTTCAAACAACCCGGCATCATACCGTCCTGTTTCATTTACCTGTTTTAAAAGCGCGTTACGATTGGTAAGGATCTTATTATAAACTATCAGCTCATCTAAATAATGGTTATCTGTTTGCGATATTACATTATCAATAAACTTACGACGCTCTTCGCTCCCTTCAGTAATGATACTGGTATCGTTAGGCGATATCATAACCAGCGGAAGCAACCCGATATGATCGGCCAGGCGCTGATAATCCTTTTTATTACGTTTAAACTGTTTTTTCTGATTGCGCTTTACCGAGCAGGCCACCGTTTCGGGCTGGTCATTTTTGTTAAAAGTACCGGTAATGATAAAAAAGTCGGCCCCTTGCTTGATTTGCTGGCTATCTATAGGATTAAAGTAGCTTTTACATAACGACAGGTAATGAATTGCGTCAAGCAGATTGGTTTTGCCTGCTCCGTTATTCCCCGTAAAAGCATTAACCTCCTCGCTGAAAACCAGTTCGGCCTCATCGTAATTTTTAAAGTTGATAACTGACAGCTGTTGCAGGTGCATGGGATGGCAAAGTTAGTATTTTTTGGTGGTTGATTTTGGTTGAGTGGTTGATTAAGTGAATGGTTGGTATGCGGTATTTTTTTGGTAAACCATTTATTAAATAAACGACTTAGCTTAAAATAAAAACATAGCTTTTTAACCTTTTTCCTACTCGCGAATCAACAAAACTAATTACTCACTCAATCAACACAATCAACTACTCACCCTTCTTTAAAGATTTAATACAAAAGGTATTGCCAGTAAATTTGAAAACCGTATTTTTGCAAACTTAATTTTAGAACAACAATGTCAAAAACCCAGGCGAACACCAAAGTTGCAGCACCGGAAAACAATTTTGGTCAGAGTGGCAAATTTGTACGCGAGAACCAAAAAAGCTTACTGTTTATTGTAGGGGCTATTATTGCCCTTATTGCAATCTATTTCATTTACATTAAATTATACTTAGGTCCACGTGAAGTAACTGCTGCTAACCAAATGTATAAAGCGCAGGATTTTTGGCAGCAAAAAAACTGGGATAAAGCTATTAAAGGCGATGCCGGCTTCCCTGGTTTTGAAAAGATCATCAGCGATTACAGTAACACAAAAGCTGCTAACCTTGCTTACTTTTATCTGGGTACAGCCTATTTAAATAAAGGTGATTACCGTAAAGCTATTGACAACCTGACTAACTACCGCGGCGACGATAACATGGTAGCAGCCGAAGCTTTTGGCAGCACCGGCGACGCTTACGTAGAACTGAAAGATTACGAAAAAGCCGAAACCTATTTCAGCAAAGCTGCCGATAAAGCAAAGAATAAATTTTTATCACCGCTTTACCTTAAAAAGTTAGGTTTAACTTACGAGGCCCAGAAAAACAACAAAGATGCTGTTGAAGCCTATAAAAGAGTAAAAACTGAATATCCCGAAAGCGCAGAGGCTCAAAATATCGACGAATATATAGCCCGCGCCGAAGCGAAACAATAATTTATTTCGGATTTGAGAATTTCGATTTCGGATTTATCAGGTAGTTAAATACCTTTAAATCCGGAATCGATTTTTTTTATAAGCAGATTTAATCGTCGATCACAGCGCTTAACAAATCCGAAATCGAACCTCCGAAATTCGAAATAAAAAATATCCGAAATCGAAATTCCCAAATCCGAAATTATCATGGCTACCCATCTTAAAAACCTTTCCGACTTTTCAAATACCGAAATACCTTCGGCAGCCCCATACCGCTTCGGTATAGTTGTGGCCGAATGGAATGCCGAAATTACCAATGCACTTTACCAGGGTGCCTACCAAAGCCTGGTTAGTAATGGCGCACTGGCCGAAAATATTTTTTCATACCAGGTGCCCGGTAGCTTTGAGCTTACATCAGGAGCAGAGCTTTTATTAAAAAAAGGCGACCTTGATGCGGTAATTTGCCTGGGCTGCGTAATCCAGGGCGAAACAAGGCATTTTGATTTTATTTGTAACGCAGTAGCAAACGGAGTAAGCAATGTTGCCATAAAATACTCAAAACCTGTTATATTTGGTGTATTAACTACCGATAATCAGCAACAGGCTATTGACAGGGCAGGCGGTAAACATGGCAATAAAGGCGATGAAGCGGCTATCACCGCTATCAAAATGGCGGCCCTTGCTGAAACATTAAACAGTTAAAACCCGTTAAAGCAATTAATTTTAGCTCAACATGAAAAAATTAGTTTACATAGCACTTATAGCCGTGGCAGTTGCTACAGTATCATCCTGCTCAAATAAATTGTGCCCGGCTTACGGTTCATACCCTAAAACAGGTCGTTAAATAATTGTCATTTTTAAACCTGCTTAAACACATTACACAGTTTTTGTGTTATAATTACGTTATAGCATTTTAACTATATAATAAATATGAACTGGATTTCGTTGGAGACGGCCGATCAGCTTATGGCGATCAAACAACAAGAAGGCTATAGCCTTATATTTAAACATAGTACACGTTGCTCCATCAGTATGATGGCAAAAAGACGCTTCGAGCTTGACTGGGATAACCTTCCCGAAAACATATCCCTTTACTTTTTAGACCTGATCAAATACCGCGACCTGTCAAACCAGGTTGCACAACTGTTCCAGGTTCATCATGAATCGCCACAATTATTACTTATCAAAGATGGCGAATGCATACTTGACCAATCCCACAGCGGTATTTCTGTTGATGAAACTTTAGAAGTGCTGAATTAGATTTCTTATCTTATAGATCATAGTTCATGGTTTTATGAGTTTTTTAGCTCATAGATATTTCGTTTTAGATTAATCTTAATCAATTTGCAATAATCCGTAGTTGCTATGAACTATGAACCATCATCCATGAACTAATATTTAGTTTTTAACTACATTTGTAACATGATTGAATTACCGGTAGTTCCTGCTGTTAGCCAACCTGTACGCAAGCCCGATTGGCTTAGGGTTAAGCTTCCTACAGGAAAAGAATACGCCCACGTACGCAGCCTGGTTGATACCCATAAGCTGCACACTATATGCGAAAGTGGTAACTGCCCTAATATGGGCGAGTGCTGGGGAGCCGGTACTGCTACTTTCATGATCCTGGGTAATATTTGTACCCGCTCGTGCTCTTTTTGTGCTGTTGCAACCGGCAGGCCTTTAGCTGTTGATGTTGATGAGCCTAACCGCGTAGCAAGTTCTGTACAACTTATGCAGGTAAAACATTGCGTTATTACCTCTGTCGATCGTGACGATTTGAAAGATGGCGGTTCCATTATCTGGGCCGAAACGATCAATGCCATTCGCCGCGAAAGCCCCGACACTACTTTAGAAACCCTGCTACCCGATTTTAAAGGTAACTGGGATAACCTTGCCCGCGTTTTGGAAACCAGGCCCGAGGTGGTTTCACACAACCTGGAAACTGTAAGGCGCCTTACAAAAGAGGTACGGATACAAGCCAAATATGACCGCAGTCTTGAAGCATTGAAACATATTTCAGAAGCAGGTTTACGTACAAAATCGGGTATTATGCTTGGTTTGGGCGAAACCGAAGAAGATGTACTGGAAGCTATGGACGATCTGCTTGCGGCCGGTGTACATATCCTTACGCTGGGACAATATTTACAACCTACACGCAACCACCACCCGGTGATAGACTGGATCCATCCTGATCAGTTTGCACGTTATAAGGAATTTGGCCTTCAAAAAGGCTTTAGGTATGTTGAAAGCGGGCCATTGGTGCGCTCATCTTACCACGCAGAAAAACACTTGTTTGAAATGTGATAATTCCTTTATATCTTCACCAAGTTGAGTAAAAAACGAAAAATATCGCTGTCGGAAGAAGAACTGGTGCTGTCATTGCAGCACCGGGAAAAAATTGCCGTCGAAGCGCTATATGATATGTATTCGGCCTCGTTATTTGGGGTAATATCACGCATTATAAATGACACCGCTATAGCCGAAGATGTTTTACAGGAAACTTTTGTAAAAATCTGGCATTCCTTTTCAAGCTACAGTACTGAAAAAGGCCGTTTATTTACCTGGATGGTTAATATCGCACGCAACCTTGCGATAGACAAGATCAGATCGAAAGATTTTAAGAATCAAAACAAAAACCAGGAGATAGAAAATAACGTAACTTTCATTGACGAGCAAAGAAACACAGTTTACAAACCTGAGTTAATGGGCGTTAAGGCTTTAGTGCAAACACTAAAGCCCGAACAAAAGCTAATCGTTGAGCTGGTGTATTTTAAAGGTTATACCCATGTGGAAGCCGCCGAAGAACTGGGCATTCCATTAGGCACCATTAAAACCCGGTTAAGAATGGCTATACTGGAACTCAGAAAACATTTTAATTGAAGGTGGAAGATTTAAAAGCATATATAGAATCAGGGATACTGGAGCTTTACGTTTTGGGGGATGTTATCCCAGCCGAAAAGCTACAGGTTGAGGAGATGGCTTCAAAACATCCGGCTATTAAGGCTGAGCTGGATGAAATTGAGCGCTCAATGGAACTGTATGCTGAAGAAAATGCCATTGAACCATCCGAACATTTACGCAGCCGCATATTAGGCAGCCTGCTTACCAATTTTGGCGACGATAATAACTTTCCAACACAAACACACGTAGAACGTGAAAAAGTTGTTGTTATGCAGCCAGATAAAGAAAAAGAAACCAATTTTTATAAATATGCATTTGCTGCATGCCTTGCTTTATTGTTAGCAAGCGCAGTGGCATTGTATAATCTTTATAGCCGCCTTAACGATACAAATACTCAGCTAAGCGCAATGCAGGCCCAAAACCAGCATTTTAGCAACACCGTTAGTGCAAAAGATAGCGAACTTAACCTTTTAAGAGATACATCATATAAACTGATCCACTTAAGAGGTACCGCCAAATCACCAGAATCGATAATGACCGTGGCCTTTAGCCCATCCAAACAAAAAGTGGTTATTGATATGGAAGGCCTTAAACTTCCGGCAAATGATCAAACTCACCAGTACCAGCTTTGGGCATTGGTAGGTGGTAAGCCGGTTGACCTGGGTGTATTTGATTCAACAGCAGATTCAAGCGGATTTAAGAACATGAAAGCAATAGCATCTGCAGACGCTTTCGCCGTAACACTTGAACCAAGGGGCGGCAGTTCAAGCCCAACACTGTCAGAAATGGTGGTTCTCGGCAAATACTAAAGCAATAAAAAGCATCCCACAGGTGCTAAAAACTAAAAAGCTTACATCTTTTTCAGATTTATTCCGAAAAAGATGTAAGCTTTTTGTTTTTTATGCGTTAGTTACCTATATTTCGTGTAAACCTAAACTACACTAAATAAATAATTTAACTTTTTTTTAACAAAAACCGAAACCAATTATTAGTTTTTTTGTAACTAATAGAAACGTACAAGCGTCTTATGATTAGTTAGGACATAAACGAGAAAAAGCAACCTAAAAAACCTAACTCCCAGATTTGAGTATTTAGTTCTTTATAAGATCAGTTAATAGTTAATTAAAACGGGCGTATGATACTTGCGGCCGTTTTTTTTATGCCTTTAATTTTGCCATCGTAACCGGTAATTGTGTAATAAGCTTACCAGGCAAAACCACATGCATACGGTTCGGTAACGCCAATTCATCTCCGGCCTTACCATGGATATAGGCGCCAATAATGCAGGCTTGCTCCGGTTGATACTTTTGCCCAAGCAAAGCAGCGATAACACCCGTAAGCACATCGCCCATTCCCCCGCTTGCCATAGCGGCATTTCCTGACGAATTAAAGTAAGCGATGCCACCCGGCGCGGCAATAATGGTGTAATCATTTTTCAGCAGAATACACAAATTTAGTTCCTGTGCTTTTTTTAGCGCGGTTTGCAGTCGTTGCCACCAGTTGGTATGTTCTCCAAAAAGCCTGTCGAACTCTTTCATGTGCGGGGTTAAGATACTTCCCGGAGGCAGCTGTGTTAACAATTCCTGGTTTTCGGCGAGCAGGTTCAACGCATCAGCATCAATAACCAATGGCTTTTTGTAGTTTTTGATGATCGCTTTTAACAATAGCAAAGCATCATCGTCTTTACCTAAACCTGGCCCAACAGCTATCGAACTAAACTTTTCCCATTCAATGTCGGGCAGCTCATCGCCATTCCGCACTATAGCCATAATTTCGGGCAGATAACTGTTAAGTGCAGTTAATCCACTTTCAGGAATACAAGCTGTTGTTAACCCAGCACCCGCGTGTGCCGCTGCAGATGAGCTTAATAACGCGGCTCCCATAGTTTTTGCCTGCCCGGCCACGATCAGTGCATGGCCGTATGTCCCTTTATTACTAAAACGATGTCTTGGCTTCAGTAGTTGTCTTATGTCCCTTTCCTCAACAAGCCGATATGTTGAATTTAACGACTGTATAAATTTTTCATTCAGGCCAATATTAACCACTTCCCAGCAATTGATATAAGGTGCCGATTCGGGCAGCAAAAAATTGATCTTAGGCTGCTGAAAGGTAATCACCAAGTCGGCCTTTATGGCGGTGGTATCTGTGGGCACTTCCCCTTCCGAAAAGAAACCTGTAGGCACGTCAACAGCAACAACCGTGCGTTCAAGGTCATTAATATAATTCACCAGGCGCTCATAATCGCCGGAGAGTGGTTTGTTTAAACCACTGCCAAGCAAGGCATCAATAATTACTGGACTGCTATCTATCGGTATCCCGTCACCTTTTGAAAGTTCAGTTATGGTTACACAAGTTTGTTTTAATCTTTCAAAATTGCGGTTAAAATCATCCGACGCTTTATCCGAAAACCGGGCTACTACAACGTGAAGCTTATTATAATGATGATCACATAAAATACGCGCAATGGCAAGCCCATCGCCGCCATTATTACCTGTACCGCAATAAAAGGTTATCGGTTCGTTTTTATCGGGGAAACGGTTGGCAAACCAACCTACAAAAGCTCTTGATGCGCGTTCCATTAAATCAATGGAAGCAACAGGTTCATGGGCGATGGTATGAGCATCAGCCTGGCGAATTTGTTCGGCAATTAGTAAAGGAAGCATATCTCCTAAAGTAAGGATTTGGGAGATTTGTTTGAGGGGGAGATGACGGAATAAAAATATTAAAACTATAATCCGAAAATTACTTGAAGTATTTTAGCTATGACTTGCTCAAATACTTCAACAAAACTTATTGCACAAAACAAAAAAGGCGGCCAAATGGCCGCCCTCAATTATTAAAAGTGTAGGGGGTTAAACAGTTTGAGGCATTTGCTTCATGGTTTCGGCCAAGTCAAGCTCGAGGCCTTTGGCAACAGCCATACCTAAATTGATGTCAGCCCTAAACCAGTGGCAAAGCTGACGGTTAACGATCATCTCCTTTTTAGGCCCTTCAATACCGCTCATCGAGTTTACGATATTAGCGATCAGGTCTTTCTTTTGCTGGGCATCCATCAAGCGGTAAAGGTTGCCCGGTTGGCTATAATGATCATTTTCACCTTCGGCGTTGCGGTCATACCAATCGCCTACCGGGCTGCCAAAATCCCAGGCCGGCTCTTTATAGCTTTGGTCAACCTCAATGTCATCAAAACTGTTAGGGAAATAGTTGGGGTTTGAACCGCCATTTCCATTAACAGTCATCTGCCCATCGCGCTGATAATTGCTTACCAGGTAAGGGCATTTGTTTACCGGGATTTGCTCGTAGTTACCACCTAAGCGGTAACGGTGTGCATCAGGATAGGAAAGGATGCGGCCCTGCAGCATTTTATCAGGCGAATAGCCTACGCCGTCAATAACATGTGCAGGAGCAAAAGCCGCCTGTTCCACATGTGCGAAATAATTATCAGGGTTTTCATTCAGCTCCAGTATACCTACATCAATCAATGGATAATCGGCATGTGGCCATACTTTAGTTAAATCGAAAGGATTGATATGGTATGTTTTAGCATCAGCCTCGGGCATAACCTGTATTTTAAGCGCCCATTTTGGGAAATCGCCGTTATCAATAGCAGTTAACAGGTCATGCTGTGCAAAATCAGGGGCTTTACCACGCATGTCTGCTGCTTCGGCATCGGTAAAGTTCTTAATGCCCTGCTGTGTTTTGAAATGGAACTTGATCCAAAACCGCTCATTTTTGGCATTGATAAATGAGAAGGTATGACTACCAAAACCATCCATGTGGCGATAACCATAAGGCGTACCGCGGTCGCTCATTAAAATAGTAACCTGGTGCAAACTTTCGGGATTAAGCGACCAAAAGTCCCACATCATGGTTGCGCTTTTACAATTGGTATATGGATCACGTTTTTGGGTGTGGATGAAATCGCCGAATTTTTTAGGGTCTTTTATAAAAAATACGGGGGTATTGTTGCCTACCAAATCCCAATTGCCATCTTCTGTATAAAATTTAATAGCAAAGCCGCGCGGGTCGCGTTCAGTATCTGCCGAACCTTTTTCGCCGCCAACAGTTGAAAACCGAAGGAACAATTTAGTTTGTTTACCTATAGTGTTGAAGATCTTGGCACGGGTATATTTTGATATATCATGTGTAACTGTAAAAGTACCGTAAGCACCTGAGCCTTTAGCATGAACCACACGTTCAGGGATCCGTTCGCGGTTAAAGTGGGCCATTTTTTCGTGCAAAATGAAATCCTGTAACAGGATCGGCCCGCGGGGACCGGCTGTCATCGAGTTCTCATCTTCCACATATGGCTTGCCCGATGCTGTAGTTAATTTCTTTTTATTAGTTTCCATATTAGTTGGTTTTGATAATTCAAACCTCACTAAAATATTTCAATAGAAAAAATCAATAATTATTATCTTCGCATAGCATTTATCTATATTACATGACTATTACACAACTGGAGTATATTGTGGCTGTTGATACCTATCGCAGCTTTGTTTTGGCAGCCGAGAAATGTTTTGTTACCCAGCCAACATTAAGCATGCAGGTACAAAAACTGGAAGACACCCTTGGTGTAAAGATCTTTGACCGCAGCAAACAACCTGTAGTACCAACAGAAATAGGTATTGAAATAATTACCCAGGCAAGGATAATGCTATCAGAAAGTGAAAAGATCAAAGAGATCATTTCCGATAGGCAAAAAGAACTTTCGGGCGAATTACGGGTGGGCATTATCCCTACTGTTTCACCTTATATCTTGCCAAAGATCATTCATGGTTTTATTGAAAAATATCCGCAGGTAAAACTTATTGTTTGGGAACAAACTACCGAAGAGATCATTCAACAACTAAAACTGGGCATGCTTGATTGCGGTATCCTATCTACCCCGCTGCATGAAAGCAACCTGACCGAGATCCCGGTATTTTATGAAAACTTTGTGGCCTATGTATCCAAAAACAGCAGGCTCTCAAAAAAGAAAAATATTGTTCCCGATGATATAGATATGGAGGAGATCTGGATCCTGAATGAAGGCCATTGTATGCGTGAGCAGGTATTGAACATTTGCCAACGACGTAAGTCGACCAAAGGATTTCAGCATTTTGAATACAATACCGGCAGCGTTGAAACCCTTAAACGCATGGTTGATCAAAATAACGGAGCTACCATATTACCTGAACTCGCCCTGTCTGAATTGAGTGACAAACAACTGGATAAAGTACGCTACTTTAAATCGCCCGAACCAGCCCGCGAGGTAAGTATTGTGATACAACGCAACTTTTTAAAACGCCGTATGATCGAAGCCTTAAAAGCCGAGATCCTGGAGTTTGTACCTAAGCGCATGAAAAGCAAAAAGAAAAAGGAAGTGATGGATATTTAGGTATTTGCGTTTCCTCCCTGCCAGGCTTAAGAAGTTTTAAAAACTTCTTAAGCCTTCCTTTCTCCTTTGGTTAAAGATTTCTATTTAGAAAACAGTTAATCCATACCCTATAATTTACTGACTCACAGACAATACAACCACGCTATTTAGATTTATTATAAATAATTTGCATCATAACGCCTACCTGATTACTTTTGCGCAATTATTTATATTTAGTCTAAATAAAATGAATCAATACTTGTACTCCTTCCGTAAACTATTCTCCTTCTCACTTCTGGCAGTTTTTTTTCTCTTCAATATAAAACCCGCGCTGGCAGAAGTTAAACCCGGCACCATTACCGGCACCATTACCACTGCCGACGGCCAAACCGTTCCCGGTGTTACCGTAAACCTTAAAGGTACTGGCGGCACATCTGTGGCAACCGTTACCAACGAAAGCGGAAGATTTACATTCAACAAGGTAAAACCGGGCAGCTATACCATTAAGGCAACATTTGTAGGTTTAGCCCCCGAAGAAAAAGCAATTGAACTGGCCGATGGACAGCGTGCTACGGTAAACTTTATGCTGCGCGAAAACGCCAACCAGATTGGTGAAGTTTTAATTTCGGGCCGTAAACAAAAATATAAGATCGATGATCCATCACCCAGCCTGAGGTTAAACGAGCCATTGCTTGAAGTGGCACAAAACATCCAGGTAGTATCTTCAGATCAGATCAAAGACCAGCAGATCTTTAACATGCTTGAAGGCGTATCACGCAACGTGAGCGGTTTAACCATGCAGGAGCACTGGGGCAACTACGCCCGTGTTAATGGCCGTGGCGACAGGCTGGCGCCATTCCGCAACGGTATGAATATAGAAGCAACCTGGGGCCCGCTTACCGAGGATATGTCGTTTGTTGACCGTATTGAATTTGTAAAAGGTCCTGCTGCCTTCATGCTGGCTAATGGTAACCCATCAGGTTTTTATAACGTTGTTACTAAAAAACCTACCGGTACAACCAGCCAGGCATTCAATTTCACAGCAGGCAGCTTTAACAGCTACCGCGCCACGGCCGATTTTGACGGCGTACTTACCAAAGATGGCAAACTACAATACCGTCTTAACTTAATGGGACAAATGTCAAAATCATGGCGGCCTTATGATTTCACTAACAGAACGGCTATTGCCCCTGTGCTACGCTATAAATTCGACAGCAAAAACACCCTCACTGCCGAGTATACTTACCAGTACCAGCGCATGAATGCATTTGGTACGGCCTACCTGTTCTCTACCGATGGTTACGCTACACTTCCGCGCAATTTCACCAACGCGCCTTCAAACTCACCATCATCAGGTATACAGGATCAAAGTGCATTCTTGACCTATGAACATGCTTTTAACAGCAAATGGAAAGTTACCGCGCAGGGAGCATACTTTTACTACAAACAAACCGCATACAGCTATTGGATAAACAGCATCAACTCCAATGGAGATGTTGACCGTAACCTTGGTCTATGGGATGCTGTTAACAAAAACAAATTTGCCCAGGCATTTTTAAATGGCGAATTCAATACCGGTAAAGTTGTTCACCGTTTGTTAGGCGGTGTTGATATTGGCGATAAATATTATATCCCTGACTATCTTCAATCAGGTTCGCTTGATCCCGATTCAACTAAACTTTTCAATATTCATCATCCAAACAACGGCCCTGTTACTTTGCCTACGTTTGACAGGTCAACCCCGCTTAGTGTGCGCGGTGCAGGCTCTGTATCTACCGAAAAATATCAATCGTTTTATGCACAGGATGAGTTAGGTTTCTTTGATCAGAAACTACGTTTAACCATTGCTGCCAGGTATACTCATGCCACCACTACCGATCCTTATGCCGGTAATACTAACGACAGAAAATTTACGCCCCGTGTTGGCCTAAGCTATAGCATCGACCCTAACACAAGCGCTTATGCCGTATATGACCAATCATTTGTACCGCAAACAGGCAGAATATTCGGCGGAGAAAAAGTCAAGCCTATTACCGGTAATAACATGGAACTTGGTTTAAAACGCGATTGGTTTGGCGGTAAATGGAACACCACGTTATCTGCCTACCAGATCTTGAAAAACAACCAGTTGGTAACTGACCCTGATAAGCATGGGGAATCGGCAGCAAATTATGTACTGCAGTTAGGTCAAACTAAAACTAAAGGCATTGAATTTGACGCCCGTGGCGAGATCATAACCGGCCTGAGCCTGATGGTTAACTATGCTTATACCGATTCGAAGATCTCTAAAGATACCGACCCAACAAATGTTGGCAACCCCGTTCCAGGCTTTGCAAAGCATGTTACCAATGCCTGGTTAACTTACCGTTTGCAGCAGGGCAGTCTGAAAGGTTTAGGCTTTTCAACCGGTTACCAGTGGCAGCTTGACCGTTTACCATGGAGCCTTGGTACAGGCACCTCCGATCTGCCAAACTATTTCCGTTTAGATGCAGGTGCATCATACCAGATCAAAAAGATGAGTTTTGCGTTAAATGTAAACAACGTACTTAACGCATATCTTTATTCAGGTGGCCATGAGGGTGTAAGTACCGATGGCAAAACTATTTACAGCTGGCAGGCCGAAGCACCAACAAACGTACGTTTAAGCATCGGCTATAAATTTTAATGAATGACGTCATTTAAAAAAACATTACTATTCATACATCGCTGGCTCGGATTTATATCCGGGCTTGTGGTGTTTATAGTGAGTATCACAGGTTGTATCTTTTGTTTCCAGGACGAGATCCAGGATGCCATATACAGCTACCGTAAAGTTGAGGTACAAAGCAAACCATATATAGCGCCATCAGTATTAAAAGCTGAAGCCCTTAAAGGATATAAAGGAGCAACTGCCAGTTATATTTATTATTATGGCGTCGATCGCCCGGCTGGGGTACTGGTAACCGATCCTAAAAAAGGACTGTTATACATTTACATGAACCCTTACACTGGCAAAATCACCCATACAGAAAGCCCTACTACAAATTTCTTCATCATTGTTGAATATATCCACCTGTATTTATTGCTGCCAGCCAATATAGGTGGCATGGTGGTAGGTATTTCAGTAATTATTTTTGTGGTGCTGATGATCACCGGTATCGTGCTCTGGTGGCCCAAACGCAAAAGCGACCGCAAACGCAGCTTCACCATTAAGTGGAATGGCCGCTGGCGCAGGGTGAATTACGATTTGCATAATGTACTGGGTTTTTATGCAACCAGTATCGCCATTATTTTGGCCATAACCGGTCTTTCCATTGCTTTCGATTGGATGCGTGAAGGAATTTACACTACCGCCAACCTCGGTAAAGCACACCCCGAAGAAAAGGTAGTTTTAAAATCCGACTCGTTATTGCATGGAAAAATGGATACTACCCAGGTTATTAACAAAACCTTCCTGGCAGCAAAAGCAGCTTCGCCAAAAGCCGAAATGTTTCTGATTTACGATGATGCCGCAAAAGCAGGAGCAATAGGTGTAACCGCTTATGCGGAGGCCCTCCACTACTACGAAAGCGACAGTTACACCTTTGATAAATACACAGGCAAACTCCTGAACCGTACCGCTCATGGGCAAAAAAGCGCCGGCATGAAGATGAATGAAATGAATTATGATATTCATGTAGGCCAGATCCTGGGCCTTCCAGGCAAGGTCATTGCTTTTTTAGTGAGCCTCATTTGTGCCAGCCTGCCAATAACCGGCTTCATAGTTTGGCTCGGCAAACGCAAAAAGTCTAAATCGAAAAAAGTGAAAACGGTTGTACACAGGCGGACGGTAAGGCAACATTTACCTGCTAAGTAATAAGTACTCACTTACCGCCCGTCATTGCGAGGCACGAAGCAATCCCCTACTTTACAGGGCTAGCTACTCTGCTTATTGGGGATTGCTTCGTACCTCGCAACGACGTTTTTTAATCACAGTTCAACCACTACCGCATCATCCAGCGGATGCCCGGTACAAGTTAGGATCCACCCTTGCGCAAGGTCGGCATCAGTAAGTACATCGTTCTTCACCATTTCAACTTTACCGCCCGTACACTTCATCATGCAGGTTGAGCATACGCCGCCGCGGCAGCTATAAGGTAAAGGAATATTATTTTGCAAAGCCGCCTGTAATATGGATTGGTTTTCTCCTACCACAATATCATGCAGCTCTCCCCTGTATTTTATTTTAATGTTTTTGGGCGGAAAACTGGTATAGCCACTTGTTACGGCAACTGTTTCAAGCACAAAATTTTCACGGCGAATTTTGATTGTTTCAATCCCCATATAAACCAGGTCGAACCGGATCATGCGCATATAAGCAAATGGCCCGCAGAGGTAAAACTCTGCAGCTGTCAAATTAAAACGAGCATGTTGCTTCACCAGCTTTTCCACTTTATCGGTATTGAGCCGGTTTGCTTCACTGCTCAGCAAGTGAATAATAGTTAGCCTTTCGGGATGCTCAACGGCTAATTTATCCAACTCATCCTTAAATAAAATAGAAGCAGCATTTTGACTGCTATAAATGAGTATCAGCCGGCTTTTACCTTCCCTTTTAAGCACATATTTCAGTTGAGAAAACATGGGGGTAATACCGCTACCAGCCGCAAATAAAAAAATATCTTTTCCCGGCTGAGGGTCACTGATTGTAAACAGGCCAGCTGGTGCCAAAGCATTCAGCACATTGCCCTCCTTTATTTTGGTGAGCATAAATCGGGAAATCTCACCATTGGTAATCCGCTTAACGGTTATAGCCAAATAAGGTTCATCGGGCGACGAGCTTAACGAATACGAGCGCCTGATCTCGTCCTGCCGGTGATTAAATATCAGGGTAATAAATTGACCGGCTATATATGGGCTGCGATTACCTTCAACACTATTTAAATAAAATGTAGCGGTATCAGGAGTTTCCCATTTTATACGTTCAACTTTCAGTTTTAAAATATCGTCAGTCATTAATTAATAGCGCTGGTGCTTATCCTCAAGCATTCTGCGGATAACACTGTTCTTTTTACCGTAAGTATAGTAGATAACCAAACCAATTGCAAGCCAAATGATCAATCGCAACCAGGTATCGCCAGGTAAAAATGTCATCATGGCAAAACAGGTCAATATCCCCAGGATAGGCACTAACGGAACAAGCGGTGTTTTAAAAGGACGGTGAATATTGGGCTGTTGCTTGCGCAAAATAAGGACGCCTGCGCAAACCATAACGAAAGCAAGCAGGGTGCCAATGCTGGTCATTTCGCCAACCACACGGATCGGCACAAAGGCAGCAAACAGGGCGATAAAGGCGCAAAGCATGATATTCGATTTCCAGGGGGTACGAAATTTAGGGTGGATCTCTGAAAACACTTTGGGCAGCAAGCCATCCTTCGACATAGAAAAGAACACACGTGACTGACCCAGCAGATCAACCAATATAACCGAGGTATAACCAATTAATATCGCCAGCACAATAGCTTTACTCAGCCACTGATAATGCGTTTTTTCAATGGCGATGGCAACCGGTGCGCCCGAACCTATAAACTCTTTATAGTTAGCCATACCGGTCATTACGTGGGCAAATACAATGAATAATACCGTACAGATGAGCAACGAACCAATGATCCCGATAGGCATATTACGCTGCGGGTTTTTGGCCTCCTGTGCTGCAGTTGATACAGCATCAAAACCGATAAATACAAAAAACACAAGTCCTGCGCCTCTCAATACACCCGACCAACCATAGTCACCCCAAACGCCGGTATTTTGCGGGATATAGGGGTGATAATTTTGCGGGTTAATGAACGACCAGCCCACCGCTATAAATACCAACACCACCCCCACTTTTAAACAAACAATAATGGCATTAATCAATGCCGAACCTTTAGTGCCACGGATAATGATACTGGTAACCAAAATCACTATTAAAGCAGCAGGTAAATTAATAATCCCGCGCACCACATCGCCATTGGCTGCCATTGCTGTTTCAAAAGGCGAAAGTGTAAGCTGCGGAGGCAAATACAGATCAAACCAGGATAAAAATTTAGTGAGATATTGCGACCAGCTGATGGCCACGGTTGCCGCACCTACTGCATATTCAAGCGCGAGGTCCCAGCCTATAATCCAGGCAAAAAGTTCGCCCATGGTAGCATAGGAGTAAGTATAAGCGCTACCTGCAACCGGGATCATGGCCGAAAATTCAGCATAACAAAGTGCTGCAAAGGCACAACCTACGGCGGCTATTAAAAAGGAAATGGTCACCGCTGGTCCTGAATGCTGACCTGCAGCAATGCCGGTTAGTGAAAATAAACCGGCCCCTATAATGATGCCTATCCCGATTAAAATAAGGTTAACCGGTCCAAGCGAGCGTTTCAATGAATGTTCTCCTTCTTCCTTCGATTCGCGGAGCAGGGTTTCTATGGGCTTTTTGATCATGATATAAAAAAGTCCACAAAGTTAGTAGATTATTTAAGAGCTATGGTATGGGGATATAATTGGGAGGTAAAATATACGAATTGGGGACATCAATTGCGACGATCCGTGGAGACATTGATCAAGGGAAGGAATAATCCCCGCGTCCGTGTCCCCACGGACGCCAACAAAAAGCCCTTTTTCTTCATCACGTCATTGCGAGGCACGAAGCAATCCCCGATTGGCAGAGCAGTTATGCAGGTTTCTCTGTACAGTTTGGGATTGCTTCGTATCTCGCAATGACGGCGAGATTTAATAAAAAAGCGGCAGGATCATCAGACCCTGCCGCTTTAATTATATACTTAAAAATATTAAGCAGTTGCTTTTGCGTAAAGCTCAGCAACGTGGTTCCAGTTAATTACATTCCAGATAGCCGCTAAGTAATCAGGACGACGGTTTTGATATTTCAGGTAGTAAGCGTGCTCCCAAACGTCGATACCTAAAATTGGGGTACCTTTAACTTCAGCAATATCCATTAATGGATTGTCCTGGTTTGGGGTTGAAGTTACAGCTAATTTTTTATCGGCAGTAACAATTAACCATGCCCAACCTGAACCAAAACGGGTAGCACCTGCTTCAGATACTTTGGTTTTGAAATCGGCAAATGAACCGAAAGTGCTCTTGATAGCATCAGCCAAAGCACCTGTAGGCTCGCCGCCACCGTTTGGTGACAACAATGTCCAGAATAAAGTATGGTTGTAGTGACCACCGCCATTGTTACGTACAGCAGCAGGGAATTTAGAGATATTTTTGATGATATCGTCGATATTGCTATCGGCTTCCGGCTTACCTTCCAAAGCTTTGTTTAAGTTAGTAACATAAGCCTGGTGGTGTTTGCCATGGTGAATTTCCATGGTCAGTTTATCAATGTGCGGTTCCAGAGCATCAGTAGCGTAGGATAACGCCGGTAGTGTAAATGCCATAATTTTAGTTGTTAATTTTAAAGTTTACTGTTTGTTGTGACGTAACAAATATAAGCGTTGATAGAGGTATTTGTTCTAAATAATTGTCATGTTTTTGATCAGGATTTTCAGAATTTAAGAATTAGCAGGATGCTTGTTATTAGACCAATTCAAATTCTGTAAATTCTTAAATCCTGTAAATTATGATTCAGACATCCTACTTTTTCCTCTTTTCTTTAAAAAAATCCTTCACCAGCTGACTACATTCGGCTTCGCGGATACCTCCGGTGATCACTGTTTTGGGATGCGTTATTTTTTGATTAATGCGCCCGAAGCCTAACTTGTTGTCATAAGCCCCAAATACGATCTTGCTTACCTGGAACCAGTACGATGCCCCGGCGCACATAACACACGGCTCCATAGTAACGTATAGCGTACAGCCCTGTAAATATTTGCCTCCAATTAAGTTAGCAGCTGCAGTAAGCGCCTGCATTTCTGCATGGGCCGATACGTCGTTAAGCCGTTCGGTAAGATTGTGCCCTTTTCCTATAATGCGACCGTTGTAAACCACGATTGCCCCAATCGGGATCTCGTCTTCCTCCAATGCATAACGGGCTTCTTTTAATGCCTCACCCATAAAATACTCATCGGGCGATATAGCGGCCTCATCTTCAAAACTGATGTATCTCATTTAAATAAGTTTGCTACCGTTTGGCACAGGTTTTTCGACAGCGGTTAATACGATATCTCCATTCTCGTCGGCAAAGCCTGTAACCAGAAATTCCGACATAAAATTGGCGATCTGCTTTTTAGGAAAGTTAACTACCCCTACTATCTGCCTGCCAACCAATTCTTCTTTAGTGTAGTGTTTGGTGATTTGTGCGCTCGACCACCTGATGCCGAACTCACCGAAATCAACCCTTACTTTAAAGGCCGGTTTGCGGGCTTCAGGGAAATCAGCGGCCTCCAATACCGTGCCTACACGGAGTTCTACTTTTTCAAAATCATGCCAGGTGATGGTTTCCATAGGGGCAAAGGTAAAAAATATGCCTATTACTGTAGTTACAAACTACAGGCATAAAAAATCCGTAGACAGAGTCTACGGACAGCTAAGTAAAAAAGAGCCTCACTCCAACCCATCTCCGGATGAGAAGGACTAAAAAAGTCTCCCCAACCGGGGGAGATTTAGAGGAGGCTTATTTCCCATACTTAATCGCATCAGCCCTGATGGTAGCATTGGCATTATTGCCCTCTACCTGGAAAATAATGATGCCGTTGGCTCCCTGCGCTTTAGCTTTATCAGAAAGTAGTTTCTTAGCCACTGCCGAGTCTTCAGTATAAGCGATAGCCAGGTGGCCTATTACCTTGTAATCCTGCTTAACATCTCTGGCATCATAGTAAACATCAATGTTATTCGTTACAGGATAGGTATCGCCTAAATAAACCGCTGCGGGGACGGCACATGAGGTAAGGAAAAGAACAAATGCAATGATTAAGTAACGGAGTTTTAAGGTTTTCATAAGGATATTATTTATTCTTATGAGTAAAAAAAGAGGTGCAGGTTTAATGGCTAAGAGGTAACATGTTTGTTAGTTATCTCCGTCATCCCGAATTTATTTCGGGATCCCACAGGATAGGTTCCGGGGCATATTTTACCGTGGTTTTGCACAACGCAGACTTAGATGCTGAAACAAGTTCAGCATGACATTTTTTATCTTTTCAACGATTTAAAACCCCTTCTTCCTCGTGATCCCAGGTTTCCTTGTTTTCCTTTCCGCAGGTTCGGGAACTCCTTCGGCGCCGTAACTGCGGGCCATTTTGGCTATACGTTCTTCCATGGTTTCAGTAGTTAATTTTTCACGGCCGAGACTATCAACCATGATCGGGAAGGCAAAAGGCGTTGGGCGTTCTATTACTTTTAAAATGATGTTTTGTTTTTGGATCCGTTGCAAAGCGGCCCGAAGCCGAAACTCCTCCAGTTGAAAAGCCAGCGCCTCGTTATAGGCCTGCCGCACCAGTAAGTTATCGGGCTCGTACTCGCTGAAAACCTCAAACAGCAATGATGTTGATGCCTGCAAATGTTTGTTCTTAACTTGTTGTCCTGGGTAGCCGGTGAACACCAACCCTCCGATATGGGCAATATCCCTGAAACGACGGCGGGCCATTTCATTTGCATTCAGGCTATGTTGGATATCATCTATCAGGTTATCTATCGAAAAAAAGCCTGCATCTTCCAGCGCTTGTTCAATGGGGATATCCTCATCGGTAAGCAGTTCAAAACCATAATCATTCATGGCGATGGAGAAACTGGCAGGTTTTATTTTACTGATGCGATAGGCCAGCAGCGATGCCATACCCTCGTGCACTAACCGCCCTTCAAACGGATAAAACAACAGGTGATGCCCCTCCTTCGATTTAAACGACTCGATCAAAAACTCATGACTTTGGGGCAGGTGCGATAATTGTTGCTGTAAATCAAAAAGCGGCTTCAAGGCCTTAACCTCTATATCTTTTTCGATACCATGCGCTACTTCATCCAGCTTAAGCCTGAATACAGCTGCCAGTTGTGATGACAAGGGCATTCGCCCGCCATTCCAGCTTGGTATAATGCCCTTGGTTGAGTTTGATTTTTTAACGTAGGCTGTCATCTCCTTTACCCGCACAAACTCCAAACTGCGGCCCGCAAACCAAAAGGTATTACCGGGCTTTAGTTTGGATACAAACGACTCCTCGATAGTACCCAGACTGCCGCCGCTCAGCCATTTTACCCGGATGCTTAATTCGCTGGTGATGGTACCGATACTTAACCTATGTCGCATGGCCACCCGGCGACTGTTCACTTTATACAGGCCATTTTCTACCTCAACCTTCAAAAACTCGTCATACTGCGCAAGCGTTTTACCTCCACTGGTGATAAAATCGAGCAGCTGACCAAACTCGTTCCGGCTCAGATCGGCGAAAGCATAAGTGGTTTTAACTTCATCAAACAGCTCTTCGGCACGGAAACCATCTGATACAGCCAGCGTCACCATATACTGGATCAACACATCCATGGTAAGCAGCATGGGGTCGCGACTTTCGAAGATCTTGTCTTTGATCGCCTCCTTCAAAGCAGCTCCTTCTAACAATTCAAGCGAGTGCGTAGGCACAAAATAAGCCCGGGATACCGCACCGGGAGAGTGGCCGCTTCGTCCGGCACGCTGCATAAAACGGGCAACACCTTTTGGGCTGCCAACCTGCACCACGGTATCTACCGGCCGGAAATCTACCCCAAGATCCAGGCTTGAGGTACACACCACCAGCTTCAACGCCTCGGCATGTAAAGCAGCTTCCACCCAGTTGCGCAACTCATTATCCAGCGAACCATGGTGCATGGCCATGATCCCGGCATATTCGGGATAATTATCTAAAATAGCATGGTACCAGATCTCCGACTGTGACCGGGTATTGGTAAATATCAGCGTGGTTTTACTTTTGGCAACAATCTCCATCACTTCAGGCAGCAGCTTTAAGCCAATATGCCCGGCCCAGGAATAATTCTCAATGTTTTGCGGAATGATAGACCGGATATCCAGCTTCTTCTCCAGATTGGCCCGTACCATTTTTACCTGGTGCTGCGGAAAATCATTGCCTAATAAAACTTCGGCAGCTTGTTCAAGATTGCCGATGGTTGCTGAAATACCCCAGATCCGCAGTTGGCAGTTTTGAGTTTGCAGTTGGCGGTTTTTGTTTTCATTCGCATTCTCCTTTGAACCGCCATCACTTTCTGCAAACTGCAAACTGTTAACTGAAGCAAGGGCCCGAAGCCGGGACAAACCTAACTCAACCTGCACTCCTCTTTTAGTACCCAGCAACTCATGCCATTCATCAATTACTACTACCTGCAACTGGTTAAACAATTTGGGATATTCTTTTTGGGCCAGCATGAGGTGCAGGCTTTCTGGAGTTGTGAGCAGAACTTCGGGCAGCTTTCTTTTGAGGGCAGCTTTTTCTGCCGCAGAGGTATCGCCGGTACGGGTAGCTATACGCCATGGCAGGCCAATTTCGTCACAAGCTTCCTGCATGGCTTTGCGGATATCATTGGTAAGCGCCCGTAATGGCGTTATCCAAAGCATCAGCAGGCCATTATTTTGTTTGGTTTTATAAGTGTCGGGATGTGCGTTAATAAATCCGGCCAAAAAAGGCAGGAACAAAGCAAAAGTTTTACCACTGCCGGTAGGGGCATTCAACAAGCCCGAATAGCCGCCAAGATATGCGTCCATCATTTCGGCCTGGAAAGGGAACTGTTCCCAGTCTTTTTCCCTGTACCATTGCTGTATAACCTGTTGGCCTTTGCTTGTCATTATTCCTTTAACAAAATTTTTGCTGTTTGGTTATAGCTTGCATAACCGAGCCAACAAAATAACTATTAAATTGGTTATACTTATATGATCAGAAATAGCTTAATCATCGTTTCCATAGCCATCTGTCTTTTGGCCTGTGGAAATAACTCCAAAAAAGAAACAACTCTGGCCGATACCAACAAAGTACCCAAAGATACTACAGGGCAGCATATCGCAGACAAAAACGACACCACTACTCACCATACTATGGCGTCGGATACCGGCACGACCAATACTTCGCAATCCGATTGGATTATCACTCCCGGCAAAAGCATAGGGCACATTGTTTTAAACGATGATGTTCAACATGTAATCAAGGGATTGGGCAAACCCGATAGTTCGGACGCAGCTATGGGCAGTTCGTTAATGGTTTGGTTTGCCGATCACAATCCTGCGGGTAATCGAACTGCGGTGTTTTCACACCATAACATGGGCGGAAAGGATGAATCGGTGAGCTATGTGCAAAAGATCCTGGTAACATCACCGCAATTTAAAACTAATGATGATATAGGCGTGGGTTCAACCAAACAAGAAATCCGAAAGATTTATACCTTAAAACCGACAAGCAGCTATACCAATAAGACCGGCAAAGTACAGGTTTACACTGATTTGGCAAAGGGGATCTCTTTTGAGATAGATGGCAGCAGCAAGTGCATTGGTGTGGTGGTGCATAAAGTTAATGATACGGCATCGGCTTATTTGAATATGCATTGAGGTAAATACCGTTTGTCATGAGTGTTTAAATTCGGCTAACTCCGAAGGTGAAATGACAAAAGAGGGCTGGTCAGTCTGAGCCTGTCGAAGACTCGTGCGTAAAGGCCTACCCACCATGCTTCGACAAGCTCAGCATGACAGCCGTTTTCAAACGTGTCATGGGTAAAACAAAGAAAGCCTTCCCGAATCGGAAAGGCCTTCTTTATTTATCATTAACACCTTACTTCTTCTCAGGCATCAAGATCAGTTTAACCAGATTTTTACCGCTCAGGTATTTATTGGCGGCATCTTTAGTGCTTTGAGTAGTTATTTGTTCAAGGCTGTTTACATGCTTCAGGATCTGATCCGGATTTTCACCGTTTTGCGATGTGGAAGCAAGGTATCCTGCCCAAAAAACATTTTGCTTAAGCTGCTGCTGGGTTGAACGGGCTTCTTCGGCAACAAATTTCTGAATATCCGCCGGTAAGGCACCAGTCTGTTTTATTTTACCAATTTCTTCCATAGTGGCGTTAACCAGCTTATCCACATTTTCGGGCGCACAACCAAAGGAAATAGTAAAAGTATAACGCCCGCCTGGGATTTTGTGATAACTTGCCCTTACTCCCGGAGCATAAACACCGCTTTCCTGCTCGCGTAAACGCTCGATTAACTTTATGTTCAGCACTTCTTCCAGTGCATCAACTTGTATGTTATTAATGTCGTTGTAATCGTAATCGCCGCTAAAAACCAATTGAACAGTGCTTTTATCCCCAACACCTTTATTTACCGTTTTGCTGATCACACCGGCAGGTGGCTGGATAAACATATTTTTATAGGTTTCCTTACTGTTGGTTGATGGCAGGCCGCCAAGATAATGCTCAAGATATGGCTTCACTGTTTCTACATCGAAATTACCTACCAGGGTAAAGGTAAAAGCACTGGCATCAGCAAAACGTTTTTTGTAAAAATCGTAGGCCTTATCAAACGTTGCAGCGTTTAGTCTTGGAATAGTTGTAACCATACCGCGGAAATTATAGTTACTTAACACAGCCGACACCGTATCCTGGTAAACACTCCCCGGATCAAGGCCGCGGTTTGCAAGCACGGCCCTGGTCTGCTCCATATTGGCATCCCAGATATCCTTGTCTTTACGGGGTTGGGTAAAGTACAGGTAAATCAATTGCAGTGCAGTTTCAAAATCGGCAGGCGAGGTGTTTCCAGAAATGCCCTGTGCAAACTCGCTGATATAGGGCGAAATGCTCAGGTTTTTGCCGGCCAGCTTTTTATCAAGCATCCCCTGGTTAAACTGAGCTATACCGCTACCGCTAATGATAGATGAAGCCAGGTTTGCCGATGTAAAATCATCATCACTTGCCAGCGATGTACCGCCAAAGGCGTACCCGTTTATCAGGATCTGATCGTTACGATAATCTGTTGGTTTTAATATTACTTTTAAGCCGTTACCCAGCGTAAGTACAGTTGTGCCGATGGCTTCATCTGTATCCTGTTTGGCTACTTTAGAACCTTCAGGAACTTTGGCCAATAGAGGGTCACTCGATACATTGTCAATATAGGCGGTAACATTTTGACCGCCTGTGGCAATCCAGTTAAGCAATGTTTTTTCATCGGGCAGGTTGGCTTTTTCTTTATCCGGTGCCTGTACTACCACTACGCGGTTTTGATCGCTGATAAATTTACCAGCCATCGCATTCATATCGGTCAGGCTAACTTTATAGATATTGCCTATATAAAAATTGTATTCAAAATCGATGCCCGGAATAGCCTCGCCGGTTAAAAAGTTGGCCTGGTATTCACGTACAAAATTTGCCGATGGGGTTTTATTCCTTTCGCGGTAAGCGTTACCGATGCCTACCAACGCGTCCTGCTTGGCACGTTCCAGTTCGGTAAGGGTAAAGCCAAATTTGCGGGCACGTTCTGATTCGGCCACTACAGCTTTAACCGCCTTTTCAAGTTCGCCGGGTTTAGCAACAACCAATGAAGTATAAGCATCCTGATCGCCTATAAAATTCCCGTAGCTGGTACGACCATATAAAAACGGCGGATTAGGTTTTTGTAATAACTCATTCAAACGCGAGTTAAGCATCTGGTTAAATAACTGCACCCTTACCTGTTGCATGTAATCACCGGTAGTTTTGGTAACCGTACCGGAATGTTTTACAATGATCTGCGCTATAGTGTAAGGATACTCCGGATCGGTTACAATTTTAACCGCGGTACCCGGTGTAGCCGGTACAGAATATTTTGTCCTTGGCTTTTCAGCAACCGGGTTTTTAAGCTGCGAAAAATTTTGTTTGATAAGCGCCTCAACACGTTTCGGGTCGAAATCGCCAACGGCAATCACAGCCTGCAAATCTGGGCGATACCAATCCTGGTAAAAAGCTTTGATAGTTTCGGGCTTAAAGTTTTTCAGGATATCCTCTTTACCAATAGGCAAACGAAGCGCATATCTCGAGTTATTAAGCAGTACAGGTAATGTTTGCTGTTGCATACGTTCCTGTGCGTTTTTACCGCGCAGGCGCTCCTCTTCCAAAACAACACCACGCTCTTTATCAATTTCGGCAGGATCAAAGCTTACATAGCCGGCCCAGTTAGCCAGTATGTTAAATCCTTTTTCAAATACGCTTGCTGTATCGGTTGGCAAAGGCAGCTGAAATACGGTTTCATTAAATGAGGTGTAAGCGTTCAAATCGGCGCCAAATTTCACCCCTGCTTTTTGCAGATAATCTACCATCTGATTTTTTGGAAAATCGCGGGTACCGTTAAATGCCATGTGCTCGGTAAAGTGAGCTAAACCCTGCTGATCTTCGTTTTCCAAAACCGACCCGGCTTTGTTAACCAAATAAAGCTCAGCCCTGCTTTTAGGCTCGGCATTAGCACGGATATAATAAGTTAAACCGTTTGGTAGCTTGCCTATGATCACACTTTGATCAACCGGTAAAACATCACTTTTAGGAGCGATTGCCGGAGCTCCGGGCTTATTTTTAGGTGAAGGAACGGGTTTCTTTTTAACTTGTGCATAAGCACTACCCCCCGAAAGGGTTAAAGCCAATAAGGCCAATGGAACGTATTTGTTCAGGTTCATTATAAAGTTTGAATAATCAGGGCACTAAGATGCAAAACGAAAATCTTAGTTACAAAGTATAGTTGTGAAAATTAATGTTTTGTAGCTGCTTTTGAGGCCGGCTTTTTAGCCGGCTGCTGATTGGCCGGAGCCTGATTAGAAGTGCCAAAAGCATCCTGCATCATTTGCGTTAACTCATCTTTATGTTCGGCAACCGCATTCTGGCCAACCATCATCCCCCTTTGCATCAATGCAGGCAATTTTGAGCTTACTTTTTGCCCTATCGGTGAGCTATAAAAAACTGAAATCTGATTAAGCTCATCTTCAGTAAATTCTTCAGCATAAATAGCCGCCATTTTATCTTTAAGCAAATCCCAGGTAAAGTATTTGTTCATAAAGGTTTTCATTACATCAATGAATTTGGTACGCTGCTCCGCAGGAATTTGATTACTTGAAGAGCTAATGATATTATCCATCATTCCGCCAAATTGTTTATCTATACCAATAGAAATCAACAATTGCTCTGCGGCCTTTAAATGTGACGGGGTAATAGCTTGATCTGTATTTTGCGCTTTTAAGCTTGAAAAAGAAAACAGGATTACACCTGTAAGTGCGATAAGTTTAAGTTTGAGGTTCATACTAAATTTTGATAAAGATCTTTTTGATGTAGAAGATCCACATCACTACCCATAAAATGAGTACTGTAAATATAGCGCTTACCAGCGAAGCATTTACTGGCGAAAAATAAGGCGCAAACAATGTTTGATAAATAGATAAGCCATGGATTTTGATCATCCCCATATAATGCGGGATAAAACCGGACAATACATAGGCTGTAATAGCATTGGTACCAAATACCACAAATGGATAAGTAAAGCGTTTGTACCCTTGTATATCAATAAGCCAGTAACTTAACGCCAGTGCAATGGTTGCCAGGCCGCCAGTATACAATACAAACGAGCTTGTCCACAAGGCTTTGTTAACTGGAAAAAAGAGATCCCAGAACAGGCCAGCTACAACTGCAATTATTCCGAAAGTAAACATCCAGTTCGTTTTTACCTGGTCATCTCGGTCTTTACGTTTGAGCCAGCTGCCAACCCTTATCCCAAACAAAGCGGTTGCTACCGCAGGAATGGTACCCAGCAAACCTTCCGGGTCCCAGGTGTGCGATTCGCGCCAGAGATGATCTGGTGTAAATATCAGTCTGTCTATCCAGGCCCCCATGTTGGTTTCGGGCTCAAGGTTGGCATAACCGACGCCCGGTACAGGGATAAAGGTCATGATAATGAAATACCCGATAAGTGCGCCGGCAAAGATCCAGTCGCGTGTTTTTTGTGACGTTTTGAGATAAAGTAGAGTGCTGATAAAATATACCAGAGCTATACGCGGCAGCACACCCGGCAGGCGCAAATGGGCCAATCCACCATCCGGGTGAAAGATGAATTGAGTTATCCAGGGGATCAGCAGCAGGATCACAGTACGGTACAGCGCTTTCAGAATGAGTTTGCTGTGCGATACGGTATCCTTTTTACTTTCCATGGCATATATAACCGATACGCCAACCATAAACAAAAAGAAAGGAAAAACCAGGTCGGTAGGTGTACAGCCGTTCCATTTGGAATGTTCCAATGGCGCGTAGATGTGCCCCCAATCTCCGGGATCATTTACCAGGATCATCATGGCAATGGTGATTCCGCGGAATACATCTAATGAAAGAAGACGTTTTGGTTTTTCGATTACGGTTGAGGTCATAGTAATTATTAAAGAAATACTCTCGGGAGGGGTGCGTTGGGATGCGAAGTGGCAAGGAGGGGTTTATACGCTATCGCAAAAAAAAATGCACTGGCTGATGAAATCCCTCCCTACACCCTCCCGGGGGATGGAATCATACAGGGCTCTCGCTCTTTTCTTTTATCTTTTCCCATTGCCCGCGTCCTCACGGGCATTATCCCGTCGCCCGTGAGGACACGGGCGACGGGATGCAAATTCATTAAAATATGTATCGCTTAAAAGCTTCCATAGCCTCATATTCGGCAAGGCCAAGGCGGTCATAGCGTTGGGCAGTATCGCGGGTACGGTCTTCGGCACGTACCCAGAACTCCCTTGCATCATCGCCCGGGAATACCGGCCTGTCTTTCTGCGACTGGTGCTTGAAGATAGCGTTACGTTTGCGGATCACCTCCTGTGGTGATAATGGTACCGCCATCTCTATTTCATGAGTTTCAAATTCATGCCATGCACCACGGTACATCCACAACCAGCAATCTTCTACCCAGGCCTCTTTGCCTTTCAATCTGTCCAGTGCTGCCAGGATGATCTTGAAGCATACCAAATGCGTACCGTTAGGGTCGGCAAAATCTCCTGCTGCGAAGATCTGCTGTGGTTTTACTTTTTGGAGCAGTTCGATTGTTAACAGCACATCTTCCTCGCCTACCGAATTTTTTTTGATCTTACCTGTTTCGTAAAAAGGCAAGGCCATAAAGTGGATATGATCGTCCTGTAAGCCTGCATATCTTGCGCCGGAGATCGCTTCTGTTTTCCTGATGAAGCCTTTTACGTTACGGATCTCCTGGGTATCAATCTCGTTCGGTTGTTTGTTCGGGAAGAACGCACGCATATCTTCATATGACTGTTTCAGGTGTGCGGTGTCTTCGCCGATGCTATTGGTAAAGTCTATCGCGAATTCCATGTAACGCAGTACATCGTCATCCCATACCGCGGTATTGCCCGAGGTTTGGTAGGCTACGTGTACATCATGGCCCTGATCCACTAATCTGATGAATGTTCCGCCCATCGAGATCACGTCATCATCAGGGTGTGGTGAAAAGATGATGGAGCGTTTTTTAGCCGGCTGTGCCCTTTCCGGTCTTTGCGAATCATCCGCATCGGGTTTGCCGCCCGGCCAGCCGGTGATGGTATGCTGGATCTGGTTGAAAATATCAATGTTGATATTATATACCGGCCCCTGCTCTACCGCCAGTTGCGCCATGCCGTGGTTATTGTAATCTTCTTCTGTTAGTTTCAGTACAGGTTTGTTAATTTCGCTTGCAAGCCAGATCACGGCTTTCTTTTTCATGGTATTGTCCCATACACAGTCTTTAACCAACCATGGGGTGTCAAACCTTGTCAGTTCTGAGGCTGCTGCTTCATCAAGTACAAACTCCACATGTTGTGACAGTTGCAGGTAGGTTGCAGGTACGTCACCTGAGATCTCCCCTTCTACTGCTTTCTTAATGATCGGTGCTTTCTTTTTGCTCCAGGCCATCAGGATAATTTCCCTTGCCTTGAAGATCGTGCCGATCCCCATCGTGATCGCTTTCGTTGGCACATTCGCTTTCCCACCAAAATCCCTTGAAGCATCGCTTCTTGTCAGGTCATCCAGGGTTACCAATCTTGTTCCCGAGTTGGGCGCCGAGCCCGGCTCGTTGAAGCCGATGTGGCCTGTACGACCAATACCCAGGATCTGAAGGTCTAATCCGCCAAGTTCTTCAATCTGTTTTTCGTAGGCCAGGCAGTATCCTGCTACCGCATCTTTATCCAGCGTGCCATCAGGGATGTGCACATTGGCTTTTTCTATATCGATATGACTGAAAAGGTTTTCATACATGAAGGTCACATAGCTTTGTGCTGCTGTGGGTTTCATYGGGTAGTACTCATCCAGGTTGAAAGTGATCACATTTTTAAAGCTCAAKCCTSCTTCTTTGTRYTGCCKTACCAGTTCGGCATAYACSCCRATAGGGGTYACGCCTGTAGCRAGGCCYAATACYGCTTTTTCGCCTTTKGMTTGTTTTGCGCGGATCAGATCTGCTATCCGGTTCGCCACCGCCACCGAGGCTTCGTGCTGGTTGCTGTATACGCTTACTGGTAACTTCTCGTAACGCGTCTCTTCCAATAAATTTAATCGTGCCATGAATATTAGGAAATGTAAATGAGGTTAGTTGTCCAAAACAAATATATCAGATATTTACATAGCGCAGCTATAATTTTAACTTTTGCCAACCGCTACACAAATAGTAATTTAAGCCTATGATACCATTGAACCAAAACCTACAGCACCTGTTCTGCATCGCCCAAAAACAATCAAAAATGGGCATCGGCCTAATGTCGGGGACCTCTTTGGACGGGCTTGATATTGCGCTATGCAGATTTATGGGCAATGGTTTAAGTAGCCATTTTGAGCTGGTTCAATTTATTACAATTCCCTATCCCGATGATTTTAAGCAGGAAGTTCAGCAGGTATTTGCAAAGCGTAACGCCGATCTTGAAAAAGTTACTTTGCTCAACGCTTATATCGGCACCTATCATGCTGAACTGATATTGGAGGCTCTTGAGCAATGGGAGATAAGTCCGAAAGATGTTGATTTCATTGCCAGTCATGGTCAAACTATTTACCATGCGCCACAGCGACTGCATCAACATCAAAACTATCTTAATGCCACCCTGCAAATTGGCGACGGCGATCATATCGCCGTAAAAACCGGCATATTAACCATCAGCGATTTCAGGCAGAAACATATTGCCGCCGGAGGCGAGGGCGCTCCGCTGGCCTTATATGGAGATGTGTTACTGGGTAACAAAACCGGCGAAAACCGGGTACTATTAAACATCGGAGGTATCGCCAATTTAACCTGGCTGCCGGGCGACAGCAATTTTAACCGGGTACTTTGCACAGATATCGGTCCTGGCAATACCCTAATTGATGCCACCAGCCGTAAATATTTTAATAAGCCTTACGATGAGGACTCGGCTATAGCTTTTAGTGGAAAAATTAATGAGGATCTGTTGACAGCGCTCCTCGCCCATCCGTTTTTTAAAGAAAAAGCCCCTAAAACTACCGGACCAGAATTATTCAACCTCAACATCGTTGATGTAGCGCAGCAGCAATCGTGTACCGGGCAAATTAGTAAAGAAGACCTTATTTGTACCTTGAGTGCATTCACTGCAGCATCTATAGCAGGCTTTATTAAGGAAAATATCTCCGGCGATGATGTTAAAATTTTCACCAGCGGCGGGGGAGCGAGAAATCCATTCGTAATCGGCGAATTAAAAAAATTATTGCCAACAGCCTTGATTGGAGATAGCAGTTCGCTGGGAATTAACCCCGATGCCAAGGAAGCGATATTATTTGCCCTGTTAGGCAATGAGGCTTTATGCGGCGAACCGATCAGGATCGGAACTAATCCGGCTGTGTTGATGGGGAAATTCTGCTTCCCGGGTTAAGAAACATCACCTTCCCATCTGCTGCTTCACAAACCGCCTAACCCGTTGCAACAAGGTCCCCTTCCTGTTAGCCAGGAAATGCTTGATAGCCTTATAAGCCTGCTCATTTTCCTGTATTACATCCGGAAATTGTGTTACCTGTTTACGTGCCATTTGCACGTGATAAATATCTTCGTTGTTGGAGTGCACACCCGTACCATCATGCCCTATGTTTTGAATAAGCGATTGTGATGGATTTAATGTTAACCCGTTCTTTAAAAAGATAGAGGCATACCAGCGAATAGCCCATGAATTATTTTTACCAGCCTTAAACTGTTCAATCTGTTTCCAAAAATTCATTTTACCCTCTATCGAAAACCGGGCTATTTTCAGCGTATCAAACTGGTTGATCAGCGTATCTACATCGGGCTCAAAGTTTTTCCATGCACGGGCCCAGGTTGCCCAGCCCCAGCTGGTGGCCGCGCGGTAAAAGAAAGTTTCGGGCAGGGTTTTATCTGGCAGGTTATACATGTAGGCGCCTATATGCATTACCTGCTCGTGATTTGCATACTTTGTCAGGGCATCGTTGAAATACTGTAAGGTATGCGGAGAGGATAATAAGTCATCCTCAAATACGATCACTTTTCCATACTCATAAACCAACTGCGTTACCCCGCTGATGATAGACTCGGCTAAACCAAGGTTATGATTACGCAAAATAACTTTTACCGATTTAAAACCGCTTACCTCCTGTGCCACCTGTCTTACCTGTTCAACCTTCGCTTTATCAGTATCAGCTTTGGCTGCATCACAAAAAATAAACAGGCGTGACTCATCGGCCAGTAAATTTTGCTGCAAATAACTGATAGTACGGCGGGTATGGTCGGGCCGGTTATAAACAAAAAGGGCTATCGGGGCAAGATTTTGCATGGTATGACTTCAGCAGATAGGGTATTGAAATTAAATGCCCTGCATGTGCAGGGCATTTAATTGTGAAGACAAAATTATATCATAACCTTGCTATTGCAAACAAATAAAACAATTTGTTTTTATCCTGCCGATTTTACTGTGAATGTGGTGCGGCGGTTAAGCTGCCTGCCCGCTGGGTTATCCTTACCGTTTGGTAATTTGTTAGGAGCAATAGGCATTCGTTTTCCGTAGCCTTTGGCGGTAATCCGTGATGATTTAATCCCCTTTAACAACAGGTAATCAACACAAGTTTCGGCACGTGCCTGCGACAATTTCAGGTTCCCTGCATCGGTGCCTATTCCATCGGTATGAGAGCCAAGTTCGATCTTTATTTTAGGGTTATCGGTCATAATGGCAACCAGCTTATCCAGTGTATCATACGATTCGGATCTGAGGTGTGCATTACCAAAATCGAAATAAATATTTTCAATTACGATCTGAACATTAACCTTATAATTCTGCAAACAAATTTCGGGATTAATGAGCGTATCAATACCCGGCTTTACTATTGGCGCAGGAATAACTTTAGTAAAGTATCCTTTTTGCGAGATCTCCAGCTTATAGCTTGGTAGCTTTTCTTTTACCTGGAAAACATAATCGCCTTTCTCATCTGTAACCTTAGCAACCAAACCCATTTTTACATTCGGATCTTTAAGGATCACCCTTGCACCGGCCATACCGCTGTTAGTGTGACAATCAATGATACGACCGCTGATATATAAGAATTTATATTGCCCGGTGAACAGGCTTAAACAACAATCGGAGCCACGGGCCGAGCTTAGGTAAAATTTATTAGCATTGGTTGGATCAAGGCTATAATACAGATCGTCTTTAGATGAATTGACAGGGTAACCCAGGTTAACCGGGGCCGACCAGTGCCCGAAATCACCGTCGCTGCGGTAAACATCCAGACCGCCCATGCCGGTAAAGCCTGTCGAGCTAAAAAACAAGGCCTTATTGGCTACGTCATAAAACGGCGACTGTTCATCATAAGGGGTATTTACTACATCGCCCAGATTGCTTACCGTTTTCGGCTGTCCGGCATCGTCAAGGGTACTTTCCCAAATGTCATCGCCACCTTCACCGCCCGGCCTGTCTGATGAGAAAAACAGCCGCCTGCCATCGGCACTGATGAAAGGATGTTTGGAATTATAACCTTCGGCATTAACGGTATTGTTTAACCTTACCGGCTGTTGCCATACACTGCTTACCAGTTGACTAAAATAAATGGCCGATACCGTTTTCCCATCTTTTTTATACCAGCGGGTTAGGTACATTTTGGTACCGGTAGCATCAAGAGAAGGCGTGGCGTATTCAATTTGCCCTTCTTTATCAAACACGTTGAAATTGGTAGCAAGTACTTTTGTTGAATCAAGTATAGCTGAACTGTAGATCCTGTTAGTAAAAAACTTATCCTTATCAACCATACGTGACGAGGTAAACCAATACCTGCCCAGGTTTACTGTAAGGGCATAATCGCCCTGGTCTTTATTTAAAAACACCAGAGGTGATACATCAACTGCACGCGGATGTTCCAGTTGCTTCAACGCATACTCGCAGGAAGCAATTTCCTTATTGGCAAATACGGCATATTTAGCGTCAGGGTTACTACCAGCAAACTGTTTTAACTGAACAAGGGCGTCGTCATAATTACCATTAGCCTGTAAGCAGATGCCATACCAGAGCGGAGTTAAAGGGTATTTCTCTACCGATCCATCGTTACTCATTTTGGCATACCAGATGGTAGCATCGGTATAATCCTTATATAACCTGTATGATTCGGCAAGGCGATAAGTTATATATTGATTGGTAGCTTCCTTTTTTGAGCTGCTTTTTCTAACCGGAGAAACAGGCACGCTGTTTTTTGACTCAGCGGAAGTACCATCAATAATGTGCTTGTAATAAAAAGCAGCAGTATAATATTCATGCTTCTTAAAAGCAGTATCGGCCAGGGCCTTGTAGTTTTTCGCCTGCCCAAAAGAAACCGCCGGAAACAACGACAGTAAGAAATAAGGTAATAGTTTTTTCATATTATATCCTTGGGCAAATTGGGGCCGGAGAATCGGTGTAACGACTAAATATATAACTTACTGATAACTCAAAACCACCCCGTCCCGACGTAACAGCACGAAGGCCTGAAGTGTTAAAATCATAACTGGCACCAATAACCATCTGGCGTATATGGTAGCCAACGTTAGCAATTGCAGCATCCTGCAACCGTACCATACCGCCAAGTACAAGACCGTTATCATCAGCAAACTTAAGCTCAGAATAAATACCGAAAGCTTTGATCTCTCCTTGTCCCTGTTTTATATAAACAACATTAGGGATCAGGTCAAAAAAATCAGAAGCTTTGAGGCGAAGGCCCCCATGTGCGGTAAACCGCATTGGTAATTTGCTGTTGATACCGCCTGCCGCAAAAGGATCTGTTACATCATTAATGTGGTTGATACTAAGCCCGCCAAACAAATTGGCTTTGTTCATCGGGTCGGCATTATAATAATAGATGCCGGCACCTGCATCAAATACTGTTTTTGACGAATAGCCGAAGTTTTCAAAATTGGGCAGTGTTGGATCGAAGCCTGTATTAGGGTCGTATTGATTATCAGACTGAAGCTTTCCCGGATCAAAGCTGCGGCTGATAACGCCCGCCTGTAAACCGAAATGCAACCGCTGATTTCCATCGTCGGATAGCGTTATGCCATATCCAAATGAGCCATAAGCCGTAAAATAATTATACCCGGCAGTACCTGCCTTTTGATCAAGGATATTGAGACCGATGCCCACCTTATCGGTTGGTTTAAAATCGGCTGATACCCCGGCTGTGCGATAGCCATTACTGATGTTTGCCCACTGGTCCCGGAAATTGGCAGATATGCGCGTATCGCCGTCAAAAACGCCGGTAAGTGCAGGGTTTAGCCAAAGCGGGTAAGCGTAATATTGTGAAAAATGCGGATCAACCTGTGCCTTCACTGTTCCTGCAGCTGCAAACTGCAGCGCTATGGTGATTATAAGTAGTAGTTTCTTCATCGTAATAGCGTAATTGTTCCTTTTTTACTCAATTGCGCCCCGTTATTCATTGTTGCTTTTAAATAGTATACATATACGCCCACGGGCATTAATGAGCCTTTAAAATAGCCATCCCATCCTTTGTTAACATCGGTTGATGTAAAAAGCAATTGCCCCCATTGGTCATATACATAAAAGGAAAGCGTGGTTATATTTTTGCCATGTACATAAATAATATCGTTGTTGCCGTCGCCGTTAGGAGTAAAGTTATTGGCCACATATATCACGTTATTATTATCAATGGTAGAGGCGGTAACCGCGGCCGAAGCTTCGCTAAGCGTACATGACGTAGCACCCAAAGCCTTAACCTTAATGGTTACTGACTGATTAATGTCAAGACCTGTCACTTTATGCGTTAAGCCGTTACTGCCAGAACTTGGCTCAGCATAGGTTAAACCGTTATCGGTACTTATCTGGTAGCTGGTAGCACCATTCACCGCGTTCCACTCAAAAGTTATGCTTGATGAAGTTACCTCGCCTACAGTTACCACTGGAGGATCAAGCGGTTTGGTCATTTGTACCTGCACTGCAGTTCTGCCGTTGCTGCTACATCCGGTGCCGTTGGTAGCTTCTACATAATAATTTTTTGCAGCGTTCAAATTACCGGTAGTGTACGTACTGCCTTTGGCAAGCAGGTTGCCCCCGGTTGGCGCATCATACCATGATATCACTGCTGCCGCATCTGACGATGAAGCTGATAATGTAGCGCTCGTACCCGGACAAATAGAAGTCCCCGAAGTGCTTACAGTAACCACCGGCAGGGTAACCACAGATAAGCTCATAGTACCCCGCGCCGAAGAGCTGCAACCTGTAGCATTTACGGCTTGTACATAATAAGTTGCCGCCGATGTTACATTACTAATTACATAACTTGTTCCGGTATGTAAAATATTGGCATCGGTTGCACTACCGTACCAGTTATAAACAACGCCACTTTGTGCATTTTGTATGGTGACCGTTGTTGTAGAACCAGAACAAACGCTAACTGTGCTTTGTGCAAACTGCGGTACAGCAGGTAATGGCGTAACGGTTACCGTTATGGTTGTTAACTGGCTGCCGCAAGAACCATTTGATGATTCGACATAATAGCTTCTGCCGGCATTTAAAACAGGGGTAGTAAAAGATGTCGTCCCCGAAGCGAGCACAGTAGTTTTAGCCGGCGAATCATACCAGTTAATGGTTAACCCTGGCTGCGGCGCGCCAACCGACAACGTGGCTGAAGTTCCCTGGCAAATGGTTACGACTGATACTGTAGGCGATGGTGCAGGTGGAGGCGCTGAAACCCTAAATGTGATCACATTACTAACCAGGGGAGTTGTACATGCACCGGATGATACCATCCGTCGGTAGTAAATATCGTTATTTAAAACAGGCGGATCGTAATTCTTCGATGTGGCCCCAGTGATATCAGTAAAAGTTAGGTTATCCAATGATGATTGCCACTGATATGAAAAAGTACCGTCTCCGCCGGTAGCTGTGCTGCCCGTAATAGAAGTAGGATTACCTGCATTACAAAATTGGGCGACAGCAGGCGCAGTGATCGTATTATTGGCCACCGCCCTAATAGGTCTTACCGTAACATCGTAAAATGAGTCATAAGTAATAACCCCGCCGGTAGTGATTTGCCTGCGCAAACTGTACACTATACTTGTTGCCGAATTGTTTGTTAGTGACGATGTTATATAATCTTTTTGAGTATTTACAGACGGCGCGCCTACCCAGCTTCCATTACTGTTTATTTGCCAGATGTAACTATCAGGAGCTGGCGTTTTTACATCACCATTAAGCACAGCCGCGGCAGCAGAGCAAATGGTAATTGCCTGCAGAGGGGCAACTGACAAACTGGGCCCGGCAAATCGCATTTCGGCAGACGGGGCCTCTATATTAACGGGAAAGGGGGATTTAAACGTTCGACTAAAACCAGTGAACGGAAAAAAGAACAGGCAAAATATTGCCCATAAAAAAGTTTTATACAAACGTACAGGTTCAGGGTGCATAGCTTAAATTAACGGATAATGATAATAATTATCTTTCATATTATTAAATTTTCAGAATGTTTTAACCCCAACAAAAAATATTTTAAAGCAAATCAAAATTAATTTAACTCAATCGGGGCTAATAAAATGTTTTATGTTAATCCAGGTTTGTCAGTAAAGTTGTATCATAACGATATCTTCAACTCTTTTACGATACAATTAATTATAATGTTCACATTATCAAAAAACTTTACCATATCTTACTTAGCGCCAACTGAAGCTATCACAAATCAGCACAGGCTAAAAACGCGGACAAACCTGTGCCGGATTGGGCGCATGACGTGAAAAAATATAACTTATGGAGAGTTCAAATCCCCCCTGCCCAGCCGTGGCCGTGCGCAATGCCGAAGTATTAAAATCATAGCTTGCACCAATTGCCATATTATTAAAACGATAGCCAACATTAGCTACCGCAGCGTCCTGCAAACGGAGCATAGCGCCAAGAATAAGTGCGTTGTTATCCTCAAATTTTAATTCCGAATACACACCACCGGCCCGGATCTGATTTTTCTGCTGCTTTATGTAAATAAAATGCGGCGTAACGTCAAAAAAATCAGATGCCTTTATCTTTACCCCTCCATGAATATTAAGTCTTACCGGTAAACGGCTGTTGATTCCCTCAGTTGCAAACGGATCTTTGGCATTGGCTAAATGGGCAAGGCTCAGCCCCAAAAAAGGATTTGCAGCGGTGAACTGATCACTATTGTAATAATAGATACCGGCGCCGGCATCAAACACAGTTGCGCCGGAGTTAACAAAATTTTCAAATCCGGGGAGATTAGGGTCATATCCCCCGACATTGGGATTGTACTGATTGTCCAACTGAATTTTGTTAGGATCAAAACTCCGGTTTATAATTCCGGCCTGTACCCCAAAATTTAAGTGTTGTGTTTCATCGTCAGATATGATTATCCCATAACCAAAGGAACCATATGCTGCAAAATAATTATACCCGGCGGCACCGGCGGCCTGGTTTATAATATTCAATCCGAGGCCAACTTTATCATTAGGTTTAAAATCGGCAGATAATCCTACTGTCCGATAGCCATTACTGATGCTTGCCCACTGATCTTTAAAATTACCTGTTAAGCGCGCATCGCCGTCAAATGCTCCTGTAAGTGCAGGATTAAGCCATAAGGGGTACGCGTAGTATTGCGAAAAATGCGGATCAACCTGCGCCTTCAGCAACCCGGCGAACGCAAGCTGGAGCAATATTGTAATTATGAGGATCCGTTTCTTCATCGTAACAGCGTGATTGTTCCTTTTTTATTTAATTGCAGCCCACTATTTGTTATCGCTTTTACGTAATATACGTACACACCTACAGGCTCCCTTGTGCCTTTATAATACCCATCCCATCCTTTACTCATATCTGCAGAAGTAAAAATCAGCTCGCCCCATTGGTCATAAACATAAAATGCTATGCTCTTTATGCCTTCACCATGCACGTAAACTATGTCGTTATTCCCATCACCATTAGGTGTAAAAGTATTTGCCACATAAATTTGGCTTCCGTTAGGGCTAATGGCGTTACCTGTTACAGCTGTTGAACTACCGCTTAGCTGGCATGATGAAGCACCAAGCGCCTGTACCAATATGGTAACCTGTTCATTGAATTGCAGCCCGCTAACCGTATGGCTTAAGCCATTGGCACCTGAACTTGGCTGGCTGAAGGTTTGCCCGTTGTCAATGCTCACCTGGTAACCCGTTGCTCCTGTTACAGGATTCCATTTAAATGCAACGCTTGTGTTAGTAGTAGCATCAACACTCACAACAGGCGCATTTAATTGCTGTAACATAGTAACATCAACCTTTATACGTGCAGGTGTACTACAATTATTGCTATTCATAGCCTCAACATAGTAGCTTGTTGCCGAACTTAGGCTTGGTGTAGTAAAGCTGCTTCCCGTATAAACAGGGGTTGTTGCTGAAGCGCTTGTATACCATAATATGGTATTATCTCCGTCACTGCTTGATACTGTCAACGTTGCCGTAGTGCCGGGACAAATAGCTGTACCATTAACGGCTATTTGCGGCAATGCGATAGTATTGACATTAACAGCAGTACGGGTATCGGATGGACAGCCTCCTGCATTTACGGCTTCAACATAATAAGTGGCGCCCTCAGTAATGGCTGGCGTGGTAAAACTAAGTCCTGTATGTAAGGGCACTTCACCAGTAGCGCTGCTATACCAGTTATAAGTAAAGCCTGCCTGCGGATTTTGGATATTAAGCGTTGCTGTTAAACCGGCACAAATATTAACAGGATTTTCAACAAGTGCAGGGGCAGTTGGCGTTGGCGCCATACTTACCTGGATCTGGGCAAGGGCGCCACATATACCGTTTGAAGCTTCAACATAATAACTTGTTGCTGTGCTTAACGGGCCCGTTGGGAATGATGTACCGCTAAATAACAGGTTATCTTTTGCCGCAGAACTATACCAATTATAGGTGATACCCGCCTGCGGTGCGTTGATAGCTATAATTGCCGAAGTGCCGGGACAAATTACAGGCGGAGTACCCGCAAATATGGGGGAAGCCGGAACGGCAAGGATAGTAATACCCACTACATTACTAATTGATGGTGTGGTACAAGTACCTGATGACACCATACGGCGATAATACGTGCTGGCACTAACAAGTGGCGGATCAAAATCTTTTAATGTTGCCCCTGGGATATCTGTAAAATTGGTATTATCTGCGGAGATCTGCCACTGGTATTTATATACACCGTTACCGCCGGTTGGAATACTTCCGGAAATAGTTGCCACATCGCCGGTGGTACAAAATGAGGTTACCGAAGGTGCTGTTATGCTATTACCCGCTATTGCTGTTTCAATAATTATAGTTACTGCATTGCTTACAAGCGGCACAATACACGGGCCCGAGGTAACCAAACGCCGGTAATAAGTTGTTGCTGTTATTACGCCGGGATCATAATCTTTTCCGGTTGCGCCGGCTATATCCGTAAACAATATATTATCATTTGATTTTTGCCATTGATATGCATAAGTACCATTGCCTGCTGTTGGGATACTTCCTGTTAAGAGTGCAGGATCGCCGGTTGTACAAAATGTAGTTATAGCTGGGGCAGTGATTGTATTACCCGCGATGGCAGGCAACATTTTCATACTAACAACATTACTCACTGCAGGAGGAACACAAGTACCAGACGATGCAACACGGCGATAATAGGTATCGGCAGAAACTGGTCCCGGATCATAACTTTGCCCTGTGGCGCCCGCTACATCAGTAAAGGTTACATTATCTGCAGATGACTGCCACTGGTAAGTAAATGTACCGATGCCACCTGATGGAATATTGCCGGTTATAACCGCCGGATCACCGCTTACACAAAATGCGGTAGCTGCCGGGGCCGTGATCACATTATTGGTAATAGGTATTGTCCCCTGGATTTGAATACTGACAACGTTGCTTGCCAAAGGCGCGGTGCAGCTTCCTGATATAACTACCCGGCGAAAGTAGGTTGTTACACTTACAACCGGCGGATCATAATCTTTTGCTGTTGCTCCGGCAATGTCTGTGAAGGTTACATTATCTGCCGAGCTTTGCCATTGATAGGCAAAAGCAGTGCTGCTTCCAGGTACGCTACCTACTATTATCGAAGGATCACCACTTGTACAAAAAACCTGGTTAGCTGGAGTTAGAGTTATTACGTTATTGCTGATAGCCGAATTGGTAATAGTTGCATCTTCGGCTGTGTTAATGCTTCCATTATAATTTGATCCTCCTACACTACCAAAACTTATAGTTTGATAGGCAGTATTCCATCCAGTAAATGCGCCGGTTTTTGGTGTGATCAATCGGTTCGGCTGGGTATAGTCACGGGTGGGGTCAAGATAAACTGCCTGGGCGCTGGCGTTGTAAGTGCCTGAAGCAATACAGCCTACTGAGGCAATAAGGTTTATAGTTACCGTACCACCCGCGGGTATTATAAAAATGCCCATCACAACGCCTGTGGCACTACCGGTATTGGTAATAGCTGTAGGCCCTGTAGCCGTTCCCTGGTAAGTAACAATAGCCGACTGATAACTGATGCCCGCCGGCAAAGCAACCTGTGCCTGTACGCCCTCGGCATTACCAGCCGACGGGTCATTTGTAATTTTCATTACATATGTTGCTGTGCCGCCTATGGTTTTAGGTGTTGCTTTATCCAAGACACTCAAAGTAGTAGTAAGCATTGGGAAACAAATGGAATTATTACCCTGTAAATATGGGGGCAATGCGGCTACGTTTAAGGAGATTGCAAGCCCGTTTCCTCCGCCTGTAGCCTCATGTGTGATGCCGTTTCCGCTGTCTGTTTTCCCGGGGCCTCCCCCTGATACATCACTATGAAATGTTCCGGACGGGACGTTGTAAAAAACCAGCCCACCACTGCCACCACCACCCGGCCCGTGGGGTTGCACGCCGGTAACATTGGGATTATCGCCTTCTGTATTACCACCTTTCCCACCTTTAGCATTAACTGTTATGTTTGCCGTAGCACTAGCGTTTGAAACTTTTAGAAAAACTGTTCCGCCTGCACCACCGCCTCCTGATCCGTCAGGATGTGAGCCAAAAACCCCGGGAGCGCCGTCGCTCCCATTTGCTAAAACAGTGCCGCTTCCCGAAATTGTCCGGCTGTTGATGATAACTATGCCACCGCCAACGCCGCCCTTTACGCCCGTCAATGCATCGTTTGCATGACCGCCGCCACCGCCGCCACCCATTACCAAGCGGGTAGCATCGTCAGGAGCTGTATTAACGAAACTTTTTGAACCCGGTCTACCGCTGCTTGGGTTATTTCCACCAATAGGCTGATAACCCAAACCGCCAACACCGCCGTAGTTTCCATTACCGCCGCCGCCGCCGCCTGCATTAGAGTCATTACCACCGCCGCCTGCATCTGCTGGAGCCCCCCTTCCGGCGGAACCACCGGGCAGGCCTTCAATAACATTATCTACCTCATTAAAACCATCCCACATATATCTCGGGGTGCCGGCTATGCCCTCGCCTTTTCCCGATGCACGGTCATCAGTTGAATTAGTTACGTATAAATCAGACACATTGCCGACAGATATCTTCACAGGGCTATAACCTCCCCTGAACCCCCTTGCCGAAACATCAACAGTGAAACCATTAAAATCCATATTCCCTGCAACTTCAAAAGCTATTATACCACCTGCGCTTCCATTAAACGGAGGAGGAGAAATATTTGAAGTAAGTCTTAGATTTGAATACTGCGGAACCCTGATCACCTGGAACGACCGCTTCCCTCTGCCGGCTGTGGTAGCTGCATTGGTATAAGTATACACCGCGCCAGCACCTCCACCCGAACCTTTAAAGTTCAATGTACCTCCGGTAAGCGGAACATTATTTGTAGCCACAACATATTCAAACTTGCCACTGTTCCCCTGATCGGTGAAGCCGGTTGCGCCTAATCCATCAGGGCCTCCATTAGCATCGTTACCACCATATAAAACCGAATTGGTAAAATTTATTGTAGCATCCTGTGTTTGTATGATAAGCAGCAGATCTCCTGTTTTTATTACTGCAGTACCAAAATTATTTCCATGAGTATCGGCAGCGGGTACGCCCGCAAGATTTATGCTATTGCTGCCTGCCGCTAAGGTTACATTCCCCTGTGGTGGGAAATAGGTATTAATTGAACCATTGATATTCGTAGTACCGTCTGCGCCGGAGGTTGCACATACAGTGGGGTCTGATGGAGGAACGGCCTGCGTTATTATACGTTTTCCCTGGTTTGCTTTAGCCGTTAAATGTCGCTGGGCTAATAATGCAAACGGCAAAGTTATTATGAACAGGAATACAAATAAAGCTTTGGTAAAAGTTTTGCGCATGCAATATTGTGACAGTTTAGGATAGTTTAGCAATCAATGCAGCCTGATTCATATCTTTTTTAGGATGCGATCAAATATAAGATTAATATCTTCTGAAATTTTTAAAACATACGCAAAAAACACATAAACCACACCGATAATACCCGAACGGTAAACCATATCCAGAAACACATTTTTTAACGGCGGAAGGTAAAGGCCTATAAGCAAACAAACCGTAAATATCAACAATATATAAAGATGGGCTTTTGCAAAAGGCTGCAGGTTAAACTTAATTTTAATAAACAACCAATAGGCAAAATTTAGTACAAACATGGTGATTAGGTAAGATAAAGCAGCCCCCATCATTCCCATCAGTGGTATTAAGATCCAGTTTGATACCACACAAAGTACCACCGCCGAGACAATAAAAACAGTGGTAAGCCTGTAATATTTGGATACATTCATGATATAGCCGTTTAAGCCTCCTGTCATATCAACCAAAAACGCTACACCTACTACAATAAACACGTTGAAATAAGGGGCATAATCATGTTTGTGCAATAACATGACGATAAACTGCCTGTTGATAACCAGGCCTATAAACAGCAGGCATCCGATAAGCATCTGTACCACTGATGTTTTATAATATATCTTGCCGATCTTTGCGAGATCATTGGTAACCCAGGCTTGGGCTATAATCTGCAACGATGTACGGCTCAATGCCTTGGCCGGTAAACTTATAACCACTGCTATGGCAAAAAACGTGGCATAAATTCCCACAAAAGTAAACGACTGCTTGGTAAGCAGGCTCAGCATCAGGGTATCAAGATTCTGGATCATTACGAATGAACTGCCGCTTAACACGGTAAAAATACCATAACTGAGAAATGTTTTTCGTTCACTCACTAATTGGGCACCAACGGCCGAAAACTTAAAATGCCGGCCTTTAGCAATATAGGCAAGCAATACTAACATAGCTATGAAGTTAGCCGCTATGTATATCAGCAAAAAAACATGGTAATCAACCAGCTTAATCGCTATCAATAAAACCCCGGCAGTTGAGAACAAACGCAGCCCTACTTCCCGTAAAAAAGAGGAGAGCACATTTTTAAATACGGTAAGTGCCATATTTTCCAACACGGAAAACACCAGTGTAAAAAACGACAATGGAATGAGGTAGTAAAAATATTTGATAAGCAGCGGGGCACCATCTTTATCCTTATAATAACTGATGATGGCATCTTTAAACATTACAAAAAGCAGGGTAAAAATCACAAAACCAATCAGGCTCCAAACAGCAACAAAAGATGCAAAACCGCCATGCTTTTTATCGTCGGTACGGTAGTAAGGAAAATATTTAAGAATGATATTACCGATCCCTAATCCTGCAAACTGGGCATAAAGCAATGAGATGGTTCCCATTAAAGAAAAAAAACCGATCTCTTCGATGGTAAGGATCCGCTGAAAAAGAATGATAAGATTAAAAAAACCAAGGGCCACCCCAGCGTACAATATGAGGCTGTTAAAAAATCCCTGTTTTTGTAATAGGTTCATTTAGTTTTTATTGCTGATGCTGCTTTGAATAACGCTGTCAAGCAAAGCGATGCGCATGTGAATATCATAATTAGCAACCATATGGCTGCGTGCGGCTTTACCCATTTGTATTGCTAAATCAACAGAATCTGCCAGGGTAATCATGCGTTCAGCCATTCCGGCTATATCGTACTCGTCAACCAAAAAACCAGTCTCGCCATCAATAACAGCTTCCTTTATTCCTGAATGGCGGGTTGAAACCACCGGCAGGCCTGATGATGACGCTTCGAGTACTGTAACCGGCGTACCTTCTTTATCGCCATTGGCAGCTGTAACCGAGTGCTGTATAAATGCCCGCATGGTTTTCATTAATGCCCGGATCTCTTCCGGCTTTAACACCCCGGCAAGGGTAATCTGCTCATTAAGTCCAAGCTCAGCAATCAGCGCCTGGGTTTCATCAAACAGCGGACCACCACCAACCATCCAAAGCCTGGCATCGGGATGCTGTTCCTGTACAATTTTAAATGCCTTAACCAATGATTGAGGAGATTTTTTTTCAACAAAACGCCCAACAAACAAAAAATCCTTAGCTGAAGCGGAGATATCAAGTAAAGGAAAAGCAGCAGTATCCACACCGCAAGAGGCAGTAAACACTTTATCGGCAGGAGCACCCATTTCTTTTAACGTAGCTGACATATCAACAGATACAGCAATAAAAGCACTTGCATATTTAAATGCCTCTTGATAAAGCCGCGCATAAGCAGCAACCGTGTCACGATGATAAACATCAGCCCCATGAAAATGGATGATTAAAGGTACACCAGCCATTTTACATGCTTCTGTAACCGATGCGCCAACCATGCCGTATTCGGCAAATACGGCATCTATTTTCTGTTCTTTGAGATATTTGTATAGGGCACGTGTACGTACCTTGATATCTTTCTTTTTAAAAATTCGCTTTTGGATAAGATAACTCAGCAAACCCAGCTTTGAGCGGATCAGCGTTTTCCCCTCATGATCATAAACAGGGAAAGCACCGCCATATAATACCTTTTTATTACCGGCCAGGCCATCAATATGCGCCTGTATAAAGGTTTCGGAAAAAGCAGATTTATTGGGCTTTATGATGCATAAGTTATACGACCCGCTCATATCAACCTAACTTTTTACGAACATAATACCTGCGGAAGAAGCTGCCTAATTTATATTTAGCCTTATTGAAGATCCTCCGGCTGCGTTGTGACGCAGTTACCGGTTTAGGATGAAAGAATGCAGCTTCGAAATCGTCATTTTTTTCAAGTACGATGTGCGCATAGTCGCCTACGTTCCACACGTTTTTAAGTTCGTACAAAATCACTTCGGTACCGGTATCCGCTGCCAGCTTACCAATAACATCAAAAGAAATATGTTCGTCGACCGGCTGCATGGTTTCCGGCTTATTAACCAACGACCATTTTAGGTTAGTTGGCGTAGGTACCGTTAAAATGATCCGGCCTTTATTACGTAATATTTTTGCCAATGCGGCATGAACGGCAGGCCTGTCTGTAACGGCTATGTGTTCATACACATCCATGAAAATAATAAGATCAAACTGCTCATTAAAAGTATCCGGGGTAAGGATACTTTCTTTAAAATTGAGGTTGCTGTCACCAAAAAGTTTTTGGGCAATCTGTATAGACATGGTACTGATATCGATACCTGTAATAATAGCATCAGGCCAGTATTTGCGCATTCTTGAGCAGATATTTCCCATACCACAACCGACCTCTAAAATGCGGGCCGGTTTTGATGGCGTAAAACTCTTAATGGTCTCCCAGCCAAATTCAATGCGGGGATTAACTACAATGTAATCATTAAGCTTGTTTTTAACGTGCTCATCATAATAAGACACTACATTTTCGCGGTTCGGATTTCCAGTCATTACAGATATAGAGTATAAAAAGCTATGCTTTGCAGATACAAAGTTAATAAATAATATTAAAGGGGCTTTTGAGCAACTATTACATAGATAGCGCCATCGCGGTCGCGCTGCGCCTGCGTGTTTATTTTATTGAACAAGCCAATCATAGCCTGCATTACCAGCGCAAAAGGGGGAATCAAAAATTTAGGCATCTTAATAGAAATAGCATCCTGAAACAGTTGCAAACCACTTGCGGCCAAACCCATGATACCATAAAAGGAGTTGATTTTAAAACCTTCTGCTTCTATAGTTTTACGAAGACCCGCGCTTGTCCATCTCCAGTAATCATTTGGTGTAGGGTGATAAAACCAATATCCATGAGTAGTTATAATGGCCGAGCCGCCTGGTTTTAAAATACGCATGGCCTCCTGCAAATAACCGGATGGGGTATCCACATGTTCAAGTACCTGATTACTGAGCACAATATCGCAGTAATTGTCGGGCAGGGTTGTTTTACTGTCAAACCCTATATGATGCTCGGCCTTTGGGTTCATTTCAAGATCGATACCCAGATATTTACCTACCACAGGGTCAATCAATTCGCGGTAGGGCATATCGCCACAACCAAAGTCAGCAAGCAGCAAGGTTTTATTATCAGCAGTAAGTTGTTTTACTATTTCTATGGTTTTATCCCTTAATTGTGAAAGGGATACATAGCGCGTGTGAAAAACAGAGGGGTATAATCGGTCGTTACCTTTCATGCGGCTAATTTAGCAGTTTTACTTAGTTTTTCACCTGCATGTTTCAAAGCAGAACAGGTTTCATATGATGGGGAAACTTGTTCTGCTTTATTTATCACATTAATACTAATGCTTTGCGGTATAGAGCTTCTTGATCTCCTTAGCGGAAAGCGCCCTGTCATATAAACGCATATCATCCAATGCCCCTTTTAGGAAATACCCGGGCGATGGAACATCAGGATTATCTTTACCAATATAAACATCAGCAGTCACCGCAGGATTGGGTGAAGCAAAACCCTCAAAAATTATATTTTTTACTCCGTCAATGTACAATGACATAGTATGTATATCATAATTATATACTGTGGTTATCATGTGCCAGCCATTTAAAGCAACAGGTTGGGTAGTAAGTGTTGTTAAGCTACTGGTGCCTTCATGAAAGTTAAGCAAGCCCAAACCTCCCTGGCCGGTTGAAACGAAGTCGTTTCCTGTAATAGAAAAGTTCCATCCATTAGCCTCGCCTCCAATTCTTTTATCTATTATTTGCGTGCCAAAGGAAGCGTTATACTCATCCAGTTTTACCCAATTAGTAATGGTAAAATCGGTATGAGATAGCCTAAGTGTTTGTTTGTCTTTAACAACTATATAACTGTTAAAACCGTTAAAATGATAAGCACTGTTGGCATTACCAAACCTATCGGCAACTTGTATCAAGTTATATCCAATACCATTATTGCCGTTACCGGATGCATCTGTTACATTAACACCAAAAGGGTAATAAGCTATAAGGCCAATTTTAAGGCTATCTTTAACCGTTATTGTGCAGCTTATTGATTTTGTTTTTTCCGCATTACTTACCGAAATTCTTGCATTTCCTTCATCCTTAGCTTCTATGCGGCCTAATTTGCTAACGGATATAACTGAAGTATCTGAGGATGTCCAAACCAACTTAGTGGTATCAAAATTTATAGGCCTAACCTTTACATCTAATTGTACCGCCTGGCCAGTATACATAGTTAGTGTATCACGTAAGGAAATTTCGGTGAGGGTTTTGGTGCTGTCAGTTACCGGTTTGGGTTGATCTGTAAGTTTTGTACATGAAGTGTGTGTAAAAGCAAATATTGCTACCAGCAATAATAGAGGGTAAATTTTTTTCATCTGATAAGGTTATAGTTTTCCAGCACGAAGATAAAATAAATCAACTATTTTATTCCAGATGATATTATAAAACTACGTTGCTATCGGCGCATGGGCTTATCCTTGCATTAAATTCCTATCAATTACCATTTGCAGGCGCTGCTGCCGCCTTTTTCTTCGCGGCAGTTTTTGTAGTAACCAATACAACACCATTTGCCGCTTTTTCGCCATAAATGGCTACAGCAGTTTTATCTTTTAACACATTTATTTGTTCAATATCGTTCGGATTAATTTTATCGAGCGATGATCCCTGCGCCAGGGCTACCCCATCGATAATAATTAAAGGCGCCGATTTACTATTATACCCATCACCAAGGATTATATGGGATTTTGTGGTGTCAGTAATCACTCTGCCAGTATAAATTACCTGATTGACGTTAGATGGATTTGCCACAGCCCCGGTTTTGTTTTCGCCGGGTTTTGCCGGTTTACTTTCGGCAAGCGAAAAGCTTATAGGAACAGAATATTGTACCTTTACTTTTTTCCCGTTTTGTATGCCCGGTTTCCAGGCCGGCGATATGCCAAGCACCCTTACCGCTTCTTCGTCGCAACCTGAACCTATCCCCCTTAAAACCTTCATATCTGAAAGCGAGCCATCTTTTTCAACAACAAAAGTTATGATCACCCTGCCCTGAACATTATTATCGCGGGCAACTTTTGGGTATTTAACGTTGGTTGCCAGAAACTTGCCAAATGCCTCTATCCCACCTGGAAATTCCGGCACTTGCTCAACCGATGTGAACACAGGGTCAGAACCGGATTGAGCTGAAGCTATTGAGAATGTTGGCCTGATAGTTTTAGTGGTGTCGGCGTTAGCAGCAAGCGCAAAATTGATCGGTACAGAATACTGCACCCTTACCGGGCGATTGCCCTGCATCCCCGGCTTCCAATGTGGTGATAATTTCATCACGCGCAAAGCTTCATTGTCCAGATCATTGGTGATACCCCTTACAATTCTTTCGTTTGAAAGCGAGCCGTCCCTTTCAACAACAAAAGTAATGATCACCCTTCCCTGGATCTTTTGCTCCCGGGCAGACGCCGGGTATTTGATATTAGTGGCCAGAAATTTGCCGAAAGCTTCCAGTCCGCCCGGAAACTCAGGCACACGTTCAACCGCAGTATATACCGGTGTGGTATCCCCCCCGGCAACCTGCCTTTCATCAACTTTTGGCGGTTCATCAATAGTTATTTCGGTAACCTTACTTGCCGGGGTCGAAAAAACCTTATCCGCTTTGGTGTTAATGACAGAAATGGTATTACTGTTATTAATAGTTGCCGACGATAGCACCATCATCAAGATAAACAATGGAGCCGAAAGCCCGTATTTAACAAGTGCCATACGGTGCGATTTATTTTTTTGTAGCATGATGATACGTTCTTTTAATAAGCTTTTGTTAAAAAATGAATTAACAAGATCATGAGAAGGAGTATGAAATGTTTGGCTCAAAAGCAGCATGGCGTAATCGGCTTTATCAGTACCGGCATCAACAGCGTGCCTGTCGGCTATAAACTCGTGAATATGTTTTATTGCCCGGCGATAAAAGTACACTATCGGGTTAAACCAGTTGATGATCATCACCAGCTCAACCAGCAGCACATCTGCCGAATGCCATTGTTTGGCATGAACATCTTCATGCGTTGCTATTGCTTCATTGGCTTCGCCATCGGCATTCAGTTTTACCTTTTTGAAAAAGGAGTAGGACACATCAGATACAGGCTCGCTAATCACCTGCTTCAATTTAAACAGTTGCCATACCAGTCTTCCTGATAAAAAAACAATACCTGTAAGATATAGCACCAGTAACACCTGCCCTATGCTAACAGCTGATTCTTCTATCGGCTTAAAATTATAAACCAGCACCGGGCTACTGTACAAAGTATATTTAACCTGTTGCGTAATAAACAGGTTTTGCACCCAATTAGCCTGCATAACCGGGATCATAAATGATAACAGTGCGGCGCTTACCAGGTAAAGCCTGTTAAGCTGAAAAAAGGTTTCCTTACGAAGCAACAGTACATAAAACCCGTAAAACAGCAACAGGTATATGTTTACCAGTAATAAATATTGCCACCAGCTCATAACTATTTTTCTTTTAGTTTTTCAATCAGTTTCATGATCTCATCGGCCTCTTTCAGGTCGATCTTTTCCTTATTCACAAAAAATGAAAGCATCCGGTTAACAGAATTGTCAAAATAGCCGCTAAGCAATTTATCGGCGGCAAAATTCTGATACTGCTCCTTACTGATCACCGGGTGATACTCGTGACTTTTGCCAAACGCGGTATGACCAACAAAACCTTTGGTTTCCAGGATGCGGATAATAGTCGACACGGTATTATAAGCGGGCTTGGGCTCGGGCAACTGGTCGATAACGTCTTTAACATACCCTTTTTTCAACTGCCAGAGCACTTGCATGATCTGCTCTTCGGCGCGGGTTAACTCTTTAATTTCCATGTGCGTACTTTAAATATTAATACCTCGTGTATTAATGCGTTTAATTGGTTAAACTAAGGTAAGAGATGTATTTTATATTTACAACTAAATTTTTAGTTATTAATTTCTTAAACTTTAAATGAGCATATTCGTTGTGATACTTCATACCATATTATAAATGAATATAACCTTCCATGGTGCTGCCCGTAACGTAACCGGCAGCAAACATTTACTCCGTTTAACCGATGGCACCAGCATATTATTAGACTGCGGCATGTTTCAGGGACTGGGCGAACAAACCGAAGAAATGAACGAGCACTTCGGGTTTAACCCCAAAGGCGTTACCCACATGATCCTGTCGCACGCACATATTGACCACTGCGGTTTGATTCCGCGACTGGTTGCTGAAGGTTTTGATAGAAATATATATTGCACCTCCGCCACGATGGACCTGACCCGGATCCTGCTGCTTGATTCGGCCAAAATCCAAACACAGGATATTGAATATGATAATAAGCACCGCGCCCGTAAAGGCCTGCCCCTGCTTACCCCCTTATATACCGAAGATGATGTAATGGAGGCGCTGCGCCTGTTTAAAATTGTTGAATATGGGGAAGAATTTGTAACTACTCCTGAAGTGAAATTTAACTTTACCGATGCGGGGCATATTTTGGGAAGCGCAGCAGTACACATCACTGCAACCGAAAACGGGAAGGACACGCATATTACTTTTAGCGGTGATGTTGGCCGCTACGGCGATCTGCTGCTGAAAAGTCCGCAAACTTTTGAGCAGGCCGATTATATCCTGCTCGAATCAACCTATGGAGATTCGCTGCATAAAGAGCTTGGCCCAATTGAGGAGTCATTATTGGAGATCATTAAACAAACCTGTGAAGTAAAAAATGGCAAGGTGATTATCCCGGCGTTTAGTGTTGGCCGCACACAAGAATTACTGTATGCTTTAAACAGCCTTGAGCTGAAAGGCACGCTCCCCGATATTCCTTATTATGTAGATAGCCCCTTATCGGAAAAGGCAACCCAGGTACTGATGAACCACCCGGAGGTTTATAACAAAAACGTGCAGGAGGTTTTAAAAACTGATGCCAATCCTTTTGGGTTTAAAGGCCTGCGCTTTATTGAAAGCGTGGAGGAATCAAAAGCGCTGAATGATGATCCGCGACCGTGTGTTATCATCTCGTCATCGGGCATGGCCGAAGCCGGGCGGGTAAAACATCACATCAAAAACAATATCAACAACCAAAAGAACACTATATTAATGGTGGGCTACGCGGAACCAAATTCATTAGGCGGCAGGTTAATGCGGGGCGATCATGAAGTACACATCTTTGGTGAAATGTACGAGGTCAAGGCCGAAGTCCGCTCCATCAAATCAATGAGTGCCCACGGCGATTACGACGACCTGCTCCATTTCCTGGCCTGCCAGGACCCAGCGTTAGTGAAAACGGTATTCCTTGTTCACGGCGAGTATGATGTACAGCAGCATTTTGCTGGGAAGCTAAAGGAACACGGGTTCAATCATATTGAGATCCCCTATCAACATCAGAAGATAAATTTGGAGTAACAGGTTTTAACAAATAACACAAAAGTAAAAAATGTCATTTCGATAGAGCATGGGGAGGTATGAGCGCTGCGCGAAAGAGAAATCTTATACGCTATGCAAATCCATTTTACATAATCTGCCAAACGCTGCTTATGATTCCTCTGTATATCTATGGAAATGACAATCTTCCTATTACAAAATATCTACCTCTAAAACATGTGGAATCGTAATTATTACGTCTATATCACCACCAATCCGGGAAAAACCGTGTTGTATATCGGGGTTACCAATGATATAAGTGTAAGGGTTTTACAACATCTCGAAAATAAAGGAACCAACAATTCTTTCACGGGCAGATACTACTGTTACCATTTAGTTTACTACGAACACTTTACTCATATTGAACATGCCATAGCCCGGGAAAAGGAGATCAAAAAATGCGACGGGAAAAGAAAATTGCTTTAATTGAATCTACTAACCCCAATTGGACTTTTTTAAATAACAGTGTAATAGAATAATATTAACGCCCAGTAATTAGGATCAAATGGCAAGATCTAAGTGTTGACAGTAAAAAATCTTATACGAGATATAATGTATCTTAGCATCTCGTATAAGATTTCTCTTCAGCGCCACCGCATATTCCTCTCCATGCTTCATCGAAATGACAAGGTGTTTTTACGGTATTGTTGATCTTTATTATTTCCCCACCTGCTTAATCACCGCAATAATATCCTCCTCACCAAAAGCGGCTTCAGCATCCTGGTAGGTTTGATAAGCGGTTTCACCAAGCGGAGTAGTCAAACCAAGATCTTTTGCCAGACGCAGATCTTTAGCGATATGTTTTAAGGCAAACGCTGCGTTATAATTATTGTTAACAATGGCGTCACCTTTTATTTTGATGAATGGACTGCCTAATGCGCTGTTACCGATCAGCGTGGTTAGCGCTTCGGCAGTAATGCCGTTTTGTTGGGCAAGTGTTACTGTTTCGGCGAGACCTTGTGCAACAATACCGAGCAGGGTATTGATAGCCAGTTTGGCTATATTTCCTGCACCAGTATCACCTACCAGCATAACCAGTTTGCCCAGTTTCTCAAGGATAGGTTTGGCCTGTTCAAATGCACCGGGCTCACCGCCAACCATAATAACTAACATCGCATCTTCCGCTTGTTTTACACTGCCGGATACCGGAGCATCCAGGTAATGATTGCCTTGTTCCTTACAAGCAGCTGCCACCTCCTTGCTGATTGCCGGAGAAACGGTGCTCATGTTAATGATTATCTTACCGCTCACTTTTGAAGCCAGCAAACCTTCATTGCCGTAAAAAATATCATTGATAGCCTTATCGTCTGACACCATTATAAAAATAACATCAGCATCGCTTAATAATAAAGCGGGGGACGCCGCTGTACCAATACCCTGCGCTTTAAAAGCTGCTTCTTTATCCTTGCTCCGGTTGAAAACACTAAGCGGATACCCGGCTTTGATCAATTGCTGCGACATGGGGATCCCCATTTTACCCAAACCTATCCAGCCTGTTTTAACTGTATTCATAGTAGCTATTTTGTTTTTGATTTATATAGATTTTATTGATACCTATTTCCGAATCCCATCAAACCGGAAATTTTATTCCTGAGATCCCTTCGCATTGAGCATTAAAGCGATCCTGAACCGTAGAATCAGAGGCTGCGGGATGAACAGAACGCAGCTTTTTATGGTAGAAATACTTCCCGCTTACCAGCACATCAGGCTCATTACCTGTAGCCAGCCATACCTGCGTTTTCGGGGCATCCGCCAAACTATCCGGGGCACTTGGGCCGCCCATTTTGGTTGCCACCCAACCCGGTTCCAGTGCATTTGAGTATACATCGGGCCATTTACGGGCAGCGTAAAAAGCCAGGATCACGTTATGCAATTTTGAGTCAGCATAAGCCATGTAGCCATTCCAGCTGCGGACGTTCCATTCCAGGTCGCGCAGTGTAGCATCGCCATCTTTATGCAAACCCGAACTGATGTATACAAGGCGCTTTGGCTTATTGATAAGACAGGTAAGGATATAGGGAGAAAGGCTGTTGATAGCAAACACATGCGGCAGACCGTCAACCGTCGCAATTCTTCTTGTTTCCTCATACCCAATTGCAGCATTGTGAATCACTGCATCAAATAAGCCGAGTTTATTTACCTGCTCCGCAACTTTTATAGTTTCTGCAATGGTGGACAAGTCTCCGGTAACTACGGTTTCAGCCCCGGGCACAGCGGCTAATGCCTCTTTTGCCCGGTTAGCATTACGGGCATGCAGTACCACAATATGGCCATCTTTGATTAATAACTGTGCAGCCATTCGCCCTAATCCATCGGCCGAACCTGTTATAAATATTCTTGACATGCTATTCTGTTTTAATTGTCCAACAAAGTTCGGCAGCAGATTGCTCCCGGCATTTAACAAATGGTAAGAAACGCAGTTTGTTTAAGTTTAGCCTTAGCGGATATTTTTACGGATCCTACTTAACGACTGAGGTGTTACACCCAGGTACGATGCAACATCAGTTAATGGTACCCTCATTGCCACTTCGGGCTGTCGTTCCAAAAACAGCTGGTAACGCTCAGACGAATCATGGCCAAGATAGACATTGCGGGTCTTTATCTTTTCCAACAGGGTATGCTGCGAGATCTGATCGATCATTTCTTTAAGATAAGGCAGCTTTTCATATAAAGCCAGCAAATTATTTTTACTAATAGCCAACAGTTCTGTATCGCAGGCCGCCTGGATACTTTCTTCGGCAATCATGTTATTATTGAAACTGTACAGGATGGTGCAAAACTGGTTGTCTTTTAAAAAGAAATAGGTAACCTCATTTCCCTTATCATTTTGCGCCATAATACGCAACACACCATTGGTAATAAAAAACAGCTGCCTTGCCACATGCCCCAGTGGTAAAAGTGTATCCCCCTCTTTAAACTTCATAGGCTCAAAAGCTTTCACAATGAGTTCCTGATCATCAACCGGGATAGGTTTTAATTGCTGTAAGCGGGCAATGAGTTGCTGTTGCATGATGCAAATATCAGGTAAAATTACAATTAAAAACGTCATTGCGAGGCACGAAACAATCCCAAACTATTCAGGGCGAACCTGCTTATTGGGGATTGTTTCGTGCCTTGCAATGACGTGATGAAGACTGTGTGCTTGCTTTAAGCTTTAATAACTCGCCTGCCCTATTTCCAGTTTGCTGATCTTACCGTCAGCATCAACCGTAAACTTAAAATAGGTTTTAAAATCGCCCCATTTGTCGCTGTGAAATTTGCCGTAAACATGTGTGCCGTTGTGTTCAATTTTATCAATGCTGGTAAAACGTTCATGACCTAAGGCTTTTTCAAAAAAACTTTTAAAGTTCATCTTATTGCCATCGTCAAAAAGCTGGGTATCGTTGGTAAACAAAGCAAACCAGGCTTGTTGGTCGCCGCTTTGCAGGGCGTCAATGGCTTGTTTTATTACCGGGTTAGTTAGTTTTTCAGTATTCATGGTGTTGACGTTGTGCGTAGTTGAAACAGCCGTTTTTGCAGCTTGAGCATTTACAGATGAAGTAATTAATGTACCGTATATGATATAATGATTAAGCGTTTTCATGACGTAGTAGATGTAAAATCAAATAATATTATTTTTAAATCCTGTTAAATAATCACAACAGGTTATAGCTAAGACTACAACCTGCTGCAAAATGTTACTTGACTGATAATTAATTTGTTGCGCCACCATTTACCAGCAAGTGCTGACCGTTTACAAATGACGAAAGATCGCTGGCGAAAAACTCGGCCACATTGGCCACATCTTCAACTTCGGCCAGGCGGCCCATCGGACAACTGTCAAGCAATTGCTTCCTTAATGCGGGGGTAGCTATCAGCTTCTGCAAAGATACCTGAATGATCAACAGCAAACGGTATAATGGAGTTAACTGTTACACCGCGGTGACCAATCTCTTTTGAGAGGATATCAACCAGGTACCTTGGAGTGGTTTTACTACCGCCATACACAGCCATTCCGGGTACAGGGAATGAAGTGGTGCTTGAAGCAATGTAAATGATCCGGCCATTGTCTTCCACATTTTTAGCCGCCTGCTGCATAGTGAAGTAAGTGCCTTTAGTATTGATACCGAATACGCGGTCAAACTGTTCTTCAGTAAAATCAGTGACAGGTGTTTCAACTAATTCGATACCCGCATTAGCAACTACGATATCTATTTTACCGAAAGCCGCTTTGGCCTCTGCAAACAGCCTTTCAATATCGGCAACCTTGCTTACATCGGCCTGTACGGCAATTACCATTGCGCCCATCGCCTTGATGTTGCTTACCACTTCATCGGCCGATGCTTTATCACGTGAATAGTTGATCACGATATCGGCACCCAATGCTGCATAACGTTCTGCAATTGCTTTACCTAAACCACGGGCTGAGCCGGTTATTACTGCTACTTTATTATTTAATGAATTCATGATTATTTTCTTTGATTTCACCGATGAGGATTGATTTCACCGATTTTTTTGATTGTTAATTTATTTTTTCTTGACTTCTTGATTCCTGGCGTCTCGACTACTGATCTCTTGCCTCCTGACTTTTGATTTCTTGATTCTTCAATTAAGCCATTGCGCCATTGGCACCGATATTCTGAGCCGAAATCCATTTGGCTTCGTCGCTGGCCAGGAAGGCTACTATCCTGGCGATATCTTCAGGTTCGCCGATGCGGTTGAAGGCAGATAGCGATGCCAGGCGATTAATGAGTTCCTGTGGCTTGCCTTTGGTAAATAGTTCGGTATTTGTTGGGCCGGGAGATACTGTATTTACATTGATGCCCCTTGCGCCAACTTCTTTGGCAAATACACGGGTCAATTGTTCAACAGCGCCTTTGGTGGCAACGTAGGTAGCATAAGTTGGCATCATAACGCGGGTAGTGGTTGATGAAAAGTTAATAATACTTCCACCGTTGGCTAATTTGGTAGCGGCCTCACGCATGGTATTGAATGTACCGCGAACGTTGATATCAAACTGGCGGGTAAAATCCTCGTCGGTGGTATCTTTTATAAGTTTGGTGATCATGATGCCGGCGTTGTTAACCAGTACATCTATTTTACCGTAATGAGCTATTGCTGCGTCAAACATGGCTGCTACTTCGTCGGCTTTGCTTACGTCGGCCTGTAAGGCAATGGCGTCACCGCCCTGTTGCTTGATAGCATTTACAGTTTGGTCGGCAGCTTCTTTACCGCCTGCATAGTTGATAATTACTTTAGCGCCTTCGGCTGCTAATTTGTGGGCTACTGCTGCACCGATACCTCTTGAGGCGCCGGTTACCAATACTACTTTTGATGCTAATGTGTTCATGATTTCCTTTGTTATATTGTTTATGTTTTGTTGTCGTTGATTGACAATACAAAGGTGGCAAGAGCAAGGCCCCTGAATGATACACATATCAAAGCATTACTTACGAATATTTAAGATTGGTTATTTTGTAACTGGGCGAGGGTGTGTTTATGTTGGTGAGTTTGTGGGTTAATTTAACTCACAGAGGATCCTGCAAGTCACCGAATGCATGGCATAGATATCAGGGTCCTCTGCGAGAGACCCTGATGGGACAAGAAGAGAAAATAAAGTTTTCCTCACGTCATTGCGAAGAACGAAGCAATGACGTTTTCTGTTCCTTCTTTATGGAGTTGTCAAATTTTTCAAATCAAAATACTACACTTGCCCTGCATGCCCTTTCCTGAACAGCACCGGCGAAGTATCCGTATGCTTTTTAAAGTAATTGCTGAAATGTGTAGCTTCAGTAAAGCCCAAACGAAAAGCGACCTCCTTAATAGATAGCTTAGAGTTTTGCAACAATGACTTGGCTTCGGATATGGTCTTTTCGGCTATCCAGGTGCTGATAGTTTTACCTGTTTTTACTTTGATAACAGTATTCAGGTAATTGGGATGAAGGCTTTGCGCATCGGCATAATCCTGTACCCGGAAAGCCTGTTCGGCAATGCCGCTGCTTAGGTCTCGGTAATGTTTTTCGAGCAGGCGTTTAAAATTTTTTACTATTTCGGAGCTCCGGTTACCTTCATAAATCGGGTTGTAGTCCTTCCAGAAATATTCTTTGAATTTTAACAGCACCACCACAAACAGGTTGCCGATAATACGGTAACGATACGGACTATTTGAATGATACTCTTTTAAGATCTGGTGATACAAAATATCAAATTCCTCAAAAACTTCGGGACTAAGCACGCGAGCCGGGAATATTTCGGCCAGCAGGAATGGGAACTCATCAAATATATTGGCATGTACATTTTCCTTTAAAAACGATTCGCTCAGCGTAAACAAATACACATCGCCTATATGTTCCCAGTTAAACGAACGAAAATGACCAGGGTTGGTGAAATAAACAGCACGGGGCTGTAATTTGTAGTTCTGCTCATCAATAGTGTAATCACCTCTCCCGCTTTTGATAAAAGCGAAAACAAAGAAATTAAGCCTGCTCAGCGGCGACTTAAAAGGCACAGGCTGATCAATGTCCTTCAGATTAAAAACTGTAAAATCAGTATGCTTGATCAGTTCAAGCGGCAGGCCTAGGTGCTTATACTGATCATAAAGGGTATTAAAGATCTGTTTTTCATTATCCTGGTGGTGCATGGGTAGCGACTGTTTTTCAAAGCTAAGCACGGGAGGCGGCATTAGCAACAACGCCAAAAGAAAAAGGAGCAATTAAATGCTCCTTTTGTTGATCTTAATATTTAAATAGCTTAATAAGCTACGTTTGCTTCAAAACTTTCATTTAGTGTTCCTGATACTATTTCATGAGGGTTGCTCCCGTCAATATTACATGAATAAAGGGCCGATTTTGTAATAACCCCGGCTTTAAAAGTATAAGCACCAAAAAAGAGGGTCTTGTGATCTGGGGAAAGCTTGGCCGCTCCGGACATGGACACTCCTGTGGGCAAGGTTATTAAAATCTTTTGCTGGCTTGTTCCGTCGTAATTAGCCGACCATAATTCATAGTATGAATTGGCATTTGCCGGGGCAATAAGTTTTGAATAAATGAGTTTTCCGACTTGAGGCGTTGAGGCCGAAGTTTGATCGGCCGCTACGGCAACTTTTTTACAGCTTAGTTGAAAAATAATTAAAGAGCATGAAAATGCTGTCAGAATGATAGTACTAAATAATACTTTTTTCATAATTGTGTGATCTTAGGTTTAAGTCCTATTGTTAAAAAACCGGGCAATTATAAAAATATTATTTGAATAGACAGTCGATACAGGCCGAATAGCTACGCCTACAATTTAAATTTCACTTATTAGAATGCATATAACTACAAAGGGCGTATCGTTAGATTATTTAATAACCTGCCGATACGCCCTTTGAATTTTAGTGTTCCTTATCTTTTAATCGAAGCTCACACTACCGTAACTGGTACTGATGGTAATGGTTTTATCGCTGCCACCTTTACCTAAATGGCCTTTGTAGGTTTTAGTAGGATTAAAACCGCGCTCACCATCTGCTGGCGTTTTGCTTGTGATGTTAACATCATGGCCTCCATAGCTAAAGCTGCCATAGTGTACCGTGATATCAAAGTCCGCATTTTGCCCGTCGCTTACTCCAAGCTTCACGCTTGAGTATGATGAGTTAACCGAAAGGTTTTTCACATTTTTATCAACCTCGCCAATATTCAGCGCACCGCTAAATTTCACATTGATATTGCCTGATGTAGTGATACGGCCAATTTTTGCCGAGCCGTAGCTTACATCGGCATTAAGTTTATCGCAATCTCCGAGATTAAGGTTGCCATAGGCTACATCCAGGTCGCTCCCTGTAAGGGTACCGATGGTCGCGCTGCCATATTTAACCCTGATCTGGCAAGCAGGGTTGCTTAACGCTTTAGCATTTAAACTACCATATGAGTTGTTAATATTGAGTTTACCGCTTAGATCGGGCAACTCGGTGCTACCATACTTGTTAGTTATAGTAAGCGGGTTTTTGGCGGGCATGTAAACGGTGTAGTTGATCTCCATTTTGCGAACAGAGTTTTTCTTGCCGAATAAGTTGCCCCAACTGCCGTTATCGTCATCGCTTTGATTGATAGAAGTTTTGAACGATACGCCTGAGCCGTCTTTGCTATCTTTAATAGTTACGTTATCGAGCAGTTTTTGAGCCTTATCCTCGTCATTTGCACCAACCTTGATCTGTACATCAACCTTAACCTCGCTTTTAGCCCAGGTAATTACAGTGATCTTGCCAAATTTGTTATCGATATTGATCACATCATTACCATCAACGTTATAGCTTTTGCTGTAACTTTTGGTTTTCTCAACTATATCGCCGTTTTGCACCTGCTTTTCGTAGCTGTCATCACCGTCGAAACTGTAGCTAAAATTTTGGTCGAAGTTTTTAAACCCGAAGGTTATGTTAGGGCTAAGCTTCTCAAATTTTTCGACAAACTTAATAGCGTCAAACTCCTTAAACTTCATTTTAAATTTCAAGGTGTCGAGGTTTTTAAACGTCGCACTATCCTTAAATTCAAACGCAAACGGTATGTTCAGTTGCTGAAGACTTCGTTTTTTCAACTGCAATTGCTTTTGCTGCTGCACACGCAGGTTGCTCATTTCCTTTTGCAGCTCGTGCATTTTCATGTTCAGCTCCTTCATTTTTTGCTGATACTCCTTGCTGTCGGTCGCAGGCGTCCAGTCTCCTCCGTTCAATTCGGCGGCGGGAGGCGGCGTAGGCGGCAAATTTGGCTTTGCCGGTGCAGCCGGAGGCGCAGGGCTAACCTGTGCAAAGTTAGCTGTACTTATGGTTAACAAACCGATAAGTGTAAGCAGTGCCGGACTAAATATTTTTAGTTTCATTGTTTTGTTCCTTTTTCATCTGGTTAAACTGTTCAATTACATTTAATTGCTGAGTTAGCACCTCGGTTTGTATTTGCAGGTTCCGGATCATTGCACGTAAAACACGTTCCTGGTTAGGGCTGGTGACTAAATCATTGTTTAGTTTTTTATAGGTGGAATCCATTTTAGCTATCTCGGCGCTGAACTCCTTGTATAGCTGCGGATCGTTTTTAGATGCTGATTTAAGTTCGGTAAGCTTTGTTTCAACAAGCGATGCATAGTGCATCTGTTGCTGCGCATACTCAGGGTTAATGGCAGCAAGGTCAACTCCTTTTGTTCCTTTTTGGCTTTGTATATAAATGCCGAAGCCTATTCCCATTACGATGATGACCGATGCGGCTACTTTTAGCACGAAGCCCAGCGAAAAAGTCTTTGCTTCGCGTTTTTTGGGTTCCTGCTCCTCGTCCAAAAAATTGAGCTGCGCCTCAATTTTACTCCACAGATCTGCCGATGGTTCTATTTCGTTAAATTCTTCGTTATTGTCGTGCATGAAATCTTCAAATCGCTTGCTCATGATACTGTTCCTTTCCTGTTTAAAATTTCAATTAACTTTCTTTTAGCTCTCAAAAACTGGGTTCTTGATGTGTTTTCTGATATATTCAATATTTGTCCTATTTCTTCGTGGTCATACCCTTCAAGCAGGTAAAGCGATAATACAACGCGGTAACCGTCGGGCAGCTGGCTCATGCCTTCTTTTACCCTGGCAACCTGGTATTGTATGTCCTCATCGTCCCAATTTTCTTCGTCGGCAATATTTTCGAGGTGACCATCTTCCAGTTCAACCAGTTCAAGCTTACGTTTGCGCAATAGGTTAATCGACCGGTTCACAACGATCTGCTTAAGCCAGAGGCCAAATGTGGTATCCTGCCTAAAATCCTTCAGCTTGGCAAAGGCATCCACAAAAGCTTCCTGCAGCACATCTTCTGCTTCGGCAATATCGCCCACTATCCGAAAGGCCACGTTCAGCATAGCTTTCGAATACAGACGGTAAAGCTCATAACAGGCTTTTTTACTCCCCTGCTTGCACTCAACCACCAGGTTGTAATGTTTGTCAATATATATCGCTTCCAAATTTGAAACCAGCTTCAGGTTAATAGACGCAAGGCATTTCGCAACGTTGCACGTATGTGAAAAATATTTTTTTAATTACTGATAATTTTTTTGAAGATTTTAAGTTAAGTCGCAGATGTGCAAATTTTAAATGTGCAGATGCAGATTATGAAGTTGAATGATGTGCAGATGATCTTGTCTGAACCTGAATTTGCAGAATTAATGAATTTACAGAATAATTGAATTATTTGCACATCTGAAATTTGCACATCCGCATATCAAAACTAATTCGCACGTCAAAATCATTATTCCGGCAATCACTTAATCCTAAAAATCATGGTTCAGATACTCATCAATTGCTTTCACCGCTTTTTCATACCTATCCTGGCCTATGCCAGATATTACCACATAATTGGCGTTGAGCGCCTGAAGTTCCCGATGCCAAACGTTCATAAAATATTCGCGTTTGGTAGGGAAGTTGCGTAGAGGATCATCCTGCCAGGGCAGATCGATATCCATAAGTAAATAAAAATCATAGGGGTGGCGCGGCAATTCATCAAGTACCTCCTGTGGGGCAAGCCCGAACATCTCCTCGCTCCAGATCTTTACAGTTAAAAAAGTAGTATCACAAATCAGGATCCTATTGGCTTGCGGCAGCAGCTTTTTTTCGAGCGCTATTTGTCCGTGGAACATATTAATCTCGTCCTGAAAGGTACAATCGCCTGTGAGATTTGCACAATACTCCCGCGAATACTCAGGCACGGCTATCGTATTATAATGCACCGCCAGATATTCAGACATTGTCGACTTACCCGTTGATTCGGGGCCTACAACTGCTATTTTGAGTATTTTGTTCATAGGGGCAACTAAAAAAGCGCGGGACTTGCACGATTCCCCTCTTGAGAGGAGTAGAGGGGTGTGTTTCTGCTTTGATAAACTAATCGCATAAACACACCCCTGCCATCACTCTTTCCCTTCGCGCCCCCTCTCAAGAGGGGAACTAAAAAATTTTTTATAATCAGGGCGCAAAGGTTGTCTGAACGCGAATTTATTGAATTAAGGAATTTGCAGAAGTTTCTATTTCTCAATTCTAATAATTCCTTAATTCAATAAATTCCGGTTCAGACAATCTCCGCTACTCCGTTTTCTTCGGTACCCTTGTTGGTGTATCCTGGCCTGAAACTATAGTGCGTGAGCTTAACGCTATCGCACGAATGGCCGAGGTGATATTATCCACATCAAGTGTGCTGAATTCATCGCCAACGGTGTGGTATAATTTATCTATATCAATCTGGTCGGTTGAGATGGTATGTGCCGGTACGCCAACTTCGGCCAGGGATGCGTTATCGCTTCTGTAAAACAGGTCCTGATCAGGGTATGGGTCCGGGTAAAACTTAAAGGCAGTACCTTCCAGGTTTTTCTGCAATATCTTTCCAAAATCAGATCTTTCAAAGCCAGTAATAAATGCCGAGTTGGTGCCAAATTTTGATGCTTTACCTATCATTTCGATATTGAACATGGCAACTACTTTATCGGCATCAACCTGTTTCGCAAAATACTGTGAACCGTATTCGCCGATCTCTTCGGCAGTAAAAGCTACAAAGATGAGCGTACGGGCATTGTTATTAAGCTTTTTATAATATTTAGCCAGGCTTAACACAGCCGTTGTACCCGAGGCGTCGTCGTCAGCACCATTGGCGATGCTATCAGTCACGCCCGGTTTATCGGGCTTGATAATACCCAAGTGGTCATAATGGCCCGAAAACACTACGTATTCATTCGATTTGGTTTTACCGGGGATAATACCGGCAACGTTAAACAGCGGTAATTCCTCATTTTTTATGTCGCAGTTAACATCAAACGAGGTAGCATTATCAAACTTGCCCAACACAAATACCAAAGGTTGTTTTACTTTACCTTTAAAGTTTGTGCTGCCCGCTCCCAAATACGACTTAATCCGGTTAAACAGATCCTTAAATTTAGGATCGATAAGCAATAGTGTTTTCTTACCGCTTTGTGAAGCTGCCCTATATTCAGTTCTGAAATTTTTATCAGCCCCAACAGTAATCACTTGCACATCTTTATCACTCGCCCATTTAAACGAATCCGTGCTGCCTGCAAACGCGCTGTCGGCCGCTATAGCTTTACCATTGATGCTTACAGTTAAGCCGACAGGAGTTGAACGCACCATCGTAAAATTTTGACGGTACCCGGTATTCCCCTCCATAGGCTTAAGGCCAGCCTTTTTATATTCGCTTTCAATAAACGTTGCCGCTTTTTCAATGCCGGGTGTAAAGGTGGCTCTGCCCTGCATATCATCGGCCGAAAGCGTCTTGATAATCCGGGTTACATCATCTTTACTGATCAGCTTATTAACATCCTGCGCAAAACCATAAGCTGAAACGCTTAATAATGCCGCTGTTACTATTGATATCTTTTTCATAATTATTTGACTTTTGATTGCAACCAGTTGTTACGGAAGGTTTCCTGATCTTTACTCAATTGCTTGCCTGCCTTTTCAAATGTCACTACTTCAAAGTTGGGATTTTCTTCAAGTGTGATTGTGGTTTCATGAGCACCGGCACGGTTTTTATAGTTTACAATAACTTTATCACCCGGCTTTTTATCGGCAATGATGTCGCTAAATCCTTTCTGGTCTTTAACGTCTTTTCCATCAACTTTCAGAATAATATCGCCTGCATCAATACCAGCTTTGTAAACCGGAGTACCAATGGTTGTGCTTGAAAGTATTGGCAATCCTTCTGCATCAGCAGCGCGTACTTGTCCGGCACGACCACGGCCTGGTGTAGCAGCCAACGGACCAGCCCAGCCTTTGCCCGGCTGTAATTTACGCAGCACTAAACCAGCTTTGGTCAACAGTTCTTCATAATTATTTTTGTCAATTCCGGTGATGTAACGCTTAAAGAAATCGGCAGCAAATTTGGGATTGTTGGTTACTTTACCCAAATCGCTTTGCAGATCGGGGATTGTGTAAGGTTTCATTATCTTACCTCGCGTAAGCCAAACAGCACGCATATAATCATCAAGCGTCATGTTAAAATCGCTGCGCAGGCGCAGGTCAAGTGCTAATGCAATAGCCCCGCCGTAGGTATAGTAACTGGTAAAATCGTTAACATTATTGTTCGGATCGATAGATACACCTGCATCTGCAAAAACCGAATAGCGGCTCATTTGTGCAGCCGAATATTTGGCAGCAGCCGGTGTATTCAACACCTGGTTAACCAAACCGGCAATGGTTTTAGTATAATCGTCAAGCGTTACAAAACCTGCACGGGTAAGCAGCAGTTCGCCATAATATTGGGTAAAACCTTCGGCAAACCAAAGCTCACTGCTCATGTTAGCGTGTTCAAAGTTAAATGGCTCCAGTGATTTTGGGCGGATGCGTTTCACATTCCAGCTATGGAAATATTCGTGTGAGAACACCCCCATAAGGTTGTTTTCAAAACCTTCAACTTTTGGTGCAGGAATAGTTATGGAAGTTGAGTTACGATGTTCCATACCATCGCCGGATACGGCAGGGTTCACATCGCTTACAAAAGTATACTCGCCAAAATCATAAGTTGGCAATTCGCCAAATACAGCTTTTTCTTCCAATACCAGCTTCTGGATCATCTTACCAAAATTATCGATCACGGCCTGGCTGTCGTCCGAGTGCACGGTGAGGTTGATTTTTTCTTTCTTACCATCGGTATTTATTACGTCCCAGCTGCTAACATTGTAATTAGACAGTTCGGTAGGGCTATCCATCATGTACTGCAGGTTTGGTGCGCTGTAAACACTTGAGCCTTCATGTTTAAGCTGTGTAGCCACTTTCCAGCCATATTTGTCCAGGTCATTAAACTCAAATGTAAGCGGGCGTTTATCCTGCCCTACCACCCACATAAAAGTGGCGGGCATATTCAGGTGGGCATGACTGGGGTCAATTGAAGCATAGGTACCGTCGGTCCAGTTGCCGAAAAGGGTGTAGTTTACTTTAACTGTGGCCGGGTGATCTCCCACCTCGTATACATCTCCTTCAATTTGGGTTAGTGGCAGTTCCTTGCCGTCAATATCGGTAGCTTTAATATTATAAAGATTTTTACCAAACTCATGCGTCGCGTAACGCCCTGCAGATGACCGGCTCATCCTTACCCGGAAATTGCCAGTTGGCGCCTGCGGAATGGTCATACTTATTTCGGCCTCATGATGGGCCGCGTTAGGAAATGATATGGAATAGTAAATAGCTTTTTGCGGCTCTTGCTGTGCCATAACATTGCACGCCAGTACCGAGGCAGCGGTAAAGAGTAGTAATTTTTTCATCAACTTAAATTATCTGCGCTGAAATTACTATTAAATCGGCAAAAAATTTATATCAATATTATTACCGCAGAGAATCGGGTTTAAAAATCAAAAAACGATAAATGAAAATTTTTCCATACGATCTTTTCGAATTAATCCAATTACACGATTTTCTACACCAATGTGATTTGGGCGAATAGATTGAATTACGTTTACCCTCTAAGCCTCATTGTTATCACCACTTAAAAACCCCATTCCAGCCGCGTTCATTTAATTATCCGTACATTTAAAGAAATTCACTGGCTTATGATCCTTTTTTCCCGAAGAAACCTACATTACACCGATTATCAATGGACTACTTACATTCAGAACGATCCGCGTGTAAATGGCAGGCCGGATCATACCGCGTTTAACAAAAACGAGGGAAATGAAATGGTATACCTGATCAATAAGTTAATGATGATATGGGATTACCGCTTTGCAAACACCGGTAATAAAATGGAAAAACTGATCCACGATAAACTCCCTGCCGAGATCACCAGCCAGGAAGATGTGCAGAACTGGCTTAAAACCAATTTGAAGTTTTAGGAAAAAGCGGAATGCTCAAAGCTTAAAGCCAATAGTTTTATGATCATTGCTATCTAATAACACTATAATAAAAAAGATAATATAAAATCAATTAAACGCCTTGAGCTTTCTGCTTTAAGCCTTAAGCCCCCCTTATCCAAACAACAATCCAAATACCTCTTCAATACTACTTACAATCTTAATGTCGATATCATAACGGGATAAGTCCATCCGCTTTTTGTCCTGCCCGCTGGCAGGGAGATTGTATTTGGAGATAAAGATCTGATTAAAGCCAAGTTTCTGAGCTTCGGCTATGCGTTGTTCAACCCGGTTCACAGCCCTGATCTCACCCGAAAGACCAAGCTCTCCGGCAAAACAGGTTTTGAAGGGGATAGGCATATCCTCGTGCGATGATATGATAGCGGCGGCCAAACCAAGATCAATAGCAGGATCTTCAACTCTTATTCCGCCGGTAATATTCAGGAATACATCTTTTGCGCCCAGCCTAAAACCGCAGCGCTTTTCCAACACGGCCAGCAGCATGCTCATACGTTTGGTATCAAAGCCTGTAGCGGTACGCTGAGGCGTACCATAGGCCGAAGCACTAACCAGCGCCTGTGTCTCGATCAGCATCGGTCTCATACCTTCTAAGGTTGCCGAAATGGTTATACCGCTTAGCGGAGTTTCGCGGTGTGAAAGCAGGATCTCCGACGGATTGGATACTTCCCTGAGCCCTTCGCCCATCATTTCATAAATGCCCAGTTCAGACGCGGAGCCAAAACGGTTTTTGATGGTACGCAGGATACGATATACATGGTGCCTGTCCCCCTCAAACTGCAAAACAGTGTCAACCATATGCTCCAGGATTTTAGGGCCCGCTATCATACCGTCTTTAGTAATATGGCCAATCAAAAATACCGGGGTCGAGGTTTCTTTAGCAAAGCGAAGCAATTCGGCAGTACATTCCCTAACCTGCGATACGCTACCCGGTGTTGATTCTATATGGGCCGAATGCAGTGTTTGGATAGAGTCGATCACTACCAGGTCGGGTTCAAGCGATTCTATTTGTTTGAATATGTTTTGGGTGGAGGTTTCTGTTAATACATAGCAGCCGTGGCCTATTAAGCCTCCTTCAGCAGGGACAGAGATTAACCTTTCCGCCCGCATCTTGATCTGCCGTTCACTTTCTTCTCCTGATACATACAGCACTTTTTGATTCGGCATATTGAGTGCCAACTGCAGCATCAGGGTTGATTTGCCTATACCGGGCTCGCCGCCGATGAGCACCAGTGAGCCGGGTACTATGCCGCCGCCCAAAACACGATTAAACTCTTTATCGGGAGTTGGCACACGGTGCTCTTCGGTATATGTGATCTCTGTTACGGCTACAGGCTTGTTGGCCCGTTGCTGACTGGTGGATGCAGGTTTCCAGGCTGGTACCGATGCATTGCCTTTTTCAATCACCTCCTCAACAAAAGTGTTCCATTGCTGGCATGACGGGCATTTACCCAGCCATTTGGGCGATTCAAAGCCACAGCTTTGGCAAAAGTACGCGATCTTGGATTTAGCCATTATTCAGATGTGCAGATTACAGATGTGCAAATATGCAGATTATTTTGATTTTTACTAAATTAATTAGCAATTACAATTAAACTAAATCATTAATTATATCGGGATAAGTTTCAGTTGATCATCCAAAATATATGTGCTCTTTTCTCTTGGTGGTTTTCAATGCTAACTCATTATTATTTTCATTACACCTCACGTATATCATAAGAGCAGGTTACTTAAATGAAGATTCCATGAAGTTTTTTTACAATATATATATTTATTTCTTGAAATAATAATTAAATAATACCTTGAGATAATGTTTGGCCAACATAGGGAATGCCGAAAACCTTCATTAGAGTAGGCACAAAACAAATTAAATCTTATACAAATCTTATGGAAAATCTATTAAATCTAAATGATTACGGCATGATGGCAATTGACGCCAATGAACTCCAAGACATTGACGGAGGCAGCTGGGCCCATATTATTGGCGGGGCAATTGTTGGTGCACTTGCTGGTGCAGAAGCAGGTGCATCTGTTGGTACAATCATACCGGGGGTTGGTAACGTAGCTGGTGCAGTTGGCGGCGCTATTCTTGGCGCAATCGGCGGCGGATTACTTGCCAGTTAATTTTTTCAAACAGGCTTTTAAACAAATCATATGGAAACGAAAAAACTCAGACATGTAGGTGGCTTGCTGATAAGCTTTTTTATGTTTGCGATTGGCATTATCGGAATAATAAATTCGCTGGAAACAGGGGATAACAATAAACTGATTAAAAGCTTATTCGGTACAGTTATCTTTTTGATATTTATTATCATAGGGCTTATAAATCGTCATAAAATGGCCAGCAATAACGCATCATAAGCCGTTATAAATCACTCTTTTTGAATTCACATTTTCGTATCAATGTGATTGTGCCTTTTCCAGGTCCTTTATTTATATGAAGGGCCTGGAATTATATTATATCCTAATAATAGTATCTTGTTTACATCTATCGATCAACTTTCAGACACTACTATAAGCTATTTGCCTGCCTTTCGTAAGCATAACTATGTACTCTACTGGTTCATTTTAGTAATAATTATCATCAGTTTAATTGCGTTACCGTTAGTGCAAACCAGTATATCAGTAACCGCGCCCGGAATAACCCGCCCTTCAAGCGAACGTACAGCTGTAAACACGGCTATAGGAGGTATAATTGATACTATTTATTACCATGAGGGTGAGGCGATTAAAAGGGGGGCTATACTCTTGCGGATAAAAGATCCAACTACCAAAAGCAAGCAGGTACTGAATCGTTTTGAGATCATCCAGCATGAAGAAGCCTTACATGATCTGAGCCTGCTCACCTCTGGCGATCTTACAGAAAAGCTTTTAAAAAAACTATCAACGCCTCTATACAAAGAACAGCTTATCCATTATTTGCATCAAAAGGCAGATCAGGACGCCACTCTGAGGCAGGTTACTAATGAATATAATATAGATGCAGCTTTATTAAAGGGAAAAGTAATAACCAATAAAGAGTACTTTGACGTTAACATTGCATTCGACAAAGCCAAAGCCAATAATAAAGCCTTTGAAGTTGAACAACAAAACAGCTGGCAGCAGGACATGCTGCGCTACAAACTGGAGCTTTCCCAATATAAAGATGAACGAAACCAGGTAAGCAACAATGCTGCTTACTATGAAATAAAAGCTCCCGTATCCGGCACATTACAAGATCTGAATACGCTTTATGCCGGAGGCGTGCTGCAACCCAACCAAATCATTTGTACAGTATCTCCTGGCGGCAGCCTGATTGCTGAATGTTATGTATCCCCAAAAGATATTGGGTTATTAAAAACAGGGCAGAATGTACGTTTCCAGGTAGACGCATTCAACTATAATTATTTTGGAATAATAACCGGTAAAATTAAAACGATTGATGACGATTACACAGTAATAAACAACAGTTCTGTATTTAAAATACGCTGCCGGTTTGATCAGCTACAGGTGCACCTAAAAAATGGTTTTACCGGCCATTTAAAAAAGGGGCTTACATTTCAGGCGCGTTTTATTATCGGTAACCGCACGCTTTGGCAGTTACTGTGGGATAATGTAAATGACTGGCTGAACCCATCCGCTCCTCAAAGCGATAATAAATTATAACAAATGCGGAAAGGAACAAAAATAAAACAGCGGGATATTACCGACTGCGGGGCCGCCTGCCTGGCTTCAATAGCCGCCCATTATCAATTACAATTACCAGTAAGCCGCATACGCCAATACGCCGGTACTGATAAAAAGGGGACCAATTTAACAGGGCTTATCGAGGCTGCAGGTCGCTTGGGCTTTCAGGCCAAAGGGGCTAAGGGCACTATTGAAAGCCTGGTTAAGATTCCCTTGCCGGCAATTGTTCATTTAGTGTTGAAAAGCGGACTGCACCATTACGTGGTTATTTATAAGGTTACTGATAAGCTGGTTGTTTATATGGACCCAACCGGTGGTGTTATAGTGAAAAAAAACATTGATGAATTTAAGACAGAGTGGACCGGGGTAGTTGTATTATTATTGCCCGACCAGAATTTTGTAAAAGGAAACGAAAAAGAATCAAATATAAAGCGCTTTTGGCAACTGCTGGCCCCACATAAAACCATGATGGTCCAGGCGCTTGTAGGCGCCGTAATTTATACGCTGCTCGGATTAAGCATGGCTGTTTATGTTCAAAAGATAATTGACTTTGTACTTGTTGACGGCAATTCAAGACTGCTAAATATGATGAGCACAGGGATGATCATCATCCTCATTTTTCAAATGATCATCAATTACTTTAAAACATTGATCAGTATGCGTACTGGGCAAATGATTGATGCACATTTGATACTTGGGTATTATAAGCATTTGCTGCAGTTGCCACAGCGCTTTTTTGATACCATGCGAGTGGGCGAAATCATCAGCAGGGTGAACGACGCGGTAAAGATCCGTGTTTTTATCAACGACATAGCTATGAATATGCTGGTTAACACTTTGATAATCGGATTTTCGATAGCTATTATGTTTTTATATTACTGGAAACTGGCTATTATCATGCTTGCGATAGTCCCGCTTTATTTAGTAATTTACTGGATAAGTAACCGGGTTAATAAAAAGTGGCAGCGGGAGTTAATGGAAAATAGCGCCGAACTTGAGGCGCAACTTGTTGAAAGTATTAATGCGGCTGGTACCATTAAACGGTTTGGACTGGAGGATTATGCCAGCCTTAAAACTGAAAACAGGTTTATTGAGTTGTTAAGATCTATTTATTACAGCAGTATAAAAAGCTTTCACCTGAGCAACACGGCCGACTTTTTTACACGGTTATTCACAATCAGTATTTTATGGGCAGGAAGTTATTTTGTTATCCGGCATGAACTTTCACCAGGTGAATTGCTTTCTTTTTACGCCCTGATCGGATACTTTACCGGGCCCGCGGCGTCACTTATCAGCGCTAATAAAAATATTCAGGATGCCCTGATAGCCGCCGACCGCCTGTTTGAAATTATTGATCTCGAAATTGAAGCTTCCAGTGAAGACAAAATTGTTTTAACGGCCGAAATGATAGGGGATATTCAATTTAATGATGTGCAGTTCAGGTACGGCACCCGCGCAACCGTTTTTAATAAGCTAAACCTCCATATATCCAAACACAAGAGCACAGCAATAGTAGGAGAAAGTGGCAGCGGAAAGTCAACCTTGCTTTCTTTAATGCAAAATCTTTATCCTTTAAATGAAGGTAACATTACTATAGGCGGCCTTGACATAAAATACATACGCAACAGTAGTTTGCGCAAAGTAATTGGTGTAGTGCCCCAGCAAACCGATCTATTTACAGGAACCATTATTGAAAATATAGCTATAGGCGATTACGAACCAAAAATAGAGCGGGTTATAGGGTTATGTAATTTATTGGGGATAAACGAATTTGTAGAAAAGCTACCAGGAAATTACTACACGGTAATTGATGAACAGGGTGCAAATTTATCAGGCGGTCAAAAACAGCGGATAGCTGTTGCGCGGGCTTTATATCGGGATCCTGAAATATTAATATTGGATGAGGCTACATCCTCGCTCGATCCAGTGAGCGAACAGAAAGTGTTAGATGCTCTGCTATGGTTTAAACAGCAGGGCAAAACCATTATCATTATAGCGCACCGACTTTCTACCATTAAAAACTGCGATGAGATAATAGTACTTCAAAATGGGCAGTTAATTGAGCGGGGATCGCATGATACGCTTATTACCGAAGAAACGCACTATGCCTCGTTATGGAGATATCATAGTGCATAGCTCATTTATAAAACCCATATCCGCCCGAAGGTATATTATTAATAAACTACGACACGTTGCATGCTTGTGTTAAACATCTTTTTTTTAAACTAATTATAGTAATATATCAACAAATTATTTCTTATCCGCATAATCTCTAAAATAACCGCATTCTTTCAATGCTTCTTTGTAGTAAGCCGTTGCATTATACTTGTCTTTTAACTCAGCGAAGTATTTGTAATAGGCATCAATTACCGGTTGGCTTGCTTTTATATCGGCAAACTTATCCGCGCCTTTAAAATCCGGATCATTATAAATTTCATTGAGTGCACATTTGCTCAACATAAATGTACAGCGGGCGCGTTGCTCATCAGTAGTGGCATTTTTTCGGGCAAGCTCGTAATATTTCATAGCTATACGCATCGACGTTAGTTTGTCGTCCATTCGTTCTTCACCCTCGTAATAATAGCGACTGGCTGCTCCGGTAGCAACTATGTCCGATTCATAAAATAGCCTCGCGTTGCCGTAGTAGGTAATGTTGTAGTATGCATTGGCAACCGCGTAAGCATTACGATAAAGGCTTTTCCCCGCTTTAATTTCGGCATCCATAGTGTACAGAGTTTGTAAAAAGCTCAACGGAGTAAATTTTTGCTTTTGCGGCGCAGCGTGGTCACAGTCGTGGCAGTCAACCAGTTTACCGTTAAATGGATTACCTGCGAGCACAAAATCCTCAGGCTTCATTTTCTTAAGCTGGGTAATAGCCTCCGCTAATTTTTGCTTATAGGCTAAGGTAATGGCCTGGTGGTAATACAAACTATTAACAGATATACGATAGTATCTCAACATCGCTTGTTCAAACGGTGTTTTATCGGATTTATTCAACAGATCGATCAGGTGCTGAACCCTGGCGCTATCAGCATAAAAGCTTTGGGCATTATTATTAAAACAAACTTCCCTTATCGGGTTGCCTTGCTTTTTATATAGCTGCGATATGGCAAAATTGCAAACCGATATGGCATTATCAAACCGCAGATCTTTTATTTTAAGTTTATTATCGCGTAGGTTGGCAAGCCAGTTAAGGGGTTCTATTAGTTTTGCCTCGGCATTGGCATCCATTTTTTTCAGGCTTTTGATGTAAAGCATCATGTCCAGCAGCTTACCTTGCGCCACGATCATTTTATCGCCGGCAGGGAACTGGCTTTTCGCCGCAGCATAAAATTTACCGGCAGCGGTGTAGTTACTATCCAAAAAGTTCAGGTAACCGGCGGCCAGGTTCCAGTAGTAAGGTTTGCCCGCATTGTTTTTTAAGGCGATGCTTTCAACAAGGTGCTTACCATCATCGTCAACTTTTTTTACCGAATCAGCAGGCTTTCCCCCTCCTGTTCCAGCCTCCCTGATATTGATGAGGCGACTTAACAGCAGATCCAGCTTTTCGGATTTTGGGTTAATAGCTGCTATAACCTTTATGGCCCTACCCGCATCATATTGTACGCCCATTATATGCCAGAGGGTTATTTTCTCGTCGGGAGTTTTGGCGAGTTTTAGCGTAGCATTCCAGTCGCTTTCATTTTGCGGGTGAAAACTCCAGAAACTCGGGATCTTCAGTTTATAGGTATAATCATAACAAAGGCTGTACAGATAGTTAGATAGCGCATAGTTTTTTTGCCGGTAGTAGTATCCGGCTATATAGCCCAGCGTACGGTAATAAATCAAATTTTTAGGAAAATGATCTTTAAACTGATCAAACAACTTCACAGTTTTAGCCGATGACAACTCATCAAGGAAATAGTAATAGCGCACCATTTGAAACCACAGACGTTCCTTGATAAACGGATCAGTTTCATTATTGTAAGCGCTCACCAGTGTTAGCCCCAGGTTCACCGGCGAATGGTTGGGTTTTACTTTATCCCATGAGTAATATTGATCGTTTACCGAATAATCCTCACTGCTCTTGGCCAGCTTAAGATAACTGTAAAAAGCGTTAAGCATTTTTGCCGAAACATTACCGGTAACAATGGCGGGGTATTTAGCGGGGAGCACCTTGAGTGCACCGGTAGATTTACGATGGATAGAATCAATAGCACCCGCACTGGCTTTGATAAGCAGATACTGAAGAGATGCTTTGCTGAACTGATGATTAAAATGATCATACCATTCATCAACAATGATATCGTTATACCAGGTATTGTTCCCCTCGGTATAACCTAAGCCGTAATAAACTTCGTTGCCGGTGTAAAAAAAGGGTGAGTATTGTTTGTTAACAAAATATTCGGGGGTAAAAACGGAATAGTCTTCCTCGTACGAATCGGCGCAGGCCCAGATCACTCCGGCTATGGCCAGCGTACAAAAGCTAAAAACCAGCAGAAACCTGCCCGATTGCTTCCGCGTTAAATTTTTCAGGATCGATGTTGGCCAGTTCATAGTAGATGATGGTTGTATGTTTTTGTTCGGGTAAATGCTTTGCTAATTGTTTGGCAGCGGCGTTTAAGCTGTTGCTGTCCGTTTCTTCAAGTTTAAAAATATCATTTTGTTTGATATAAATTCCTTCCATAAAAAAGCTTGTTTTTGCACGATAGTTAGCTTTTCCTTCAATCTGTTCAAAACGAGCCCGATCACTAAGTTGCTTTCGCTCGATTTTTCCATAAACCTGTATCACACTACCACCTCTTATATGGATAGCCCAGGAAAACAAGGGAAAGGCTATATCCAGTTTTAACGGATAACTGTTTAAATAATCCACATACTTACCGGCGTCTTCTTCATTATATATTGAATTGGGTTGATGCAGACCGGCATTGAGTTTACCCATATTATAAAACATCAACACACCGCGATCGGCTGGAGGTATGCCAGTACGGTCTTTAAATTTAACCTGGTGCAGGCGGATGGTGACTTCCAATTGTTTCTGGTTAAGCCTTTTAAAAGCCGAAAGAAAGCTGAAATATTTAATACGGGTACTTAACGACCAATCACAATCAACCTGTACTTTGGTGTAGCTGATATGCTTTTCTACGGCAAGCTCATTTATTAATTTATTGCAGTGCCCGGCAAGGGTTGACACAGCGGTATCGGGAATGTTTTCAAAAGTTTTATTGGTGATGTAGATAACCGGGGTAATGTTTAAGCCCACCGGGCTCTCATTAAGCTGCACTACGGCATTGGGATAAGCGCGTTGTTGCTTATCGTTCCAGTTCACATCAAAAAAACGGATGTAAACATTATTGCCGGTTTGTTTTAGTAGGGCTGCTTGTTGATTATTGAGATTAAAACTGGTTTTCCAGTAGTAAAAGGCTGTTGATGAATTGCCGTGCTTGCGGCAGGATATTGCAGAAACCAATACTATTATTATTGTAAACCACCGGAAATATTTTAGCATGAGTTGAGGCAGCAAACTATTTTTACGGGGTAAAGTACGGGATTTTTTGGTAGATTGGTAAGAGGAAATACGGCGTTGGTGCATGGCTATACTTTGCACACGAAAAGCTCTCAGCTTAAAACTTAATATGATAGAAACTCAAAAAGACTTAAAGTTAGCCGTTCTTATTGACGCGGATAATGTGCCTTATGCCAATGTGAAAGAGATGTTTGAGGAAATTGCAAAGTATGGTACGCCTACTTTTAAAAGGATCTATGCGGATTGGACAAAACCTACGGTTTCGGGATGGAAGAACGTTTTGTTAGAAAATGCTATTACACCCATTCAGCAATACAGTTATTCTATAGGGAAAAATGCATCTGATAGCGCGCTTATTATTGATGCAATGGATATCTTGTATACCGGAAAAGTGGATGGGTTTTGCATTGTGTCAAGCGACAGCGATTTCACAAGGCTGGCGACACGTTTGCGTGAAGCAGGGATGAAAGTGATCGGAATTGGCGAAAAGAAAACCCTGAACCCTTTTATAACGGCCTGTGATAAATTTATTTATATCGAAATCCTTAAAAAGGAAATCGTTGAACAAATTGAAGATGAACCTAAATCCACATCAAAAAAGACTAACAAGGCTGAAGATAAGCCGTTAAGTAATATTGATCCGGAGATCATTAAACTAATTGTTACCAGCATTGCTGATTTAGCAGATGACAGTGGGTGGGCCTATCTGGGTAATTTAGGTGATCTGATGCTTAAAAAGAAACCCGATTTTGACCCCCGAAATTACGGTTTTCTTAAAATGCTGCCTTTTATAAAAAGCATGAGGCAATTTGAAGTAGATGAGCGTGAAAGCGGTAAAAATCACCACATCAAACACATTTATATCCGGAAGAAATAAAAAATGAACTTGGGTTTTCAAATAGTTTCTATCCGTGGACATCACGACTACGCCGCGCTCTTTACTTAGACTGCACACTCGCACCAGTTGGGGAACAGGCAACACAATACTTCAATAAATTATGAACAATAATTTTCAAATGCCTAATGATTTCAACGAAGATGTATTGATAAATACCACACACATCGTTTATCAGAATCTACACGAAATATCGCAAGGGAGCCCCCTAATTGGTACGCTATCGATTAACAATAACATTATACAGGGCTACCTCTTTGGTGGACCCTATCTTTTCGAAAATGGCTTCATATACGCACCTGTTTATGTTAGAAAGTTTTTTGTCAATGGATTCAAATTAGCAATAATTGATGTAAATAGCTTAAGTGTCAAATTCTTGGAGATATTAGAAGTCTGATTTTTTTGGACAAAATTGAAGACAATTATATCCATTTTTTTGAAAATATTGATAAAACGCAATACAGTTATTATTCTCTCTAAAACATCGTAGTAACAGTCTTCGGCTAATGCAGGCGTCTGCAGAAGAGATTACGCTATCGGTAAACATCTACCAGTAAACCTACTCTTCTGATGTCAGCATTATAGCGCAAAGAGCCTTTATTGTTTCCGTTAACTTACCTTCTGCATTTAACTGTACAAGTTCAGCGCCCCTAAAGACCCGTTTATATGATTTTCCCTGGCGCTTTGCATCTATGATAATAAAGGCTTCAGCGTTTAAGCTATCCGGGCCTGATCTCGTTACCGTCAGTGCATCGAAGTTGGGCTCTAAAATCTCTTTTATTTTATCCACTATCTCCATATCTCAAAAATAATATTAAAACTTTGCAATGTACATCTGCTGTATCTCATTGATCGCCGTACCCAAACAAAAAAAGAGCAGATGCTCATCCAAACATCTGCTCTTTTTAAAGATCTTTAATTTTGTGCCCTTTTCAAACAGTTGCACATCTGAAGTTTTTACAGTTTAATTTCTTCGTCTTTTGATGAGAAGAAATGGAACTCCGTGATTTGGTACGAAGGGTTGCTTTTAACCTTTATCCACTGGCCATATTTGATAAACCACTTCATTTGGCGGTTATAGATACCTTTTTTAATAAAGGCTTCAATATATGGGTGTACGCACAGAGTTATACCTTTTTCGTTTTGCTCGGTAAGGATGTAATTGAAATTGTTTTCAATATCGTCCATCAGCAAAATGGTTGGCCTGATCGTGCCTGTACCGTTACAGGTAGGGCAAACCTCGCTGGTAACAATATTCATTTCTGGCCTTACACGCTGACGGGTGATCTGCACCAATCCAAATTTGCTCGGAGGCAAAATGGTGTGCTTCGCACGGTCGTACTGCATTTCGGCACGCAGAAAATCAAAAAGCTCCTTACGGTTTTGCGGTTTGTGCATATCGATAAAATCGATCACTACAATGCCGCCCATATCGCGCAGGCGTAATTGCCTTGCAATTTCTTTGGCAGCTTCCTTGTTTACCTGGTAAGCGTTCTCTTCCTGGTTTTCTTTACTGGCTGTACGGTTACCGCTGTTTACGTCAATAACGTGCAGGGCTTCAGTATGCTCAATTACCAGGTAAGCGCCGCCGGCAAGGTTCACGGTTTTACCAAATGCTCCCTTGATCTGCTTTTCAATCCCAAAGTGATCAAATATAGGCTCCTTGTGCTTATGCAGGCGGACTATACTTTCCATATCAGGCGAGATCTCATGAATGTATGACCGAATCTCTTCGAACATACTATTGTCATTGGTATAAATGTGCTGAAAATCGGGGTTCAAAATATCCCTGAGGATAGTTGATGTACGCCCTATTTCGCCCAATACCTTTTTTGAAGGCTCAACAGAAGGCAGCTTGGTAATAAACTGCTCCCATTTTGAGATCAGGTCAAGCAGGTCTTTCTGTAGTTCATCAACCCCTTTACCTTCGGAAACTGTACGGATGATAACGCCAAAATGCTTTGGCTTAATACTTTCAACTACTTTACGGAGCCGGGTACGCTCGGTGTTGCTTTTTATCTTTTTCGAAATAGAAATTGCTTCCGAAAAAGGCACTAAAACAACATACCGGCCTGCTATTGACAGGTCGGAACTTAAACGCGGCCCCTTAGTTGATATGGGTTCTTTGGCTATCTGTACCGGGATAAGCTGATTTTTAGTTAATATCTCAGAGATCTTTCCTCCCTTATTGATATCGGCTTCAAGCTTAAACCCATCCAATAGCTTTGACTGATATCCCCCGCTACGTACTTGTTTGGTCAGTTTAAGCAGGCTTTGTACCTGCGGACCAAGGTCAAGATAATGCAAAAAGGCATCCTTCTCATAGCCAACGTCAACAAAAGCGGCATTTAGGCTGGGCATGATCTTTTTGATGCGGCCCAGGTAAATATCGCCAACTGTATAGTTGTTGCTTACCTGTTCTTTGTGAAGCTCTACGAGTTGTTTATCCTGTAATAATGCAATGGTAGCCCCGTTGGGGGATGAATCGATAATTAATTCTTTTATCAATTGCTACTCCATTTCTTATAACGGTAAAAACCGTGTGTTAATAAGTGGGTAAAAAAACACTAATAAATAAAAAGTTACCCGCCCCGGTATGGGGCAGGTAAAATCTGCATTGGTTAAAGCAGCTTATTTCTTTTTATGTCTGTTTTTTCTCAAACGTTTTTTGCGTTTGTGGGTAGCCATTTTGTGTCTTTTACGTTTTTTACCGCTCGGCATAATAATAATTTTTAAATGTGTGTTAGTTATTTAATTCCTTGATATATCCATCAATGCGCTGACTGAATACAGGGTCAGGCATCATTTCTTTGCATTTCTGGTAAGCATCAATAGCTTCCTTTTTCATACCTAATTGCTTATAGCTTTCGGCTAAATAAAAAGTAGGTTCCAGTTCCTGCTTTTGTGCAAGCAGTGTTTTAAACCTGCCTACCGCTTTTTCATACTGACCCGATTTCATGGCAAACATACCTAAGTTAAGGTTAGCATTCCAATTGTTCGGGTCTTTTTTAACAACCTCAAGCAGCAGCGCAATGCCCTGCATGGGGCCAGCCGCTCCGTTTACGTAAGCTATGCCCAACCCGGTTTTGCCTTCAAGGCTTTCAGGTTGTATTTTCAGGGCATTTTGAAATGCTTCGGCTGCGTTGCTTACAAAAGCGGGCTGCAATAAAGTATCCTGTGTAAGTTTATATGCATCATTAAAGCGGTTACCTGCGCTTATCCAGTCTTGCACCTTATTTTCTTTACGGGCTAATGCCTGGTAGTAGAATGCTGCGGGTGCAGGCTGGTTAACATCGTCCCAGTGCTTAGCCAGCTGTGTTTGCAAAGCGGGTACATCTGCGTCTGATGCTTTCTTTAACTGGGCTTCAAGGTCATTTATCTTAGCTGCCAATGCATCCCCAATAGCTGCTTTGGCGGGGGCAGATACCATATCGACAGTAATATTAGCTACCGGTTTGGTGGTGCCTGCAGTGGCGGCCATTGTCGGTTTGGCATTTTTATCGTCTTTTGGCTTTACTAAACCTTTTACGGGCAACCAATACAAATAGCCCATAATAACAACTACGGCTGCACTAACGACTATTTGTTTCTTGTTCATGATAGCGTATAATTATTTTTTGCTGGTTTTGTTACCTGACTTTACTTTCTCAACAAAAGTTTTAGCCGGTTTAAAGCTTGGCACAAAGTGCTCAGGGATAATGATGGCAGTATTTTTTGAAATATTACGTGCTGTTTTCTTAGCTCTTTTTTTAACTACAAAGCTACCGAACCCTCTTACATAAACATTTTCGCCGCCAACCATTGAGCTTTTAACAACTTTGAAAAACGCCTCAACAGTTTCCTGCACGTCTACTTTCTCTATACCTGTCTTTGATGAGATTTCAGTTATAATTTCTGCCTTAGTCATATCTTATTTACTTAATTTTATTTTATAAATACTTAACTGTTTTGGGGTTGCAAAAGTATTGCTTTATCCGTTAACAGCGAAATATTTATCCGTTTTTTTTTGCCAATAGCGTAAAACCTACATTTTCGTTACAATTTTGAGTATGAGAGGCTTATAAATCACCACTTAAATGACAATTTGCCGGTGTAAAGAAGTGTGAAAAAAAGTGTGAAAATCTATCATTCCAGCCCGTAGCGAAGGCTTGCCATTTCACAGGTATACAGCCGATATTTATCCCCTATTTTTAAAATTTGATCTCTCACAGTTTCTTACTTTCTGGCTCTTCCCCCCCTTCGGTCTTCTTCCTCTTGATTCTTGATTTCTTGCCTCTTGATTTCTTCTCTCCTGACTCTTCCTGCCTTCTTGTTTCTTAATTACTTTTACAACGATGAATTTTACCGACGAACTGGTACAATGGTACTTAAACAATAAACGTGACCTGCCCTGGCGCAACACTACTGATCCTTATGTGATCTGGCTATCCGAGATCATCTTGCAGCAAACCCGGGTAGAACAGGGCATGCCCTACTTTTACCGCTTCCTGGAGAAATATCCTGACGTAAGCAGCTTTGCCGCCGCCCATGAAGATGAGATCCTGAAGCTATGGCAGGGACTGGGTTACTACTCAAGGGGGCGTAATATGCTCAAAACCGCCCGGCTGGTACAGGAGCTCCATAACGGCCGCTTCCCTGATAGTTATAATGAATTGATAAAGTTAAAAGGCGTTGGCGAATATACGGCTGCTGCTATTGCCTCATTTGCAGCCAATGAAGCCAAGGCCGTTGTTGATGGCAACGTTTACCGGGTGTTAGCCCGCTACCTGGGTATTTATGACCCCATCAACTCAACCGGGGGTAAAAAAATATTTCAACGGGTAGCCGACGACTTTCTTAATAAGAAAATGCCGGGGTTACACAATCAGGCCATGATGGAGTTTGGCGCCATGCTATGCAAACCCCAAAAACCCGGCTGCGGAATTTGTCCCGTTCGCACGGGTTGCGTTGCATTTAATACCGATGCAGTAGCTGCCCTGCCTGTGAAATTAAAAACGGTAAAGGTTCGCGAACGTTTCTTCAATTATTTCCTGGTAACCAGCGGAGATACCATCTTAATGAACAAAAGAGGCGATAAGGACATCTGGGCCAATATGTTTGATTTGCCTATGGCTGAAACTGATACACTTTTAAGCGTAAAAGAATTATTGAAACAACCTGAGGTTTTAAGTGTTTTTGGTAATGATATTGAGGCAATTGAAATTTCGCCGGTGCATAAACACATCCTGACCCATCAGCGGCTTTTTGTAAGGCTGATAAAAATTGATAATCAGCCGCTAAAAATGCACGAAAACTGGGTTAAGATTAATGTTCAAAACCTGCCGGAGTTAGCATTGCCGAAAATCATTTTTATATTATTAAAAAATATTTTTAATTTGTAAAATAATTTTGCGTTAATTTAGGGCATGTCTGGAATAAACAAAGTAATACTCGTTGGCCACTTGGGGAAAGACCCAGAAGTACGAAATTTAGAAGGCGGGGTGTCTGTAACGAGTTTCCCTTTAGCTACTTCAGAAACATTTAATAAGGACGGTAAAAAGGTTGAACAAACCGAGTGGCACAATATTGTAATGTGGCGCGGACTGGCCGAAGTTGCTGCCAGGTTTCTTTCAAAGGGAAAGCTGGTTTATATTGAAGGGAAATTACGTACCCGCTCCTTTGAGGATAAAGAGGGAGTTAAAAAGTACACCACCGAAATTGTAGCCGAAAACTTTACCATGCTTGGCCGAAAAAGTGATTTTGAAATTGAGCCGTCAAAATCACCTTCAAAAAACGGGGATTCGTTTATAGATCATTTAAATGCCGAGGACTATTAATATTTGCCGATACTTTACTAAAACTCCCCCCCCACTAAAAATGCCAGTGGCGCTTGCCACTGGCATTTTTACTTTAATATCTGAATTATAAACCAATTACTGTTTAAAATAGTTCACTCCCTGTGGCGCGGTACAATCTTCGGCCGGCCCGCATATGTATGTTAGTGTAAGTACATTTCCGCTGGCATTCAAAACCATATTGTAGTTGGCCGTTACTGCAATAATATTATTGACAGCTGCCAGTTCCGAAACCGGGCCAAAAGCATTGTTTTTGTTTTGATAATCAGTTATATCATATAAGGTTAACACCGAATTCTGGATCTTATATTTTCCAACCCTTTTTGATGATGTTCCGATAAGCTTTTTGGAAACCGAATCAACGCTGGTCACCGTACCCTCAAATGTATGGTTGGTTTTAAAATCGTACTCATATTGGATCCACTGCTTTGAATAGGCAGCCGGAATAATCCATTTCCCGGATACATTCAGCTCACTTGTTACCGTCTCTTTATGGCAACCCCAAAACGCCGTTACTAAAACAATGGCTAACAAGCCTAAAACTTTTGCAGAATTCGTAATCTGTTTCATATCAATGGTTACGCTTAAAAAAAGCATAATGATACAGCATTATATTCTTTTTCCGGGCAAAAGCAAAAGCCCCCATATAATGAACTATATGAGGGCTTTTGCTATTATGATGCTTATCTTCCTCCCGGAGGGCATTTAGCTTTCAGGTACTGCGTAAACAGCGTACGCAAATGCTGTGTTGTACCTTCCCCTTCTGATATGGAATGCGTACGGTTAGGATACGACATCATCTGAAACTGCCTGTTGTATTTAACTAATTCGTCAATCAGCAACTCGGCATTTTTATAATGCACGTTATCATCGCCTGTACCATGAATATAAAGCAGGTTGCCTTTCAGGTTTTTAGCATAGGTAACCGGCGAACCTTTGATAAACACAGCACGACCGGCATCGTCAGTAGGCACGCCCATGTAACGCTCCTGGTAAATGTTATCATAAGTAAGCTGGTAACCTACTGCTGCTACCGCGATACCTGTTTTATAAATATCTCCATACTGGAACATCAGGTTAAGGGTTGATGAACCGCCGCCGCTCCAGCCGTGTACCGCTATCCGGGTCGAGTCGACAAAAGGCCATTTAATGATCTCTTTAGCAGCCATAGCCTGGTCGCGGATGTTGATGATACCGATATTTTTGTAGATAGCCTTACGCCATGCAGCACCTTTAGGGGCCGGAGCGCCACGACCTTCAACCGACATGTAAATATACCCATCATCGGCCATGCTGCCCTCATACAGCCTGTTACGGCCCGTACCCCAGGTATCTGTTACCGTTTGTGAGGCAGGTTCGCCATAAACAGTGAACAGTACCGGATATTTTTTATTCGGATCAAAATTGGTTGGTTTTACCATCCAGCCATCCATTTCAATGCCGTCAACAGTTTTTACTTTGAAAAACTCGGGTTTGTTTTTAGCATCCTTGTCAACGGTTATTACAGTGCCGCCAATATGCTTATGCTCGGGCAGGCTGATCACTTCGCTTTGCGGACGGGTATAGCTGTTACTAAAATTATGCAGGGCAACCTTGCCGTTAGGCGATATATCATAACCATGTGTACCCGGTTCATCTGCCGGCGAAACACGCTCGGCTTTGCCGCCGCTTAATTTTATTTTGTAAAGATATTTCTGCGTAGCATTATCAGGCGAAGCGATGAAGTACACATAACCCAACGCTTCGTCAATCATATTAACACCTATCACGTCATAATTACCTTTGGTGATCAGTGTTTCTTTGCCCTCACGGGTTATTTTGTAAAGGTGACGCCAGCCGTCCTTTTCGCTCAGCCACAAAAAGCTTTTACCTTTTTCAATCCACCCCCAGCCCACAGCGTCGCCGCCTGCTACACGGTCTTTTACATCAATCCACGAATCATTGTGCTCTTCGCGGATGATACGGGTTGTACCATTTGATACATTGCCTATAAACACGCGGCTTTCATTTTGCGCGCGGTTCAATTGTTCAAGAATAACTTCGTTTGAGTTATCGGCCCATTCCATATTTGGGATGTAATGCTGCACAGCATCTCCCGGAACGTTGATCCAGGTGGTTTGGCCTGTAGCAGTGTTAACAACCCCTACTTTGCATGAGCTTGGTTCTTCACCGGCAACAGGGTATTCAACCGGAACAACATACGGATAAACCGAATCGGTAGTGTTCAACATCAGGTAGGTTTTGATCTTACTGGCATCTATTTGCCAGTATGCTATCGATTTGCTATCCGGTGACCAGCGGAAACCATCGCGGCAGCCAAACTCTTCTTCATAGGCCCAGTCAAAAGTACCGTTAATGAGTTTTTGGGTCCCATCAGTAGTTAATTGTTTTAACGAACCGTCGGCAAGGTCTTCCATATAAATGTTATGCCCACTTACGTAGGCAGCTTTTGTACCATCAGGCGAAAACTTGGCGAACATCAGTGATGATGCCGGCAGGTTTTTACCCAACTGCCAAAGCTTTTTGGTGTTGGAATCATAAACCCAGTAATCGCCGCGGGTATCATAGCGCCATACTTTTTTGGTATTGGTGTTGATGAGCACTTTTTTGTTATCATCGCTCACGGTAAACCTTTTAACACTGATAGGCGCTTTACCTGCAGGTGTCAATTCGTCCTTGGTGATAAAAACAGTTTTTTTAGAGGTATCCCGGGCATCAATCATGATGATCTGCCCACCAGTGATGCGATAATACTGATAGCCATCTTTTGTCCAGTTAACAGCGGCACGTTGTGCCCGGGCAGTATTTTGCTGGATAATTAACAGTAGCGCGGTAAGGAAAATTAATCCCGAACGGTAAAATTTCATATACATTTAGTTTGAATTAATAGAGCGCCGTTATTTTTATTTATTAAGTAACGTCACTGTAAATTTTGCGTTAAATTAGCACAATAAAGAAATCTAAAGTCCTCTGTAATGAAAAAAATACCTCTATTGCTCGCTGTCTGTATTTTATTTTTCACATCGGTTAACGCTCAGCGGGCTGACAGGAGCAAGTTCATTAAAGACAGTTTAGACCTCTATATCAGCAAGGCCTTGACCAACTGGCGTGTGCCCGGCATAGCTGTTTGTATTGTGAAGGACAACAAGGTGGTGCTCATGAAAGGTTATGGCATTAAAGAGCTTGGCCTCATGAACAAAGTTGACGAAAATACACTGTTCATGATTGGCAGCAACACCAAGGCTTTCACTGCAACAGCGCTTGCCATGCTGGAGGCAAACAAAAAACTCTCGTTAGATGACAAGGTAACCAAATACATTCCGGAATTTAAACTGGACGACAAGAACGCAAGCGACCAGGTAATAGTTCGCGACCTCCTTTGCCACCGCCTTGGCTTCCGAACCTTTCAGGGCGATTTTACTTTTTACAATACCAACCTTACCCGCCAGGAGGTAATTCAGCGTCTGGGCAAGCTTAAAGCTACTTATCCATTCCGCACACGCTGGGGTTATACCAACGCGGCGTTTTTAACAGCCGGCGAGATCATTCCGAAGGTAACCAACGGGCATTCATGGGAAGCCTATTTAAAAGAGGCTATTTTTGCACCGTTGGGCATGGGCAATACCCTGGCCTTAAGCAAGGACCTGCCAACATCCCTAAACCGCACCGTTCCGCATACTATTGTTGATGGCAGACTTACCCCAATCCCTTATTGTCAGATAGATGGCATCGCACCTGCAGGATCTATAAGCTCGTCGGTAAATGACATGAGCAAGTGGGTGCTTGCTTTATTGAACGATGGAAAGGTCGGTCAGCGCCAGGTGATCCCTTCTGCTGCCATCCAGGCTACACGTGTGCCGCAGGACATTGTGAGCAGCGTACACCATATGAACGGCGAAAATAATTTTGAGCTTTACGGCTTAGGTTGGTTTATCCAGGACTATTCGGGCCACAGGCTGGTGATGCATGATGGCGGGGTTAACGGCTATCTGTCGTCTGTAACGCTTTCCCCCCAGGATAACCTGGGCATCATTATACTAACCAATACCGATCAAAATCTGCTTTTTGAAGCCCTGCGCTGGGATATTTTAGATGCTTACTTTAAGCAGCCCTTCCGCAATTATAGCGAAGGCTATTTAAAACAATACAAAGCCAATACAGCAACCGAACAGGCCGAAGATAAAAAGCTGAAAGATTCGGTATTGTTGAATCCCAAACCGCTGCTGCCACCCAATAAATATCTCGGCAAATACAGCAACGAGTTTTACGGCAGTATGGAGGTTACGCAGGGCGAAGGCAGTAACCTTGAGATGCGCTTTGAACATCATCCTAAAATGTATGCCCTGCTAAAACCACTTGGCGGCAACCGCTTTTACGTTACCTTTTCTGACCCTACGCTGGGCAAGGCAATATTTCCCTTTACTGTACAAAACGGCGAGGTTACGGGCGTACGCGTAAAAGTGGCTGATTTTGTGGAACGGGGGGCTTATGATTTTAAGAAGAATTAGGATTTTGGAAACTCTGCAGATTGAATGAAAAAGGAGTTGAAGACTTACGAAATTTTAAAAACTTCGTAAGTCTGGATTCCAGAACCGTGGTGTTGAATAAAAAACCGATGAACCCAACTAAAGCTGAAATGACATCTACATCACGTCATGTTGAGTGTTTAAATCCGTTCGGCTCTGAAGGTGAAATGACATTAACTAAAGAGAAAGAGTACCTGTCACCCTAAGCCTGTCGAAGGGTCACGCGCAGAGGCCTGCCCACCATGCTTCGACAGGCTCAGCATGACCCCTGTTTTAATTATGTCATGGGTAAGAATGAAGCTTATACTTCGCCCTGTAGTATGGCAGTTCTGCTTATCGAAGAAAATCCTTCGCTGTCGCTCAGGATTACAAAGGCCTACCTACCAAACTTTACCTCTCCTTAAATAAAAACCCCTATAAAAAAATCAGCGCCATAACATCTTCTAAAATTGGAAGCTGTTATGGCGCTAAAAATATCTGTTAGATTAGCCGCTTACGGCAGTACGATCTTACGGATGCGGTTGTTGTAATAGTCCGCTACGTAAACATTGTTGCTGGCGTCAACTGTAATGCCTTGCGGCGAATTAAATATACCTGCAGTACCAACACCATCAGCGAAACCGGTTGTCCCGTTACCGGCAATTACTTTCAGCACTTTATCCTTGGTAATTTCCAGGATCCTGCCATTTTGATCGGCGATGAACAGGTTCCAGTTTTTATCAAACGCGATAGCCGATGGGCCACCAAGAAGAGTAATTTGTTTATTACCACCAATAAAAGTGGTAACAACCCCTGCCGGAGTAATTTTACGGATAGTATGATTAAGCGTTTCGGCTACATATATATTATTGTTAGCATCGATAGCAATACCATTAGGCTTGTTGAAAGTTGCGCTGGTTGCTGTTGCATTATCCAGATAGCTTGCTCCCCTGCTACCCGCAAACGTGGTAACAACACCGGCCGAAGTAATTTTACGGATGAGGTTATTGCCCATATCGGCTACAAAAATATTCCCGGAGCCGTCAATTGCCAAACCGCGTGGGCTGTTGAACGTCGCCTTTGTGCCTGTTCCATCTGCATAGCCAGCATCACCACTGCCTGCAAAAGTACTTACAACACCTGCCGGAGTAATTTTGCGGATATTATTGTTGCCATAATCGGCAACATAAATATTGCCTGATGCATCGGTAACCAAACTTTGAGGAGCGTAAAACTGGGCGGTAACTATAGGGCCATCAACATAGCCTATTTCGCCATTACCCGAAATTGTGCTGACATCTCCTGCCGTGGTAACTTTGCGTATAGCGCTGTTAAATGAATCAGCCACATAAATATTACCATCAACGCCTACAGTTATTCCTTGCGGACTGTCAAAAAGAGCTGCGCCACCCAAGCCGTCAACAAAATCAGCCGTGGCATTACCCGCAAGCGTGCTAACTGTTCCCCCGGTTGATGTTGTACCATCTCCTGTGGTAAACTGAACAACTTTGCCGTAACCGGTACCACCGCTGTTTATAGCATACGCACGGGCGTAATAAGTTGTTTTTGGGGTTAAACCGGTAATTTTTGTAGTATAGGCATACTGAAGTACGGTATCTTTAGTTTTCGTGTCGCCCGTGGTAGGGGTTTGATTAGTTGAGCTGTAGCAAATGCCATAGCTGCTCAGGCTTATATCAGTAGTTCCGTTAAATAAACCACCAGTATAGGCTATTGTCCCACTTTCGGCAGTCACCACGTCCATCGTGGTTAAATCAGGTACGGTTACCACTGTAGCGTCTTTTTTACTGCAACTTGTGCCTGCTAAAGCAACGGCAAATAAAAACGCAGCAAATAAAATTGTTTTAGTAAAGCTCTTTTTCACGAGTTTGTTTAAAAGTTATATATAGTAAAGTAAGCAAAATTAACTCATCAATACGTAGCAAATTACTTTAAAGTAACATTTTAACAAATATTAACATACTTATTACTTACCAAAGGATCATTCTGCCCTGCAAATACAGGCTAATTACTTTTTTGACCGACCATAAATCAATCAAAAACCCAGCAACATTTTAGGCAGCGGGATGTTATTAATTCAGCATGAAACTAATAACGCTGTTTATATCCATTTTAATAGCCAATATGGCTATCGCACAAAAACATGTGCCGTTGCCGCACGGAATGGTATTTGGAGAAAAGCCCGATACCATAACATTAATGCATGCATCGAAGCTGGAAGCTTTTATAGGGAACAAAACACGCATCACCACCGCCATTAGCGGTAAGGTGATTAAAGTAATTAAAGAAAAAGGCGGCTGGTTTGAAATGGATGCAGGTAACAAGCGGGTTATTGCAGCCCACTTTACTAATGCGGGCGTAAACCTGCCCCGGCAAGTGGCGGGCCGTACCGTAATAATTTCAGGGGTAGCAGCCAAACAATTCATTGCCGACGATCTGCAGCATATGGCCGGCGATACAGTTAACGGCAAAAAACAACATAAGGTAAACACCAGCCCAAGCCGAAGGATCAGTTTTGAAGTAAAAGGACTATTGATAGATAAATAAGACTAATCAAGCCTGGTAAAGGAGAAGCTATAAATAAGCCTGATGCCGATGATGGTAGTCCGGTATCCTTTTTTCAAGTAATCAGCATGTAAATTAAGGTCGAGCGTTTGATGATGCCCCGATAACGGGATAAAACCAGCACCACCGGTAGCACCAAAACCGCTATAATCGGCATCGTAGTAGCCAAAAGCACCAGCTGATGAATAGATCATTTTACTGAGATAATACCTACCCGAAAGGCCAACCTGCACCGAATAGGGTACTTCTGTAGCCAAGTATGGCGTAACACTTACTGCCTTTGTTACCTTAATTTCGCCTTGTAAAATGCCGCCAAAGCCGTTACTATTTTCACGGGAGGTGTTAAAGCCGAAGCCCAGGCCGATAGCGTTTTTTGCCTGGGCATGAACTTTCACTGCCCCGCATATCAGCAGGGCAAAAAGCAGGATAAAGGTAGTTCTCAAAGCAGGATGTGATTAGTCTCGTTAAAGTTAACGTATGTACGTTAACCATGACAATCATATCTATCCGTTTGTTACAATGAGCTGCCTTAATTTTTCAGAAACTTCGTTTTTATTCACTGTAGATGCATCACGGCGGCATTTCAGATAATGCTCACGTGCAATTTTCTCTGCCAGGTCGCCGATGGTTTTTACGTGCATCTCCTTGCCAAAACGTCCGGCCAGTTTCAAGCCTATTCCTGCTATCATCATACCGGTAACTCCTATAGCTAAGTAATAAAAAGCCAACACAAAGCTAACCACCAATGTCATCGAAAACAGGTTTACTATCCACTGCTTGGGTTGAAGCAAGCTGATCTGGAAACCCATCTCCTCTTCAATGGCAGCCACAGCCTCAATACGGCTATCGCGCGGAAAAAGGTCAACAAGTTTGGTTTGGGGCTTTATGATATCCTTATCATGGCCTGCTGATGCATTAATGGCATTACGGAGTTTGTAAAATGCCTGCTGTGTGGTACAGCCATCATTTGTTTTCTTTACCTTTTCAACTACAACGTCGCAAAGTTTACCAAAGTTTTGCACATCATTTACAGATGTATCGTTTAAACTGATGTTAAATGATTTTTCAATTTTCACTAAAACACCATCCATATCTTCAGGATCAACATTTCTTAAGTTGATTTCCTGACCATTAGCCGGGTTAACTTTCAATCTATAGTAACTAAGTACAACAATAGTGAACCTGCAATTAGGGTTGCAGGTTCACGTTATTAGCAATTAAACTACAAAGGCTGCAATTTAATGTTTTAATTATCTGCTCAAATACATCGATTTCTCTTTGTACAAATTCCTGAAGTATGGATCTTGCAGGTTAGGGATGAAGCGGATAGCCTCACCAGTCGATTTCATTTCCGGACCAAGCTCTTTAGTAACTTCCGGGAATTTATCGTGCGAGAATACCGGTTCTTTGATCGCATACCCCCATAGTTTGCGCTCGATGGTAAAGTCGCTCAGTTTATTTACGCCGAGCATTACTTTAGCAGCAATGTTGATGTAAGGTACGTCATAAGCTTTGGCAATGAAAGGCACAGTACGTGAAGCACGCGGGTTAGCCTCTATCACATAAACTTTATCATCCTTTACAGCAAACTGGATATTAAGCAAGCCGCGCACGTTAAGAGCTTTGGCAATCTTTTTAGTATATTCTTCAATCTGGCTGATCACATTGTCTGACAGATCAAACGGAGGCAGTACTGCGTATGAGTCGCCTGAGTGGATACCTGCTGGTTCAATGTGCTCCATCATACCTACAATGTGAACATCCTCACCATCGCTGATGGAGTCAGACTCGGCCTCAGCGGCACGGTCAAGGAAGTGGTCAATCAGTACGCGGTTGCCCGGTAGGTTACGCAACAGGCTTACTACTGCTTTCTCCAGGTCTTCATCGTTAATCACGATGCTCATCCCCTGGCCACCTAATACGTAGCTTGGTCTTACCAGTACAGGGTAGCCAACTTTGTGGGCTACTTCAAGTGCTTCTTCAGCACTTTCAGCAACACCGTATTTAGGGTATGGTATTTCAAGCTCTTTCAACAGGTCAGAGAAACGGCCGCGGTCTTCGGCAATGTCCATATCATTGAATGAAGTACCAATGATGCGGATACCATGCTCGTGCATCTTTTCGGCCATTTTAAGCGCGGTTTGACCGCCCAGCTGAACAATTACACCATAAGGTTTTTCAAGCTCGATGATCTCACGTACATGCTCCCAATAAACCGGCTCAAAGTATAGCTTATCGGCCATGTTAAAGTCGGTCGATACCGTTTCAGGGTTACAGTTAACCATGATGGCCTCAAAACCGGCCTCTTTAGCAGCAAGCAGACCGTGCACACAGCTGTAATCAAACTCAATACCCTGACCTATGCGGTTAGGGCCCGAGCCTAATACAATGATCTTTTTCCTGTCGGATGATACCGATTCGTTCTCACCTTCGTAAGTTGAGTAATAATACGGTGTTTTTGCAGGGAACTCGGCAGCGCAAGTATCAACCATCTTGTAAACGCGGGTCATGCCCAGCGCTTTGCGGCGCTGGTAAACATCTTCCTCGGTTACGTTGCCCAAAATGTGGGCTATTTGTACGTCTGAAAATCCTTTTTGTTTAAGGGTGAAGAAAAACTCTTCAGGGATATTATTTAGGCTGTAGCGGCGCAGCTCAGCTTCAAGGTTGATCAGGTCCTGGATCTGGTTCAGGAACCAGCGGTCAATCTTGGTTGCCTTGCGGATAGACTCGATTGGCACACCCAGGCTCATAGCGTCATAGATGTGGAATAACCTGTCCCAGCTTGGATGCTCCAGGCTGTGCATGATCTCTTCAAGGTTGCGGCTCTGGCGACCGTCGGCACCTAAGCCGGCGCGACCGATTTCCAAACTCTGACAAGCTTTTTGCAATGCTTCAATAAAGCTGCGACCAATGCCCATCACCTCACCTACCGATTTCATCTGCAGGCCAAGCTCTTTGTTAGCGCCTTTGAACTTATCAAAGTTCCAGCGAGGTATTTTCACGATCACGTAATCCAAAGTAGGCTCAAAGTAAGCCGAAGTTGTTTTGGTGATTTGGTTTTCGATTTCATCGAGGTTGTAACCTATAGCAAGCTTGGCAGCAATTTTAGCGATAGGGTAACCTGTTGCTTTTGATGCCAGTGCTGATGAGCGTGAAACGCGGGGGTTAATTTCAATAGCGATGATCGATTCATCGGCAGGATTAACCGAAAACTGCACGTTACAGCCGCCGGCAAAGTTACCGATGGCGCGCATCATCTTAATAGCCTGGTTACGCATTTCCTGGTAGCAGCGGTCGCTCAGTGTCATAGCAGGTGCTACAGTGATCGAGTCGCCGGTGTGGATACCCATCGGGTCGAAGTTTTCGATAGAGCAGATGATGATCACGTTATCATTACTGTCACGCAATAACTCCAGCTCGTATTCCTTCCAGCCCAGCACGGCTTGTTCAACCAAAACCTCGTGAGTTGGTGATGCCTGCAAGCCACGGCTTAAAGCGGCATCAAATTCTTCTTTTTTGTGTACAAAGCCTGCGCCTTTACCACCTAAAGTATAACTTGGGCGGATAACCAGCGGGAAACCGATTTCCTGCGCTGCTTCTTTACCTTCCAGAAACGAGTTGGCAATTTTTGATTTTGCCACACCTACGCCGATGTCAACCATCAACTGGCGGAAAGCTTCGCGGTTCTCTGTTTTTTCGATGGCAGCGATATCGACACCAACAATTTTAACACCGAATTTTTCCCAGATGCCGCGTTCGGCAGCTTCAATACAAAGATTGAGTGCTGTTTGGCCACCCATGGTAGGCAATACAGCGTCGATCTGTTGCTCGGTTAAAATTTTCTCGATGCTTTCGCAGGTTAGCGGCAGCAGGTATACGTGATCGCCAATAACTTTATCCGTCATAATAGTGGCCGGATTGCTGTTAATGATGGAAACGGTAATACCTTCGTCTTTAAGGGAAAGGGCGGCTTGTGAGCCGGCGTAATCAAATTCGCAAGCCTGGCCAATAATGATTGGGCCTGAGCCTATTATCAGAACGGATTTGATGGAGGTGTCTTTGGGCATAGGGCTTTTTTTTAATTCAAAAGTTCTAAGTCAAAAGTTAAAGGCTGTTAGGCCTTTAAACGGTTTTTCCTATGCGCTGAAAGCCAAGAAATCCCGACTTCAGCGTCGGGGTGCAAAGATAGAATTTTAACAAACACGATTTATGTTTTTTTTCAGATTTAATATAACAGCAATCTCTCACGGCTTCTTTTAAGTTTCAGGATACTTTTTCATAAAACAATAAGCTTACTATTTTCGTAAAATCTCACTATATTTACTTACAGCCCTGCCTGTAAAAATTCCGATTGAACCTGTAATTGCGCCAATCCGCAAATACTTTATATATTTAGGAACTATGATAAAGAAGCCTGTTTTTCCATTGCTTGTGGCTATTTTATTTTTGGGCAGCTGCGCCATGCTGCAATCAGTTGTTAAATCAACCTTCCCGTATACGGCCACTATGGTGATTCCGGCATCGGCCAAAGTTGACGAAGCTCAAACCGCACTAAGCATAGGTAACAGCTATGACCAGGATTTTACCAAAGATGGCAATAACGCCGGTAAAATAAGCGAAGTACGGATCGTATCGGCCAGGTTGGAATCAAGAGACCCTTCAGATTACAATATCGGCAATATTGCTTCACTACGTGTGTATATGGGTAAAAGCGACGGTAGTGATGAGGTAATGGTAGCTATCCGGAAAGATATTTCGCCAAACTCGGGAAACGGCATAACACTTGATTTAGACAACTCCCATTTTTTAGATGAACTGGTACGCCAGCCCAGCGTACGCATCAGAATGGTTTACCGCCTGCGTAAAGCCGCGACAACTGACATTAGTCTGAAAGTATCACTGGGGATAGGATCAAACCCGGCTAATTAAGTTTACCTGCTCATCGCGAATGAAACCGGCACGCTATACCTAACCCTAACCGGGAAGCCAAATTGTGTTCCAGGAACCCATTTGGGCGAATTATTGAGCACCCGCACAGCTTCATTATCAATAACAGGGATAACAGACTTGCTCACTTTAATATCTGTTAATGTTCCATCTTTTTCAACAACGAAAGAAAGGACCACAGTGCCTTCAATCCCGCGGCGAAGCGCATCATCCGGATATTTGATATTATTTGATAAAAACCTTCCAAACCGCTCAAGCCCGCCTTTAAATTGCGGAGGTACCTCACGAGATTTCAGGTAGGTATTTACTTTTCCATCTTTAGTTGTAGCTGTGCTGATACCAACACCCCGTTATCGTAAATTTCAGTAAAAGTGGTCTTGAAGTCTTGAAAATCACCTTTCCACTGCCCATCGCGTTTGCCGCCTTTTACAGGGCCTTCTTCTTCAACATAAGCAAACTTGCTATTGTAACCTTTAAAATAGCCATTCCCATCGGTTACCTGGGCGTTTCCTAATGAATCTTTATTGGCGATGATGAGGTAATTACCAGACCTGTCGGCTGTACGGTCCTTATTATCTTCGGGATACGAAAACTGCGCGTATAACCTGCCATTGGGATAAAATTCCATATCCTCGCCGGCCTTCACCCCGTTTTTATAGCTGATCACGGATTGCCTTTTGCTATTGGTATAGTAGGTAACGCATTGCCCTTCAAATTGCGGCGGATCTATCTTTACAGATTTCCCGATGAGTTTTTGAGTTCCGCTGGGATAAAATTCAAAAACATTATATAACGTTGAAGCCGAGTCCGGCTCCCGCACCACACGGATATAATCGGCACTATCACGCGTATCAACGTATTTGCCATTATTTTTGATAAAATAAACGTTTTGGCGTTGGGCAAAAACTCCGGTTACAGTAACAAGAAAAAGAGATATGGTAAAAAGTGTTTTCATTAAGTAAATTGCGGCTTAAGCGCCGCTAATTTACTTAATCAGTTTGTTATCTGAATCGGGAAATATCAAAATAGGTTCGTAGCTGCGTGCCTCTTCAGTCTCCATGTATGCGTATGACATGATGATCACGATATCTCCTACCTGTGCCAGACGGGCCGTAGCGCCGTTAAGACATACGGTACCCGTTCCGCGTTCGCCTTTGATAACATAGGTTTCAAAGCGAGCCCCGTTATTGTTGTTCACTATCTGAACCTTTTCGTTGGGGATGATATTTGCAGCCTCAATCAGGTCTTCATCAATAGTGATACTGCCCACATAATTCAACTCCGCCTGCGTTACCTTAACCCGGTGAATTTTGGACTTTAATATTTCAATTATCATGGCGCAAAGTTAGGAATAAATTTAGTCGATAGTCCATAGTCGATAGTCCATAGATTGTAAAAGATTTTCACTCAAAAATCACCCCATAGTCAATTACTAATAGTCGACAGTATATCAAGTGTTTACACCAGCGAATTACCCCCCATGATCTATAGACTATCACCTAAGAAATCAACACATTATCAATCAATCTTGTTTTACCTACCCGGGCTGCAACAAGGGCAACAATGGATTCGGATACCGGGGTGGCCGGGTGCAAAGTTTTGCCATCGGCTATTTCAAAATACTCCAGTTCAACGCCGGGTTCGCTGCTGATCATTTGAGCAGCCTGCTGCTGCAGGGCATCAATTTTGTTGATATCAAAGTTTTCATTAACCCAGTTGAGCGTTTTAGACAGAATAAGCGAATGTTCCCTGTCATACGGCGTAAGGTGAATGTTTCTTGAGCTCATAGCCAGGCCGTCGGGCTCGCGCTCGATAGGGCACATCACCAGCTTAACAGGCATATTCAATGCTTCCACCATTTTGCTGATCACCATAACCTGCTGATAATCTTTCTGACCCAAAAAAGCGATATCGGGCTTTACAATATTGAACAACTTATTTACCACCTGCGTAACGCCCTGGTAATGCCCGGGCCTGAATTTTCCTTCCAGCAAGTGTTCAAGATCGCCCATGTCAAAATGCCATTTCTCATTATCAGCATACATCTCGGTAACCTGCGGATTAAACAAAATATCGCAGTTAACTTCTTCCAGACGGCGGATATCGTCGGTTATGGGGCGGGGATATTTTTCAAGATCTTTAGGGTCATTAAACTGGGTAGGGTTCACAAAAATACTGCAAACAACCTGGGTGCTTTGCTGCTTAGCCAGTTCAATTAAACCCAAGTGCCCCTTATGCAGTGCGCCCATGGTTGGTACAAAGCCAATTACTTTTACCGGCTTACGGTTAAAATAATCGGTTATCTCATTTTTAGTGCTGAATATTTTCAACGTAATAGGTGTTACAAAATTTGGCAAAGGTGTACAATTGCTTAAAAATAACCAAAAGTTACTTGCATAATTCGTTGGCAGTTTATATAATATTAGTTATATTTGCAAACTCAAATTTTTTGACTTCTTTACATTTTAAATACTGATTTAGTGATGGGTAAATCTAAGCTTTTGTTTATAACTCATGAAATGTCCCCTTTCCTTGAACTCACAAAAATTGCTGAAATAACACGCCAACTTCCGCAGGCTATGCAGGAGAAAGGTTACGAGATCCGTATCCTTATGCCGCGTTTCGGCAACATCAATGAGCGCAGGAACAGACTTCATGAAGTGATCCGGTTATCAGGTATGAATATTATTATCGACGATAATGATAACCCGCTGATCATCAAAGTAGCATCTATCCCGGCGGCGCGTATGCAGGTGTATTTTTTGGATAATGAAGAATATTTTCAGCGTAAACATGTGTTTGCAGACAAAGAAGGTAAATTTTATGCTGATAATGACGAGCGTATGATCTTCTTTTGCAAAGGAGCATTGGAAACTGTTAAAAAATTAGGCTGGGCACCGGATGTGATTCATTGCCATGGCTGGATGAGCGCGCTTGTACCTGCTTATCTGAAAACAACTTACAAAGACGATCCTACATTCAAGCACTCAAAAATCATTTACTCAATTTATGAAAATGATTTTAAAGAGAAATTGCATGATGATTTTGCTACAAAAGCCATCATGAGCAATATGAACGAGCAGCATGTTGAGCCTTACAAAGGAGGCACCAATTCGGCACTGTATGCCGGCGCAATTCATTACTCAGACGGCATTGTTTTAGGCAGCCCTGATATCGATGCTGATGTGTTAAATAATGTTAAAAACAGCAATAAATCGGTTTTAGACTTTGATTCTACCGCAGATTTCGAAAATTATTACAATTTTTACGACGAAATTACCAACGACGAATTGGTGCATGTTGCATAAGACTTAATATTATATATGAAATTTTTCCGATTAGACTTATTGACCCTGTTAATAAGTCTTTTTATTTTGAATAGTTGTAAACGCCAGGATGGTATTGGTTTGGGCATCAATGATCAAAACGAGATCAACGGCAGCCTGCTAGTTGATACCAATATTGTTATTAACACTGTTGTTGATGATACGGCAGCTACATCCGGCATGACCAGGACACCGCTTGCCAATTTTACCGACCCTGTATTCGGCACAACAAAAAGTGTGGTTGCCATTGGCCTTAACCTGCCAAATGGAGCCGCGTATACCGTTCCGGCAGGTACCCTGACAATAGACTCCGCCGTACTTGTACTTAAGTATGCCGATGGTTTTTATGGCGATTCGCTGGCTTCGCGCTATAAAATAAATGTTTACCAACTTCAAAAAAAGATAGAAAGCAAAACCTACTACACCAACAGTCACTGGGATGCTGATCTGAGCGCCTTACTTGGCTCTAAAACTTTTACAGCCCGTACGCATGACAGTATTACTATTGCCCGTATCCGTACCGATACGTTGGATACTGTTCAGCGTGTAGCCCCTCAATTGCGTGTACCGCTCAGCAAAGCTTTTATTTATAACAACCTGTTTAATGCAAGCGGTACCATACTCGCGTCGCCAACAACCTTTCAAAGTACTGTAAAAGGGTTATATCTTTCATTGGAAAAGGCACAGGCCAGCGATGCCGGCGGCATCATACAGCTTAATATGGGCGCTTCGCAACTTGACGTATTTTATAAGGTTGTTACGGCCGCCACCAGCACAACAACGAGCACTATTGATACGGCATCGGTGACCCTGCCATTCTTTAACCGTGCGGCCGAAGTTACACGTACATATAGCACCACTATCCAGGCCGCCCTTAATAATACCACAACATCGCAAAATACGGTTTATTTACAGGGACTTGCTGGCTTAAGGGCCAAGCTCAGTTTCCCTGGCCTGGACAAGTTGGTTGACTCAACAGTAGTGTTAAACCGTGCCGAAATTGTTATAACCCCCCGGGCTGGCTCAGGTGTGCCATATGCGCCATTACCTAAGCTAACCATGTACAAGCTGGATATAGCCAAACAAAGAACACTGATACAGGATGCCAACGGCAGTGATCCGCGCTCACAAACCAGTTTGTTTGGCGGCCGCTATAACCGCACCACAAAAGAATACCATTTCCTGGTTACCGCTTTTGTACAGGACCTGATCCGTAAAAAAACAGTTGATTACGGTACTTATATTGCCCCTGTTGATACTACCCTGGTTAATACCACAACAGGTATTGATGTGGGCCCGTCAACACAAACAGCCGCCCGCACAGTTATAGTGGGCAGCGATAAAGGCACCCCGGGTTACAGCATCCGGCTGAATATCATTTATACCAAAATTCGCAAGTAAGATATCTATTAATAAACAAAAGAATCCCCGCTTAGGGGATTTTTTTGTTTAAGACAAATACACTTCTTAAAATACTTTTTTAAGTATTTTAAAACTTCACCTTTTTCGTAAAAAATCAAAATAATTATTGCTGATATGTGTTATATAGCTGTTTATTTTGCGGCGTTTAACATTTATACTTGATTATTATATGTGCGGAATTGTTGGTTATATAGGATTTAGGGATGCTTATCCCATCGTTATAAAAGGGCTTCACAGGCTGTCATACCGGGGCTATGACAGCGCCGGAGTTGCCCTGCTTGATCAGGACCTTAAAGTTTATAAAAAGGCCGGGAAGGTGGAGGATCTTGAAAAATTTGTGAAGGATATCGATCTGAAGGGGACTATTGGGATGGGACATACCCGCTGGGCTACGCATGGCGAACCAAGTGATCGCAACTCGCACCCACACTCGTCTGGAGACAGGAGGCTTACCATTATCCATAACGGTATTATCGAAAACTATGGGGTGATCAAAGAGACCCTCATAGCTAAAGGCCATGTTTTTAAAAGCGACACAGATACCGAGGTTTTAATACACCTGATCGAAGACATCCAAAAGGAAACCGGGCTGGATTTGAAAGATGCTGTTCGTGTTGCTTTAAATAAAGTGATAGGTGCATATGCCATTGTAATTATGAGTGCCGATGAGCCTGATTTGCTTATTGCGGCCCGTAAAGGCAGCCCAATGGTAATTGGAGTAGGCAAAGGTGAATATTTCATAGCTTCAGACGCTACGCCCATTGTAGAGTATACCAAAAATGTGATCTATCTTAACGATAACGAAATTGCTTATGTGCATCGGGAAAATCTGCTGGTAAAAAACATTGATAACTCGGTACAGACACCCTATATCCAGGAACTCGATTTAAAACTGGAAATGCTCGAAAAAGGCGGTTACGATCACTTTATGATGAAGGAGATTTATGAGCAGCCCCGTTCCATCCGCGATTGCCTGCGTGGCCGTATTTACCCCCAACAGGGCAAAGTTCAGCTTGGCGGCATTAAAGAATACACCGAGAAGCTTAAAAATGTCGATAGGATCATTATTGTAGCCTGCGGCACCTCATGGCACGCAGGTTTGGTAGGCGAATATCTAATTGAAGAATATGCCCGCGTGCCGGTGGAGGTAGAATATGCCTCCGAGTTCAGGTACCGCAACCCTATCATCACCGAAAAAGACCTGGTGATAGCTATTTCCCAATCGGGCGAGACTGCTGATACCATGGCTGCCATTGAACTGGCTAAAGAAAAAGGCGCTACTATTTTCGGTATTTGTAATGTGGTTGGTGCTTCTATTCCGCGTTTAACACACGCTGGCGTTTATACCCATGCCGGGCCGGAGATTGGTGTTGCCTCAACCAAGGCGTTCACAGCCCAGGTAAGCGTATTAACATTGATAGCATTTTATATAGCCCAGCAGCGAGGTAAAATTACCGAAAGCAAAATGGTTGAGTATTTAACCGGCTTAAACGAAATCCCGAACCTGGTGCAGGAAGCCCTGAAATCTAACGATCATATCAAAGAAATTGCAGCCAAATTCAAAGATTCAACTAATTGTCTATTCCTGGGTAGGGGAAGTTCGTTCCCTGTAGCACTGGAAGGCGCTTTAAAGCTCAAGGAGATCTCCTACATTCATGCCGAAGGCTATCCGGCTGCCGAAATGAAACACGGCCCTATCGCCTTAATTGACGATGAAATGCCGGTAGTGTTCATAGCCACCAAACATTCATCGTACGAAAAGGTGATCAGCAATATCCAGGAAGTAAAAGCCCGAAAAGGTCATGTAATTGCCATTGTTACCGAAGGCGACACCGAAGTAAAAGGCATGGCCGATTATGTAATAGAGATACCCCAAACCAGCGAAGCATTTGTACCGCTTGTGGCGACCATTCCACTGCAATTACTGGCTTATCACATTGCCGTAATGCGCGGTTGTAATGTGGATCAGCCGCGTAACCTGGCCAAGTCGGTTACCGTTGAATAAGTGCTTGAACGTGAAAATCTATTTTTACAAACCCCTGCCTTTAAAGGCAGGGGTTTTGTTATTTTTGGGAAGAAACAAATACCTGCGCACCTATGAGTTTTGAAATCTTTACCCAGGCCGAGTCCTGGATATCCCTGGTCACGCTTACACTTTTAGAGATCGTTTTAGGCATCGATAACGTAATATTTATCTCCATTCTATCAGATAAACTCCCGGCCAGTCAACAAAGCAAAGGCCGGCGGATTGGTCTGGGCATGGCCATGATAACCCGCATCCTGCTATTATTATCAATCAGCTGGGTAATGACCCTTACGGCGCCGCTATTTAATCTGAGCTCTATCTTTAGCATTACCAATGCCGAGTGGGTTGAAAAACTGGCAATCTCCGGTCGCGATCTGATCCTGATCATTGGCGGCCTGTTTCTTATCTACAAAAGCACCGCCGAGATCCATCATAAAATTGAAGGCGAGGAAGAAGCAGAAGGAGCAGTAAAGAAACATTCATTCTGGGGCACCATAATCCAGATCATGCTGCTGGATATCGTTTTCTCTCTCGATTCAGTGATCACTGCCGTAGGCATGGCAAGTCATGTAGAAATCATGATCCTTGCTGTAGTTATTGCCGTTGCCATTATGATGTGGGCATCAAACGGCGTAGCCTCATTTGTAAACAAGCACCCAACAGTAAAAATGCTGGCGTTGTCGTTTTTACTATTGATCGGTGTTTCATTGTTGGCCGAAGCCTTTGAACAGCATATCCCTAAAGGGTATATCTATTTTGCTATGGCTTTCTCCGTTTTGGTAGAGATGCTGAATTTGAAAATGAAAGCGAAGAAGGATAAGAAAGTGGCGAGCAAAAGGAATTAAAAAAAACCGTCATTGCGAGGTACGAAGCAATCGCGAACTATACAGAGCGGCTCTGCTTATAGGGATTGCTTCGTACCTCGCATTGACGGTTTGTAAATTGTTGATCAATAAATTAACCAATGATTCAAATGACCACTAAAGGGCTACCGCTACCGCTTTACCGCTATACTTAACCACTTTATCAGCCTTAGCCGTTAAAGCCACATCCGAACCGTGTGCGCCTTTAACCAGTACCACATTAAATGTGCGGCTCTTTAACTGACCAGGGAAATGTCCTTTGGTATCTGAGATAGTAAGCTTATGTGTTTTATCATTCCAGTTTAACGTAAACGTAGCCGACTGACCTTTTTCATAGTTATAGTTATCGTTCTCATCTTCATAAAACTTAAATGAAGCATCGGCACCGGGGTAAATACGAAGCTCGATGTTGCTGTTTGGTTTTTCAGTAGCATACTCAACATCAGGACCCATGGGAATAATAGAGCCCGCTTTTACGTACAGTGGCAATATTTCGATAGGAGCCGCGGCACTGATGGTTTGGCCACCGTCAAGCAGTTCGCCTGTCCAGAAGTTGTACCATTTGCTGGCGGCAGGCAGGTAAACCTGACGCGCTTTGGCCTTCCTGTCGGCATCGCTTGAGGTATACAACTGCTCGGTAACAGGGTTAACCATGAAGGCAGGCCCAAACATATACTGATCAGGGATACCGTAAACATTGGCATCGCCGCGATAATCAAAAGCCAGGGAACGCATAATGGTGTAGTTATCGTTAGTTACGCGGCCGGCTAACGAGTAAATGTACGGCATCAGGCGGTAACGGAGCTTATCGAAATTAAGCAGGATAGACCTTGTATTTTCATCCCAGTTTTTGCTGAAGATAGCACGCTCGCCTTTTCCATGGATCCGGAAGATAGGGCAAAACGTACCGAACTGGAACCAGCGGGTAAACAGCTCCCGTTTGTCAGGTTGCGACCAATCGGCAGGCTTCCAGTGATAATGGTAGCCGCCAATATCGGAAGTCCAGTATGGGATGCCCGATGTACAAGCGTTGATCCCCTGTGGCACCTGGTCTTTAAAATCATGGAAAGTACATTCAATATCGCTCGACCATAATGTAGAGGCATTGCGTTGCTCACCCGCAAACGACTGCCTCACCAAAAAGAAGGCTCGCTTACCCGGGATATCCCTGCGCCAGCCCTCATATACGCCTTTAGTATGCTGTAGTGAGTAAGTATTAAAATAGTCAATACCCTTACCTATAGCAAACTTGCTTTGGCGGCGGGCATCCAGCAATGCACCATTATCAGGCTCGCACTGATCTATCCACCAGGCATCCCAGCCGTAACGCTTAATAAGGCTGTCGCGGGCCTGGTCCCAGTAAAGTTCACGAGCCTTAGGGTTATGGGCATCATAATAAGTATCAAAGGTATGGGTAACCACGTTATCCCAGGTGATATCGGTTAGTCCTCCCATTTTGTCCAGTGCATCATAGTTAGGTGTGCCTTTACCAAACACCGGCCAAATGGAGATCATGGCATGGATGTTTGCCTTGTGTAGGGCGTCAACCAACTGTTGTGGATGCGGGTAGCGCTCGGGTTTCATCACGTGCGAACCTATTGGCAATGGGTCCCAGTAATACCAGTCCTGCACAATCACGTCCACTGGAATGTGGTTATTACGATAATTATCTTTTACTGTAAGGATCTCGTCTTCACTCAAGTACCTGTCTTGCGACTGGAACAAGCCGTAAGCCCATTTACCAAACATCGGCGCTTTACCGGTGGCAGTACGGTACAGATCGATTATGTGATCAAAGCCGGGCCCGTAGAAAAAGAAGTAGTCAACCTGCTTACCGCTTTCAGATACATATTTGAATTTGGTATTGTCGGCTTCGGCGCCGTAGAAATTACTGGCGGAATAGTTATCCCACATTAGGCCATAGCCTTTTGTTGATAATAGGACAGGGATAGCGCCTGTAAGATATTTAATGGCAAGGTCCTGGTTACGCCCCTTGTAATTGATTGACATAGAATCCAGCGGATGACAACCCAGCCCAAACAAAGCCTCATCCTTTGGCGATGTAAATTGTGTGGTAACGTTGTAGGTATTGATCCCGGCGATAGTAGCCGCAGTAAGGGATTTATTGTCGCTATCTTCGGCAGTGATCACATTCCCTTTCAAATCGGTATAGGTAATTGCGTTAGTAGCTTTATTAACCCTTACTTTCAACTTTGCCGTAGTAATAACCACTTCAGCTTTACCATCTGCAACCTGGTAAACCAGGTGCTGAAGCCATTTGTTATTAACCACTAATGACTGTTTGGTTTCAAAAGTATCAAAAATGGTGTATTTAACTTCGATAAGATCGTCCTTGCGAATGAGGATTTTCATCAAACCTTTGTCGAGCGTAAAAGTAACGCCATCGGCAGCCTTCTTAAAAGATTTGACAGCTGCCATAGCAGGCATACAGGTTATGAGCAAAAGAATCAACGCAATCGATTGCTTTACTTTTCCGCCTTTGTTAGATAATTGTTTAAACGTCATGAGTATCAGTGATTTGGTTTATATTAGGTGTGAGATCAACACCTAATTAGACACAGTGAATATAGCGTACTTTTTTAAATTGGAATAATCTTTTTTCAGCAATTCATGGTATAAATCATGTGAACACTGAAAGTTATTTCCGATCATGGTATTACCTGCGGCCCGGGGTATGCTTTCATGCGCCTGCATGCCTTGTGTAGCTGGGCTTAACGCTTCTATCTAACGCGGGCATAGGTATAGGACACTTTCCTTTGGACTCCGAACATCAATAGCAAAAGAGGGCCCGTCAGTCTGAGTGTTTAAATCCGTCGAACGCTGAAGGTGCAATGGCATCTCCACAACGTCATTGCGAGGTACGAAGCAATCCCCGAC